>NZ_CAKKLX010000001.1 GCF_918698155.1 Roseomonas sp. CECT 9278
CCGCTGGTCTGCGCCTGCCATGGCGTGAGCGCGGCGGCCATCCGCGCCTGCGGCGCGCGCGACCTGGCCGGCGTCGGCGCCGCGACGGCGGCCGGCACCGGCTGCGGGTCCTGCCGGCCCGAGATCGCGGCGCTGCTGGCCCGCCAGCCGGAGGATGCGTGATGCGCCACTTCCCCGCCTTCCTGGACCTGGCAGGCCGCACCGTGCTGCTGCTGGGGCATGGCGACACCATCGCCCGCAAGTCCGAGCCGCTGCGTCGCGCCGGCGCGACGTTGCGCCAGGCAGCGCGCTTCGATGCCGCACTGCTGGATGGCGTGGTGCTGGCGATCGGCGCCGATGCGCCGGAGGCCGACCTGCAGGCGCTGTCGGCCGAGGCGCAGCGGCGCGGTATCCCGGTGAACATCGTCGATCGCGCCGCGCTCTGTTCGTTCATCATGCCGGCCATCGTCGACCGCGATCCGATCACGGTGGCGATCTCGACAGGCGGCGTCGCGCCGACCCTGGCGCGCCTGCTGCGCCAGCGGATCGAGACGGTGCTGCCGCCGCGCATCGGTGCGCTGGCGGCGCTGGCCGGCCGCTTCCAGGCGCTGCTGCGGCGCCGGCTGCCCGACCTGCCGGCGCGGCGGCGCTTCATCGACGCGGTGCTGCTGGGCCGGCCCGGCGAACTGGCCCTGGCCGGGCGCGATACGCAGGCCGAGGCCGCCTTCGCGCAGGCGCTGGAGGCGGCGGACACGGCGCCCGCGGGGATCGTGCACCTGGTCGGCGCCGGGCCTGGCGCGGCCGACCTGCTGACGCTGCGCGCGCTGCGACTGCTCGGCGAGGCGGATGTGATCGTGCACGACCGCCTGGTGTCGGAGCAGGTGCTCGACATGGCGCGGCGCGACGCCGAGCGGATCTTCGTCGGCAAGGCGCGCGCCAATCACTGCATGCCGCAGGCGGAGATCAACGCGCTGCTGGTGCGCCTGGCACGCGAGGGCAGGCGCGTGGTCCGGCTGAAGGGCGGCGACCCCTTCGTGTTCGGACGCGGCGGAGAGGAAGCCGCCGCGCTGGCTGCCGCCGGCATCGCGCACGAGGTGGTGCCCGGCATCACCGCCGCCCTGGCATGCGCGGCCGAGAGCGGCATCCCGCTGACGCATCGCGATGCCGCGCGGATGCTCACGCTGGTGACGGGGCACACGCGCGACGGGCGGCTCGACCTCGACTTCGCGGCATTGGCGCGGCCGGGGCAGACGATCGCGGTGTACATGGGCGCGGCGACCCTGCCGGATCTCTCGGCCGGATTGATCGCGGCGGGGCTTGATCCATCCACGCCGGCGGCGATCGTGGAGGATGGCGGAAGCGGCGCGTCGCGCCGGCTGGATGGCACGCTCGGCAGCCTGCCGCGGCAGTCGCGTGGCTGGTCGACGCGGCGGCCGGCACTGATCCTGGTGGGCGAGGTGGTGGGCCTGGCGCGACTGCCCTGCCCTGCATTCGAGTTGGTCGACGCAACCGCGGACCCCTGACCGCGCCGGGGCGCGCAGGGACCGGTTGAGAATGCGCCGAGCGGCGCCTTCTGCATGCCGGCACCGGCATTCTCAAACGGTCCCTCCGGCCGGGTGCATTCGTCCGGCGGTGGGCATCGCCATCAGTGCGCGCGGCATGCGGGTTCAGGTGGGCCACGCGGCGCAGCGCGATCCCTGTCGCGCGCCACGACGCGGCGGCGGATGCGCGGCCATCGCGGCGTGCGGTCCCCGGCGCTGTTCGTTGCGGCGGCGCACAACACGACCGGCAGGCGCCGTGCCTGGTGCGCGCCGCGAGAGCGAGTGTCGTCACGCGCATCCCGACCCGATCGGATGCTTCCAGCTGAGCGGGATCTGCTCTGGCGGCTGCGACGCCGTCAGGCGAGGTCGAGCAGCAGCGCCGGATGCCCGCATCCCGCCAGGAAGCGCAGCAGGTCGGCCGGCGCCAGCCCGGTGCTGGCCGCATTGGTCAGCGGATGCACCCAGATGCGATCGAAACCCTCGGCAAGGTGCCGGTCCATCACGAAGCGCACCGTGCCGGGCGCGGCATTCACCAGGCCCAAGGGCGTGACCGAGCCGGGCGGCACGCCGAGCGTGGCCACGAGTTCCTCCGCGCTCGCCATCGTCACCTTGCCGGCCTGCGCCAGGCGCGCAAGCACGTTGACCGAGACCTGGCGGTTTTCCTCGAGCGTCGCGAGCAGGAAGGGGCCGCTGCCCTTGGCCGGCTTGAGGAAAAGGTTCTTCGTGTGGCCGCCCGGCAATGCGCCGCGCAGCGACCGGCTCTCCGCCACCGTGAAGACGGGCGGGTGGTGGCGGGTGTCGGCGGCGATGCCGGCGGCGTCGAGGCGGGCGAGCACGCCCTCGGGCGTTTCCGGCATTCAGTCCAGGCGGATGTTGTTGGCGCGCACCACCGCCGCCCAGACCTCGATCTCGGCATCCAGCCAGCGGCGGAAGCTCTCGGGGCCCTCGGCCTTGTTGACGGCGCCGAGGGCGGTGATGCGTTCGGCGGTGGCCGGGACGGCCATGGCGGCGCGGATATCGGTGGCGAGGCGATTCACCATGGGCGCCGGCGTGCCGCCCTGCGCCAGCACGCCCTGCCAGGTGCCCGACTGCGCCGCCGGCCAGCCGAGCTCGGCGAAGGTCGGCACGTCGGGAAAGTCCGGCAGTCGGGCCGGCCCGGTGACGGCGATCGGGCGCAGCGTGCCCTGGCGGCAGAACGGCGCGGTGGCGGTGGCGCCGTTGATGAGCATCTGCGCTTCGCCCGCGGCAACCGCGGTCAGCGCCGCGGCGCCGCCGCGGTAGGGGACCTGCGTGAGGTCCGCGCCCCAATGCTGTGCCACGAGCAGCCCGGTCAGGTGATTGCCCACGCCGATGCCGGCATGGCCGATATTCAGGCGCTGCGGATTGGCCTTGGCAAAGGCGACGAGCTCGGCCGCGTTGCGCGCCGGCACCGAGGGATGCACGGCCAGGATGTAGGGTGCGTAGATCAGCATCGTGACGGGTGCGAGGTCGCGCTTCAGGTCGAATGGCAGGCGCGAATAGAGCGAGGGCGCCGTCGCCAGCGTCGAGACGTCGATGATCAGCAGGGTGTGGCCATCGGGCGGGGATTTCGCCACGAGGTCGGCGCCGATGTTGCCGCCGGCGCCGGTGCGGTTTTCCACCACGACGTTCTGGCCGAAGGCGCGGGTCAGGTCCGGGGCAAGGATGCGGGCCAGGATGTCGGAGGTGCCGCCGGGGGCGAAGGGGACGACGAATCGCACCGGGCGATCGAGGTTCTGCGCGGCGGACGGGCGGGCTGGCAGCGTGAGGGCGCCGGCGGCAAGGCCGAGCGCGGTGCGGCGGTACATGTCGTGATCCTCCCGGGGCGATGCCGTTGGCGCAAGGATCGCGCCAGCGAGGCGCAGGTGTCGAGGGGCTTTCGGTGCGGCGCGCGATGGCGGCCCCGGGCCGGTGGCCAGGGATGTGGCGTGCGCCGGCGGTCGGCGGGGCGATCGGCGAGGATTCCTGCGCGGGGTGGGTTGCATTCGCCGGCGAGCCATGCGATTAGCCCGGCCCGCTCGGAGCGCGGGCGTAGCTCAGGGGTAGAGCACGACCTTGCCAAGGTCGGGGTCGAGGGTTCGAATCCCTTCGCCCGCTCCAGTCGGTTTTCCAACCTCACATTTCTTGCTGCCAGGCAGCGCCGTGAACCGCAGGTTTCCTGGGGTTTTGCCGCGCCGGCTTGAGGGTTGGAGAACGCAACGACCCCGGAAATCGCTCTCCGGAGGCCCGAAAATCTCCGAAGCTCGGGGGTAACCCGATTTAACCCTCAAGCTTTATCCTATTGATCTTATAATCTTTTCTTTGCGCTGAGCTTGGGGCCATTCCACAAGCAGACCGGGTACCGGTGACTCCTCGGTACGCGAATCCCTTTGGGTAGGCCTCGACCCTTCTCAGTAGGTCCAATTCACATGGCGCACTGGCAGCCTGTTGAGCAGGTCGCGCCGTAGCGGCGCATGGGAAGCACCACCTCCATAACTGGCCCGATTGAACAGGCAGGGCCCAGCCTTGGGCGGGATCCCGACGTTGCGTCGGATCGACTGTCCACCGATGGGCAGTCGATCACCGCCTGCCGCAGCCTGGCCGCACCGGTCACCGTCAATCGAGCCGCCCGCACCGTCGAGGTTGTGCGGAGCACCGCCGCCCGGGCCCGAGCCGACCCGCGCCATACCACCCAGCGATCGCAGCGTTCTGGTCTCCGTCAACCTCGACAACGACGGCCGGCGCGAGGTTCTCGGCATGGTGACCGGCGCTTCCAAGCTCGAAGCTGTCTGTCTCGGCTTCTCTCGCTGCCTTACCAGCAGGGGCCTGCGCAGCGCGGAACTGCTAATCCCCGTATCAATGCGGAAGCGGCCCACAACCACCTTGATGGACAGGCCAAAATGGCCAAAACTAACCACTGATCGGGATGGGGCTACGCCATGCAGAGCATGTCGGCAAAGGAGGCGAAGTACGGCTTTGGGCGTTTGATCGACTTGGCTCGCGCCGCACCGGTGTTGGTCGCCAAGCATGGTCGGCCAGTCGTGGTAGTGATGTCAGTTGAAGAATACACGAAACTGAAAAGCCACGACGTTGTGGACGACAGTATAAAAATCACCAAGAGCAAAACGGCCGATCCAAATGGTGTTGAAAAGAACTGATCCGCATCGATGACAGCGACTAAAACCGAACGCGATCTTGAGGAGGCCTTGGTCTCAAAACTGAAGGACCTCAAGTACGAATGCCGTCCCGACATCCGAGATCGCGCCACACTGGAGCGAAACTTCCGTGAAAAATTCGAAAGCCTGAATCGTGTCACTCTGACCGACGGCGAATTTCAGAGGCTCATAGACGAAATCGTCACTCCTGACGTGTTCACCGCTGCTCGAACGCTTCGCGAGCGCAATAGCTTCATTCGTGATGACGGCACACCGCTCAACTACACGCTCGTCAACATCAGGGACTGGTGCAAGAATTCCTTCGAGGTGGTCAACCAGCTCCGTGTCAACACGGACAACAGCCACCATCGCTATGACGTCATTCTCCTGATCAACGGGGTGCCGGTCGTTCAGATCGAACTGAAGACTCTCGGCATAAGCCCGCGTCGCGCCATGGAGCAGATCGTCGAATACAAGAACGACCAGGGAAACGGCTATACAAAAACAATCCTGTGCTTTCTGCAGCTGTTCATCGTCAGCAACCGCGATCGGACGTTCTATTTCGCGAACAACAATGCACGCCATTTCGCCTTCAATGCCGAGGAGCGCTTTCTGCCGGTCTACGAGTTTGCCGATGTAGACAACAAGAAGGTTGTCCATCTCGATAGCTTCGCTGAGACCTTTCTCGTCAAGTGCACGCTCGGCCAGACCATCAGCCGTTACATGGTTCTGGTCGCAAGTGAGCAGAAGCTCCTAATGATGCGTCCGTATCAGGTCTACGCCGTGAAGGCGATTGTCGACTCCATCGCGCAAGATTGCGGCAATGGCTACGTCTGGCACACGACCGGCAGCGGCAAGACGCTCACGTCGTTCAAGGCGTCAACGCTCCTCAAGGACAATCCGGACATTGAGAAGTGCCTCTTCGTTGTGGACCGCAAGGATCTGGATCGGCAGACGCGCGAGGAGTTCAACAAGTTCCAGGAAGGCTGCGTCGAGGAAAACACCAACACCGCCTCCCTCGTTCGTCGCCTCGTCTCCGACGACTACGCTGACAAGGTCATCGTCTGCACGATCCAGAAGCTGGGCCTCGCGCTGGACGAAAACAGCAAGCGCAACAAGCAGCAGAAGAAGGACGGCAAGAAGAGCTTCAAGGAACAGCTGGAACCGCTACGCGACAAGCGCATCGCCTTCATCTTCGACGAATGCCACCGGTCGCAGTTCGGCGAGAACCACAGGGCTATCAAGGAGTTCTTCCCGCGCGCCCAGCTTTTCGGCTTCACGGGAACGCCGATCTTCGATCAGAACGCCGCCCAGCAGAAGATCGAGGACACGCAAGCCAGCTTGAAGACGACGGAAGATCTCTTCCAGCAGCGCCTTCACACCTACACCATCACGCATGCCATCGAAGACGGCAACGTCCTCCGGTTCCACGTCGACTATTTCAAGCCGCAGGGCAAAACCCTACCCAAGCCGGGTGAACCTCTGGCCAAGCGGGCGGTGATCGAGGCGATCCTCTCCAAGCATGACCAAGCCACCGGTCAGCGTCGGTTCAACGCCCTGCTCGCAACATCTTCGATCAATGACGCCATCGAGTATCACTCCCATTTCAAGACAATGCAGGCCGAGAAGCTGGCGGCCGATCCCAGCTTCCGCCCGCTGAACATCGCCTGCGTCTTCTCTCCGCCCGCCGAGGGCAATCCTGATGTCAAGCAGATCCAGGAAGACCTGCCGCAGGAGAAGGAAGACAACGCGGTTGAGCCGGAGAAGAAGAAGGAGGCCCTGAAGGCCATCCTCGCGGACTACAACACCCACTACGGCACCAACCACAAGATCGGGGAATTCGACCTTTATTATCAGGACGTTCAGAAGCGTATCAAAGACCAGCAATGGCCGAATTCCGACCTACGCAAGGCTTACCCCAATCTGCCGCGCCACAAGATCGACATCACGATCGTGGTGGACATGCTGCTGACCGGCTTTGACTCGAAGTTCCTGAACACCCTTTACGTCGACAAGAACCTGAAGCATCACGGCCTGATCCAGGCCTTCTCGCGCACCAACCGAGTGCTGAACGCCACCAAGCCCTATGGCAACATCCTCGACTTCCGCCAGCAGCAGGGGGCCGTCGATGCCGCCATCGCCCTTTTCTCAGGCGAGGCGGCTGCCGAAAAGGCCCGGGAAATCTGGCTGGTGGACAAGGCTCCCGTGGTCATCCAGAAACTGGAAACTGCGGTGCAGAAGCTCGATGCCTTCATGAAGTCGCAGGGGCTCGATTGTGCGCCCGAAGCCGTGCCCAACCTGAAGGGCGACGCGGCCCGCGCAGCGTTCATCGAGCATTTCAAGGAGGTCCAGCGGCTCAAGACCCAGCTTGACCAGTACACAGACTTGACCCCGGAAAACGCCGCAGCGATCGAGCAGGTGCTGCCGCGCGACAATCTTCTTGGCTTCCGCGGCGCCTACCTGGAAGCGGCCCAGCGCCTGCGGGCCCAGCAGGGCAAGGACGCGGACAAGCCTAGCCAGGACGCCGACCAACTGGACTTCGAGTTCGTCCTCTTCGCCTCGGCCGTCATCGACTATGATTACATCATGGGTCTGATCGCTCGCTATTCCGAGGCGACACCCGGCAAGCAGAAGATGAGCCGTGAGGAGCTGATCGGCCTGATCCAGTCCGACGCCAAGTTCATGGACGAGCGTGAGGACATCGCCGCCTACATCGCCACGCTGAAGGCGGGTGAGGGTCTGAGCGAGAAGGCTATCCGCGAGGGCTATAGCCGCTTCAAGGCCGAGAAGAACGCGGCTGAGCTGGCGGGCATTGCGGGCAAGCACGGCCTTGCCGCCGAGGCGCTTCATGGCTTCGTCGATGGCATCCTGCGGCGGATGATTTTTGATGGCGAGGCACTGACCGATCTAATGGAGCCCCTTGGTCTAAACTGGAAGGCGCGGCGGGTGAAGGAACTGGACCTGATGGCCGACCTGATGCCGCTGCTAATGAAGCGTGCCGGTGGCCGCGATGTTTCGGGGTTGAGTGCTTATGAACACTAGGTCAATATCCCTTACTGCTGAGGATGACAGTAACTCGACGGTGACGCCGAAGCGGCGCTTTCCGAAGTTCGAAGGGGCGGCAGGTTGGAAAATTGAGAAGGTCGACAAACTAGTTGAGACGGTCACTCCGCCTAAGAAATTGCCAACTTCGCACTACGCCCCCAGCGGCCAATTTCCGATTATTGACCAATCTAAATTGGACATCTGCGGTTGGACTAGCGACCATGCTGCTTTGATTCAAGACGGGCTCCCGCTCATCGTTTTTGGAGATCACACTTGTATTCTGAAGCTTATCGACCGTCCTTTCGCTCAAGGCGCCGATGGCATCAAGATACTTAGCTGCCGCCCAAAGGTGGAAACGTATTTTCTATACCAATACCTCAACTATCGACCGGTCGTTACTGAAGAATACAAAAGGCACTACTCTATACTGAAGGAAAAACTAGTCCCCTTTCCTAACGCCAAAACGGGCGAACAACAAAAGATCGCAGACTGCCTGGCTTCTGCGGACGCGCTGATTGAGGCGCAGCGACGGAAGGTGGAGGCGCTCAAGGCCCACAGGAAGGGCCTGATGCAGCAGCTTTTCCCCAAGGAAGGCGAAACCGAACCCCGCCTCCGCTTCCCCGAGTTTGAAAGCTCTGGTGAGTGGGAGGAAGGCACTATCTCTGATATCGGGACCGTGCTGCAAGGTTACGGTTTTCCTGAAAGGCTCCAAGGTCTGAAGACCGGTGATTATCCCTTCTACAAGGTGAGCGATATTTCGAGATCCTTGAGTGTAGGCAGGACATTCATCGAGAGCTCGGCAAACTACGTCAATGAGAACCATCTGAAAGAATTGAGGGCTAAGCTGATCCCAGCAGGAACGACTGTATTTGCCAAGATCGGTGAGGCGATCCGTTCCGATAAGAGAGCTATCACTACAACTCCGTGCCTAATTGATAACAACGCAGCGGGTGTGAAGTCGATCAAAGTAAGAGCGACCGACTTCTTCATTTATTTGACGATGGAGCAGATATCTCTGATCGATCATGCCGGCGGGGTAGTCCCAGCGGTGAATAAATCGGCGATTGAAGCGATACCCGTGAAATTTCCCAAGGTTGCGGAGCAACAGCGCATCGCCGACTGCCTCGGCTCTCTCGACGACCTCATCACCTCCGAGAGCCAGAAGCTCGACACCCTCAAGACCCATAAGAAAGGGCTGATGCAACAGCTTTTCCCCTTGGTCGAGGACGATGACGCATGAGCGGCATCCGGACGTATCAGAGCCTGGCCAAACTTGTGACCCGGTTGCGGGATGATCTGAACGACGCCGATCTCGTGCTGCTTTACGCCTACAACCGCACTGGCAAGACGCGCCTGTCGATGGAATTCAAAGACGCGGGCAAGCGCAAGACCAAGAAGAACCCGACCGCGACCCCAGACACCCTCTATTTCAACGCCTTCACCGAGGATCTGTTCGTCTGGGAAAACGACCTTGAGGGCGACAGCGT
Organism: Roseomonas sp. CECT 9278; assembly: GCF_918698155.1. Classification (GTDB taxonomy): domain Bacteria; phylum Pseudomonadota; class Alphaproteobacteria; order Acetobacterales; family Acetobacteraceae; genus Neoroseomonas. The sequence goes on from NZ_CAKKLX010000001.1 coordinate 9,205, forward strand.
CCGTCGTCTTCAGCTGAACGAGAAGTCGTCCTTCTTCAACGCGATGACCGAGCTCGCGTTGGACGAAACGATCGCCCAATATCTCTTTCGATACGCCGATTTCGAGTTCGACTTCACCTACAGGGATGTCGAGCAGGGCAAAGAGACCGTCTCAAAGCCGGATTTCGTGAGCTTTCGGAAGGACGGCGTGCGCAACATCAAGGTGTCGCGCGGCGAACAAAACATCTTCATCTGGTGTGTGTTCATGGCGATCTGCGAGCGCATGCTGGACGGGCATGAATCCTATCAGGGCAAAAAGTATCTCTACATCGACGATCCAATCTCGTCGCTGGATGACAACAACGCGATCTCAGTCGCCTGCGATCTGGCGAAGCTCCTCCGCCGGGCGGCGACCCGGAAAGACGGCGCGGGCGCGCCGGCGCCAATCAAGGTGATCTTCTCCTCGCATCACTCCTTGTTCTTCAACGTGATGTGCAACGAAGTCAGCAGACGGATCGACGGCGAGCCAAAGATCACCCACAAGCGCTGTTTCCTGCATCGCCCAGGTGGCGACGGCACCTACACGCTTCAGGCCACCGAGGACACGCCCTTCTTCCACCACGTCGCCACTTTGGCTGAATTGCAGCGCGCCGCCGATCCCAACAAGGGAAAGCTCTACACCTTCCATTTCAATGCCTTACGCAGCGTCATGGAGAAGACGGCCTCTTTCTTCGGGCATCCGAGCATGGCGTTCTGCCTGAAGACGCTCGACAACGAGGAAGACCGGGCGCTGTTCAACCGTGCCCTGAACCTGCTGAGCCACGGCGCCTATGCCATCCATGAACCCACGGAAATGGGTGAGGATAACAAGGCACTCTTCCGGCGTATCCTGAGCCAGTTCATCACGCGGTTTGAGTTCGCCCTGCCAGGCGTTGTCGCCGCCCAGACCGCGGCCCTGGCGCTGGCGCCCGCCGCTGAGGAAGCACCCGCACAATGAACGACCACAATCAAAAGCAGCTGGGCAGAACGCTCTGGAACATCGCTGATACACTGCGTGGCGCGATGAATGCGGACGATTTTCGCGACTACATGCTGTCTTTCCTCTTCCTGCGCTACCTCTCTGACAATTACGAGATGGCCGCGAAGAAGGAGCTCGGGCGCGACTACCCAGATCCCAACGCGATCGGCAATGGCGGGCGCTCGCCCCTTTCTGTTTGGTACGCGGAGAACCCCGATGATGTGGTGGCTTTTGAGAAGCAGATGCGCCTCAAGGCGCACTACGTCATCAAGCCGGAACACCTCTGGACCAGCATCGCCCATATGGCGCGCACCCAGAACGACGAGCTGCTGAACACCCTGCAGGCCGGCTTCAAATACATCGAAAACGAGTCGTTCCAGAGCACGTTCGGCGGCCTTTTCTCGGAAATCAATCTTGGCTCTGACAAGCTCGGCCGGACATACGCTGATCGCAACGCCAAACTCTGCACCATCATTACTGAGATCGCCAAAGGGCTCGCCGATTTCTCGTCCGATGTGGATGCGCTGGGCGACGCCTACGAATATCTGATTGGCCAATTTGCGGCCGGCTCGGGCAAGAAGGCGGGCGAGTTCTATACCCCCCAGCAGGTATCAGACATCCTTTCCGCGATCGTGACCCTGGACAGCCAGGAGCCCGCAACCGGAAAGAAAGAACGGCTCGCCAGCGTGCTCGACTTTGCGTGCGGCTCCGGTTCGCTGCTGCTGAACGTGCGCAAGCGCATGGGGCCGCACGGCATCGGTAGAATCTACGGGCAGGAAAAGAACATCACCACCTACAACCTCGCCCGTATGAACATGCTGTTGCACGGCGTGAAGGACACGGAATTTGAAATCTATCACGGCGACACGCTGACCAATGACTGGGACATCCTGCGCGAGTTGAATCCTGCCAAGAAGCCCTCCTTCGATGCCGTCGTGGCCAACCCGCCCTTCAGCTTGCGCTGGGAACCGACTGAGGCGATGGGCGACGATGTGCGGTTCAAGAACTACGGGCTGGCCCCCAAGTCAGCCGCGGATTTCGCCTTCTTGCTGCACGGCTTCCACTATCTGAAGGATGAGGGCGTCATGGCCATCATCCTTCCTCATGGCGTGCTGTTCCGAGGAGGGGCAGAGGAGCGCATCCGAACCAAGCTGTTGAAGGATGGCCACATCGACACGGTCATCGGCCTTCCGGCGAACCTTTTCTATTCGACGGGTATCCCGGTATGCATCCTTGTTTTGAAGAAGTGCAAGAAGCCGGACGACGTACTTTTTATCAACGCGGCTGAGAATTTTCTAAAAGACAAGCGTCAAAACAAATTGGGAGATGGTAAGAACGGAACGCCAGATCACATTGGCAAAATCGTCACGACCTACCAATTCCGCAAGGAAGAAGACCGATATTCCAAGCGTGTGAGCTTGGAACGTATTGCTGAGGAGGGGTACAACCTCAACATCTCTCGTTACATCAGCACCGCTGTGGGCGAGGAAGAGATCGATCTGCCGGCCACTCAGGGCGAGCTGTTTGAGATTCAGAAACAGATCCGGGACGCGACTTCGAGGCACAACGCCTTCTTGAAAGAACTTGGACTTTCCCTGTTGCCGGGCGCCGAATGAATGTTTGTATTTCGTAATGCCGAAAACGCGGACATACTGCTCGCACAAGCCAAAGCCCCGGTCGTGTTATGGCGTTCTGGCAATCGGCCTTAATCCTGGCCACTGCTGCTCCCAACAGACTGGGGATGGCCGCATCAGCATCGTCAGCGTCATGCACTCCGGCTGCCGTCCGTCCAGGATTGCCGTGACGATGTCCGGGGCCAGGAGGGTCAGGCGGAGAAGGCTGCTCAGGTAGCCGCGCTCGAGGCGCTCGGCGACGGCCATCTCGGTGATGGACGCGTAGCGCCCCTCGTCGAGCATCCGCTGATATCGGAACCCCCTGGCCAGCGCCTTCACCAGCGTGGGGTCGGCCCTTGTTGTGACCGGCGCCACGCCATCGGTCATCGGTGTCACGACGGTCTTCCGGCCTGGCCGGTGGCGGATCGCCAGCGGCACCCGGACCGTGATGCTGGTCGCGGCCGTCATGCTGCCACCCTTAGGGCATCCGGCCGGATGGCGCCGAGGTCGCGGACGAGCCCGCCGAGCCCTTCCAGCCGCAGTCGAATGTCAGCGCCAGCCGGGCCGACTATCACCCGCTCCACCAGCGACCGCACAATCCGCGCCTGCTCCGCGGGGAAGAGATGCTCCCACAGCGGGTCCAGCCGATGTAGCGCATCCTGCGTCTCGTCCTCGGTCAGGTCGGGCGCCTCCCTGCGCGCCGCACGCCAGGTGCCGACCACGATCTCCGGTTGGCGCAGCAGCGCCCGCACCTGCTCCACTACCGCCGCCTCGATCTCCGCCGCCGATACCCGGCGCACGATGGTGTCGTCGCCGGCGGCGTCGCCCTTCAGCACGCGCTGGGCCACGTAGTAGCGATAGAGGCGGCCGCTCTTCCTGGCGTGGGTCGGCGACAGCGCCCGTCCATCTACCCCAAAGATCAGACCCTTCAGCAGCGCCGGCGTCTGCGCCCGATTCTGGTTGGCGCGGACCCGAGGGCTGATCTGCAGCACGGCATGCGCCCGATCCCAGAGCTCCCGCGGCACGATGCCCTGGTGCTCGCCGGGATAGACCTGCCCCTTGTGCGCGGCCTCGCCGACATAGGTGCGGTTGCTCAGCAGCTTGTAGACGTCACCCTTGTCCAGCGGCCGGCCCGCCTTGCTGGTAGCGCCCTCCGCCCGGAGGCGGGCGACGGTCTCGATGCCGGATCCCGTCTCCGCGAAGATCTCGAACACCCGGCGCACCCGCGCCGCCTCGTCCTCATTCACCACCAGTTTCCTGGCGATCACGTCGTAGCCGAGAGGTACCTTGCCTCCCATCCACATGCCGCGGGCGCGGGAGGCCGCGAATTTGTCGCGGATCCGCTCGCCAATGACCTCTCTTTCGAATTGGGCGAAGCTGAGCAGGATGTTCAGCGTCAGCCGCCCCATGCTCGTGGTCGTGTTGAACGACTGCGTGACGGACACGAAGGTCACGCCATGCGCGTCCATCACCTCCACCAGCTTGGCGAAATCCATCAGCGAGCGGCTGAGCCTGTCGATCTTGTAGACCACGATGACGTCGACCAGATCGGCCTGAATGTCGCGCAGCAGGCGCTGCAGCGCCGGCCGCTCCAGGGTCCCGCCAGAGAAGCCGCCGTCGTCGTAGCGGTCGCGCACCAGCACCCACCCCTCGGCGCGTTGGCTGGCGATGTACGCCTCGCAGGCATCGCGCTGTGCATCGAGGGTATTAAACTCCTTCTCCAGCCCCTCGTCCGTGGATTTGCGCGTGTAGACGGCGCAACGCAGCTTCTTGGTCGTCGCCGGCATGGCCGGCTCGATGCGGGCGCGGCGGCTCATGCATCACCCCGCGCGCGCAGCCCGAAGAACGTCAAGCCGTTCCAGCGCGTGCCGGTGATGTGGCGCGCGATGGCTGAGAGCGACTTGTACGGCCGACCCTCAAATTCAAAGTCGTTGACGCGGACGGTGACCACGTGTTGCACGCCCTGCCATTCCCGGATCAGACGCGTGCCGGCCAGCGGGCGGCTGTCGGCGCGGATGCGGCGCAGGACGACGTTGCCGCCGTCTAACTGCTCGCCCAGCGCCACCAGCCGATCGACGGTCTCGGGCTTCAGCCCGCCATACGCGAGCTCCTGGATGCGATACGCCAGCCGGCTCTGGATGTAGGCCCGGTTCCAGGGCGGCGGCTCCTTGCCGAACAGCTCCCGCCATTGGTCCTTCAGCGTGGCGGTGGGCGCCGCCTGCAGCGCGGCGAGGCGACTCAGCACCTGCGTGGGCGGGATCTTCGGGATGGTGGGTGCCGGCGCGGACGCGGCGGTGGATCGTCTGGTCATGCGAGTCCCTTCCTGTTGGGGTTCGCATGCAGGCGCTGCCTGGCGGTGGAGTGTAGGGGAACGTCTCCCACCCCCCGAGCTATCTCGGCATCGCGCGCTTCATCCTCGGCAACGCGGCTGCGCAGCCGCACCAGGCCGGCAGCAAGGATGCTGCACACCTCGCGGAGGTGGGGCGGAAGCTGGGGGTTGCCGGAGGTCGAGGGGGGGATGCGTGCCACCCCCTCCCATTACTCACCCATCGGACAATCCGTATCACGCCGAAGATGCAGATTGGATTCGACTTTCACCCGCTCTGGTTGATAGAACGGAGAGTGAACTCATCACCGGGCCGTTACGTAATGAGCAAGGACGATTTCCAGCGCTTCGCCGGCCAACGGTTCCTCCGAACCGTTGAGGCTGGTCTCCTGCACGCCTTCTTTGAGCGGTATGGCATTACGCCGGAACGGCTCGACTTGTCGCTGCTTGAGACGTCACCCGATCAGGGCAGGACGGCGGTGAACGCCTATCTCCTCCAGACGCCCAAGGAGGAAATCCCGGAAAGCCTGACGGCGGACCTGCACCGAATCGAGCGCCTCGGGAAGCCGGTCGGCCAGGAAGCCCTGCTGCAGGAGGCGCGGCGCCGCGGTGTCGAACTTCTGCCAGCCGCACTCCTGGCGAAGACCGGCACGCGCAGCCTCGCCCTCCGCGCCTTCATCCACCAACCGGAAGTCTTTGAGGGCGCCGAGAACGGCCTGGCCTTTCTCCAGCCGCAGGCGGTCATGGAATTTGTGGCGCCGGAAGAGGGCATTCCGGCCGATCTCAGCGATGATCGTCTGCGCACGCTCGAGGCGCATGCCCGCGCGATCTTCCAGGCCGAGCTCCGCGATGAGTTCTGCGAAGCGCTCGCGTATCACGATGGGGACGATGTGAAGGTCTCCATCCGTCATGGCGCGGTGCTCACCATCACCGAGGTCCTGGAAGGCCGGCGCAAGCGCATCCGCAGCTTCCGCGAGATCGACAATGCCGTGCTGGCCTATTCTGCGATGGACGGCCGACTAAGGATCTGGGGCTGTAGCAAGGCCAGCCGTGCCGCCTTGGCCAAGGCCTTCGCGGAGGTCATCCTCGATAACCCGGGGCTGTTCAGCGCCGCGGCGTCGCGGCGCCTCTACACGTTGCAGGCCGTAGAGCGGGCTGGCGCTGCATTTCAGTTCCGGCATGGGCACGACGTTGGCATCGCCGGGATCCAGATCTATGAGGCACAGGCCAACAAGGTGGCGGTCGGCAAGGGTGGCCGCGAGAAGGTCATTCGCTCGCTGATCGCGCGTGAGGCCGATGGTAATGCGTTGCAGGCGCTGCACGAAAGCCGCCCGGAAATCAGCTTCCAGTCCGGCACCTGGCGCCTTGCCCACCTGATCTTCAAGATCACGCTAAAGGTGGAAGGCCCGCGGCCTCCCGTTATCACCGTCAAGATCAAGCCCAGCGACATGCTGAGCTTTCCGAGAGAACGCCACCAGCGGCGCGTCATGACGCTGCTCGCCATGAACGAGATGCTGTGTGAACGAGAGCCTGCCCGTACTGCTCTTGCGGCAGAGTGAAGGCGGCGATCCGGCCTATCTGCTGGGCGTCCCCAACCTCTCGCCTGCTGCTGCCAGCGCTTTCCAGCAGTTGCTGGCGCTCGGCGTGGTCCTGCATCGAAGAGTGCTCGACACCTGGGATCCCTGTGCCACCTGCAGTTGCGGCGCGGAGGAGCGCCGCGTCCGATGGATCGACAGCGCACCATTCGCCATTTGCCCCCTCTCCCGCGAGGACGACGAGGCCCTCGATCCAGGCGACCTTCAGCTTTTCCAGATCTCGCTGTCCCGCTTGACCGAATTGGTGGGTCGTGCCGCCGCGCTGGATGACCGGCCTGAACAGGTCGCGCCTTGCCTTTGGCGTTTGGGGCGCCTGGCGGGCGGCCGGGTGCTGCTGCTGGCGACTTCATCCTCGGCTGTGCGCGGCGCTGGCGTCTTCGATCGGCTGAAGGCCTTGGACAGATCGGCGCACATCACGCTGATCGCCAACATGAAATCGGCCGTCGACATCGCCGCGCTCGCGGAGCGCGGCATCGATGTCGTGCCCCCCGACGAAGCGTTCATGCCGAGCGAGCCGACCAGGCCGGTGCGGGTGGATCTGAACCGGCTGCTGATGGTCACGGTTACGTCCGACCCCGACGTGCTCGAGGTGAGTCCGCTGGCGTTCACCTCTGCGTATGGCGGCCGGGCATTGCCGTTGGAACCACGAGACGCTCGGGTACTGAACATCCTGGCCCGCGAAGCCGATGATGGCGGATCCCTGGCGACCCGGGACGATCTGTATCGCGCGCTCGTGGGCAGGGACGATGCCGATGCACCAGTTGGCGACGAGCAGCTGGAGAAGTCCGTCAGCCGCATCCGTGGCGCCCTCTGCGATGCGAGGGGCATGCCTCGTGCCGAGGGAAAGCGGCTGATCGCCGCAGTCCGAGGCCACGGATATCGCCTTGTAACACCGACCATCCGGGTTCTGATCAGGTAGGCGCCAGCCGCCGAGAGGAAGCCGAGAGGTTTCGGGAGGAAGCCGAGAGGCCCGCCCCGGCCATCGGCGCGAAGGTCCGCCATCGCAACACGATGGATGGACCCGCCCATGGCCCAATCGCCTCGCCTTCCCGATCTCACCCCGATTCATTGCCTGGCCGCGAAGGAGGCGAAGCGCCTCTGCCGCACCCTGCATCTGCCCGACCACGAGCGGGAGGATCTGCGCCAGGATCTCCTGCTGGATTTTCTGGCGCGGCTGCCAGCGTTCGATCCGAGCAAAGCTGACCTCCCGGCCTTTGCCATGGTGTGCTTTCGCCATGCCGGGACCCGCATCGCTCGCCGCGTCACGGCTGAGCGCGCCGCCCGCCATCCCCGCTCCCTCGACGATGCGCTGCCGAACACCGAGGGGCTGACGCTCGGCGACACCATCGGCGAGGCCGATGGCTACGCCGCGTGGTGCGGCCAATCCACGGATGCCATCGCGGCGCTGGAGCGCCGCCTCGACTTGGAGCGCGCGGCCAGCGCGATTGCCCCCGAGGACTATCCCCTCTGTGCCGCCCTCAGCGAGCACACGCCGCATGAATTCGGCGAGCAGAAGACGATGCCGCGCATGCGCATCTATCGCCGCATCCGGGAAATGCGCCTGCGGCTGCTCGCCGCCGGCATCCCCTCTGCCGCCTGATACGGATTTCGAGGTGGCTGAGTAATAGTGGTCATGGACAAACCCATCCCCGACATCCGCGCAGTGGCGAAGCCTCTCACCGAGGCGTCGCTCTGCACCTGGCTGGGCGCCGCAGCACCTGGCGACAGCATCACCTACCACCGCGGCGCACTCGCCCGACAGGTCTGCCCGCAGTTGCAGTGCCTGCCCGAGCCGGAGCGCACCGCGCTGCAGCGCCTGGCGGCCCGCGCCTGGAAGCTGGCCGAGCTCGGCCTGGCGGATATCGTGCAGCGCCGCCACGGCTACGAGGACTACGCCTACATCCTCGTCGCCCGGCGCCGGCCGCGTCGCTATGCGTCGTCCATCCTGCCCCTGCTGCTCGCGGAGGCCGCGTGATGGACGCGCCCCGCACCAACCGCCCCACCCTCGACGCACTGCGCCACATGCCGGTGAGCGACGTCATCGCGCTTCCCGCCGAGCATCTGGCGCTGCTGCAGACCGATGCGCGCGAGGCACTGGATGCCGCCAAGCGCATGCAGGACTGGATCGAGGCCGCGATTGCGCTGCGCTACGAGCAGCGTGCCGTCGGCGCACGTGCCGCGGCCGGGAAGGACACTGGCACGGTCCGCTTCCAGGACGGCGCCGTGGAGATCGCGGTCGATCTACCCAAGCGGGTGGAATGGGACCACACGCGGCTCGCCGCGCTGTCCGAACAGATCCGCGCCGGCGGCGAGGATCCCGGCCAGTATGTCGAGGTCAGCCTCAAGGTCTCGGAGCGGGCTTACACCGCCTGGCCGGAGCGTATCCGCGCCGCCTTCGAGCCGGCCCGCACGGTCCGCACCGGCCGCGCCACCTATCGCTTGGCCATCCTGTCCGAGACCGCGCTGTGCGACAGCCCGCATGCCGGTGGAATCATCCCAGTGCGGGCAGGCCGCTGATGGCGCTCCGCATCGTCACGGCCGACGACCGGCTCTCCGCCGCCGCGAACAAGACCACCATGGTCATCGTCGGCGAGAGCGGGTCGGGCAAGACCACGCTGGTCAAGGCATTGCCCGACGTCGAGACGGCCTTCCTCGACCTCGAGGCCGGCATGAAGTCCGTGCAGGACTGGCGCGGCGACAGCATCCCCGTCCGGTGCTTCGAGGACATGGTGGTTCTCGCCTCCCTGATCGGCGGCCCGAACCCTGCCGCCCCGCCCACCGCCTTCTTCTCGAACGAGCACTACGCCCACTACGCCGCGCAGCATCCCGACCTCGTCGCGATGCTCGCCCGCAAGTCGATCATCTTCGTCGACAGCATCACCGATCTGACGCGCCAGGCCATGGTCTGGGCGAAGAAGCAGCCCGAGGCCTTCTCGGACAAGACCGGTAAGCCGGACACCCGCGGCGCCTATGGGCTGCTCGGGCGCGAGGTCATTGGCCTGCTGAAGCACCTCCAGCACGCGCCAGGCAAGACGGTGATCCTGGTCGGCATCCTGGAGAAGCACACCGACGACTTCGGCCGCGTCACCTGGCAGCCGCAGATGGAGGGCGGCAAGGCCGGCCGCGAACTCCCCGGCATCGTCGATCAGGTCATCACCCTCTCGCTGTTCTCCCGCGATGGCGACGGCGCGCTGGTCCACGACCCTCAGCGCGGCACGGAACGCCGGCTGGTCTGCCAGGCGGGCAACCGCTTCGGGCTGCCGGCCAAGGACCGCTCCGGGCGCCTCGACGAGACCGAGCCGCCGGATCTGCTCGCGCTGCTCCGCAAGATCAACGCTCCCGCCCCATCCCCAGCCTGACCCGAACCCGAGAGGCGCACCGATGTACGACATGAACGACGCAGAGCTGCCGCGCGGCTCCGACCTCATCCCGGACGGCACCTTTGCCAAGGTGACCATGGTGATCCGCCCCGGTGGCGTGGACGGTCAGGGCGAGGCGGACCGGGGCCTTCTGAAGGCATCCCGTGGCGGCGGTGACACCGCCATGGTCGACGGCGAATTCACCGTCGCTGCCGGCCCGCACATCCGCCGCAAGTTCTGGCAGACCTTCACGGTGGTCGGCGGCAAGGTCGATGAGCACGGCGTGTCCATCGCCTGGAAGATCTCGAAAGGGACCTTCCGAGCCATGATCGACAGCGCGCTGGGTCTCGACCCGCAGGATATGGGCGAGGCCGCCAAGGCGAAGCGGGTCCTGCGCGGCTTGTCCGACCTGTCGGGCATCACCTTCGCCGCGAAGATCCGGGTCGAGCCGGCGAATGACCCGCGCTACAGCGACAGCAACCGCCTCGACCGCGTGGTGCTGCCGGGCGAGCCGGAATATGCGCGCATCATGGCGGGCGAGCCGGTGCCGGCCTCGCCCAGCGGCCAACGCGCAGCAAAGCCCGCAGCTGCTCCCGTGCCTACCGCCCCGGCCTGGGCCAGCACGGCAGCGCCGCAGGCCGCCGCACCAATGTCGCCCTCCTGGGCAGCACCGGCCGCCGCGCCGTCTGCCCCGCCCCCGCGTTCGGCACCCCCCGCCGCCGGCGGCCCGGCCTGGCTGAACGGGTGATGCGCCGATGGTCCGTCGCCGCTGGACGCGGCCGGCGCAGCCGCGTGCTGCGGCCAAGTCCCTGTCACCGGCGCGCGGTTGCACGCCTGAGGACCAGGTTCGTCGCCTCACCTGCGCGCTCTGCAGCCGGGAGGCGAAGGGCTTCGGCTACATCCACGAGATGCGGCTGGGCGAGTTTCCGCATCACCGCTTCTGCTCGATGCGGTGCTGCGAGGCGGGCGGCGCGATGGCCCGCAGGTCCAACGGCGTGATCGACAAAACGCAGATGGAGGAGCGCGCGGTGAAGGACGCGCGCCGGCCGCTCGCGGAAGTGCTGGTGGAGATGAACCTCATGGCGCCGTTCCACGACCGCAGCGCGGTGGAGATCGACCGCATCATCGAGGCCTGCGTCGACGGCTTTCAGGCATCGATGCAGCGCCAGGCCGCCGAGCGGGATCCGCTCGACGACCCGATTCCTTTTAGCTGAGGGAGCATTGCCATGAGCACCGGTGAAATCTGGCGCGATGTTCCCAGCCTGCCTGGCGTGCTGGCCAGCAGCGAGGGGCGCGTGATGATCACGCCCTATCGCGGCCCCATGCCGAACGGCGGAGAGCGCCCCTATGGCGGCACGCCGACCTTTGGCGTGTGGAACAAGCTCGACGCGCGCTTCGTCACCACCGTCGGCGAACGCACATGGAAGGTGGCGCGGCTTATCGCTGAAGCATTCCACGGCCCGCCGCCATTCGACGGCGCCGTCGTCATGCATCTCGATGAGAACGCGGTGAACAACCGTGCCAGCAATTTGCGGTGGGGGACGCAGAAGGAGAATCTCAACGCACCTGGCTTTCTCAACTACTGCCGTTCGCGGACTGGCGACGATAGCCCGTCCGTGAAGGGGCGGCGGAAGGCCAGCGCCCCATGATCCTCGACCTCAACCACCAATCCGGCCTGGTCTATGGGCGATCCGCGCACACCGGCACGGACACCACCGCGCGCATCAACGCGCATGTCGATGCCGCACTGGTAGTCCGCAATCAGCGGCAGCGACCACGCGACTATCTCGGCGGCAGTCGCGTCGGCGAGGCCTGCGCCCGAAAGCTGGTCTACGAGGTGTCCCACGCGCCAAAGGATGCCGGCCGCGACTTCGACGGCGGCATCCTGCGCATCTTCGACGCCGGGCACCAGTTCGAGACGCTGTCCATCCGGTGGCTCCGCCTGGCCGGGTTCGATCTGCGCGATCGCGGTGCCGATGGCGAGCAATTTGGCTTTGCCGCCGCGGGCGGAAAGCTCCGTGGTCACGCCGACGGCGTCATCGTGGCCGGGCCCGATGTCGGCATCCGCTGGCCGTCGCTCTGGGAGCACAAGGCGCTCGGTCAGAAGTCGTGGAACGACCTGGTCAAGCACGGCCTGCGCCAGTCCAAGCCGATCTACTTCGCCCAGGTGCAGCTCTACATGGCCTACCTCGAACTCGAGGTGGCGCTGCTCACCGCGCTGAACCGCGACACGCTGGCGCTGCACCACGAGGTGATCCCCTTCGACGCAGCCGAGGCGCAGCGCCTGTCCGATCGTGCGGTCGACATCCTGCGCGCTGCTGAGAATGGCGAGTTGCCGCCCCGCATCGCCGCGCACGCTGACTTCTATCTCTGCCGCTTCTGTCCCTACGCGGCCCGCTGCTGGGAGCATGTCCAATGACGCCTGTCACTTCGTCGCGCATGATGCCTCTTGCCTTCAGCTTGAAGCGTCATGTCCTTCGTCACGCGCATCGCTTCTGGTGCGAGATCGATGCCAAGGAGGTCGCGACCGCCCCGATCTACATCTTTCCAGATGGTCGCCGCTTCGACTCTGACGATGTCGAGCGGCTCGCCACCAGCAATTTGGCCGGCACACTCAAGCTGCCGCACCCTCACTGCATCTTTGAACTTCAGGATCCTGAACAGCCCGAGGCATGTCTCGCCTCCTATGCACGTGCCACTGAGGCGGGGGTCGATAGCTTCCTGTTCCGCTTTCTCCCAGAGCGGAATTGCTGGAGCGACCTGATGGCCGCAGTGGAATTCCTGCCCAACGGTGTGGCCGAAGTCATGGGCCACCCGAAGGAGCAGGACCCGAACCACTACGCGCCGACCTTCGAGGCCGCTACCTCCATGGTCTGGCGTGCGCTCGGACTACTTTCGATCCCCACACCCCTGGCCGAACAGCAGCTCTCGCCACTGCGTCGGCGATCCTTTGCGAAGGATGGCGTGCGCGGATGGACCTATCGCGTTGCCGACATCCAGCCGCACATCATCGCATCCGCGCTGGCTGAGCGGAGCGGCTCACATGCCTCACCCCGTTGGCACATTCGCCGTGGCCACTGGCGTGCGCTCGCTGGTGGTCGCCGCGTCTTCGTCCGCGAGTGCGAGGTCGGCGATATCGCGCGTGGTGGCGTGATCAAGGATTACCAGGTGAATGGCGGGGATCTGCCATGAGCTTCACCCCATCCCCACAGCAGGCCGATGCAATCCGCGCCATCGTGGATTGGTTTCAGAACCGCACGCACCAACAGCAGGTCTTCCGCCTGTTCGGCTTTGCCGGCAGCGGCAAGAGCACCGTCATCACCTACGCCATCCAGGCGATCGGCATCGACGTGGCTGCCAGCGGTGACGAGGAGGATGCGGCACGCCGCCGCATTCTCTTCGCCGCCTTCACCGGCAAGGCGGCGCTGGTGATGACGCGCAAGGGCACCCCCGCCTCCACCATCCACTCCCTGATCTATCGCGTCTCGGAGGCGACGCCCGAGGAGATCGACCGCGTGGAGCGGGACCTGCTCGACCTGCAGCGTGGTCTCGGGCGCATGGGACCTGCCGAGCGCGCCTTCGCCGAGATGCAGATCAGCAAGCTGCAGCTGCGGCTGGCGGACATCCACAAGCCGACCTTCTTGCTGAACGAGCAGTCGCTCGTGCGTGATGCCGACCTCGTCGTGTTGGACGAGGTGTCGATGGTCGGCCCCGAGATGGCCGCCGATCTGCTGGCCTTTGGCAAACCCATCCTGGTGCTGGGCGATCCCGGCCAGCTGCCGCCGATCAAGGGCACCGGCGCCTTCACCGAGGCAAGGCCGGACATCATGCTCACCGAGATCCACCGCCAGGCCGGCGAGAGCGCCATCATCCGCCTCGCCACGATGGCGCGGCAGGGCATCGACATCCCGCCCGGCGAGCATGACGCGCATGTCTGGAAGCTGCCGCGCAATGCGGTGCGGCCCGAGCAGATGTTGCGCGGCGGCCAGGTCATCTGCGGCCGCAACGACACGCGGCGCTGGCTCAACAGCCAGATCAAGCAGGCCGCTGGCTTTCCAGCGCCCTATCCCGCGGGCCAGGACGAGAAGCTCATCTGCCTCAAGAATCGCCATGACCTGAGTCTGGTCAACGGGATGTTCCTGTCGCTGGCGGAGATTCAGCACGAGAGCGACCTGGCCTTCTCGGCCACCATCACCACCGAGGATGGCGTCGCCATCTCTGGCCGGCACCGCTTCTATAAGGGCCATTACGACGACCACGTCCGCTACGACCGGGAGCGGCTGACCCGCGACTACCGCGAGATGCGTGGGCTGATCGAGAGCAGCTGGGGCTATGCCATCACCTGCCACAAGGCCCAGGGCAGCCAGTGGGAGAATGTCGTCGTCTACGATGACGGGCTGAGCCGCACGGCCGAGGACCGCAATCGCTGGCTCTACACCGCCATCACGCGCGCCGAACGTGGGTTGGTGATCCTTGATTGACCTGAACGACGCGGCGCCGCCGGCACCATCCTTCCGCTACGACCTGGACGCCATCGGCCCCCGCCTGCGCGACACGGCACATGCTTGGGTGCCCGGGCTGTTCCCCAATGGGCGGCGCCAGGGCGATGAATGGCGTCTCGCCAACATCCAGGGCGCGCCGCCGCGCCAATCCGGATCCTGCGTGATCATGCTGGCCGGCGAGCATGCCGGCGACTGGCATGACTTCGATGGCGCGCAGGGCGGTGGGCCATTCAGCACGCTGGAGCATGGCACCGGCCTCTCGGGCCGGCTGCTGTTCGCCGAGGCTGCGGCGCGTGTCGGTTGGACGGGCGACGCACCGGTGCGTCAGGAGCCACCGCCGGCGCGCAAGCCCGAGCGCGACATGACGCACGAGATCGGCTTCGTGCGGGAGCATGCGGTGCCGATCGCCGGCACGCCCGCCGAGCACTACCTCCAGGGCCGCGGCCTGGCCGTGCCGGTCGGCGCCGACCTCCTGTTTCATCCCGACCTGACGAATTTCGAGACCAAGGCCGGCTACCTGGCGATGATCGGCTTGGTTCGCGATCTCGCCGGCGAGGTGATCGCGCTCCATCGCTCCTATCTCCAGCAGGATGGCGACACCGTCCGAAAGGCCGATGTCCCCAAGCCACGCATGATGATGGGCAAGGTGGGTGGCGGCGCGGTGCGCCTGGCGCCGATCGGCACCCACGGCGTGCTCGGGCTCTGCGAGGGCATCGAGACCGGCCTGGCCGTCATGGCTGCCTGCCCAGGGCTGCCGGTCTGGGCCACGCTCTCCACCTCCGGCCTCGAGCAGGTGCAGCTGCCGCCCGAGGCCCGGCGCATTGTCATCCTGGCCGACCATGACACCTCCGGCGCCGGCATGCGCGCCGCGGACGCTGTGGCAGGCCGCCTTCGCCGCAACGGCATCGTCACCGCCATCGCCGTGCCGCCTCAGCAGGGCGACGACTTCAACGACATGCTGGGCCGGGATGGCCCCGAGGCCATCGCCGCCCTGGTGGACGCCGCCCTGCGCAGTGCCGGCACGCCGCCACCACCGGCCGAGGACGAGACCGGCCGCCACCTGCCGCTGGGATTCCTGGAACCCACAGCGCCATTGCCGGTGCTGCGCGCCGATGAGGGCAATCTCCGCCGCGCCACCGATCGCGCCTGGAGCGCCGTCCTCGCCTCCAACCGCACCCCTTGGCTGTTCCGGCTCGGGGGGCTGCCCAGCTGGGTCACGCCGGACGATGAGGGCCGGCCCGTCGCCGCCACGGTCTCGGAGGAGCGGCTGCGCCACATGCTGGCCAAGCTGGCCGACTGGCGGAAGGTCAACGCCAAGGGCGACGCCATTCCCGCGCCGCCGCCCACCGGCGTGGTGAAGTCGCTGCTGGCCACCCCGGATCCGGGCCTGCCTATCCTCGCTGGCATCGTCACCACGCCGGTGTTCGGGCGAGGCGGCGTGCTGCTCACCGAGCCCGGCTACCACCCCGACGCCCGGCTGCTCTACCGCCCGACCGTGGGCTTTCGCCTGCCATCCGTTCCAGACCGCCCTTCAGGCCAGGACATCGCCGCCGCCCGCTCCCTGCTGTTGGATGACCTGCTGGGCGACTTCCCCTTCACCAGCACCGCAGAGCGCGCCCACGCCCTGTCCCTGCTGCTGCTGAGCTTCCTGCGGGCCATGATCGATGGCCCAACGCCGTTGCATCTGATCGAGAAGCCCACCCCTGGCACCGGCGCCACGCTCATGGTGGACGTCATCGCCACCGTCCTGACCGGGGTCGGCGCCTCCGTCATGACCGAAGGGCGCGACGACGAGGAATGGCGCAAGCGCATCACCGCCAAGCTGCGGCAGATTCCATCGCTGATCCTGATCGACAATCTGCGCGAGCAGCTGGACAGCTCCGCCCTGGCTGCGGCCCTGACCGCCCCGTTCTGGGAGGATCGCATTCTCGGGCAATCCGAGATGACCCGGCTGCCCATCCGCTGCGCCTGGGTCGCCACGGGCAACAACCCCACCTTCTCGAACGAGATGGCGCGGCGCCTGGTCCGCATTCGGCTCGACGCGCACACCGACCAGCCCTGGCGCCGCGACAGCTTTCGCCATCCCGACCTCATGGTGTGGGTGCGCGCCAATCGCGGCCGGCTGGTCGCCGCCTGCCTCACCCTCTGCCAGGCCTGGATCGTGGCAGGCCGGCCCCGCGGCGGCCGCAGCATCGGCAGCTACGAGATCTGGGCGCAGACGCTGGGTGGGGTGCTGGAGGTGGCCGGCATCGAGGGCTTCCTCGGCAACCTCGACGAGATGATGGCGGCGTCTGACAGCGAGGGCGGGGCGTGGCGGGCTTTCGTGCAGACTTGGTGGGACCGCTTCGGCACGGCGGAGGTCAGCGCCAGCGACCTCTTTGGGCACGCCAGGATGGCCGATCCGCCACTGCCGATCAGCGCGAAGGATGAAAACGGACAGCGCGTTCGCCTCGGTCGGGCCCTCAGCAAGATGCGCGATCGCGTGTTTCGGGTCAGCGATAGGCGCGTGCGTCTCCAGTCCGGCGGCGCGTCGCACAACGCCCAGCGCTGGCGGCTGACGACGTCTCAGGAAAGCAACACCGGAAAATCCTCCCCTTCCTCCCCTGTAGGACCGCAGGCGGGGAGGATTGGTGAGGGTCGGGGAGGATTCTCCGACAATCCTAACCTAGCAACGATCCAGGATTTACCTGGCGCGGGGGAGGAAGGGGAGGAAGGGGAGGATTTTTCCTCCCCCTACACATGCGCGCACGCGCGCACACACATGAACCGAGGGCCGGGAATTTCCTCCCCTTCCTCCCCTTCCTCCCCGAACCCTGATTCTACCTCGGTTTTTCGAGGGGAGGATCGCGGGGAGGATGCGGCGCAACCCTCCCCATCCTTCCCTGGTCCCCCGGCCTGGCTGGATGGCGTGCCGTGATGCGCCGTCCGCACAGCACCGGCCCGCCCAGACCCCGATCGACTGAAAGCCGGGCAGCGACGGCGAGCTCCACCAAGAACCGCGCCGTCGCCGCCCTCACCAGGATCATCCCCTCTTGGAGACCACCATGGCACCCGCGACTCTCACCATGCCCGCCGCCCATGCAAGCGGCCCGCCCATCGCCCTCCCGCCCGCGATCAGCCTGGCGCACCACGCGGTCCTCGCCCTGGATCTCGGCACCACCACCGGCTGGGCGCTTCGTAGCCACGATGGTGGCATCACCTCGGGGACCATGACGTTCAGGCCAACCCGCTTCGAGGGCGGCGGGATGCGCTTCCTGCGCTTCCGCGGATGGCTGGCCGAGGTCGCTGCTCTGTCCGGCGGTGTGGCGCGGATCGTGTTCGAGGAAGTCCGCGCCCATGCCGGCACCGATGCGGCGCACATCTACGGCGGCTTCCTCGGCGTGCTCACCGCCTGGTGCGAGGAGCACGAGGTGCCCTACGAGGGCGTCCCGGTCGGCACGATCAAGCGCTACGCCACTGGCAAGGGCAATGCCGACAAGGCGAAGATGGTCGCCGCCATCGAGGCCCGCGGCTTCCGCCCCGCCGATGACAATGAGGCGGACGCGATCGCCCTGCTCCTATGGGCCACTGATCCCACCGGAGGTCGCGCATGAGCATCCATGGCGCACCTCTGCCGCCCCGTTCCTGCCTCGACCGCGGAACGCGCAGCCCGACCAACGACAGCGAGGTGAACGCCATGCGCGCCGCCGCCTGGCATCGGCACGGCGTGGCCGCGCTGCCCGTCGCCGACATCACGGACGACTGGCTCCGTCAGGCCATCACCAACGAAGCCAACCGCCGCTGGGGGCGTCGCAACGGGGAGAACCACGATGGCCGGTAAGCGCAAGCCCAAGGTGGCGAAGCCGAAGCACGACGATCTGGCGAAGCCGTCGAAGTGGCGGCTGCAGCATGGTGGCTTCTCGGAGCCCATTCGCGAGGCGGATCCGGACACCGGGTCGCCGGTGGCGCATCGTCGTGCCGTGGATACGCTGGGCATGATGCTCGCCAACGGCAACATCACGCCGCAGATGCACGAGGCGGGCTGCATTTTCCGCACGCTGTTCCGCAGCGCCGCCATCGACAGCATGTCCACGTCGCAGCTGATCCGCCTGCCGGGCTCGACGGCAGACCGGCTGTCCAACCGCCAACTCGATGCGCGTCGCCGTGTGCTTGCAGCGATGGATGCGCTGGGTGGGCATGACAGCCCGGCCGGCTCCTGCGTGTGGTTTGTCGTGGGCCTTGAGATGTCGGTTCGTGAATGGGCGGCACGTCGAGGCTGGAGCGGCAGGCCAGTGCCGCAGCCGATCGCGGGCGGCATGCTGGTCGCAGGCCTTGGCATCCTGGCTATGCATTTCGGGCTGACGCCACGGTTACAGGCAGCGTGAGAGAATTCCCACGAGGCCGCGTGCGTGATGGGTTCGACCCGGACTTCAGCTCAGGTCGGGTTTTGGCTCATGGCGGGAGGCTGTGGAGGCCTGCCCGTTCTGTCTGGCTCAACTCGAGTGCGGAACTGGTGGGCGAACCGCTTCTACCGGAACGCGCAGAGCGGTGCGCAGGCCGACAACAGCCGGCGCGTTCAGAAGGAACCAAGCGGTCCCCAGCGTTTCCAAAAAAACGACGGAGAGGCCGTTACCCCCGACCCGCAGAACGTGACCGACTTTAGTTAGATGATGGTCAATCTCGTCGAACTTCGCCATGTCGTCGGAATGGTGGGCGCCGCCGCACTTATTTGCGACGTATCGCACCGTCTCCTCGCGCTTAAGCACCTTGCCCACAAAGGCAAGGCAGGGAAGCTGCCCGAACCGGCCGAGCTTCACTTCGCTCAATGGGTGCGTGTCTGGCGACGCCGAGATCTGTCGCTCGAACTGAGACCTGTGTGGGCTCTGAATTCCGGGCTCTCGATAGAAATAATGTGGCCTGACGTGCGCCCCAGCAACCTCGTACCCGCCGCAGGCAAACAGCAGCGCTTGGTCGATCGGCACGCCATCCAGTGTCGGCGCTGGGATGAGAAGTGGGACACCTGCAGCGTGCGCGACCTGGGCAAGCGCACCGTCGAAAAGAAAACGTAGCGACAGGCTTGCTCTGATTGCTTCAGACGCACCCGGACTGGGCTCCTTCATCAGAGCATCCAGGGCATCGAGATGAATGCGTACAACCTCAGCGCGGCGGATCAATACGTCGTCTTGAATCATTTGCTCTCGACCCCTCAGGAATGGAACGCGGACGCATCCATCGTATCGCGGCACATGGCCGGTTCACCAAGACCAGACTTCACCGGCAAGCCTCGACGGTCCTGGAAGAGGCGCATGCAGCGGGCAGAGTCCGAAAGCCAGATCCCGGACCACGCCGGACCGTGTTACAATAGGTCCCCTGGCGGCGCACAAATCGAGTTGGCTATGATGGTGACACGTCGAGAAGGTGCGTCGAGCACCGCGGCTCCCGAGCCACTCGCCAGCTGATCAGTCACTGTGGCTCTCGAGCCGCAGGGTCCTTGCTGGCCCCGCTGTATGCGGGGGGCGGAAGCGCGCAAGGTCGCTAGCGCCAGGCGGAAAATATGGGTTGCGGTTTGCAGCCTTCGCCCACGGCTTCAAATCGTTAGCTGCAAACCGACGCCGGGCCGCGGCCCTGCAAACCACCTGCAAACCGGATGGCATCATGACGCTCCCCTGGATGGCGGCGAAGATTGTGCTGCGTCCGGTGGCGGAGCTGCGCCCGCATGCCAGCAATGCCCGCGTCCACAGCGCCGAGCAGCTGGAGCAGATCAAGGCCAGCATGCTGGCCTTCGGGTTCACCAACCCTCTGCTGGTGGACGACGACGGCGTGCTGATCGCCGGCCACGGGCGGCTCGAGGCCGCGACGGCGCTCGGCATGGCGAAGGTGCCGGTGATCGTGCTGCGGCACCTGTCCGCGGCGCAGAAGGAGGCGCTGCGGCTCGCCGATAATCGCATCGCGGAGAATGCGACATGGGACCAGGCGCTGCTGCGTGATGCGCTAGCCGCGGTGCAGGTGGCGCAGGACATCGACCTCGGCGCGCTCGGCTTCTCGGCGGATGAGCTCGCGGACATCCTCGCGGCGGCTGGAGATGCCGTGTCCGACGGCGACGCGCCCGAGGCTCTGTCCGCGGATCCCGCCGAGGGGGGCGGTGCGGCGGGCGCGGCGGGCACCGGGGAGGAGCCGGAGGAGGATCCCGCCGATGCCGACCCGGAGCCGCCGCGCCAGGCCGTCACCCGCCCCGGCGACCTCTGGCTGCTGGGCCAACACCGCCTGCTCTGCGGCGACAGCACCGACACCGCCAGCGTGGCGCGCGTGATGGGCGATGACCGCGCGGCCCTGCTGTTCACCTCCCCGCCCTATGGAAACCAGCGGGACTACACGACCGGCGGCGTGACGGATTGGGATGCCCTGATGCAGGGCGTGTTCCAGCATCTCGACGTTGCCATGCGCCCGGACGGCCAGGTGCTTGTGAACCTCGGCCTGATCCATCGCGACAACGAATGGCAGCCCTATTGGGCCGGCTGGCTCGACTGGATGCGTGCCCGCGGCTGGCGCCGCTTCGGGCTCTACACCTGGGACCAGGGGCCCGGCCTGCCCGGCGACTGGAACGGGCGGCTGTCGCCCGCCTTCGAGTTGCTCTTCCACTTCAATCGCGAGGCCCGGCGCCCCAACAAGATCATCCCCTGCCGCTGGGCGGGGCACGTCAACTCCGAGAAGGGTGGCCTCCGCGCCAAGGACGGCACCGTCGGTGAATGGCAGCATGCCGGCCAGGGCGTGCAGGAGACCAGGATCCCGGACAACGTGCTGCGCATCACGCGGCACAAGGCCCGCGGCATCGAGACGGAGCATCCCGCGGTGTTCCCCGTCGCGCTGCCGGACTTCCTCATGCGTGCTTATGCTGATGAGGACGATGTGGTGTTCGAGCCCTTCGCT
The DNA here is from genome assembly GCF_918698155.1 of Roseomonas sp. CECT 9278. Taxonomy (GTDB): domain Bacteria; phylum Pseudomonadota; class Alphaproteobacteria; order Acetobacterales; family Acetobacteraceae; genus Neoroseomonas. The sequence goes on from NZ_CAKKLX010000001.1 coordinate 30,503, forward strand.
GGCGCCGGCACCACCATTATCGCTGGCCAGCGCACCGGACGCCGCGTGCGCGCGATCGAGCTCGCACCGGCCTATGTCGACCTCGCCGTGGCGCGGTGGCGGATGCTGCATCCGGACATCCCGGTGACGCTGGCGGACGATGGCCGCGACTATGATGCCGTGGCCGCGGCACGGGTGGAGGTCACCGCCAATGCAGCCTGACCTCGTCGTCTCCACACTGCCGGTCGCGGCGCTGGTCCGATACGCCGAGAACGCGCGCACCCATTCGCCGTCGCAGGTGGCGCAGATCGCCGCCTCCATCGCCGAGTTCGGCTTCGTGAACCCGGTGCTGGTCGACGCCGATGGCGTGCTGATCGCCGGCCACGGCCGCGTCATGGCCGCGAAGCAGCTGGGCCTCGCCTCCGTGCCGGTGCTGCGGCTCGGCCATCTCTCCCCGGCGCAGGCGCGGGCGCTGCGCCTGGCCGACAACCAGATCGCGCTGAACTCCGGCTGGGACGAGGCGCTGCTCGCCGCCGAGATCGCGCGCATCCGCGACGAGGCGGTGGTCGACCTGGATGTGCTGGGCTTCTCCGGCATGGAGCTCGACCGGCTGCTGGCAGCTGCCGATGCCGGTCTCGGCGATGATGCTGACGAGGCACCTCCGCCGCCGGTGACTCCAATCACCCGCAACGGCGACCTCTGGCGCTGCGGCGAGCACCGCCTGCTGTGCGGTGACGCCACCCGGATCGAGGACGTTCAGCGCGCTCTCGGCGCCGGCCACCTGGCCGACATGGGCTTCGTCGATCCGCCGTATAATGTCGCCTACGAGGGCGGCACCGCGGCCAAGATGACCATCGCCAACGACGCGCTCGGCGGCGGCTTTCCCGAGTTCCTACGGCCGGCGCTGGCCAACCTGCTCTCGGTCACGAAGGGCGCCTGCTACGTCTGCATGTCGTCCTCCGAATGGCCGACGCTGCATCGCGTCTGGCAGGAAGCCGGCGGGAAGTGGTCGAGCACCATCATCTGGGCGAAGAACACCTTCGCGCTCGGCCGCGCCGACTACCACCAGCAGTTCGAGGCGATGCTCTACGGGTGGAAGGCCGGTTCGCAGCACTATTGGTGCGGCGCCCGCGACCAGGGGAATGTCTGGCACTTCGATAAGCCGGCCAGGAACGACCTGCACCCCACGATGAAGCCGGTGGCGCTGGTGGAGCGCGCGGTCCGCAACAGCAGCAAGCCGCGCGACACTGTGCTGGACTGCTTCGGCGGGTCGGGCACGACGATGATCGCGGCGGAGCGCACGGGGCGCCGCGCCGTCCTGCTGGAGATCGATCCCGCCTATGCCGACGTCATCGTGCGCCGTTGGCAGGAGACGACCGGCGAAGCCGCGGTTTTGGAGGGTGATGATCGCATCTTCGCCGATGTCACCGCGGCGCGCGGCATCGTCGATCATGATGTGATTCAGACCGCCGAAACATAGCAATTCCGCGCCGCTGCATCTTGCTTGGCTCGTGCGCGGCACAGCGCGAATGGTCCGTCACACGCAGAGCACCCCGCCCTGCCCCACGACGGAGACCAAGATGACCGACCGCGAAGCCCGCGCAGCCCGCAACCAGGAACGCAGCCTGGCCGCCTTCCTCGCGAAGAAGGCGGAGTTCGACGCCCTTCTCGCGGAACTCCAGCAGGCCAGCGCGGACCACTTCGGCGCGGATCCCGAGGTGGTGCTTTGGGGTGAGGCGGCCTGGCTTTCCGACGCCACTGCGAAGCTGAAGGACATCGCGGACCAGCATTTCCGCCGCGGCGAATACGACCTCTGACGCGGGCCACTTCCGCACCGCCCCGACCGGGATCTGCCCGGCGGGGCTCCCGGCAGTAGGGGCCGATGGTCGGCGCCCGACACCGGAGACCACCACGATGACCAAGCTTTCCGACAGCCAGCGCGTGATCCTAAGCGCCGCCGCGCAGCACGAGATGGGCCTCGCCCGCGCGCCGAAGACCCTGCCGGCCGCGGCCCGCAACGCGGTCTTCCGCAGCCTGATCAAGAACAACCTGCTCACCGAGTTCAACGCGCCGCGGGACTTCGTCGGGCTCGGCTGGCGCCAGGACGAGGACGGCACCTGGATCGTGGCGCGCATCACCGACGAGGGGCTGCGCGCCATCGGCATCGACCCGAACGAGGGCGACGCGGGGGCCGGCGAGCCCGACGGCTCCGGCATCGAGGGCAGCGTGCCCGACACGGCGCCCACGGTGGCGCTGGCCGCGGAGCCCGCCGGGCAGGACGCCCCGGCGCCCGAAGCCGCCCAGGCTGCGCCCCTGGCGGAGGAGATCGTCCTGCTCGACCAGGCCCTCGCGGCGCGCATCGCCACGCCGCGGACCAGCCTGCGCGACGCCACCACGGCCGTGCTCGCCGCCTGGGACGACGAGGCCAATCGCGAGGGCGACATGATCGGCGCCCTCGAAGCGCCGATGGAGGCGCTGCGCACCCTGCTCGCCGGCAAGCCCGCCCGCGCCGCCCGCGAGCCGGGCGCGCCGCGCAAGCCGCGCGAGGGTACGAAGCAGGAGCAGGTGCTGGCCATGCTGCGCCGGCCCGAGGGCGCCACAGTCGCGCAGATCGCCGAGGCGACCGGCTGGGCGCAGCACACGGTTCGCGGATTCTTCGCGGGGCTGAAGAAGAAGGGCCACGCGGTCGAGGTTCGGGAGCGCATCCGCCAGATCGGCCCGAACAAGACGGGCGCGAAGGGCTCCTTCACCATCTACGCCCTGGCAGAGTGACGCCAGGCGGGAATGGTCAGGGCTCGCTGCTGGAAGGCAGCGGGCCCTGATGCCGTTCCCAGGGCTTCAGTTTCGGCTTCGGGGGATCGAGGGCGAGCACCAGTTCCTCGGCCGTCCACCCTTGACGCTTCGCAGCCTTCGCAACGCCGAGCAGCACCTCGCGCGCATCATCGATGTATAGTTTCACGACGCGCGGTGTGCCGACACCGTTCCCCGCCAGAGCCATCGCTTTCGCCGCCTCATAGACCATCTTCTCGATGTCTTTCGGCCCTCTGCGCTGTGGCATGTTCGTTGCCCTCTGCTCCTCCGAACAGGATGCACATCGCGCATCGCCGCGCCCATCGAAAACCTACAGAGCATATCGATCATTCGAGTTGGCTGCGCTCCGACGCAGCGCGAATCGTCCGTCACCCGCAGGGCATCCCGCCCCACCGAGACGGAGACGCAGATGAGCCAGAAGTCGATGCCCGCTGAACGCCGCTGGATCATCCTCGCGCAGGATGGCCGGCATGTGACGATGGGGCGCGCGGCACCACCCAGCGAGGCCGAGGTGGAAGCGGCCGCCGCGGCGCTCGCCGCTCAGGGCCTCGCCGGCTGGCTCGCCACGCTTGACGGCAATTACTGGACGCGCCGACGCGTGACCCTCGCGCCGGTGCAGCTGCTCGGCGACGGCGCCAGCCTGGATTGGCCCGCTGCCATCACCGCCTTTGAAGCCGCCCGCCAGCGCGCCCTTCGTCCCCTCTGAGAAGGCCGGCATCGCCTACACGCGCGGCGGGAGGTCGCCGCCATGCCGGAACTGACCGCATCCACGCGCGAGGCCGCGCGGCGCCTCGGCGTCAGCGACACAGCCATCCACAAGGCTGAACGCGCCGGCCGCATCGCCCGCGAGCCGGACGGCCAGTGGGACATCGACAAGACCCGCCGCCGCCTGACCGAGACCGCCGATCCCGCCCGCTCGCCCCTGGCCAGCGGTGCCGGCGCGGATGGCACGCCCTTCGCGCGGCTGAAAGTGGCGCAGCTCGCGCTGAAGGTGGAAGCCCAGCGCCTCTCGCTGGATGAGACCAAGCGCCGCCTGGTCGATGTCACTGAGGCCAACGCCGCGCTCGACGAAATCGGCAGCACGATGCGCGACGCGCTGCTGAACTGGCCCGCCCGCGTCTCGGGGCTGATCGCCGCCGAGATCAGCGTCGACCCACATCTGCTGCAGACCATCCTGCAGAGCCACATCAACGACCTGCTGACGGAGGCGGCCGATCGCTTCGATCCAGCAGGCCTCGGAGGGGACCGGTCTTCGCAGCCGTGAGCATGTGCGCCGGCGTGTCGGCGCCATGCTGCGACCACCGCCGCAGCTCACCGTCTCGGAATGGGCCGAGCGGCATCGCATGCTGGGCAGCCGCGCCTCCGCCGAGCCCGGCCCCTGGCGGACCAGTCGCACGCCCTACCTGAAGGACGTGATGGACGCGCTGTCGGCGGTGCACCCCGCCCGGCGCGTCGTGTTTATGAAGGGCGCGCAGGTCGGCGCCACGGAGAGCGGCAACAACTGGCTCGGCTACATCATGCACCATGTGCCGGCACCGGCACTGGCGGTGCAGCCGACTGTGGAACTGGCCAAGCGCTTCTCGCGGCAGCGCATCGACCCATTGCTGGAGGAAACGCCCGCGCTGCGCGATCGCGTGGCGCCCGCCCGGGCGCGCGACAGCGGCAACACCATGCTGTCCAAGGAATTCCCCGGCGGCATCCTCGTGCTGACGGGTGCGAACAGCGCGGTCGGGCTGCGCTCGATGACGGCGCGGTTCCTGTTCCTCGACGAGGTGGACGCCTATCCGGGCGACGTCGCCGGCGAGGGTGATCCGATCGCGCTCGCCGAGGCCCGCGCCCGCACCTTCGGCTGGCGGCGCAAGGCCTTCCTGGTCTCGACGCCCACCATCGCCGGCCGCAGCCGGATCGAGCGGGAGTATTTGGCCTCCGACCAGCGCCGGTTCTTCGTGCCGTGCACGGCCTGCGGTGAGATGCAGTGGCTGCGCTTCGAGCGGCTGATCTGGGAGAAGGGTGCGCCGGAGACGGCGCGGTACCACTGCACCGCCTGCGACCACCCCATGCAGGAGCACGACAAGACCGCGATGCTCGGCGGGGGCGAGTGGCGCGCGACGGCCGAGGGCCAGGATCCGCACACCATCGGCTTCCACATCTCGGCGCTCTACTCGCCGGTGGGCTGGCTGTCCTGGGAACAGATCGCCCGGGATTGGGAGGCCGCCCAGGGCAAGCCCGAGGACATCAAGACTTTTCGGAACACGGTCCTCGGCGAGACCTGGCAGGAGCAGGGCGAGGCGCCGGATTGGGAGCGCCTGGTCGAGCGCCGCGAGGACTTTCCGATGGGCGCGGTCCCGCCCGGCGCATTGGTGCTCACCGCGGGCGTGGACGTGCAGGATGATCGCCTGGAATGCGACGTCTGGGGCTGGGCGGAGGGGTTTTCTTCCTGGCTGGTGGATCATGTGGTCATCCCCGGCAGTCCGCGGGACCGCGAGCCCTGGGACGAACTTGCGCGGCTATTGGCGCGCGATTGGCCACGCCACGGCGGCGGCGCCATGCGCATCGCCCGGCTCTGCGTCGATACCGGCGGCCGCGATACCGCTGCCGTCTATGGCCATCTGCGCCGGCTGCGGGATCCGCGCATCGCCCCCACGAAGGGCATCGACGGGTGGAACCGGGCGCAGCCCGTCCAGGGCCCGACGCCAGTGGATGCGCTGGTTAACGGCCAGAAGCTCCGGCGCGGGCTGAAGCTCTGGACCGTCTCCGTCTCGACCTGGAAGGCCGATCTCTATCGCCGGCTCTGGCTCGGCCGCGGCGATGGGGAGGGGCTGCCGCCCGGGTGGGTGCACCTGCCGCGCGCAGTTGAGGTGGAGTGGGTGAAGCAACTGGTCGCGGAGCAGCTGCGCACCACGAAGGATCGCCGCGGCTTCGCGCGGCAGGAATGGGCCAAGCTGCGCGAACGGAACGAGGCGCTGGACTGTGCGGTGCTGGCGCGCGCCGCGCTTTGGCTGCTCGGCGCCGATCGGTATGGCGAGCAGTTCTGGGCGCGGCTGCGGGATGAGGCGGCAGATGCACCGCTGTGGCCGAGCGAGGTTCCCGCTGCCGGGAACATCGCTCACCCACCGGCTTCGCATGCCGAATCGCCACCAGCCACATCCGACACCCGGCGCCCGCGGGGCTGGCTCGCGCCGCGCAGTGGCTGGCTAAAGGGGAGCGTCTAGGCGCCCAGGAATTCCAGCACGGTGGCATTAAAGGCCGTGGGGTTGTCCCAGCTCATGATGTGACTGGCGCCCGGTATGGTCACCCGCCGAGCATCAGGGATCGCCTGCTCCAGCCCGTCGAGCACGGACAGAAAGGCCGGCCGGGTCAGCTCACCGCCTACCAGCAGCGTGGGCGCGCCGATCGCCTCGGCCGCGGCGCGAGAATATGGCGTTCGTCCCTCCTTGATTTGACCGAGTAGGGTGAGCGCGTTGTCACGGCTGATCCGCTGGCGCTCCTCAGCGAGTTTGTCCCAGGCGTCCGGCCCGATGGCGTATTCGTAGAAGCGGCGAAGCCCGTCCTCGATATCACCTTGCCTGACACGCTCGACTGCCTCGGCGATGAGCGCCGTGTAGGTCGCGGGCGCCGTGCCGGGCGGCAGCAGGGTTTCGTCGAGAACGCCGGCCGGCTCGGCCAGGACCAGCCGATGCACGAGCTGCGGATGCCGCTCGGCGATACGAAATGCGATGTAGGCGCCGCGCGAATGCCCAACCAGATCGACGGGGCCGGCGCCGAGGCCGGCGATGAATACGGCCACGTCAGAAATATGCTGGTCGATGCTGAAGCCGCTGCCGGCGCCATCCCAAGGCTCTGGCCAGTAGTGACGCAGGCTCACCGCGATGGTTCGGAATGGCGCCGCGGCGAAGGCGTCCATCTGCGGCGACCAGTAGCGGTAATCGTTCAGCGAGCCGTGGACCAGGACCAGTGGGTCGCCCGATCCCTGCTCGGCGTAGGCCATGTCATGGCCATCGATCTTCAGGCTCGGCATCGTCGCGTGGCGTCCTCCCTTGGCAGCGAGCATGCGAAAGGCGGCTGGCGGTGTCCACCCGACAGCCCGCGAGCGCGGGGAAGCGAATGACGCCATGACCAATCCTTCCGACCTCGCATGGGCGCTGGCGCAGCCTGCCGGCAGCCGGGCCGCGGCCCTGGCCGCGGCCTTCACCGGCGGCGCCACGCGCGTGACTTTCGACGGCCGCACTGTGGAGTACCGCTCGCTCGATGAGCTGGGCCGCGCGCTGTCGGTGCTGCATGCGGCCGAGAACACCGCCGCGCGCCGGCCGAGTGTGACCTTCGCCAGCTTCTCCCGCGAGGGAAGTAAGTGATGGGGCGTCTCCGCGATGCCTGGCACGCGCTGCGGGGCTACGCCGCGGCGCAGGACAGCCGCGTCTCGAGCTGGGCCGCATCCGGCAGCAGCGCCACGGCCGAGGTCGGCGCCGCCGCACCCACCGTGGCGCGCCGCGCCCGCGATGCCGTTCGGAACGATCCCTACGCCGCCCGCATCGTCGATCTCTGGACCGGCAATGCAGTCGGCGCCGGCATCACCACCCGCTGGCCGGACAAGCCCCATGCTGAGGCCTGGCGCCGCTGGTCCGACAGCACAGCCTGCGATGCCGAGGGGCGCCTCGACCTCTATGGCCTGCAGGCGCTGGTCATGCGCGCGGTGGTGGAGAGCGGCGAATGCTTCGTGCGGCTGCTGCCCGCTGACATCACGCCGGCCAACCCGATCGGCCTGCGGCTCCAGGTGCTGGAGAGCGACCACCTCGACGCGGCCCGCCAGGGCGTCATCGAGGGCGTTCCCACGCTGCAGGGCATCGGCCTGGGCGAGGCCGGAGAGCCGGTCGGCTACTGGTTGCACCGCGTGCATCCGGGCGCCTCCTGGGTGCTGCCGGGCGGCGCCACCTGGCTCAGCAGCCAGCGTGTCCCCGCGCGCGACGTGCTGCACATCTATCGCAAGCGCCGGCCCGGCCAGCTGCGCGACGTCTCCTGGCTCGCCCCCGTGCTCACCCGCCTCCGCGACCTCGGCGACTACGAAGCGGCCCTGCTCATGAAGGCCAAGATCGAGGCCTGCCTGGCCGCAGTGGTCTCCGAGGATGGTGACGACTCCATGACCGGGCCCGCCTCGGGCCTGCTGCGCGACGCGCAGGGCCGGACGGTCGAGAGCTTCGAGCCAGGGATGATCCTCTATCGCCGCGGCATGGGATCGGTGGAGGTGGTGAATCCCTCCGGTGGTGGCAGCCACGCCGCCTTCGCGCGGCGCGCGCTGGAAGCCTCCGCCGTCGGCACGGGCCTGACCTATGATCAGGTCGCCGGGGACCTCACCCAGGCCAACTACTCCAGCCTGCGCGCCGGCAAGATCGAGTTCCGCCGACTCTGCGAGCAGGTGCAGTACGGTATGCTGATTCCGATGCTGGTGCGGCCCATCGCCGATCGCTTCCACCAGCAGGGCGCGCTGCTCGGGCTGTGGGGCGCTGAGGTGCCGGACGGCCTCTCGCATGTACCGCCGGCGCACGAGATGATCGATCCACTCAAGGACACCACCGCGCTGATCGCGCAGGTGCGCGCCGGCTTTGTGCCGCAGCCCGAGGCGGTCGGCGCCTTCGGCTACGACTTCCGCCAGGTGGTCGAGATGATCCGCGAGGCCAATGCCCTGCTCGATGAGGCCGGCCTCTCGCTCGACAGCGATCCGCGCCGCGTCGCGAAGTCGGGCGCTGCTCAGGACGCCGCCCAACTGGCCGCCATCGAGATCGCCGCCACCGGCGCCGCGTCGCCGCGCGCCGAGCCTGCCCCAGGAGACCAACCATGATCGCAGGCGCCTACGACTGGACCGACGACATGCTCAAGATCAAGAGCATGCAGAAGAAGTTCCGCGACAGCTTCAACGGCAACGAGATCAATCCGGCCCGCTGGGAGGTCGCGGCCAGCGGCGGCGGCATCACCCACACCGTCGCCGATGGCGCCGTCACCATCTCCACGGGCACGACCCTCGACGACGAGCTGACGCTCACCAGCCGCACCACCTTCACCATCCCGCTCCGGGTCATGGTGGCGGTGAACATGAGCCAGCGCATCGTCGGCCAGTCCGTCTGGCTCGAGCTGGTCAGCATTGACCCCACCACCGCCCAGCCGGACGGGCGCAGTGCGGCGGCCTGGCGGCTGGACGGCGCCAGTGCCACGCTCGCGAACTACGAAGTGCAGAGCGAGGGCGCCCCGCGCCTTGGCAGCGCCTCCGGCAGCACCATCCCGACCACCGCCCCTGCGGGCTGGTCGGTGCTGGAACTCGAGCCGACCAACGACGAATGCTACTTCCACGGGCGGCTGCTCGACACCACCGCGGCGCGGTCGAACTCCTATGTCCGCCATCAGCAGATCCCGGAGCCGAGTGCGCTGTATCGCTTTCGCATCCGCGTGCGGAACCGGCAGTTCATCAGCGGCATCTCGGCGGTGGCGAACAATGGCGGTGGGGCGGTGCGCATCACTCGCGCCGCGCATGGCTTTGTCACGAATGACACGGTGACGGTCGCCGACGTCTCGGGCGTGTCCGGGGCGAATGGGACCTTCACCATCACGGTGATCGACGCGAACAGCTTCGATCTGGTGGGCTCGACCTTCACCGGCGCCTATCTCAACACCGGCTGGGCGTCGGTCAGTCGCAACCTGGCGCCAGTCTCGAACACGGACATCAAGGTCCAGTTCGTCACCATCGCTGACTATGCCGAGCTGACGACGGAGATCACCGCCGGCCGCGGCCAGTCGGTCGCGGGCCAGGGGCTGGGTGTGAACGTGCTCAGCACCATCCCCCCGACGGTCACGCCCGTGGGTGGTCAGGCGCGCAACACCAGCGGCGCCGTACCAGTCCTGGCCGCGACCGGTTATTCGGCTAACCCGGTCGCGGTGACCACGGCGCGCGGCGTCGATCTGCTGGCGACGCTGATCGGGGCGCTGGTGACCAAGCCCTACGCGATCCCCGAGGCGGACTGGCAGTACGCCGCCGCCGCGGGTGGCATCATCAACACCACCGACGTGGTGCTCCGGGCGGCCGCCGCGGCCGGCATCCGGAACTACGTGACCTCGATCGATGTGCGGAACGCCCACGCGACGGTGGCGACAGAGGTGGTGATCAAGGACGGCGCCACGGTGATCTGGCGGCAGCTGCTGCCAGCCGCGATGGCCTCTCCGGTGGAGATCACCTTTCCCACGCCGCTGCGCGGCACCGCGGCCACGGCGATGAACGTCGCCTGCATCACTACAGGCGCCCAGGTCTACGTCAACGCGCAGGGCTTCGCCGCGCCGTAGCGGCGCCGCCCCAGGAGCACATCTCATGACCGAGCCGATCGAGTCAGGCGGGGAATCCCCCGCACTGGACGGAGACGCTGCGCACGATCGACTGCCCACCGCTGGGCAGTCGATCGCCGCCTGCCGCGCCCTGGCCGCGCCCGTTACCGTCGACCGTGCCGCGCGCACCGTCGAGGTGGTGTGGTCCACCGGCGCTCGCGCGCGGAACTTCGTGCCCCCGCTCGGTCCCATCATCGAGGAGCTCGACATGCGGCCAGAGGCGGTGCGCATGGACTCGCTCCGCTCCGGTCGCGCGCCTGTGCTGGACACCCACCGCCGCGCCGGCACGCGCGACGTGCTCGGCCGCGTCACCGCCGCCCGCCTCGAGGCCGGACGCGGCTACGCAACCCTGCAATTCAGCGGCGCCGATGACGTCGAACCGGTCTGGCAGCGCGTCGCCGACGGCACATTGCAGTCGGTGAGCGTCGGATACCGCGTGCATCGCTACGAGCCCCGGCCCGACGCCGCCACCGGCCAGACCATCCACCGCGCGGTGGATTGGGAGCCCTACGAGATCTCGATCGTGCCCGTCCCGGTGGACGCGGCCGCAGTCGTCCGTGGCGAGGGGGACCAGGACACCCCCGCCACCGCCATCGAACCCGCCCTGAGCAACCCCGAGGAACCACCCATGACCGAGACGACGCCGGCTTCGCCGGATCCCGCGCCGGCGCCGCCCGCGCCGCCCACCGCGCCGCCCGAGCCGACCCGCGCCATGCCGCCCACGCCTGACCTTGAGGCCATCCGCGCCGAGGCGGAGCGCGCCGCGGTCGAGCGCATCGCCGGCTATGAGCCGGTGCTCGCCGCCGCCCGTGGCCTGGTGACCGCCGACATGCTCGACACCATGCGCGAGGCCGCCATCCGCGACCGTGTCTCCCCGGAGGTGCTGCGCGGCCGGCTGTGGGAGGCCTTCACCAGTGGCGCCGCGCGCCCGTCCCTGCCGGCGCGGCCCGACACCGGTCCCTCCAACGAGGACCCGTCGCAGCTCCTCGATGCCATGGCCGAGGCACTCGCCGCCCGCACCATGCCCGGCTACCAGGCCCCGGCCACCGGCCGCCACACCGAGTTCCTGGGCTGGCGCCCCTCCGACATGATCGGCGAGCTGCTGCGCGCCCGTGGCGAGCGGAACGTCCCGCGCAACCCGACCATCCTCGCCGAGCGCGCCTTCCACACCACCTCCGACTTCCCGGCACTGCTCTCGGCCGCGGCCAATAAGATGCTGCTGGCCGCCTATGCGCCGGCCGCGCCCACTTACCGGACGCTGTTCCTCCGCCGCGACTTCCGCGACTTCAAGCCGCACCGCCACCTGCGGGTCGGCGACTTCCCGACGCTGCTGCCGCTGTCGGAGAATGGCGAGGTCCAGGCCGGCACCATGTCCGAGAGCCAGGAGCTCGTTTTCCTGCAGACCTTCGCCCGGCGCATCCGCGTCACGCGCCAGATGCTGGTCAATGACGACCTCGGCGCCTTCACCGACTTCGCCAGCATGATCGGCCGGCGCGTGGCCGATTTCGAGAACGCGACGGCCTATGCGCTGGTGAACAGTGCCAACGGCGATGGCCCGACGCTCATCACCGGCAATGCCGCGGTCTTCGGGACGGCCGCGGCGCGCGCCAACAAAGCAGGTGCCGGCACGCTGCTCGACTTGCCGAACCTCGCACTCGGCCGTGCCGCCGTGATGCGGCAGCGGACGCTCGACGGCCTGCCCATCGCGGTGGGCGCGCAGATGCGCCTGCTGGTCGGGCCGAACCAGGAGCTCGCGGCGCGCCAGCTCACCGTCTCGGTGCAGGCGACGCAGACCAGCAACGCCAACGTCTATGCTGGCTTCGTCCAGCCGCTGGTCGAGCCGCTGATCCCGGCCAACCGCTGGTACCTGTTCTCCGACCCGATGGCCGCGCCGGTCTACGTCTACGGCTACCTCAACGGCGCCGAGGGGCCGCAGGTCACCACCGGCAATGTGCAGGGCGTCGATGGTGTCGAAGTCTCGGTGATCTTCGACTTCGGCGTCGGCGCCATCGACTGGCGCGGCGCCTGGTTCAACCCGGGCACCTAAGGGCACGCCGCTGCGGGGCGGGCAGTGCGCGAAAGCGCCCGCCCAGCCGTAAGGCGTCGCGCGTCGGTATGTGGCCATTTTCGCGGGCGGGGATCAGAAGGACAGGTCGCTGCCCGCGATCCGCGATCACCACCCGATGCCCGCGCTCAACGAGCCGCAGGAACAGAGCGAGCTTGCCCCGCATCGCGCGACTGCTGACCCTCACTTCAAATGCCATGTCGCGCCTCACGCAAAGCCGAGGAAGACCGCCAAGCTTCTGTTCAGCGCGGTGATCTCCTCATCTGAGAGCCTCCCGATCACGGACGTCGCTCGATCGCGGCGGATGCTGGTTAGCTTTTCCACCATCACCCAGCTCGGCTGACGGATCGACAACCGATCACTCGGCGCGACTGCCACACGCAGCAATCCGGCATCGCGCTCCCGCGACGTCAGGGGGCACACCACCAGACTGAGCGTTTGGTCGTACATGTCCGACTGCACCACCACCGCCGGCCTGGGTTTCCCCGCATAGTCGCCGCCTGCACGGTCGGCGACGACCACCACCTCACCGCGGCGCATCGTATTCGGGGATATCGTCGTCTCCCTCGGGCCAGGCCGAATTGCGCTCGATGAAGCCCATCACCTCGCCGAACTCGTCATCCGCATCGACGAGCTGGGATTGCCGGCGCGCCTCCTCGGCAAAGCCGGGGGCGCGGGTGTCTGGGACCCAGATCTGGATCGGGCGCAGGCCGCGCTTGCGCAACTCCGCCCGGTGGGCAGCCACGCGCTTGCGCACATCAGGAGCGGGCATCGGAACCTCCATGAGACGTTACATGTAACGTCTTTGGCGGCCGACTTCAAGGCCGTCCTTCCTCACCAATCCACCCTCCACAGGAGCAATCCATGCGCAACTATGTGCAGCCCGGCGACAGCCTGGCGCTCGCCGTCCCCTATGCGGGCGGCGTCACCTCCGGCCAGGGCGTCCTGGTCGGCGCGCTCTTCGGCGTGGCCGCCGTCGACGGCGTGCAGAACGCCGTCATCGAATGCCAGACCAAGGGCGTCTTCGACATCACCAAGGAGCCGGCGCTCGCCATCACCGCCGGTGCGCGGCTGTTCTGGGACAACACCAACCGGCGCCTCACCACCACGGCCACCGGCAACTTCCAGGTGGGCCTCGCCACAGTGGCGGCGCTCGCGGCGGACACCACCGTCCGCGCCGTGCTGCTGCGCGTCCCGGCGTCCGGCGCATGAGCATCGATCCGAAGGCCACGCGGGGCTATCGCAACCGCAACCCGGGAAACATCGAGCACGTCCCTGCCAACAAGTGGCAGGGGCTGGCCGAGCCGCCGTCGGATGGGCGTTTCTGCCGCTTCACCAGCCACGAGTTCGGCATCCGCGCGCTCGCCGCCCTGCTGGTCACCTACCAGGACCGGCACAAGCTGCGCACGCCGCGCGCGATCATCGAGCGCTGGGCGCCCAAGGTGGAGAACGACACCGCGGCCTATATCGCGGTGGTGGCGCGACGCATTGGCGTCGCGCCGGACGATGCCATCGACCTGCATCGGAACGAACACCTCCGCCCGCTGGTCGAGGCCATCATCCACCATGAGTGCGCCGGGCTGAGCTATCCGGCCGCGGTGATTGACCGCGCGCTCACCCTGGCCGGGGTCCCGCCCGCGCCGCCGGTGACATTGCGGGAGGTGGCCGCCGTCACCGGCACCGGGCGTGGTGCGGTCCTCGTGGGCGCGGCGGGCATCGCCACCGCCGTGGCACAGGCGGCGCCGGCCATCCAAGCGCTGGGCACGCTGGCGCCCGCCGTCGCCATCGCGGTCATCGTCGCGGCCGTGGCGGGCGTCCTCGCCTGGCGGCTGCGGCGGCCCGCATGAGCGCCTTCGTCGCGGCCATGGATGCGCTGGCCGCGGATCCGAACATCGGAGCGGATGCGAGCTATCGCGCGGGCGGGACCGGTGCGCCGGTCCTGCTCCGCGTGGTCCGCTCGTCGCCGGATCGGCTGGGCGATGCCTTCGGCACCAGCGCGATCCAGGCCGGCGACGTGCTGACGGTGGCCATCGCCGTCCTCTCCAGCGTCGAGGCGGACGACACCTTCACCCTCGGCGCCGACACCCTGACCGTCCAGCACGCCGAGCGGGATGCCGCGGGCATCGCCTGGCGCGTCTTCTGCCGCCGATAGGAGAACCGCCATGATCGACCCGGAGCGCATCGGCGGCATCGTCGGCGAGGCGCTGCTCGCCGGCGCCCTGGGTGCGCTCGGGGCAATGGCGCGCTTCTCCTCCACCGACCGGCCACTGCTGACCCGCGCCTATCTGCTGCACGCGCTGGCGGGCGGCAGCCTCGGCACGGGCGCCTGGCTCATCGCGCACGCCTTCGAGCTCGATGGCTGGTGGCTCTTCGCTGTGGCGTGGCTGGCCGGCACGCTGGGCTACGCCGCGCTGCACGACCTGCTGCTGCGCATCCTCAGCCGCAAACTCGGCGGGCGCTGATCCATGCGGCTCGGCGCCAGCATCGTCGGCGATCTCCGCAAGGTGCTGGCCGATGAGGTGCGCGCAGGGGAGCGCGCAGCCATGACTGCCATTCGCGCCGAGACCGATCAGGTGAAGGCCGAGCTACGCCGGCAGGTCACCATCGCCTTCTCCGGCAATGCGCGGGGCATCGCCAATGCCTGGCGGTCGATGATCTTCCCGCGGACGGGGCAGTCGCTGCGGCCGGCGGGGCTGGTGTTCACCAAGGTGCCGAATGTCATCGATGCCTTCGAGCGGGGCGCGCTGATCCGCGCCAAGGGCGGCGGGAAGTTCCTCGCCATCCCGACCGGCTTCAACGCCGCCAGGGGCCGGCGTGGCCGAGGCGAGAAGGGGATGCGGGTGACGCCCGCGCAGATGGTCGCCTCGGGCCAGGCCTTCCTGCGGCCGTTCAAGTCGGGCCGGGGCTTCGTGTGGTGCCTGCCACTGCGGCAGGGCGAGCAGACCGGGCGCCGGCGGCGGACCCGCCTCGTGGCCGGCGGCGTGACGGAAGTCGGCACGGCCAATCGCAAAGGCCGCGAGGCCTGGGCGCGCGGGCTGCTGGAGCAGGGAATGGTGCCGATGTTCCTACTCCTGCCCCAGGTGAAGCTCGCCAAGCGGCTCGATGTGCGCGGCGCCGCCGAGCGTGGGCTGCGCCGCCTGCCAGGGCGATTTGTCGCGGCCTGGGAACGCGAGAGCGGGAGGTCAGCGTGAGCGCGCGCGAGACCGCCATCGCCGCACTGCACAGCCGGCTCGTCACTCAGCTGGTGGTGCGGAATCCGGCACCGCTGGTGCTGCGCGGTGAGACCATCCCGCAGCGCATTCCTGCTGGCGGGCTGGTACTGGTCCGAGATGGCGAGACGGTGGAGGAAACGCCGATCCTTTCCCCGCTCGCCTGGCAGATCGAGCATCGTGCTGAGGTCGAGATCACCGTCGCCGGCGCCACTCCCGCCGCCCGCAACACCCTGCTCGACGCGCTGCTGGTCGATGTCGCCGCGGCCATCACCGCCAACCGCACCCTCGGCGGCGCCGTCGAATGGACGCAGCCCGGCAGCGTCGCCTTCGAGGATGTCGAGTTCGAGGGTGCCGCCGCGGCCCGCGCCGCCGCCATCCCCGTCACCCTCTGGTTCACCGTTGCCGGCTCGCCGCTGGCCTGATCCCCATCCAGGAGAAAGCCCATGCCTCGTGCCATCGGCGCGAATTGCCGCCTGCTCATGCTGCCCGAGACCGTCTACGGGACGGCGCCCGGCAGCAACTGGCGGCGCATGCCGTTCCTGTCCTGCGACCTGGGCGCGGAGCAGCCGCTACTCGATGCCGACGTCATCGGCGTCGGCAGCAACCGGGATCCCGCCGCGCCCTTCCTCGACACGGTGACGGTCGCCGGCCAGGCGGTGGTGCCGGTCGACCTGATCAACATCGGCCACTGGCTGCGGCTGCTGCTCGGTGCGCCGACCACCAACGGTACCATCAACTTCATCCACACCTTCGGCTCGGGCGCGGCCTCGCTGCCCAGCAATGCGATGGAGATCGGCTATCCTGACGTGCCGAGCTTCGACGTCTGCACAGGCGTGCGCGCCGACACGCTGGAGATGGACTTCACGCCTACCGGTGCCGCGACGGCCACCTTCGGGCTGCTCGGCCAGGGCTCGGTGCGCACCGGCGCCACGTCAGGCGGGACGCCCACCAGCGCGGCCTATACCGCCTTCAACAAGGCCCAGGGATCGATCACGCGCAGCAGCGTGGCGCTGGCGCAGGTGACCGGCGCGCGGCTCACCTACGCCAACGGCATGGAGGCGGTGCGCACCATTCGCGCCGATCGCCGCGTGGAGGGCGTGGATCCCGGCATCGCCCGCTGCACCGGCCAGATCACGGTGCGCTTCGAGAACACGACGCTGCTGGCGCAGGCGCAGGCCGGCACCTCGGCGGAATTCGCCCTGGCCTTCACCATCGACGCCAACCGCAGCCTGACCATCACACTGCACGAGGTCTATCTCGCGCTGGCCAAAACGCCGATCGAGGGGCCGGCCGGGGTTGAGGCCAGCTTTGATTTCCGCGCTGCGTTCAACGCGCCGGCCACGCGGATGATGACGGCGGTGCTGCGGAACCAACAGGCGGGGACGGAATACGCGTGACGCTCGTGGCGCTGAAATAGCGAGGGTGCAAGCCTTGCCTCCTAGCCGGCAACCATCGGCAAAGCTTCTGCACGGATTGTCCGTAGGGGAGAGATATAGGGCGAACGAGCCCACGAACGTGGCTGATTGGTTAGTGCGATCATGTGGACCACCTCGCTACCGCGCTCGGGTTGAACCATGACGCGGGCGAGACGGCGCCAGCCAGATTCCTGCAAGTTGCCCACCAGCATCCGACGAATGGCGTTCGTGGCGATGTCGGCCATCTGCAGGCCTGGTTCATTCTGCGAGGCGGCGAAATTGAGGTCCGCGAGAAGACGGTTGATGTCGAGCACGCTTTTGCGCGTGCGCGGCGAAGGGCGTGCGTGCGCAGCCAGGTAATCTGGCAGGCCTTCGCGGTCGCTCTGGAATGCACGGTCGAATGCCGAGTAGTCACACCAGTCGAGATGCGCCATCGGGTTCTGAAGCGACGAAGACTGAAGGAAGGGTTTGACCAGAAAGCTCCAGAGGCTTTCCATTTCGGTTATCGGCTGGCCTTTCGCGTCCAGCGTCCAGGCCAGCGTACCCAGATCATCCGGACGTCGCTGCACGACGTACATCGTCTTCTCGCGAAGAATCGCTTCTAACAGCGCTGAGTATGAGACGAGTTGCACATAGCCTGGCACGCTAAGGCGACGAAGCCTCGAAGCCAAAGCGCGGGCCCCTGCCCAAACGTTGGGATGGTGCTCGGAAGTCAGGTTGGCTGTGATCTTCCGCGCTTGGATTTCTTGATGGTGGCGAATTTCCGATACGCGGTGGAGAGCCAAGTCGATTGCCGTGCATTCCACCAGTCCACCACAGTCAGCGAGGAAACCAAGGAAACGATCGACTTGCGCCTCGTCCAGTAGCCGTCCCTTGACCTCGCCGTTTTCGCTTGCCCAGGCGCTCGAAAGTTTCTTGAACTCAGCCAGAATCTGCGGAGTCTGAAGGCTCGGCAGAAGGACTGCGCCGACGGCAGAAACCGCGGGCTTTTTCGCTTCGCTGGGAACGGTGAAGGAGCCGCTTTCGTCTATAAATATATGCAAGGCTCGCTCCGTCCCTCAGGCAGCGCCTAATAGCTGGACCATGAGGATGTCGAAATCTGCATTTTACTCGCCGGCCGACAACTTGATGGCGAGTGTCCGCCGGGTCGAAGCTTTCCGGTAAAGTCAAGCATGCAAACCCGCCATTCGGGCGACTTTTCTCGCATGAGCGACGAGCTGTCCAGGCAGGTCTTCTTGGGACGCTAAACGGAATTTCCCCGCGTTTGGCGCCGCGCCTTTGATCTGGGCGCGCCGGGGTGTTGGGCAGGCCTCGGTGTTGACGCTGTGCCTTGTGTTGCGCGCTTCCCTGGCCTGTGCCGACTCAGATCATCCCCCCAGACTCAGCCAAAGCGGAGAACCCCATGCTCACCCTTGACCTCCCGGTCGAGCCGTACTGGCTCGACCTGCCGCGCGGCGTCCGCGTGGAAATCCGCCCCGTCACCACCGCCGTCATGGCCGCGGCCCAGGCCGGCTCCGCCCGTCGCCTCGGCGCGCTGCGGGCCGCGTCCGAGGACCTTGACCCCGACATGGCACGCGGCCTGGCCTTCGCCTTCTTGGTGAAAGCCCTGGCCCGCCATGCCGTCACCGCCTGGGAGGGCGTGGGCGATGCCGCCGGCAAGCCGCTGCAGCTCTCGCCCGAAGCGGTCGAGCGTCTCATGGACATGGACGAGATGGCCGCAGCCTTCTGGGACCGCGCCACCGGCCCCGTCGCCGCCGTGGCCCTGGAGGGAAACGGCTGAGGGCCCGGGCCGAATGGCACTTCGGCCAGGGCCCTGATTACTGCCGCGGCTGCGCTGCGCTGAACCGCGACTGCGGCCTGGCCTGCCCCTACGCCGCGCACGCGCCGGCCAGCGTCGTGGGCGCCGCAGCCTGGGCCGCCGGCACCACCTGCGCCACGGCGACGATGGCAGGCCTCGACCTCGACATCCCGGCCGCGCTCGCCGCCGCCCGCGAGATGGGCGCCTCCGGCTGGGCCGCCGCCGAGTTGCTCCTGGCCATGCGCATGGGCCTCGCCGCCGGCAGCGCCGCGCGGCGCACCGATCCCCCTGGAACCTGACCACCCGACCAACGCAGGAGGCGTGACGCATGGCGGATAGCACGCGCCGCGTCTCGGTCCGGCTGTCGCTGGACGACGCCGCCCGGGTCAAGCAGGAGCTGCGCGAGGTCGGCGAGACCGGCCAGCGATCGCTGGAGCGCATCCAGGGCGGCGCCGATCGTGCCTCCCGCGCGCTGGACCTGCTCGACGTCGCCGTGCGTGGTGTGCAGATCGCCGGCCTCGCCGCCGGGCTGCGCGCTGTGGTGGTGGCCGGCGACGCGCTCACCCAATCCATGGGCCGGCTGAACACCGCGCTCGGCTCAGTCGAGCGTGCGGGCGAGATCTACGATCGCCTCTATCGCGACAGCCTGCAGACCGGCGTCGCCGTGCGCGAGAGCGTCGACGCCTTCGCGCGCTTTTCGATCGCAGCGCGGGAGATCGGCGCCACCTCCGACCAGGTCGCCACGCTGGTCGGCGGCCTGCAGCGCATCGCCATCGCGTCGGGCGCCTCGCAGCAGGAGATCGCCTCCAGCACCCAGCAGCTCGCCCAGGCGCTGGCCTCCGGCACTCTGCAGGGCGATGAGCTGCGCAGCATCCTCGAAGGCCTGCCCACGCTCGCCCAGGCGCTGGCGCGCGAGCTCGGCGTTTCCATCGGCGAACTGCGCAAGCTCGGCTCCGAGGGCAAGCTCACCGCCGACACGGTCTTCCCGGCCCTGCTGCGCGCCGTCGAGCGGCTGAATGGCGAGTTCGAGCGCGCCCCGCTTTCCGTGGGCCGCGCCTTTGGGCAGCTCACCGCCGCGGCCGACCAGTTCCTCGCCCGGCTCGACCAGGCGATCGGCCTATCCAACGCCCTGGCCCGCGCGCTGTCCGGCGCCGCGCGCGTGCTGGACGGGGTACGCCGCGGCTCCGGCCTGCTGCTGCCCTCCGAGCAGGAGGCCGACCGCCGCGCCCAGGCCGAGGCGCTGCGTGCCCAGATCGCCCGTCTCGAGGCCGAGAACGACGGTCGCGACAGCCTGCGCTCCCAGCCCCGGCGTGGTTCGATCCGCGGCGGCCTGGTTGGCACCGCGCAGCAGCAGGCGGGCGTCGACCGCGCCGCGCGCCTGGAGGAACTACGCCGGCAGTACACAGAGCTGCAGGAGGAGATCACCCGCGGCGAGCAGGCCGCCGGCGAGCACCAGCGCACCGAGCAGGAGGCCGCGGCTGGGCAGGCTGCCGAGGCGCGCCGTCGTCGCACCGCCGCGGATGCGGAGGAGCTGCGCAAGGCGCTGGACGACCGCTTTCGGATCAACAGCGAGTACGACGACCGCGTCCGCCGCCTTCGCGAGGCCGAGGCCGCGGGCGGCATCACCGCCGCCGACCGCACCCAGCTGGAAACGCTCGCCTTGCGGGAACGCGACGAGGCGCTGCGCCGCATCGAGGGCACCACCCGCCGCGTGGCTGCCATCCCGCGCCCCGACCGCGAGGCCGAGCGCGAGATCAACGACATCATCCGCGAGCGCGAGCGGCTGATCCAGAACAACGAGAACGCCCAGGAACGCTACACTAGGCGCCTGGAAACCCTCGGCCGGCTGGTGGAGCGCTCCGAGCGCATCGGCCAGCCGATCCCCGACGAGACGGTCTCGCGCGAGGCCAATGCCGCGCTGGAGGAGCTGGAGCGCAGCCAGCAACGCGTCCAGCAGGCGACCGAGCGCACCAGCAACACGGCGCGCGAACTCGGCCTGACCTTCTCCTCCGCCTTCGAGGACGCGATCATCAAGGGCGAGAGTTTTTCCAAGGTCCTCCAGGGCATCCTGCAGGACATCGCCCGCATCGTGGTCCGGCGCACCATCACCGAGCCGCTCGGCACCGCGGTGACCTCCAGCCTGGCCGGCTTTGACTTCGGCTCGATCTTCTCCGGGGTCGGCTCAGCGCTGGGCGGGCTGTTCCGCGCCGAGGGCGGGCCGGTGGCGGGTGGGCAGCCGTACATCGTAGGCGAGCGCGGCCCCGAATGGTTCGTGCCGAACCGCAGCGGCACGGTGCTGCCCAACGGCATGGCGCCCGGTGGCCCGGTGATCAACCAGAGCATCACCATCGATGCACGCGGCGCCGATGCCGGCGTCGAGGCGCGCCTGCGGCTGCTCTCGGCGCAGATCGTGCGCCAAGCCAGTGCGGCCACGCTCGACGCCATCCGCCGCGGCGGCAGCGCCACCAGCATTGTGCGGGGATAGGGCATGACCGAATACGCCTGGCCCAGCGTGCTGCGGCCGTCGCGGCTGAGCTTCTACCTGCAGCACAACACCCTGCGCTTTGTCTCGCCCGTCACCCGCGCCACCCAGGTGCTGCGGCGCGAGGGGGCGCGCTGGGTGGCTGAGGCAACCTTCGAGCCGCTGGGGCGCGTGCAGGCCGGGGTGATGGACGGGCTGCTGGCCGCACTCGCCGGCTCCGCCAACACGGTGCGCATCTGGGACTGGCGGCGCGAATACCGCACCGGCGATCCGCGCAGCCAGGGCGATGTGCCGACCGGGCCGTACTCCTTCTCGGACGCGACGATCTTCACGGACGGCACCGGGCTGGTGGTGGGCTCCGGCAATCCGTCACTGGCGGCGGGTGCGCCACGCGGCGCGCTGTCCATCGTGACGCAGGGCTGGTGGCCGAGCACGGTGGCGGTGGGTGCCGGCGACTACATTGGGCTGGGCGGGCGGCTCTACATCGCCACCGCGGCAGTCGCCGCCTCTGGCGCTGGCACCGCCACCATTGGCATTGCCCCGCCGCTGCGCGCCGCGGTGGTGGTGGGCGAGCCGCTGATCCTGTCGCTGCCCAGCGTGCCGATGCGGTTGGTCTCGGACGACGAGGCTGCGAACCCGACACGGCCCGGCCCCTTCGCCGCGGTCACCATTCGCATGGAGGAGGCGCTGTAGTCATGTCCGGCACCCCGCGCCTCAGCAACCAGGCCGCGGCCGCCGCCACCGCGCCGGTCGCCACCCCGGTCGTGCTGGTCGAGCTCGACTTCGCCACCGGTCCCTTTCGCGTCTGGACCGGGCTCGGGCCGCTCGACTGGGCCGGGAAGGTGTTCGAGGGCGCCGGCAGCATCGGCGCCATTTCCGATGTCGAGGAGACGGTCGAACTGCGCGCGGTGCGGCTGACGCTCGCCCTGTCGCCCGTGCCGCAGGAGGTGGTGGATATCGCGCTGGCCGAGCGCAGCTATCGGCTGCGCCCGGTCACGCTGTGGGGCGCGCTGCTCGATGCGCAGGGCGCCTTCGTGGCGGACCCGTTTCCGCTCTGGGCCGGGCTGATGGACACCATGGAGGTGACGGACGGCGCGGAGCCCTCCGTGGCGCTGGCCTGCGAGAGCCGGCTGGTGGACCTCGAGCGCGCCGAGGTGCGGCGGTACACGGATGCCGACCAGCAGGCCGAATACCCCGGCGATCGGTTCTTCGAGTTCGTGCCCGCGCTCCAGGAGGCGGAAATCCGGCTGCCGAACCAGTGAGCCGGCTGCCGGACTGGCCGGAGCGCCTGGCGGCGGCGGTCACGGCGGCGGAGCATCGGCCCTTCGACGCGGCGCGCTGGAACTGCGGGCGCTTCGCCATGGCGGCGGTGGTGGCCTGCACGGGCTACCGGGCCTCGTGGCAGCACCGACCCACCCTCGCCGAGATGGCCGACACCACGGGGTACCCGCGCGTGCCGGTACCCTTCGCCCGCGCCGGCGACGTCGTGCTGGCCGCCGATCCCGATCGCCTCGGCGTCGTGCTGGATGCCGGCCGCGTGGCCTTCGTCGGTCCCGCGGGGCTGGTGCGCCTCCCCATCACCGCCTGCACCATCGCCTGGAGGGTTGGCTGATGCCCGTCGCCATTCCCTTCATCGCTGCCGCCGCAGGGGCCGCCGCCTCGGCCGTCATTGGTGGTGGCGTACTGGGCGCCGTGGCGGCCGCCGGCGCCGCCCTGGTGGTCTCGGCCGTGGGTGCCGCGGTCTTCCGCCCCAAGTCGCCCTCCGCCGCCCGCAGCGCCAACGTCACGCCAGGGACCGACACCGGCCCCGGCTCCGGCTTCGACCCGCGCACGCCCGGCGCCGGCCGCACCCAGTCCTTCCGCCAGCCCATCACCGAGCACCAGATCGTCTTTGGCCGCTGCCGCACCTCGGGTCCCGTGGTGTTTCTGCATTCCGCCACGGACGATGAGGGCCGCGCCGACGGCTTCCTGCACGTCGTCGTGGTGCTGGCCGCGCATCGCGTGCGCGCCATTGGCGAGGTCTTTCTCAACGGCACCGCCTCCACCGACGCGAAGTTCACCGGCCTGCTGCGCATCGACCGTGCGCTCGGCGATCCCGGCCAGGCCGCGAACGCCAATCTCGTCGCCGACACCGGTGGCCAATGGACCGCGGCCCACCGTGGCCAGGGGCGGGCCTATCTCGCCGTGCGGCTCAAGCTCCGGCCCGAAGCCTTTCCCTCCGGCGCGCCCAGCCTCTCCGCCATCGTGGATGGGGCGGACACCATCCTCGACCCGCGCAGCGGCGCCACCGGCTGGTCCGACAACCCCGCGCTGTGCCTGGCCTGGTACCTGACCTCGTCCTTCGGGTGGCGCGCGGCCTGGGCGGATATCGACCTGCCGGCGCTGATGGCCGCGGCCAACATCTGCGACGAGATCATGGGCCGCCGCGATGGCACCGCCGAGCGCCGCTACACGGTCAACGGCGCCGTCACCCTCGGCGAGGGCAAGATCGCTATCACCAGAAAGCTGGTCGCCGCCATGGCGGGCGCCTTGGTGGTCTCGGGCGGGCGCTTCTACATCCATGCCGGCGCGCCGGCGCTGCCGGCGGCGACACTCACCTCCGATGATCTGCGCGGCGACGTCACCATCGTCGGCTCGCGCCCGAGGCGGGATCTCTTCAACGGGGTGCGCGCCGTCTATGTCGAGCCGGCCGCGGCCTGGCAGCCGACCGATGCGCCGCCGCTGCTGGCCAGCAACTACGTCACCGAGGATGGCGGCGAGGCGATCTACCGCGACATGGAGTTCCCGCTCACCACCTCGGCGGCCACCGTCCAGCGCCTGATGAAAATCGAACTGGAGCGCAACCGGCGCCAGCGCGAGGTGGCGATGCAGGCCAACCTCTCGGCGCTGCGCCTGCGGCCCTGGGATGGGGTGACGGTGGCGTTGGAGCGCCTGACGCCCTTTCCGGCGCGGGTGACGGGCTGGGCGCTGGCGCCGGATGGCGGGGTGAACCTGCAACTGGCCGAGGAGGATCCCGCCGTCTGGGCCTGGAACCCGGCAGTCGACGAGCGGGCGACGGGGCAGAACCCGTCCGTGGTGCTGCCGAACCCTGGCGTCATCGCGGCGCCCGCCGCGATCGTGGTGGAGACGCCGCTGGGGGTGAGTTTCACCGCGATCGCCGTCTCCTGGTCGGCGGTGGGCTCGGCCTATCTGGCCGGCTACGAGATCGAGTTCCGCCCCATCTCCGTCGCGGTCTGGCAAGGCTATGCGGGCGGCTTCGGCGCCACCGCCGTCGCAATCCCCACCGCGGAGCCGACCGCCTTTCGCGTACGGGCGCAGGCGCGCAGCGGCGCCGTTTCGGGCTGGCGGGAGGCGCTGGTGCCGGCCGCCGCCTCCGGCCTGGCCGCAACCGGCATCGCCAGCGGCGTGCGGCTGTCGGGCGGCTTTCCCGCGGATGCGGTGCGGCTGCAGGTCTTCGAGGCCAGCAGTGCCAGCCTCGCCGCCGCCACCAAGCTGGCCCCCGAGCCGACCGTACTCCCCTGGGACCGCACCGGCCTGACCACCGGCCAGGTCCGCTGGTACTGGCTGCGCAGCGTCTCGGCCGAGGGCAACGTCTCGGCCTTCGCCGGCCCGGTCACCGCCACCGCCCTCTGATCGGAGAACGCCATGCCGGCGCGCATCGACGACCTGCTGGTCCTCAACGCCAACCTCAACAAGAGCGACTTCGCAAAGTACCTGCGCGACCGCGAGGCGGTGCTGCCGACCGACTTCGGTGGGCTCGGCGATGGCGTGGCGAACGATCGCACGGCCATCCAGGCCTGCTTCGATCGTGCCGCGGCGGATGGGAAGTTTGCGGTCATCCCGCCCGGCACCTGGAACGTGGGCAGCGGCGTCACACTCGGTGGTGGCGCACGCGGGCTGATCATGCGCGGCGTCATCCGCTACACCGGCGCTGCCAACGCCCCGGCCACCGTGCTGACGCTCGGCGATGGTGGCACCACGCGCAACGGCGAGAAGCTCTATGCCGGGCTGCAGGTGGTGCGGCAGACGCAGTCCGACTGGGCCTCCGAGGCCGATATCGGCATCCTGGTCCGCAACATCGATGCCTCGGTGGTCGAGCTGCGCCTCGTATCAGGCTTCACCATCGGCATGCGGACCCTCGGCGATGGCCGTGGCGTGGAGGACAGCACCTTCCACCTGCTGCGCATCCTGAACAACCGCTACGGCCTCGACATCCGCGCCGAGACGGCGACGGCGTGGAACACCTCCATCCGATACTACGGCGGCCATTTCGCCCTCGCCACCGGCATCAACCCGACCATCGACCGCTACGGCATCCGCTTCTCACGCGGGGCTGGCGGTTACAACAACCACAACCGCCACGTCTTTGACGGGCCGAACTTCGAGCTGCGGCAGCTCGACCCGAACGTCGCCATCCCCTTCCTGAACGAGACGGACGGCACCGCCATCATCGGGCGCGCGCTGCGCATGGAAGCCTGCTCGCCGATCGTCGCACGGCACACCGGAAGCGCGACCGACTGCGAGTACGAGGTGGCCTGGGCCAATACCTATGCGGTGCGGATCGACTACACCGCGACCGCCGACCGCGCCGGCAATGCGGTGATCAACCGGCATCGCGCGCCGGCGTCGCGGCTGCTGCGGGTGCTGGAGGCGGTGCCAAACCTGCGCGCAGCCGCCTTCCGGCAGAGCGGGACCGAGATCGGCGTGGAGAAGCTGGCGACGCTGGCGACCTCGACCACCGCGGCGACCACGCTGGCGGGGCTATGCTTCAACGGGCTGGACGGAATCACCGCAACCGCGCGCGGGCTGCTGCTGGATGCCAACCGCGGCATGGCCTTCGTGGTGGACACCTCCTCGGCAAAGGAGTTCGCGCTGGCACATTGGCTGGTCGGCGGCGTCGATGGCGGGCGGCTCTTCGTGCGGGTGTTCGACGGCGCGGCGAATGTGCGGGAGAACATCGCAGGCGACGTGCTGGCCTCCGGCACGACCATGCAGTGGAATGCACCGGCGAAGGGCTGGAACGCTGGCGCGGTGATGGCCGATGCCTCGCTCAACCGGCGGCAGACGATCCACGTCGGCGCCGGCGTGGCGTTTGCGCAGGTCGGGATCGTGGGCTTCGACGGCCAGATCGAGCTTGAGGCGCTGCGGCTGTTCGGGCTGCCGGAGGCGGCGCCGGCGGTGCTCTATGCCTGCCCCTCGGTGCCGATCGGCACCCGCAGCCTGGCGCTGGAGACGACCTGGGACCTGCCGAGCCTCACGGCCGGCGCCACGGCGAACATCGATGTGACCGTGCCGGGTGCGCGGCGCGGCGACTTCGCCGATGCCTCGCTCGACACCAGCAGCATCGCCTTCGTGCTGGACTGCCATGTCTGGAGCAACAACAGCGTGCGCGTCACGGCGCGGAATGTGAGCGCGTCGACGGTGGACCTCGCCGCGGCGGCGCTGGCGGTTCAGGTGGTGAAGCGGCGGGTGCCGTAAACTCATCGGCCCGTTACAGGCGGATAGGCGTGCCCAGCCGCTCCACCATGCTGGGCACGCCCCATCCCTCTCGGCCTGCCCTATGATGGCCGGCCTGGTGGGCACCAGCGGGTTCGCCGCCATTCCCACCACAGCCATCGATCTGCCCCTCGTGCAGCGTCTCCAGCGGTCCCCGCGCTTTCGGGTCCGGGTCCCCATCGGCGCTGAGCATAGGCCAGGTACGCCACGTTGGTCACGCTCAGCGATGCGTAGCGAATAGCGAACCACGCGGCGCCAGGTCCGGCTCGTAAGGATGGAGCCAGAGGACCACCGATCCGCACGTCGATGGCGGCTGCGGTATGCGACGCCCCCGCATCTCCTGACTCGGCGCTATCCCTGCGTCGCAAGCAATGCCGGCAGCTCGGCAAGGCTATGGACTTCGTGGTCCGGTTTCCCGGGCAGCCGTTCGCGCCGCTGGCTGTAGCGGTTGCACCACACGACGCGCATGCCGAAGGCAGAAGCGGCATGCGCATCCCAGGCATTGGAGGATTGAAAGGCAATCGCCTCCGCCGGCACACCGAGCCGGTCGACCGCGCGTTGATAGACGCGAGGGTCCGGCTTGAAGTTGCCGACCTCATCCACCGAGATCACCGCATCGAAGGCCCCTGCGAGCCCGGCGCCCTCCACCGCGCTCGCCAGCATATCCGGCGAGCCATTCGACAGGATGGCGGTGGCAAAACCCGCCTCGCGCAGCGCCCGGAGCACGCCGGGCACTTCGGGGAAGGGGCCGAGCGTGCGGTACAGGTTCATCAGACGCTCGCGAAGCGGCCCGTCCGCCGGCAGGCCGAGTGTCTCCAGCGCGAAGTCCAGGGCGTCGCCCGTGACCTGCCAGAACGGCACGTAGCGGCCCTGCAGCCCGCGCAGCCAGGAGTATTGCAGCTGCTTGTCCCGCCACAGCGCCGTCAGCGGACCGGCCTTGTCACCCAGCACGTCGGCGCAGCCGGCTGCCGCCGAGGCAAAGTCGAACAGCGTGCCATAGGCATCGAAGACGCAGGCGCGGATGCCGGTCAGCATGGCGCGATCAGACCAGCGTGCCGCGGATCGGATAGTTCATCTCCTGGATGCGCTTTGCGCCGCGGGCGATGCCGGCGAGGTCGGGACGCGCGAAGGGTGCGTTGGAGATGTCGATCAGCTGCACCTGTCCGGCGGGGTTGATCAGAAACAGGCCAGGCTCCGAGAACGGCCGATCGGTTTCCTGCGGCGAACGCGGGTTCGAAACGTAGAGACCCAGTGACTGCATCTGCGCCACCGTGAGGCCGTAGCCGAGCGGGAAGCGCCAGCCGAACTCGGCATGGTCGGCCTGCGCCTTTTCCTCAGGGTCCGCCGAGATCGCGAGCACCGAGACCCCGGCCGCCTCGAACTCCTCGGTCAGCTTATCGAGTGTGCCGAGATAGGGCTTGCACAGCGGGCAGTGCTTGCCGCGGTAGACGACCAGCAGGCGCCAGCCTTCCATCGACGCGGGAGCAATCTCCCCGCCGCCGAGGCGCGGAACGGTGATCGCGGGAAAGGTGGCGCCGGCAGCCAGTTTCGTGGCGTGGGTCATGATGCGATGTCCTTGATGGCGGCGAGGTTCAGGCAGCTGCGTAGTTGGACGGGAACATCGCCCGCTTCGACTGCTCGTCGGAATCCTTCTTGAACGCATGGTCCTTGCCGACGGCGCGCGCGCGCGCCACCGCAGGCCGTGCATCAATGCCCTGGAACCAGCGCTTGATGTTCGGGAACGCCGCAAGCGGATCGGCCTCGCCCTTCATCACGCGGGATGCGCGGTCGATCCAGCCCCAGGCCGACATGTCGGCGATGGTGTAGCCGTCGCCCACGACGAATTCGCGCCCGGTGAGGTGGTCTTCCAGCACCTGGTAATGCCGCTCGGCCTCGCGCCGGTAGCGGTTGCGCGCATAGTCGAGCCCCTCGGGCGCGGCCCATTGGAAATGCACGGCCTGGCCGGAGAATGGACCAAGACCTGAGGCGATGAAGAACAGCCAGGAGAGCAATTCCGGCCGGTCCGCGGGCGTGCCCAGGAACTGCCCGGTCTTGTCGCCGAGGTAGAGCAGGATGGCGCTGCTGTCGAAGACACGCGCCTCGGCGCCGCCCGGGCCCTCGGTATCGACGATCGCGGGCACCTTGCCGTTGGGGTTGATGGCCCGGAACGCCGGCGCGTGCTGCTCGCCCTTCATCGTGTCCACCGGCAAGGCCTCATAGGCGAGGCCGGCTTCTTCCAGGAACAGCGCGACCTTCGCGGGGTTCGGCGTCGGGTGGAAATAGAAACGGATCATGGGTGCGTCTCCTGTGTCAGCTCTTGGCTATGGTTGCGGCGGTCTGGCCAAACAGCAGTGCGGCCGAGGCAGCGCTGACCGTGGGTGCGGTGTTCACCTCGGCCGCGCGGGCATAGGCGCGCTCGGTCGCGGGCCGCGCCTTGATGGCGGCGAACCAGCGCGCGAGGTGTGGGAAGTCGTCGAGGTTCTGGCCCTGGCGCGCATGCGGCACGATCCAGGGGTAGCTCGCCATGTCGGCGATGGAGTAGTCGGCGCCGGCCATGAATTCACGATCGGCCAGCCGCTTGTTCAGCACGCCATAGAGCCGCCCGGTCTCGTTGACATAGCGGTTGATCGCGTAGGGGATTTTCTCCGGCGCGTACTGGCTGAAATGGTGGTTCTGGCCGGCCATCGGGCCGAGTCCGCCCATCTGCCAGAACAGCCATTGCAGCACCTCGGCGCGGCCGCGGATGTTGCTGGCGGGCGGCACGAAGCGGCCGATCTTGTCGGCGAGATAGAGCAGGATGGCGCCGCTTTCGAACAATGACACCGGCGCGCCACCATCGGCAGGCGCGTGGTCGACGATGGCGGGGATACGGTTGTTCGGCGCGATCGCCAGGAACTCCGGCTTGAACTGGTCGCCGGCGGAAATGTTCACCGGAATGATGCGGTAGGGCAGGCCCGCCTCCTCCAGGAACATGGTCACCTTGTGGCCGTTCGGCGTGGTCCAGTAGTGCAGGTCGATCATGTCGATTGCTCCGCGAATGGGGGATCGAGCAGCGCCAGAACCTGGCGTGCGGCGCCGCGCAGCAGGACAGGCTCCGGCTTGCTGCGCGCCAGCACGCGCAAGCCCATTACGGTGGTCAGCAGCAGCCGTGCGAGGTCGCGCGCGGGCGGCGCCGCGGCGATGCTCCCATCGCGCTGCCCCGCAAGGACACAACGGTGAAAGAACGCCTCCAACTCACCAAGCCGCGCGGCGATGACGGTACCGATCTCCGCATCATGCGGCGCCACTTCCAAAGCCGAATTGACCAGCAGGCAGCCGCGCGGATCGGCCAGGGAACGCGCCACGATCTCGTTCATGAAAGTCTCGATGGCCACGCGCGGTGTCTGCCTTGCTTCCAGGCGCGCGATCCGTTCCCGCATGTTGCGGTCGAGGTAACGGTCGAGGCAGAGCGCGAACAGGGCGTGCTTGCTGCCAAACGCGTTGTAGAGGCTCGCCGGCACAAGCCCCATCGCCGCACCGAGGTCGCGCACCGAGGTCGCGGCGTAGCCCTGCCGCCAAAAGCGGTCTGTGGCGGCGTCGAGGACTGCGTCGTCGTCGAACTCACGGGCACGTGCCATCAGGAAGCGGCACTCCTATTCTAGAGCGGACGTTTTAGAACGCCTGCGAACGTCGGCAAGTCCCGAAATTTCAACGCCGCCCCGTAACCTTCTATCGAGGCTTAGCGAACTCATCGTGCGGGTGCGCGCCGGGGCGATATCGCGGACGCCTCGCTCGATACCATCAGCATCGCCTTCGTGCTCGACTGCCATGACCCCGCAGGCGCGGCTGGTGGCGCCGAAGGTGCGCGCCTTCCTGGACCTCGCCGCGCCGCGGCTGCGCGCCCGCCTCGCCACCGACCTTGCCGTTCGCCTCGCCACCGACCTTGCCGTTCATCTGGCGACCACGCCGGCCTGATCATTGTCGCGGGCGGAAGGGAGTGTTCCCGACGCCGTACATTCCGCAGGCGCCGCCGCGGCGCGACCCTTTGGCCGACAATGCTCAGCCGATGGCAGCCAAGGCGCGTATCACGGCCGGCCTGGCCGCGATGCGCCCCGCCCACTTCGCGAGGCTCGGCGTGTCATCGAGCGTCAGGCCGGCATAGCCCGCCGAGCGCACCCAGCAAAAATGCGCGATGTCGGCCACCGAGTAGCCGTGGCCATCGAGCCAGTCCTGCGTTTCGAGGCGCCGCTCCAGAACCTCCAGGTGACGCCGTGCCTCTCCCTGGAAGCGGTCAATGGCATAGGGAATCTGCTCGGGCGCACCGCCCAGGAAGTGGCCGGCATTGCCGAAGTTCGGACCGAGCCCGCCCACCTGGAGAAACAGCCAGCCCATGGTCGCTGCCCGTCCCGCGACGCCCGGCGCGATCAACCCGCCCCGTGTCTCGGCCAGGTGCAACAGGATGGCCCCCGACTCGAACACCGCCAGCGGGCCGCCCGGCACGTCGTGGTCCACCACCGCCGGGATGCGCCCGTTCGGATTGATGGCGAGGAAGTCGGGCTGCTTCTGGTCGCCGCGCGAAAGCTGCAGCCGGATGATGCGATAGGGGATGCCGAGCTCCTCCGCCGCGATCGGGATCTTGATGCC
Organism: Roseomonas sp. CECT 9278; assembly: GCF_918698155.1. Lineage (GTDB taxonomy): Bacteria > Pseudomonadota > Alphaproteobacteria > Acetobacterales > Acetobacteraceae > Neoroseomonas. Next base: position 61,746 of record NZ_CAKKLX010000001.1, read on the forward strand.
GTTCGGCGTCGGCGCCGTGTGGATGTCGAGCATGGGTGCTTGTCCTTCTGCGGAGGATGCGCCCCGACACTGCGGCCGGGGCGCGTGATGCGGTCAGGCGACGCGCGCCTGCACCACCGGGAAGTCGATCTCCGTGCCGCCGACATTGTTGACGTAGTTGGTCAGCGTGTTGAGCGCGACATGCACAACGATCTCGACGAGCTGCGCGTCGGAGTAGCCGGCCATGCGCACCGCCGCGAGATCCGTGTCGGAGACATGGCCGCGCTGTTCCACGACCTTCACGGCGAAGCGCACCGCCGCATCGGCGCGCGGATCGGTCGAGCCGCCGGCAATGTTCGCTGCGATCTCGGCATCGTCGAGCTTCGCCATGTTCTTGCCGATGTAGCTGTGCGCTGAGAGGCAGTAGCTGCAGCCATTGACCTGGGCGACGGCCAGCGCGATGCGCTCGCGCGTGCGGGCGTCCAGGCTGCCCTTCGCCAGCGCGCCGTTCAGGCCGAGATAGCCCTCAAGGGCGGCCGGCGAGTTCGCGACCAGGCGGAACAGGTTCGGCACCACGCCGAGCTGCTTCTGCACGGCGTTCAGCAGCGGCTGCGCGGCCTCGGGAGCAGCGGCGACGCTGGCGGGGGTCGGAATGCGGGACATGGTGGTCTCTCCTTGTTGGATGGCGCGTCGGGCGCTGCGCCCGGCGGTGCTGATCAACTAGGCCCCGCCGCGCCGCACCGGAACGCGCATCCTCGGCAAGAGACAGTTCCGCGCGCCGCAATGGCGCTCACGCAGGCAGCGCGTGGGTCCGCATGCGCACCTCGCCTTCCAGCGTGCGGTGCACCGGGCAGTGGTCCGCGATCTCCAGCAGCCGCGCACGCTGCGCCTCGTCGAGCGGCCCGATCAGGCGGACGCCGATCTCGATGTCGTCGGCCTTCCCCGACCCATCGGTGGCCGGCACCTTGGCGTGGTCGAGTTCGACCTCGACGCCCTCCAGGGGCCAACCTTTGCGGTCCGCATACATGCGCAGCGTCATCGAGGTGCAGGCGCCGAGCGAGGCGAGCAGCAGGTCGTAGGGGCCCGGCCCGGTGCCGCCGCCGCCCAGCCGCTCCGGCTCGTCGGCAAGCAGCCGGTGCGTGCCGCTGCGAACCTCGTTGCGGAAGGCGCCGGCGCCGGTCTCGCGCACGATCACGCCCTCGACCGGCGCTTCCGCCATGCGCTGCGGGAAGTAGGGATCGGCCCAGGCGAGGATGATGCGTGCCGCCCGCGCCGCATCGCCGGGGCCGGAGAGGAAGTGGTCCGCACCGTCGAGCGCGACCAGCGTCTTCGGGTGCCGCGCCGCAGCCAGGATGCGCTCCGCCTCGGCAGCGTCCACCACCCTGTCGCCTGGCGCGTGCAGCACGGCGAGCGGACGGCCAAGCGATGCGATCCGCTCGGCCTGTCGGTGCCGGGCGAGATCGACGACGAAGCCGTGGCCGATCACGAGGGATCGGCCACCAAGCACCACCTCGGCACGGCCGGAAGCCTCGATCGCAGGCAACGCGGCGTCGAAGTGACGGGTGATGCGCGCGATGTCGAAGGGTGCGCCGATGGTAACCACGGCGCGCATCTCCGGCAGCCGCGAGGCGACGGCGAGGACCGCTGCCCCGCCGAAGCTATGGCCGATCAGCAGCGACACCGACGCGACGCGCCCCGACAGCGCCGACGCCGCGGCAGCGATGTCGTCGAGGTTGGAGCTGAAGCTCGTCTCTGCGAACTCGCCCTCGCTCCCGCCGATCCCGGTCATGTCGAAGCGCAGGACCGCGAGGCCATCCGCCGCCAGCGCACGCGCAAGCCGCGTCGCCGCGGTGGAGTCCTTGCCGCAGGTGAAGCAGTGCACGAGCAGCGCGACCGCGCGCGGCATGCCGGCTGGTCGTTCGAGGCGCCCGGACAGGCGCTGTCCGCGGGGATTGTCGAAGTCGAAGTGCTCGGTGGTCGGCATCGTCCATTCTCCGTGCGGCGAAGGGCGCCGCCTGTCGGCGAGATGCGCGCACCGTGCCGCGGTCGGAAGCGCCGCTCGTGGCAAGACACCGTTGCGGATTTCGGCCGCGATCCTTCCCCGAGCCACTACGATCCGGCGCGCACCCACCAGGGCCGCCGGTGCTTCGGCAAGACCCCGATGCAGACTGTCCTGGACAGCCGGTCGCTTGCGCGCGGAAAACAGCAGAACGGCGAGGCCGATTGACCCACGCCGCCCGACGGCTTCGACCCGGTGGACACTCGCCACGCCAAGTCCATAACCGTCAGATCGAATCCAGACTTCTACACATGCTCAGAGCCATTGGCCGGCCACATCACGGTTGGCCTGGCGAGCACCAGCGGGTTCGCCGCCATCCCCATACTGCGCTCCATCTGCTCCTCGTGCAGCGTCTCCGGCGGTCTCGTTCCATCCAGCGTCGCCCGCGCGAGCTTCACGAAGGCGCGGCCGGCGCGGTTCATCGGCCGTCCTGCCACGGCGCAGAGCAGCACCCGGTAGTCGAACGCCGGCGCTACCAGCGGACGCATCACCGCACCGCGCGGCAGGATCGTGCCGGCCGGGACAAGCGCGATGCCAAGGCCGAGTGCGACGAGCAGCCCAACCTCCGCCTCTTCCCCACGATGCACGGCACGCAGCCTGAGCCCGTACTTCGACGCAAGCCCCCGCGGAACGAAGGCGCAAGCAGCGGGCGGTTCGGCCTCCACCAGTGTCTCACCTTCCAACTCGGCGGCCTCAACCTGTTCATGGGCTGCCAGGCGGTGACCCTCGGGCAAGACCACCGCAACGCTCTCCTGCCAGAGCGGCCAGGTGTTCAGACGGTCGGGCAACGCCTCGCTTTCCGGAAGCACAGCGAGGTCCAGCGTCCCATGCAGCATCGCCTCCACCAACTCGGGCGAGCGCGTTCGCCGCAGGTTCATCTCGAACCCTCGAACCCGCGTTGCGACCTCCATGAACAGGGCGGAGAAGTTACAGACCGGGACGGATGGCGCGAGGCCGATGCGAAGCGCCGCGGAACCCCCCACGCAACGGTGGGCGGCGGCATGAGTGCGCACGGCCTCCGCCGCATCATGCGTGCTCTGCAACAGCGGCAGCATGGCGCGTCCGAGTTCGGTGAGCTGGGTGAGCGACCTTTCGCGCCGCACGAGCGGGCCGCCAAGCACATCCTCGAGCCGCTGGATCGAACGCGACAATGTTGGCTGCGTGGTGTTGCAATCCGCCGCGGCGCGCGTGAAGTTTAGCCTGCACGCAAGTGCGAGGAAGTGACGGATCTGCACCAGGTCCATGTCATCGAAGTCCCTCTTCTCGCGCGGTCGCGGCTTGCAGGTTTAGGCATAAAGGTTGCGCCACGCGGTCCCGCCCGGTGCTGCCTTGTCCAGCCAGCGCCTCACGCCACCCGCCACCGGCTGTTCGGATGAACCGGCTGTCTTTCAGAGCCGCTCACAAACGCGCCATTCAGGGGCGGATCGGCGCCCGACGCGCCGCACATCCCCATGCGCTCACCGAGGTGACGCCTTCAGGGCCTGCACCTGCTGGATGGCGCGCATCGCGACAACGCGGCCGATGCGCAGCCCTTCCTCGTTGGAAAAGCGGAAATGCGCGCCAGCCCAGACTCGGCTCGCCGCGCACTCCGCTGCGGCCGCTTGAAAGCTCGCGAACCGGCGTGAGGCCTCATCAATCGGCCCCATCGCGCGATAGAGGATCTCCCGCGGTGCCGGCCCGAAGGTGGCATCCAGCACCGCCGCCGCAGCGCCGCAATCCGCAGCATGGCCCGAGGGGTATTCCGGATGGGGCGGGGTGAACACCAACGGCTGCCAGCCCGGATCAGGCGCCACCCCATTGCCGCCCTGGTGGATGGCGGTGATCGGCCGCCAGTGACTGTGGAAGCGCTTCTCCGCCCATGCAAGCGTGGCAACGTCGGTCAGTGCGACCGTCAGCGCGGAGAGCGTGCGCGCTTCCTCCCACCATCCGCCCGGGCGCGGCTCTGTCTGCAACAGATGCAGTGCCAGATGCAGGAAGCCGCGCTGGCTGCTCTGTCCCGCCCAGAATTGGGCCGCAGCCGTTTGCGCTTCGGAGCGGGTTGCGGAACCGAGCACCCCGTCACGACGCACTTCCTCCAGATCGGCGCGGAATCGCGGGCTGTCCGGCAGGGGAGGCGCCGCGCCCCGGACAGCATCCCGACCTGAAAACATGAAGGGGAGGTTGTCCTCGAAATTCCCGTTGCGAAAGAACGGAGGCGCGGGCCGCCATTCGCCCGGGCGTTCGCCGCCTGGGAAGGGGCTGATGTGTGGTCCGCGCGCCAGATCGGATGCAATGCTGGCGCCGATCGCCGTGCCGAGAGCGAGACCAGCCTGGCGCCGATCGGGCGCTGCTTGGCGCAGAACTGACAGTAGCAGGGGCTCCGCGTCCTCTCGCATGAGCGGCAACGAAAAGACCGAGGCCAGCACACTGAAAGCCGCCATGGAGAGCGCGACCTCCGCCGAGGCACCCTCGCCTGTTGCCTCCTCGGCCGCTGCCGGTCGCCAGCGGCGGTAACGCGGCACTACCGCATTCAAGGCATCATGCATGGCTATGGCAACCGCCGCCTGCACCCGGGGGGATGCCATCCCGCCGCCCATGCGGTCTGTCACCAAAGTCCAACGCGCGACAAGGCCGCCTGACGTCGTATCGGGCGCGGGTCCAGGCGACGAGGCAAGTTGTGGCAGATGCGCCGGCGGCGCCACCTGCGCCGAGCCCGTGGACGCACTTCCCCCGACCGCGGTCACGACAAGCCATGTCGCCAGGTGTCGAATTGCCCTTCGGCGGATGTGTGAGCGGTCGGACATGACAGTGTTCCCTCTCCCGAGCTAGCCAAACTTCGCGCAGGCTGCTCCCGATGCCGACGGGGCGGAATGCGCGCCGACGGCAAGAGATTGTTCCCCGTGGCGCAATGGCGCAGTCTGCGCGCCGGAGCGAAACGCAATCACGGATGCGCGGGGCGACGATGGACCGTTTGCAGGGCATGGAGATATTCGTCGCCGTCGCCGAGACCGGCGGCTTTGCCAAGGCCGCCGTGCGCCTGCACCTTTCGCCGCCCGTCGTCACCCGCGCCGTGGCCGCGCTGGAGGAACGCCTCGGCGTGCGCCTGTTCGACCGCTCGACGCGCCACGTCGCACCGACCGAAGCCGGGCTGCGCTTCCTGGAACGCGCACGCACGCTGCTGCAGGAACTCGACGAGGCGGAGAAGGCCGCCACCGGCGAATTGGCGCTGCCCACCGGGCACCTGACCGTCACCGCATCGGTCGCCTTCGGGCGGCATGTGGTGGCGCCGGTGGTCGCGGAATACCTGCGCGCCAATCCGCGCGTCAGCGTCTCGATGCTCATGCTCGACCGCCAAGTGAACCTCATTGAGGAGGGCGTGGATATCGCGGTGCGGATCGGCGACCTGCCGGATTCCAGCCTTGTCGCGCGCACGGTCGGGCGGGTCCGGCGAGTGCTGGTCGCGAGCCCCGACTACCTGGCGCGCCGCGGCATGCCAGCAACGCCGGCCGATCTGCGCCTGCACGAGGTGATCGGCTTCACCGGCCTGATGCCCAATCGCGAATGGCGCTTCGTGCAGGATGGACGCAGCGCGGTGCTGCGCCTCGCGCCGCGCTTCGAGGTGAACGACGCGGCCGCCGCCATCGCCGCAGCTGAGGCGGACGAGGGCATTACCCTGGCACTCTGCTACATGGTGGCCGGCGCGGTCCGTGAGGGGCGGCTGGTGCCGGTGCTGCTGCCGTTCAGCCCGCCAGCGGTGCCGGTCCACCTGGTGACCCCGCAGGCGCGGCTGGTGGCGCCGAAGGTGCGCGCCTTCCTGGACCTCGCCGCGCCGCGGCTGCGCGCGCGCCTCGCCACCGACCTTGCCGTTCATCTGGCGACCACGCCGGCCTGATCATTGTCGCCGGCGGAAGGGAGTCTTCCCGGCGCCGTACATTCCGCAGGCGCCGCCGCGGCGCAATCCTCCGGGCACCGCAAAGCGCGGCACCGCCCGGAAGGACCCCGCCCATGACGCTGCTCTCCCGCCGCCTGTTCGGCAACGCCCTGCTCGCCGCGCCGCTGCTGGGCGCAAGCCCTGCTGCCGTCACCATCGCCGCCGCTGCGACACCCACGCCGACGCCGCCCGTCATCCGCCGGCGCGTCGGCCGGTTCGAGGTGAGCTTCCTGCTCGACGGCTACATCGACTTCCCCTACGCGGTGTTCACCGGCATAGCGCCGGATGTGCTGGAAGGTGCCGCACGCGGCCTGCACATCGCGCGACCCACCGGCGTGCGTTCGGGCTTCACCCAGTGGCTGATCCGCGATGGTCGCCACACCGTGCTGGTGGATGCCGGCCCGGCCGGCACGGTCAGCCCGACCACCGGCCGCCTGCCCCAGGCGCTCGCCGCCGCCGGCGTGCGGCCCGAGCAGGTGGAGGCGGTGATCGCCACGCACCTGCACGTGGACCATATCGCCGGGCTGGTGGTCGGTGGCCGCCGCGTCTTCCCGAATGCCGAGGTCTTCGCCGACCGGCGCGACGTTGCGCATTTCACCGACCCAGCCCGCGCCGCCGCCGCACCGGACCTGCTGAAAAGCTCCTTCCAGGCGGCCGCCGAGCTGGTGCGGCTCTATCCGCGCCTGCAGCGCGTGGACGGGCCGCGGACCATCATCCCCGGCGTGACCACCTTCGACCTCGCGGGCCATACGCCCGGCCAGGTCGGCGTGCGCATCGAGGATGGCGGCGAGAGCCTGCTGCTGGTCGCCGACATGCTGTTCCACCCCGGCCTGCATCCCGCGCATTCGGGCATCGGCATCCTGTTCGAACAGGACCGCGCGGCGGCGGATGCGTCCCGCGCGCGCTTCTTCGACCAGGCGGCCGCCGAGGGCGCGCCGCTCGCTGCGACGCACATGCCTTTCCCCGGCGTCGGGCGCATCGTCGGCTCGGGCAGCGGGCGCGCCTGGCTGCCCGCCGATTTCGACTACGCGGCCTGAGGCGGGCCGCGCCATGACCAACGAGACCCGCCCCCCGCTGCCGCCCTTCACGCACGAGAGTGCTGTCGTGAAGGTGCGCGCCGCCGAGGATTCCTGGAACAGCCGCGACCCCGCGCGCGTGGCGCTGGCCTATAGCGCGGACAGCCGCTGGCGGAACCGCGCTGAGTTCCCGCAGGGGCGCGAGCAGATCCGCGCCTTTCTGGAGAGGAAATGGGTGCGCGAGTTGGACTACCGGCTGATCAAGGAGCTCTGGGCCTTCACGGCCGATCGCATCGCAGTGCGCTTCGCCTATGAATGGCGCGACGACAGCGGCCAGTGGTTTCGCAGCCACGGCAACGAGAACTGGGAATTCGACGAAGCCGGGCTGATGCGCCTGCGCTTCGCCTCGATCAACGACCAGCCGATCACCGACGCCGAGCGCCTGTTCCGCTGGCTGCCCGGGCCGCGCCCGGCCGGCCACCCCGGCCTGACCGAACTGGGGCTGTGAGGCAGGGAAGGCCTGCGACGACCAATCGCCGCCTGGACCTGCAAGCCCAAGGCACCGGCGCGGCGGTGTTGTTTCCCCCGCGCGAACGAACACCCCTCGACAGACAGGAAAAAAGACCATGACCATCATGATCAACCGCCGCCTCATGCTCGGCGGCATTGCCGCAGCGACCCTGGGAGGCTCCTCCCTGGCACTCGCGCAGTCGCGCACGGGCGGCACCATCAACCAGATGCATGCCGGCCAGGCGCTGATGGGCTACGACCCCGTCGCCTACTTCGCGGGCACGGCCGTCGCCGGTCGCGAGGACCTGACCGTCGCGCGCAATGGCGGCACCTACCGCTTCGCGACCGCGCAAAACCGAGACGCCTTCCAAAGCAACCCGGCGCGCTATGAGCCGCAATTCGGCGGCTTCTGCGCCTGGGGTGTCGCGAACGGCAAGCTGTTCTCCATCGACCCGGTTGCCGGCTGGGAAGTGCGCGACAACAAGCTGTTCGTCTTCTTCAATGCGGGAGTGATGGGGCTTTGGCGGGCCGAGCGCAGCACGCTGCTGGCCCGCGCCGAACAGAACTGGCCGCGCCTGAACGCCTAATCACTGAGGGTGCTACCGGCGCGGCCGCCTGGCCGCGCCACCTCCCCCAACGACCCGCCGTTCGTGGAGACAGAGCGCCTGTTCCGCTTACCGGCCGGACCGCGCGCGACCGATCATCCCGGCCACACTGAGCTTATCTTGTAGGAGACGCAGATTGGCACACGCCTTTATGAATTTGGTTTTTACACCTCAGGTGCAGGCGGAGCAGGAACGCTACGGCAGCCGCGCCGGCTATGCGCGGTTCGATCGGGGCGAGCAGCACGCCGACCGGCTTGGCCCGGAGGAGGCCGCCTTCATCGGCGCGCGCGACAGCTTCTACATGGCGACCGTGGGTGCGACTGGATGGCCCTATATGCAGCATCGCGGCGGGCCGGAGGGCTTCGTGCGGGTGCTTGACGAGACGACGCTCGGCTTTGCCGACTTCCGCGGCAATCGGCAGTATGTCTCACTCGGCAACCTGGCCGGCGACGACCGCGCAGCCTTCTTCTTCATGGACTACGCCAATCGCGCGCGGCTCAAGCTGCTCGGCCGCGTGCGAGCGACAGAGGACCCAGCGCTGCTCGCACGTCTTGCCGCGCCGGGCTATCCGGGCAAGGTGGAACGCGGATTTCTGATCGAGGTGGTCGGCTTCGACTGGAACTGCCCGCAGCACATCACGCCGCGCTTCACGACTTCGCAGGTCGAGGCCGCCGTAGCGCCACTCCGTGCCCACGCTGAGCTTCTGGAGCAGCGCTTGCGCGAGATGGACGCCGAGGGGGGCTCCGACCCGGGCGCAGGAGCCCGCTTGTCGTCGGGGCCTTGATCGGCGCGACCCTGCCGCCGAGCTTGCGCTTCTGTCTGGCCATCGCAAGCTGACTCAGCCGGCGAGACGCGTCTCACGAACACCAGAGAAGGTTGGAATCCGGTTCCCACCGCTGCTCCAGTCGGTTTCCCAACCACAAATTTCCCATGCGCCGCTGGCGCCGTGAACCGCAGGTTTCCTGGGGTTTTGCCGCGGTGGCTTGAGGGTTGGAGAGCGCAACGACTCCAAGGAACTCTCTCCGGACGACCAAACGTCTCCGAAGCTCGGGAGTAGCCCGATTTGACCCTCAAGCTTTATCCCATTGATTTTTCTTGATTAATCCGTGCCAAGCTTTGGACATTTCAGGAACCCGACCGCCCGGGCGGAGGACACCGGAGAACGTAGTTTTGCTGCTGACCCCCAAGTCATGTATCAATATGCGACTCCTGCCTCGCCACTGGCGTTGTTCGGCGGGTCTGGCGGGTGGCTGTCGGACTGTTTTTATGCCACCGAACACAGAAACCGCCCTTACTTTGTATCTGCAGCATATTTTGCGCAGAGCTGTAGCGTCAGAGTGCTTGCATCACAGATAAGGAAAGCCGGGGCTATCAATGATGCCTACGAAGACCGCCGAAGATTATCTAGCTGCGCTGGCTGAAGAACTCACAATCAGCGAGACGCGATATGATGAGGCGTGCCGCAGCTACGCGTCTCTGGGCGAGTGGCTGAACCGACCGGATTCTGATGTTCTTGAATATGATCCGCAGATCTATGTTCAGGGCTCCTTTCGCCTGGGCACCGCCATCCGCCCCCTGAGCGACGAGGAGGAGTACGATGTCGACTCGGTCTGTGTGCTCCGTAGCCTAGGCACGAGGGGGCTTAGTCAGAAGCAGCTGAAGACGCTCGTGGGCGATGAGATCAAGGCCTACCGCCGCGCCCAGAACATGGTGAAGCCCGTCCGCGAGGGGCGTCGGTGCTGGGTGCTCTCCTATGCCGATGGCGCCATGTTCCACATGGATATCGTGCCGGCCGTTCCCAACGCTGCGCGGCAGCGCCTAATGCTGGAGGCACGTGGCCTCGACCTCCGGTGGTCGGACACGGCCATCGTCATCACGGACATCCGTTCGCCTGTGTATGAGTACATCTCGGACGACTGGCAGCGGTCAAATCCAAAAGGCTACGCCGAGTGGTTCAGACTACGGATGGGCTCGGTGTTCGAGCGGCGCAGGCGCGCTCTCGCCGAAGCTATCAAGGCTAGTGTCGAGGACATCCCCGACTATCGCGTGAGGACCCCTCTCCAGTCCGCTATCATGATTCTGAAGCGGCACCGCGACGGTATGTTTGCCAACCGGTACGACGAGCGCCCGATCTCCGTCATCATCACTACCCTCGCCGCCCATGCGTACAATGGCGAGGAGAAGATCGCGGATGCACTATACTCGATACTCACGCGCATGGATCAGTTCATCGAGCACGACGGACAACGGTGCATAATCCGCAACCCGTCCGACCCGCTCGAGAACTTTGCGGATAAGTGGCCCCAGCATCCCGAACGGCAGCGGGCGTTCTTCCAGTGGTTGGCGCAGGCCCGCCTCGACTTCAGCGAACTCGCCCGGCAAGTCGACCGCCGCCGGCTCATCGAGAGTGTCCAGCCCCGCATGGGTGCCGTGGCGGACAGGGCCGCCGCCCGCCTCGGGCCACCGCCTGGAAGCATGCTGCGTCCCCCCACCGCGCCAGCGGCGGTTGGCGCTGCCGCGTCGAGCGCCCCCGCCTTTCCGAACACCCGGCGTGAACCGACTTCGCCCAAGGGCTTCGCTTGATCTGGTGGGCAGACCAGCCCACTAGGGCGCAATCTGAGCGCAATGCTATCGGGCATCTCGCCAGCCGCAACGAATGGCTCGTGAACGTAACCTGGCGCCTGGCGGCGAATCTACAGCTCGCCGCGGATATCGACATCGAGATCGATGGGCGAATGATTCCTTTGACACTAATCTATCCGGATTATTTCCCCGACACGCCACCCTCTGTCCTTCCACGCGACGGCGTACGCCTATCCGGTCACCAATATGGTGCGGCGGGGGAACTGTGTCTGGAGTATCGCCCTGACAACTGGACGCCCGGCATCACGGGCGCGATGATGATAGAGAGCGCGTATCGCTTGCTCACGTTCGAGCGGGAGACCGGGCAGCCAGCTCCGTCCGACCATCGGGACCTGCCGTCGCAGCGGTCGCGTAGCGCAAGCCTGCGGTTCCTCTATTCCCGCGAGTCCTGGGCGGGCATGTCGATGGTCGAGGAGGGGCAGAGCGCCGGTGCAGAGCTCCAGGAGCACGACGCCGCCGGCTTCTACGTCGCGCAACTGTCGCACATCGGACCTGCCGACGAGCCAGTCTGGTCGGAACCAAGGAAGCGGGGCGGCGACCCACGCAAGCTTCGGGCGGTGATCGTCCGCCTACCCGCTGGGGCTAGCCGCAGGTGCAAGAACTTCAACGAACTCGAGCTATTACTCCAGACGCACGGTTTCGCCACTCTGGCCAAGGATCTGTCAAACGCCTCCGACTGGGTCGGCGTCATCTTATTCGATGGCAGCAATCTTCATGTTCCAATGTTGTTCGGCGGAAGCGGGTCGCGTTCGCTAATCAGCTACGACGCCGTGTTCGCCGAGATCGATGGCGTACGCCTGGATCCTGAGTATGCGATGCTGCGCGGGGCCAAGGTCGCGGTTGTCGGATGCGGATCGGTCGGCTCGAAGGTCGCCGTCCAGCTTGCCCGATCCGGTGTGGGCAGCTTCGTGCTGGTCGATGGCGACGTGTTAGCCTCGGGGAACTTGGTACGCAACGAGCTAGACTGGCGAGCCGTCGGAATCCACAAGGCCCCGGCGCTCGGCGCACGGCTCAAGGAGGTCAGCTCGGACTGCGCTGTCACCACCCGAACGACCGTCATGGGCGGCCAGGAGAGCGGCGGGACGATCTCGGCGACGATGAGCGCCATCGAGGAATGCCATCTTATCATCGACGCGACGGCAGACGCTGGCGTGTTCAATCTCTGCGCGGCCATCGCACGACGGGCGGAGAGGGCGATGTGCTGGGCGCAGGTGTTTGGCGGAGGTGCCGGCGGCGTCGTCGTTAGGCTGAGGCCCAAGGTCGACCCCACCCCGCTCACCGCCCGGCAGCGCATCGAGGCCTGGTACGCGGAGCAGGGGGTAGAGTGGCCCGACAACGGGTCCTCGCAGCCCTATGCCGAGACCAGCGGTGCGGGAGTACCGCTCATTGCAGATGATGCCGACGTCTCAGTCATCGCCTCGCATTTGTCGCGCCTCGCCATCGACCTTCTCGCGCGCCCGGGCGCGACGATCTTCCCTTACTCCGCCTATTTGATCGGTCTCGCCGAGAGGTGGATCTTCACCGCTCCGTTCGACGTGCGCCCGATAGATCTTGGCGAAAGCGACGCGTGGACCGCGGAACCAAAGCCCGGCGACGTTGATGCGCTCAAGCAGCTGCTGGCCGATCTACTTCCGCGAGAGATCGATGCGGGTTGAGATCTCAGGGGAAGTGCGGGCAAGGCTGCGGCGGGCATTGCGTGCTGCCGGCCGCCGGGAGATTGGCGGTGTGCTCATGGGCGAGCAGATCGAACCCGGCCACTTTCGCGTGGTCGACCTGTCGATCGACAAGGATACCGGTGGCCGCGCCCATTTCGTCCGCAGTCCCGAGGCGCATGCTGACGCGCTGGACGCGTTCTTCCAGCGCACCGGCAACGAATACGGCAGATTCAACTATCTCGGCGAGTGGCATTCGCACCCCGGTTTTCCGGTGATGCCGAGTGTCCAGGATGCCGCGTCGATGGACGAGCTCGTCCATGGCGAACGGGGCATCGACTTTGCCGTCCTTCTGATCGTCAGGCTGCACTGGTGGTGGACGATCGTCAGCTCTTGCACGCTATTCCGCAGAGACCTCCGTCCCTCACCCGTCAAGATATTGGAAGAATGAACTTGCTCAGCTACTTCGTTCGCTCGTTCATCGACTGGGTCTTCAGGCGTCGGTCTGTCGGCGTCACGCTCATTAAGCTAGGTCTTCCGCTCTTCGGCCTGGTGCTATTGGGTCTAACCATCGGCGTGACCATCCCCACAGCAAATGGTCCCTTGGTCTTCAGCTGGGACACGTCCAGTGGCGGCTCGGCCGCGCTGAGCTGGGGCGTATTCCTTATCGCCACTCTCGTCGTCCTGCTCGGGGTGGCACTGATTGCCCGCGACATCCGCCTGGAAAGTCGGAACAAGGTTATAGTCATAGAAGCGCGAGGACTGCGGGACTGGCAAGGTGAACCGTTAGTCAAGGCCGTGCCGACCTCGATCAAGGGACGGCGCGAGCAGGTGATGCTCGACGTTCGACAGGGCATTGTTGACGGTCAGATTGTAAGCCCCGATGTGGCAATGCGCCGCCTCTCGGGTCTGCGAGATGACATTGCACGGCGCTGCGACGGCCTCGATCGTACAGATGTATCGTTCGTTCTTGGCGGCCTAGCACCCGTGCCGCTGCTCTTCCTACTCGGCGTGATTGTCGACGACGAATCCCGCACGCTCATCATGGACTGGGATCGCAAACGGCATGTCTGGCGCCCGCTGGACGAGCAGGACGATCGCAAGCGCTTCTCCATCTCTGGCCTCGACGTAGTGACTGCGGGAACGCCGCGCGCCGCTCTTTGCATATCCGCGTCCTATGACGTGCTCGAAGTGGATGTGCGGCTAGTTGAACCCTCCGTCCCGATTGTCAGAATGGATCTCGAGGATCGCACGACAGCTTCGCACTGGTCGGAGGAGAAGCAGCAGCAGTTGGCGCAGCAGTTTATCGACACGGTGATGGCGTTAGCTCGCCAGGGGGTCACCGAGATCTCCCTGTTCTTGGCTGCTCCGGCGAGCGTTTCGCTTCGCTTTGGCACGTTGTACGATAAGCGCAATCTGCCGAGTGTGATGGTGAACCAGTACGAGCAGGCTGATCCAAAGAAGTTTCCCTGGGCGATACGGATGCCAGTCGCCGGACTGGCGCAGGCCGAATTAGAACAGCGCTGTAAGCAAGCCAAAATTCACTAGGACTGCAAAAGAAATTCCCAGGATCGTCCTTTCACAGCAGATTCGACGCTTCAGCCTTGTGTGGCTGCCGTTGAAGCGATTTGGGCGCGGGGGGAGTATCGGTATGCGGCTGATCTTGGGGGCATATACGGCCACTACCTGCGCGACATCACGGAAAACGCAGCACGTGAGACCGAGGAGGTATTTGCTGCTGTCGCCTATGCGGGCGCCGTCACTGCACCGGGCGCGATGGCGGTGAGATCACGAACGAGCCCGCCGAGCCCACACAGCCTTAGCTGATTGTCTGCACCGGCTGGGCCATTCTCGCTCATGCACACTTCAGTATGATGTACCCATCATCACGCTGGGGCGGGTACATGGCACTACACGACAAGGTTGCTGCGCTGCGTGCAGAGCGCCTCAAGCATGGAGGAGATGCGGTACCAGCGCGACTGCACGGCGTCGACAAGGCGAGGATCGTCCAGGTCCTTGCACGCATCGACCTCGGTACCAACGCAGATTTGGTCGATGGTGTCTTTGCCCTGCTCGACGATCAGACGGAGAGCTGGTTCGCGCGTCCGCCCACTGGTGCTCGCTTCTGCGACGGAGCAACAACGGCGCACCTAGCTTGCCATGTTGGCATTTTGCAACGTGGGAGCGGGAAGCTCGACCGTGAAGGGCGGGATTACTGGATCAAGCCACTTCGGGAGCTTGGAGGCATCGAGGCGGTCACGCTGGTGGACGGCGAGTTCGTCGCTGGGCACGTGATCGCGAAGTCGGGCAACTCCTGCTATCGCCTCGATGAAAGCTTAAAAGCGGTGCTGATGGCACCCGATGCCGAGTGGCCCGACCTTCTCGTCCAGTGGGTTAGCAAAGATGCGGCACGTGCCCGCCGCGAGTTCCAAGCACAGGCGGCAGAAGCGGCCCGGCAGCTTGTCGACAGCGGACACAGCGACCTCATCCAGGCATCCATCAATGTCTACGCTTCACGCTTCCTGCCTGGCTATCAGGTCATCTATGTCGACGACGGCGACGGCGATCGGATCACGCGTGAGGATCGTGCCCTCTTCGCGAAAGCCGGAATTGAGCTTCGTCTGGAAGATGGGATGCCCGATGTGCTGCTGTGGAACCCACAGACGGACCGGCTGTGGGTGATCGAGGCGGTGACTAGCGACGGTGAAGTTGACTTGCACAAGGTCAATCAACTCCGGCGTGTCGCGGAACGTTCAGGCAAAAAGGGCATTGATTTCACAACCACCTACCGGACGTGGAAGGAAGCAGCTGCGAGGCAAGGGACTCATCAGAACATTGCGGTCGGGACCTATGTGTGGATCCAGGCCGATCCGGCGAGGCACCTTCTTGTGGGATCGTTCAACTGAGTAGGGCTTCAACCGCATCATCGATCTGCACCTGCGGCGGTAGCGCGACTCCATAGATCAAGCCCAACTCCGCAAGCTGCTCCCGCGTCGGATAATGCAGATTGCGAAGGTCGGTCGCATTGACCTGGGTGTGCCCACTGAATTGCCGAAAATACTGATCGACGGCGGTGGAGTTTAGGAAAAGCGCGAGGCCACGTGCAAAGGCGGGGTCTATCCCCCTGCCCCCGATATGGAAGTAGTTGAGGTGGTTCTCGAAGCCCACATGCTCAGCATCCATTCGCGCCGGATCGTAAACTACCGCGACGAGGCGGCGCTTTTCCTCCTTCGAGGTGAACCGCTTGGTCAGAACATAGGTGCCGCGGGGCACAACGAGGTCGGTGGTTGCCGCGTTGAGAGCGAGCGCATTGTGCTTACGCCCAATAGGCTGGGGCCAAACAACGAATCCCTGCTCGAAGTGTGCAGGGTAGATCAGCGGCACCGCACCAGGCTCTGGCTCCTTCCTCAGATGATCTCGCGCACGAAAATCAACGACTCGCCCGGTTGAAACCGTCACCCCGAGATCGCGGAGGGTGCATGGCAGCGATCGGACACGCTCTGCTAACTCACTGTCTTCGTCCAAGATGGGGAGATGGATATAGAAGTGCGGGTCGCCTGCATGAACGACTTCCCGGAAAGGGACATTCCGAGTCGTCGGATTGGTGTCCTGGGGGCTGTCACTGAAGGAAAGATTTACGTTTTCGGTCTGTGGCTTGGCCTTTACGACCTTAAAAACGATGTTCTCCTGTAAGACATCGTCATCTTGGAAGGCCTTTTTGCGTGACTGGTATAGGTGGATGCGCTCAAGAGCAGATGCACTGAGTAAGTTCTGACGGAATTTAGAAAAATATGAACCATTACAAAAACTCCGTGGCGTAATGGCCACCACTTGACCTTCCCGGCTCATCTGTTCGATGGCAAGCGCTACAAAGGCGGTATATAGATTACTTGTCTCGATCCCAACCGTGCGAAGTGCATTCCTAGCTCTCGAGCCACTGTTTAATTTTGCGTAGGGAGGATTGAGAATCGCACAGTTGTATTTTTGGTCAGCATTTTTTTCTGCGATCAATGGCTCCGCTGAATGCAATATATAGTCGTCTCGTATGATTTTGAATTTGAATTCTATGCCTGCGCCTTCGCACTGAGCGGCGCATGCCTTCATGGTGACGGCGAGGCGGTCCGCGAGGCAGGGGTCAACCTCGAACGCAGTTACCGCGATCGAAGCCGGAGGCGACTCCAGCCTACACGCGCGATCAACGAACGCAGCAGTGAGCATCCCCACTCCCGCTCCAGCATCGAGCAGGCGAACCGCGCGTGGAAGCATGGCAAACAAGCTGGCCATGAAGGTGGCGACCGGCGCAGGCGTCATAAACTGCCCAAGTTCGCTCCGCCTGCCAGGATCAAGAGAAGGTGACACCTCGAGCCGAAAAAGATCGGCCTGAAGAACTCCCGAGAGCGCTTCGTCGTGCACTTCGTGGATCAGCATTTGGCAGCTATGGGCATTCGATTCTCCTGGACCCAGATAGCATTTTCGTGGGGCATCTCGTAGCGAGTGTTTCCTGTCGCTGGACTAGCATATTGCCGCCCGTCGTTATCGACCCGCTTCGGGCCGACCAGCACAGGGTCCGTTTAACTCCGCCAGGCCAACGGCCGCACGTTGTTCATCCCAACCGAACGCTGTAGGGCCTGCAAGCACAGCGAGGGACAGGCTGCCCCGTTGCTGCCCGTCGAGAATAGCCGACACGATGTCCGGCGCCAGCAGCGTCAGCCGTAGCAGGCCGCCCAGGTAGCCACGCTCAATTCGCTCTGCCTGTGCCATCTCGGTGATGGTCGCGTAGCGCCCCTCGTCCAGCATCCGCTGGTACCGGAACGCCCTGGCCAGCGCCTTCACCAGCGTGGGGTCGGCCCGCGTTGTCACCGCCGCCACGCCATCGGTAATCGGGGTCACGACGGTTTTCCGCCCTGGCCGGTGGCGGATGGCCAGCGGCACCCGGACAGTGATGCTGGTCGCGGCCGTCATGCTGCCACCCTCAGTGCGCTGGGCGAGATGGCAGTGAGATCGCGGACGAGCCCGCCGAGCCCTTCCAGCCGCAGCCGAATGTCGGCGCGGTCGGGCCCTACCACCACCCGCTCCACCAGCGATCGCACAATCCGCGCCTGCTCCGCCGGGAACAGGTGCTCCCACAGCGGGTCAAGCCGATGCAGGGCGTCCTGCGCCTCGCCCTCAGTCAGGTCCGGCGCCTCCCGGCGCGCCGCCCGCCAGGTACCGACCACGATCTCGGGCTGGCGCAGCAGCGCGCGTACCTGATCCATAACCGCTGCCTCGATCTCCGCCGCCGACACGCGGCGCACGATGCTGGCGTCGCCGGCGGCATCCCCCTTCAGCACGCGCTGCGCCACGTAGTAGCGGTAGAGCCGGCCGTTCTTCCGGGCGTGCGTAGGGGAGAGCGCCCGGCCATCCACCCCAAAGATCAGCCCCTTCAGCAGCGCCGGCGTCTGCGCGCGGTTTTGGTTGGCGCGCACCCGCGGGCTGATCTGCAGCACGGCATGCGCCCGGTCCCACAGCTCCCGCGGCACGATGCCCTGGTGCTCGCCGGGATAGACCTGCCCCTTGTGCGCGGCCTCGCCGACATAGGTCCGATTGTTCAGCAACTTGTAGACATCGCCCTTATCGAGCGGCCGCCCGGCCTTGCTGGTGAGGCCCTCCTCACGAAGGCGCTTTACGGTCTCCATGCCCGATCCCGTCTCGGCGAAGATCTCGAACACGCGGCGCACGCGCGGTGCCTCGTCTTCGTTCACCACCAGCTTGCGGGCCACGACGTCATAGCCGAGCGGCACCTTGCCCCCCATCCACATGCCGCGGGCGCGCGACGCTGCGAATTTGTCGCGGATTCTCTCGCCAATGACCTCTCTTTCGAACTGGGCAAAGCTGAGCAGGATGTTCAGCGTCAGCCGCCCCATGCTGGTCGTCGTGTTAAACGACTGCGTGACCGAGACGAAGGTCACGCCATGCGCGTCCATCACCTCCACCAGCTTGGCGAAATCCATCAGCGAGCGGCTGAGCCTATCGATTTTGTAGACCACAATGACATCGACAAGGTCCGCCTGGATATCGCGCAGCAAGCGTTGCAGCGCCGGCCGTTCCAGCGTTCCGCCGGAGAAGCCGCCATCATCGTAGCGATCGCGGACCAGCACCCACCCCTCAGCGCGTTGGCTGGCGATGTACGCCTCGCAAGCGTCGCGCTGCGCGTCGAGGGTGTTGAACTCCTTCTCCAACCCTTCGTCGGTGGACTTCCGCGTGTAGACCGCACAGCGCAGCTTCTTCGTTGTCGCCGGCATTGCCGGCTCTATGCGGGCGCGGCGGGTCATGCGTCACCCCGCGTGCGCAGCCCGAAGAACGTCCAGCCGTTCCACCGCGTGCCGGTGATGTGGCGCGCGATGGCCGAGAGGGACTGGTATGGCCGCCCCTCAAATTCGAAGTCGTTGACGCGCACGGTGACAACGTGCTGCACGCCCTGCCATTCGCGGATGAGGCGCGTGCCGGCCAGCGGCCGGCTGTCGGCGCGAATGCGGCGCAGCACCACGTTGCCGCCATCCAGTTGCTCTCCCAGCGCCACCAGACGGTCGACGGTCTCGGGCTTTAGCCCGCCATACGCGAGCTCCTGGATGCGGTACGCCAGCCGGCTCTGAATATAGGCCCGATTCCAAGGCGGCGGCTCCTTGCCGAACAGTTCCCGCCATTGCTGCTTCAGGTCGGCGGTCGGCGCCGCCTGCAGCGCGGCGAGCCGGCTCAGCACCTGCGTCGGTGGGATCTTCGGGATGGTGGGCGCCGGCGCGGGCGCGGCACTGGATCGTCTGGTCATGCGAGTCCCTTCCTGTTGGGGTTCGCATGCAGGCGCTGGTGGGCGGTGGAGTGTAGGGGAACGTCTCCCACCCCCCGAGCTATCTCGGCATCGCGCGCTTCATCCTCGGCAACGCGGCTGCGCAGCCGCACCAGGCCTCTGGCCAGGATGCCGCAGACCTCGCGGAGGTGCGGCGGGAGGTGAGCGTTTAGTCCCACGGGCGGTTGCTTCATACTTAGCCCTACCCGCCTCACCGGTGATCCGTCCCAATCAGGCGCGGCGGCGTTCCAACTGGGGCGCGATCCGCCGCCAGGGCTGACTCAACTTCTTCTTGATCGTGCTGGAGTCCGGATGCTCGCCACGATCGGCGAACCAAGCCTCCATGCGGCGAACGTATTCTGCCAGCGTCGCCGGCGGCCCGTCCTGGAACATGCTGACCAGTGCCTCGGCCCAGAAGGCATCCCAGTCATAGCGCGGTGCTGCGCCACGCGCGGCCGGTGGCGGCGCCACGGCAGCGGCTCCGCTGCTTGCCGTCGCCGCACCCACCTCCTGCTCCGCCTCAAATCGCAAACGCTCGGCGTGCCGGACGACCAGCCGTTCGCGCGAAACCACGATCGTGCCCGCGTCATCGCCGCGCGCTTCAATACTGATGTAGCGACCTGGCTCTGCCTTGAAGCTGCTGATCGTCTCGGACCCGTTCATGAGGGTGGCCCAGGCCTGCGACTGGTGGAGATCTGCGGCGCCCGAGAGGTAGCTGCGCTCGTCCGGGATGTGGCACCAGTCCCGATCATTCACGTCCTCGATGCTGCCCTTCTCGACAGCGAGGCCCGCGACGACGACGGAGAGTGTGAGCTCATTGGCCGCGACGAAATTCGCCACGTCCAGTTCCGTCACGCCCCAGCGCTCACAGATCTCGGCCAGCCCATAGCAGGGCTTCCTCACAATTCGGCCGCCCACGACATTCATCCCTTCCCGACAAAGCGCAACCGCCGATACGCTTGCACAACCTTGGCCATATCCCTCCGCATGTCGGGCGGCAGTCGCTGCGCCTCGACGAACAGATCATCCATCCGCACGCCGAGAATGGCGGCGGCGCGCTCTATCAGCTCGTCGCGGGGCGGATTCTCCTGGTCGCGCTCAATGCGCGACCAATAGGCCGCCGAGATTTCCAATCGCTCCGCGAAATCGTTCAACCCGATGCCGAGCGCAGTCCGTCGCTCGCGGATGACCGATCCAAAGCTCACCGTTGCTCTCCTTGCACCAGGCCGTAGCGGCTCAGCCGCACGGCGATAAAGCGCTCCGATACGCCGAAGTCGCCCGCCAGCGCGGCGACCACGCCCTCGATCACCTCGGGCGGGTTGTCGGCCGCAAGGACGCGACAGCCCTGCCGTCCCCGATGCGGCGCATGGACCGTGCGCAGCCGCTCCGACCGCGCGTGCACCAGCATCCGGAGATGGAGCTGCACCGGGGGAGCGAGTAGCGCGCCCATGAATTCATTCGCCCGACGCTCGGAGGCCGCTGTGGTCCGATCGAGCAGCGCGCTCGGGCCAGCCGTCACTGACCGATACCGCCGCGCTGGCGTGCCGAGTGCCACAGGCACGTCGAACACAACGTGGCCCAGCTCGTGCGCCGCGGTGCTGACTGCCAGGTCCGGCCGCCCGGCCACCATGCGCGCATTCACGGAGACCAGCGCCATGCCCGGCATGTCGGGATCCGTCTCGCAGACGCCGAGCACGGCTTCTCCGGAGCCATCATGCACGGGATGGTCGAGTTCCCACGCGACCAGGATGGCCCGGCCATTCGCCGACACCGTCCGCGTGGCGCCGACCAGTGCGGCGAGCGGCAGCGCGAATCCGCCAGGCTCGGTCATGGCCTGGCGGCGCACCTGCGCGGCGACGGCCCAGAGGGTCTGGGCCGACAACGGCCGAGGCGCGCCAGAGGCGGCGTGATGCGGGTACTCAACGGTGATGGACATGCCGGGATCATGACGAATTGCTGTGCGATTGGTCAACAGCATTGTTCCCTTCCTGTTCGCGTATCCCCGATATCCACAGGCGACCGGCTGAGGCAGCAGTTCCCGCATGGGTGGGGCGGAAATCGCCGGGCTATCCATCTGATTTCCGATAAAATCGGCCATAAGCCACTGATTTAGCGATGGGGAATAAATCCCAGGCCGCTTCAATTCCCCATTGCGCCCCATTCGGCCTCTTCGCCCCAACCGGTCGTGTGGTTGCTTCTGGACGTCATAGCCGTCCAGCAGGAGCCGCGCCCGATGCCCACCCAGCTTTCCCTCGCCGATCTCGACGTCGTTCACCCCCTTGCCGAGCGCTACGCGCGGCGCCTCTACCGCACCCTGGGGCGCCCCAGCCATGAGCAGGAGGACATGGAGCAGGACATGCTGCTCGACCTCCTGGCGCGGCTGCGCGGCTTCGATCCGGCGCGAGGGACGTTGGCGGCCTTCGCCACGGTCTGCTTCCAGCACCGCGCATCCCGTCTCGCCACACGCCTTCGCCGCGAGAAGCGCGAACGGCACGAGGCGTCGCTGGATGACGCAGTGCCGGGCCAGGAGGAGGAGCTGACGCTCGCCGACATCATCCCCGAATCGGAGGGGTATGCGGCGTGGTGCGGCCAGCAGACCGACGCGGTGGCCGCGCTGGAGCGCCGCCTCGATCTGGATCGCGCCGGCACCGT
This sequence comes from Roseomonas sp. CECT 9278, assembly GCF_918698155.1. Lineage (GTDB taxonomy): Bacteria > Pseudomonadota > Alphaproteobacteria > Acetobacterales > Acetobacteraceae > Neoroseomonas. The sequence goes on from NZ_CAKKLX010000001.1 coordinate 83,595, forward strand.
GCTGGACCAGCGCGACCACAGCATCTGCGCAGCCCTGACGCAGTGCACGCCGCACGAACTCGGCCAGCAGGGCCCGATGCCGCGCTCGGTTCTGTACCGCCGCATCCGCGAAATGCGCCTGCGGTTGCTCGCCGGCGGCATCGCCGCGGCGGCCTGAGACGCATCGGCGAGGGGCTGGGTAGGGCTAAGTATGGACACCAACATCACCGACATCCGCGCAGTGTCGAAGCCTCTCACCGAGGCGTCGCTCTGCACCTGGCTGGGCGCCGCGGCCCCCGGCGACAGCATCACCTATCACCGCGGCGCGCTCGCCCGGCAGGTCTGCCCGCAGTTGCGGTGCCTGCCCGAGCAGGAGCGCACCGCGCTGCAGCGCCTGGCAGTCCGCGCCTGGAAGCTCGCCGAGCTCGGCCTGGCCGATATCGTGCAGCGCCGCCACGGCTACGAGGACTACGCCTACATCCTCGTCGCCCGGCGCCGGCCGCGTCGCTATGCGTCGTCCATCCTGCCCCTGCTGCTCGCGGAGGCCGCGTGATGGACGCGCCTCGCATCAACCGCCCCACGCTCGATGCGCTGCGCCACATGCCGGTGAGCGACGTTATCGCGCTTCCCGCCGAGCACCTTGCGCTGCTGCAGACCGATGCGCGCGAGGCGCTGGATGGCGCCAAGCGCATGCAGGACTGGATCGAGGCCGCGATCGCGCTCCGCTACGAGCAGCGCGCCGTCGGCGCCCGTGCCGCGGCCGGCAAGGACACCGGCACGGTCCGCTTCCAGGACGGCGCCGTGGAGATCGCGGTCGATCTGCCTAAGCGAGTGGATTGGGACCAGGCGCGGCTCGCCTCCCTGTCCGAGCAGATCCGCGCCGGCGGCGAGGATCCCGGCCAGTACGTCGAGGTCAGCTTCAAGGTCTCGGAGCGGGCCTACACCGCCTGGCCGGAGCGCATCCGCGCCGCCTTCGAGCCGGCCCGCACGGTTCGCACGGGGCGCGCCACCTATCGCCTCGCCCTCATGTCCGACGTCGCACGGCGCGATAGCCCGCATGCTGACAGCGTCATCTCGATGCGGGGAGGTCGCTGATGGCACTCCGCATTGTCACGGCCGACGAGCGCCTGTCGAGCGCCGTCAACAAGACCACCCTGGCGCTGTTCGGGCCGAGCGGCGTGGGCAAGACCACGCAGGTCCAAACGATGCATGCCGAAAAGACCCTCTGCATCGACCTCGAGGCCGGCCTCAAGTCGGTGCAGGACTGGCGCGGCGACAGCATCCCTGTCCGCTGCTTCGAAGATGCCATCGACCTTGCCTGCCTGGTCGGCGGTGTGAACCCGGCGGCCGATCCGACCGGGTTCTTCTCGGAAGGGCACTATCAGCATCTCGCCGCGGCGCATCCCGACCTGGTGCAGCTGCTCGCCAGCAAATCCATCGTGTTCCTCGACTCGATCACCGACCTCACACGGCAGGCGATGGCCTGGGCCAAGACGCGGCCCGAGGCCTTCTCGGAGAAGACCGGCAAGCCGGACACCCGTGGCGCCTATGGCTTACTGGCGCGCGAGGTGATCGGCCTGCTGAAGCACCTGCAGCACGCGCCGGGCAAGACCACCATCATGGTCGGCATCTTAGAAAAGGTGACCGACGAGTTCGGCAAGGTCACCTGGCAGCCGCAGATGGAAGGCGGCAAGGCCGCGCGCGAACTGCCCGGCATTGTCGATCAGGTCGTCACCATGGGGCTGTTCAGCCGCGAAGGCGATGCCTGGCGATACGACCCGGAGCGTGGAACCGAGCGTCGCTTCGTCTGCCGCGCCGGCAACAGCTTCGGGCTGCCTGCGAAGGATCGCTCCGGCCGTCTCGACGAGACCGAGCCTGCGGATCTCGCCGCCCTGCTCCGCAAGATCAACGCCACCAGCACCAACCAGGGGTGATGCCATGACCTATGACATGAACGATGCCGAACTGCCGCGCGGCTCCGATCTGATCCCGGACGGCAGCTTCGTGAAGGTCATCATGCACCTCCGCAAGGGTGGACTGGATGGCCAGGGCGAGGCCGACCGCGGTCTGCTCAAGGCGACGAAGACGCAGGGCAGCGACGTGAAGATGCTGGACTGCGAGTTCACCGTCACAGCCGGCCCGCACATCCGCCGCAAGTTCTGGCAGACCTTCACCGTCGTCGGCGGGAAGGTGGACGAGCAGGGCGTGTCGATTGGCTGGAAGATCTCGAAGGGGGTCTTCCGGGCGATGATCGACAGCGCGCTCGGGCTAGATTCGCAGGACATGAGCGAGGCGGCGAAGGCCAAGCGCATGTTGCGCGGTCTCGCCGATCTGCACGGCATCACCTTCGCTGCGAAGGTGCGCGTCGAGCCCGCCAACGACCCCCGGTATTCCGACAGCAATCGCCTGGACCGTGTCGTGCTGCCGGGCGAGCCGGAATACGCCAAGGTTATGGCCGGCGAAGGCGTGGCGGCGGCGCCCAGCCACCGGCCGGCGCGTCCGCCGGCCGCAGCGGCCACCACGCCGCCCGCCTGGTCGGGCACGGCTGCCGCCGCGCCCGGGGCTCCGGCGCCCCGCATGTGGGAACGCCCGGCCACCGCGAGCCCCGCCCCCGCCGCGCGGCAACCCGCGGCTCCGCCCGCCCCGGCGCCGGTGGCAGGCGGCCCGGCCTGGTTGAACGGGTGATGCGCCGATGGTTCGTCGCCGCTGGACGCGGCCGGCGCAGCCGCGTGCTGCGGCCCAGTCCCTGCCACCGCCGCGCGGCTGCTCGCCTGAGGATCAGGTGCGTCGCCTCACCTGCGCGCTCTGCGGTCGGGAGGCGAAGGGCTTCGGCTACATCCACCAGCTTCGCTGGGGCGAATTCCCGCATCACCGCTTCTGCTCAATGCGGTGTTGCGAGGCAGGTGGCGCGCTGGGCCGGAGGTCCAACGGCGTGATCGACAAAACGCAGATGGAGGAGCGCGCGGTGAAGGACGCGCGCCGGCCGCTCGCCGAGGTGCTGGTGGAGCTGAACCTCATGGCGCCGTTCCACGACCGCAGCGCGGCAGAAATCGACCGCATCATCGAGGCCTGCGTGGACGGCTTCCAGGCATCCATGCAGCGCCAAGCCGCCGAGCGGGATCCGCTCGACGACCCGATTCCTTTTTGAGGACGCCGATGATCCTCGATCTCAACCACCAATCCGGCCTGGTCTACGGACGCGCCGCGCACGGCATGGCCGACACCACCGCCCGCATCAATGCGCATGTCGATGCCGCACTGGTCGCGCGCAACCAGCGGCAGCGCCCGCGCGACTATCTCGGTGGCAGCCGGATCGGCGAGGCTTGCGCGCGAAAGCTGGTCTACGAGGTGGCGCATACCCCGAAGGATGCGGGTCGCGATTTCGACGGCGGCATCCTCCGCGTCTTCGATGCGGGACACCAGTTCGAGACGCTGTCCATCCGCTGGCTCCGCCAGGCGGGCTTCGATCTGCGCGATCGCGGCACCGATGGCGAGCAATTCGGCTTTGCCGCCGCGGGCGGAAAGCTGCGCGGTCACGCCGATGGCGTCATCGTCGCGGGTCCCGATGTCGGCATCCACTGGCCTTCCCTGTGGGAGCACAAGGCCCTCGGCCAGAAGTCGTGGAACGACCTGGTCAAGCACGGCCTGCGCCAGTCCAAGCCAATCTACTTCGCGCAGGTCCAGCTCTACATGGCCTACCTCGAACTCGAGGTGGCGCTGCTGACCGCGCTGAACCGCGACACCCTCGCCCTGCACCACGAGGCGGTGTCCTTCGATGCAGCCGAGGCGCAGCGCCTGTCCGATCGGGCCGTCGACATCCTCCGCGCTGCCGAGGCCGGCGAGTTGCCCCCGCGCATCGCCGCCCACGCCGATTTCTTCCTCTGCCGCGTCTGTCCCTACGCGGCTCGCTGCTGGGAGGCCAACCCGTGAGGTCACCTTCGCCATTTCCGCCCGTGCCGCTGGCCTACGCGCTGAAGCGCCACATTCATCGTTACGCGAACCGCTTCTGGTGTCCCGTCGATGCATCCGGCGTCCTCAGCGCGCCGGTCTACCTCTTTCCTGACCAGACCAGCTTTGACTCGGACGAGGTCCAGCTGCTGTCGCAGACCATCATGGCTGGCCCGCTGCGGCTGCCTCACGAGCGTGTGCTGTTCGAGGTCACCGAACAGCTCCATCCCGGCGCATCTCTCGTTGCCTACGCGGTCGGGACCGAGCAGGGCGTCGATGCATTCCTCTTTCGCTTCGACACCGGTCGCAAGCTCTGGACCGACGTCTTGGCTCGGGCCAGCTTCCTGCCCGACGGCGTCGCGGACGTCGAAGCGCATCCGACCCTCGTCGATCCGGCAGAGCACACTCCATACTTTCAGGCGCTCACCGGCATGGTCTGGCGTGCGCTTGGCCTGCTGTCGGTCGGCACCCAGCTCCGGGAACACGTGGTGTCGCCGCTGCGGCGCGCTTCGCTCGCCAAGCACGGTGTCCGCGGATGGACCTACCGCATCGCCGAAATCGACACGACGCAGGTTGCGGCCGCAGTCGCGCTTCGCGGCGGAACACACGCTTCGCCGCGCTGGCACATTCGCCGTGGGCACTGGCGCACGCTCGCCGACGGGCGGCGCGTGTTCGTCCGCGAATGCGAGGTCGGCGATCAGTCGCGCGGGGCTGTCGTGAAGGACTACCGCATGGAACTGGGAAGTGCAGCATGAGCGGCGACATCACGCCCTCCGACACCCAGCACCGCGCCATCAGCGCGATCCGGGCATGGTTCGAGCACGGCACCGAGCAGCAGCAGGTGTTCCGGCTGTTCGGCTTCGCCGGCACGGGCAAATCGACCGTGCTGAAGTTCGCGCTGGGTGAGATCGGCCTCGAGCCGCATCGCGCCGGCGGTGATGGCGAGGGCTGCGTGCCCGGTGTCGTCACAGCCACCTTCACCGGCAAGGCCGCCCTGGTCCTGCGCCGCAAGGGCACGCCCGCACGCACCATCCACAGCCTGATCTACAGCGTCATCGAGGCGACCGAGGAGGAAGTCGAGGCCGCCGAAAAGAAGATCACCGAGGCGATGGCCAGCGCCCGGCAGCTCTCGGGCTTCGATCGCACCACCGCCGAGGCGACGATCGAGGCGATGCGACAGGCCGTCTCTGAGATGAAGCGGCCCCGCTTCGCGCTGAACCCGAAAAGCGACGCGGCGCATGCGCGTCTCATCGTGCTGGATGAGGTGTCGATGGTCGGCGAGGACATGGCGCGCGACCTCATGAGCTTCGGCAAGCCGATCCTGGTCCTCGGCGATCCCGGCCAGCTGCCACCCATCCAGGGTGAGGGTGCCTTCACGAAGGATGCGCCCGACATCATGCTTACCGAAATCCACCGCCAGGCTGCGGAGAGCGCCATCATCCGCCTCGCGACCATGGCCCGCGAGGGCATGGCGATCGGCTTTGGGCAGTACGACACCCACGTCTGGAAGATGCGCAAATCCGACGTGACGCCGGAACAGGCTCTCCGCGGTGGCCAGGTCATCTGCGGCATGAACGCGACGCGCCTGCAGCTGAACAACGCCATGCGCCAGGCTGCCGGCTTTGGGCCAGGCTGGCTGCCAACCGGCCCCGCCGAGAAGATCGTCTGCCTGAAGAACCAGAATGACCTCGGGCTGATCAATGGCATGTTCCTTTCGCTCGACGCCGTCGTCGACGAGGGGACCCATTACTTCTCGGCCGTGGTGACCGATGAGGACGGCAATCGCATCGGGCCGCCGCAGCAGGACGGGAGCCGCGGCCGCCTGCGCATCTACAAGGGCCATTTCGAAGATCACATCGCCTTCGACAAGCAGCGCCATGACCGCGACTGGAAGACCAAGCGCGCGCTGACTGAGGCGACCTTCGGGTGGGCCATCACCGGCCACAAGAGCCAAGGCTCGCAGTGGGAGAACGTGGTGGTCTGGGACGACGGGCTCGGCCGCACGGAGCTCGATCGCCGCCGCTGGCTCTACACCACCATCACCCGCGCCGAGCAGGGCCTGGTGATCCTGGCATGAACGCCGAGCCCCATCCCGCCGTCACCGCATCGGCATGCATCGACCTCAACGATGCTGGGCCCGTGCTGCCGGTTCGGCACGACTTAGCCGAGGTGCGGCGCAGGCTGGCGGACACGGCGCGGGACTGGCTGCCGGCGCTGTTCCCGGAGGCGGTTCGCTCTCCGGACCGGAAGACGCTGCGCTGCGCCGACCTCTCGGGCCGCCGGCCCCGTGGCGAGGGATCCTGCGTCCTGCACCTCGAGGGTCGCTTCGCAGGATGGGGCTTCGACCACGCCACCGGCGAGAGCGCCGGGCCGATCGACATGGTCTATCACGCGACGGGGCTGACGGAGGCGCGGCTCTTCGCCGAGGCCGCACGGCTGGCCCAGATGGAGCAGCCGGCGCCCAGCCCGCGGCCGCAGGAGCCTCGGCCCGACCATAGCCGCGAGGTGGCGCGGCTGCTGGAAGGCTGCCGGCCAATCGCCGGCACGGTGGCCGAGACCTACCTGCGCAGCCGCGGCCTGGAGGTGCCGGACAGCCCTGACCTGCTGTTCCACCCGGACCTTCCCGACTTCGAGACGAAGCGTGGCTGGGCGGGGATGGTGGCGGTCGTCCGCGACGGCGCGGGCGAGCCCACCGGCGGTATCCATCGGACCTACCTGCTGGACGACGGCTCGGCGAAGGCGCCGCCGGGGAAGAAGATGCTCGGGCCCATCGCCGGCGGCGCGGTGCGCCTGGCGCCCTTCCCCGAGGACGGCCGGATCGGCGTCGCCGAGGGGATCGAGACCGCGCTTGCGGCGCAGACCATCTTCGCCGTGCCGACCATGGCGGCGCTCTCCGCGGATGGGTTGCGGCGTTGGCGGTGGCCGGACGGCACCACCCACGTCACCATCTTCGCCGATGCCGGCCTGCCCGGCATGCAGGCCGCGGCCACGCTGGCGGACCAGCTGAACCTCGCCAACATCCCCTCCCGCATCCTCGCGCCGCTGCATGGCGACGACTTCAACGACGACCTGCAGCATGGCGTGACGGCAGCGGAATATGCCGCGCCGGCGACCGCTGGTGACCAGGCCTCGCCACCCGCCACCGTGGAGGAGTTGCTGGCGGCCGCGGCCACGCTCACCAACCCGCCCGACATGGCGCCGCTGTCCCAGCTGCTGGGGCGCCTCGTCACCCTCCGCCTCGAGCCACTGCCCGAGCGCCAGGTCCTCGGCGCCATAAAATCTGCGACCGGCATCGCCGTCTCGATCCTGGAGAAGCAGCTTGGCGAGCTGCGGCGCCGCTTCAACACCACGGGCGATGTGAACCAGGCGCCGATCCGGCCGCGCTGGGCTGCTCTGCTGCGCCTCGAGCCGAGCGGCACGCCGGAGCGGAACGAGGCGAATGTGATCACCGCGCTGTCGCTCGACGCGGCGTTCGCCGGCGCGCTGGTGTTCGACGAATTCGCGCAGGAGATCCTGGTCACCCGAGCCCTGCCCTGGGAGCCGGCCGCCAGCACGCTGCCGCGGGCCTGGGGCGACGCGGACGACGTGCGCTGCGCCGAATGGCTGCAGCGCCACGAGATCAACGTCCCACCCGTCGTGGTGGGGCGCAGCGTCGTGGCGGTGGCCCGCAACATCCGCATCCATCCGGTGCAGGACTACCTCCGCGCGCTCGCCTGGGATGGGAAACTGCGCCTCGACGCATGGGCGGCGACCTATCTCGGCGCCACGGACACGCCACTGAACCGGGCCATGGCGTCACTGTGGATGATCTCCGCCGTCGCGCGGATCATGCGCCCCGGCTGCAAGGCCGATCACATGCTGATCCTGGAGGGACCACAGGGCATCCGGAAGTCGACGGCGCTGAAGGTGCTCGCCTCGGATGCTTGGTTCACCGACGAACTGGCAGAGATCGGCTCGAAGGACGCCGCGCAGCAGATGCGTGGCGTGTGGATCATCGAGATGGCCGAACTCGACGCGATCGGCAGGGCCGAGGTGTCGCGGATCAAGGCCTTCCTCACCCGTACCTCCGATCGCTACCGGCCTCCCTATGAACGGTACGTGGTCACGGTGCCGCGGCAGTGCGTCTTCGCCGGCAGCGTGAATCCCGACACCTATCTGCGGGATGAAACCGGCAATCGCCGCTTCTGGCCGCTGCGCTGCGGGGAGATTGACCTCGACGGACTCCGCCGCGACCGCGACCAGCTCTGGGCTGAGGCCGTTGCGCGATTCAACGAGGGCGCGCCGTGGTGGCTGGAGGATCGCGACCTCATCGTCTCCGCCACCGCCGAGCAGGAGGCCCGCTACGAGCCGGATGCCTGGGATGCGCTGATAGAGCGCTGGCTGGTCTCCGAACGGCGCAGCGTGAACGTCGGCTTCGGCAGCTACGACGACTGGCAGGAGCGCTACGTGCCTCGCCCGACGCCACTGACCGACGTCACCGTCGGCGAGGTGCTGGAGATGGCGCTCAGCATCGAGCCGGCGAAATGGACCCGGGCAGACCAGATGCGCGTCTCCAGCTTCCTGAAGGCGAGGAAGTGGGAGCGGTACAAGGCCACCGTGCCCGGTAAGGATGGCGGCACGCGGGAGTGGCGATATCGGGCCCCGCGTCCGGACGGCAGGGCGTGATGGCTGCCGCGCTCATGTCCCAACGCCCCCGCCACGTCCCAACCCATGCGCTGAGGTTGGGTCAGACGAAATCGACTGCAACTCAGTCACTTGCTGACCCGCGTCCCAACGTCCCAACCGTCCCAACGGGTCTGAAACCTAGATGCGGAAGGTCTGGGTCGGGCCGGACATACATTTTCCTTATAGGTTTAGGGGAGGTCGCCCCGGGTTGGGACGTTGGGACACACTCGCATAACGCGTTGATTTGGACCGCAAATGCTTCCTACCAGGTAGCCGCAGGTTGGACCCGGTTGGGTCCTGGGTTGGGGCGGCACCGGCCGCCAGCGATAGGCCCCCCGGATACAGGTCCGCCGAAATGCCGGGCAGCGACGGCGAGCTCCGCCAAGAACCGCGCCGTCGCCACCCTCACCAGGATCATCCCCTCTCGGAGACCACCATGGCACCCGCGACTCTCATCATGCCCGCCGCGCACGCAAGCGGCCCGCCCATCGCCCTCCCGCCTGCGACCAGCCTGGCGCACCACACCGTGCTCGCGCTCGATCTCGGCACCACCACCGGCTGGGCGCTGCGCGGCCAGGACGGCAGCATCACCTCGGGGACCATGACGTTCCGCCCCAGCCGCTTCGAAGGCGGCGGGATGCGCTTCCTGCGCTTCCGCGGATGGCTGGCCGAGGTCGCCGCTCTGTCCGGCGGGGTGGCGCGGATCGTGTTCGAGGAAGTGCGCGCGCATGCCGGCACCGATGCGGCGCACATCTACGGCGGCTTTCTCGCCCACCTCTCCGCCTGGTGCGAGGAGCGGAGCATCGCCTACCAGGGCGTGCCCGTGGCCACGATCAAGCGCTTCGTCACCGGCAAGGGCAACGCTGACAAGGCGAAGATGGTCGCCGCCATCCAGGCTCGCGGCTTCGCGCCGGCCGACGACAACGAGGCGGATGCCATCGCCCTTCTGCTTTGGGCCACCGACCCCACGGGAGGCCGCGCATGAGCATGCACGGCGCACCACTGCCGCCCCGGTCCTGCCTCGACCGCGGCACGCGCAGCCCGACCAACGACAGCGAGGTGAACGCCATGCGCGCGGCCGCCTGGCATCGCCATGGCGTCGCCGCCCTGCCGATCGCCGAGATCGCCGACGACTGGCTGCGTCAGGCCATAACCAACGAAGCCAATCGGCGCTGGGGGCGTCGCAACGGGGAGAACCACAATGGCCGGTAAGCGCAAGACCAAGGTGCCGAAGCCGAAGCACGACGATCTGGCGAAGCCGTCGAAGTGGCGGCTGCAGCACGGTGGCTTCTCCGAGCCGGTCCGCGACGCGGATCCGGACACGGGCTCACCCGTCGCGCATCGTCGTGCCGTCGACACGCTCGGGCTGATGCTGGCGCACGGCAGCATCACGCCGCAGATGCACGAAGCGGGTGAGATCTTCCGCGGGCTGTTCCGCGCCGCCTGCTTCGACAGCATGTCGACGTCGCAGATCATGCGCATCCCAGGCACGCGCGTCGACACGCTCTCGACGATGCAGGTCGAGGCACGGCGCCGCGTCGCTGCGGCGCTCGATGCGCTGGGGGGGCAGGACAGCCCCTGCGGCTCCTGCGCGTGGTTCGTCGTCGGCCTGGAGTTCTCGGTCCGCGAGTGGTCAATGCGGCAGGGCTGGGCCGGACGGACGGTGCACGGCCCAGTGGGACAGGGCATCCTGGTTGGGTCCCTCGGCATTCTCGCCCTGCACTTCGGGCTGATGCCACGAGCGAGGGCGGCGTGACGCGGGACGATCGGGGCGGTCATCATTGCCCCGATCACGCTGTTACAATTGACCCCATGGCGGCACCGAAATCGATAAGGGTAGAGTCAGGACACGTAGAGAAGGTGCGAGAGCGCCGCGGCCGAACAGCTACGCTGCGGCTCGATCGAGACAGTGGCTCTCGAGCCGCAGGGTCCTTCCTGGCCCCGCTGTATGCGGGGGGCGGAAGCGCGCAACATCGCTAGCGCCAGGCCGGAAATATGGTTTGCAGTTTGCAGCCTTTCCGAGCCGCTTCAGATCGTTAGCTGCAAACCGACGCCGGGCCGCTGCCCTGCAAACCTCCTGTAAACCGGATGGCCCGATGACGCTTCCCTGGATGGCAGCGAAGATTGTGCTGCGCCCGGTGGCGGAGCTGCGCGCGCATCCCGGCAACGCGCGCGTGCACGGTGCCGCGCAGATCGAGCAGATCAAGGCCAGCATGCTGGCCTTCGGCTTCACCAATCCGCTGCTGGTGGATGAGGCCGGCGTGCTGATCGCCGGTCACGGCCGGCTCGAGGCCGCGACGGCGCTCGGCATGGCCAAGGTGCCGGTGATCGTGCTGCGGCACCTGTCCGCGGCGCAGAAGGAGGCGCTCCGCCTCGCCGACAATCGCATCGCGGAGAACGCGACCTGGGACCAGGCGCTGCTGCGTGACGCGCTCGCCGCGGTGCAGGCGGTGCCGGACATCGACCTCGGCGCGCTGGGCTTCTCGGCGGATGAGCTGACCGCGATCCTGGCTGCGGCAGACGAGGCCGTCATCGATGGCGACCCGCCCCAGGATGCGGACCAGCCCGTCGGCGCCCAGGACGCGGCGGAGGCGGAGGACGCGCCGGCGGAGGATCCCGCCGATGCCGATCCGGTTCCACCGCGCCAGGCGGTCACCCGCCCTGGCGATATCTGGCTGCTGGGCGAGCATCGCCTGCTCTGCGGCGACAGCACCGACGCCGCCACCGTGGCGCGCGTGATGGGCGATGATCGCGCCGCGCTGCTGTTCACCTCGCCGCCCTACGGCAATCAGCGCGACTACACCACCGGCGGCGGCACCGATTGGGATGCCCTGATGCAGGGCGTGTTCCAGCATCTCGACGCCGCGATGCGGCCCGATGGCCAGGTGCTGGTCAACCTCGGGCTGATCCATCGCGACAACGAATGGCAGCCCTATTGGTCGGGGTGGCTCGACTGGATGCGCGCCCGCGGCTGGCGCCGCTTCGGCCTCTACACCTGGGACCAGGGTCCCGGCCTGCCCGGCGACTGGAACGGCCGCCTCGCACCCGCCTTCGAGTTCCTGTTCCACTTCAATCGCCAGTCGCGCCAGGCGAACAAGATCGTGCCCTGCAAATGGGCCGGCTCGCCGAACAAGGGCAGCGGGCTGCGCGCCGCCGATGGCACCATCTCGGAGTATCAGCACGCCGGGCTGCCGGTGCAGGACTTCCGGATCCCGGACAACGTCCTGCGCCTGACCCGCCACAAAGGCCGCGGCATCGAGACGGAGCACCCCGCGGTGTTCCCGGTGGTGCTGCCGGAGTTCCTGATGCGGACCTACACAGACGATGGCGAGGTGGTGTTCGAGCCCTTCGGCGGCAGCGGCACCACCATTCTCGCCGGCCAGCGGACCGGACGCGCTGTCCGCGCGATCGAGCTGGCGCCAGCCTATGTCGATCTGGCGGTGGCACGGTGGCGCATGCTGCAGCCCGACCTGCCCGCGACGCTGGCGGATGACGGGCGCGATTACGATGCCGTTGCCGCAGCGCGCACGGAGGTCACCGCCAATGCAGCCTGATCTCGTGGTCTCCACCCTGCCGGTCGTGGCGCTGGTCCCCTATACCGAGAACGCGCGCACGCATTCGGCGGCGCAGGTGGCGCAGATCGCCGCCTCCATCGCCGAGTTCGGCTTCGTGAACCCGGTGCTGGTCGACGCCGAGGGCGTGCTCATTGCCGGCCACGGTCGCATCATGGCGGCGAAGCAGCTTGGGCTCGCCTCCGTGCCGGTGCTGCGGCTCGGCCATCTCACTTCCGCGCAGGCGCGTGCGCTACGCCTGGCCGACAACCAGATCGCGCTCAACTCCGGCTGGAATGAGGCGCTGCTCGCGGCGGAGATCGCGCGCATCCGCGACGAGGCGGTGGTCGACCTGGACGTGCTCGGCTTCTCGGGCATGGAGCTGGACCGGCTGCTGGCCGCGGCGGATGCCGGCCTCGGCGATGACGCCGACGAGGCGCCGCCGCCGCCAGTGGTGCCCGTCACGCGCACCGGCGATCTCTGGCGCTGCGGCGAGCATCGGTTGCTATGTGGCGATGCCACCCGGATCGAGGACGTGCAGCGTGCGCTCGGCGCTGGCCACCTGGCTGACATGGGCTTCGTCGATCCGCCCTACAATGTGGCTTACGAGGGCGGCACGGCGGCCAAGATGACCATCGCCAATGACGCGCTCGGCGGCGGCTTTCCGGAGTTCCTGCGCCCCGCGCTGGCCAACCTGCTCTCGGTGACGAAGGGCGCCTGCTACGTCTGCATGTCCTCCTCCGAATGGCCGACGCTGCATCGTGTCTGGCAGGAGGCGGGCGGCAAATGGTCCAGCACCATCATCTGGGCAAAGAACACCTTCGCGCTCGGCCGCGCGGACTACCACCAGCAGTTCGAGGCGATGCTCTATGGCTGGAAGGCGGGCGCGCAGCACTACTGGTGCGGCGCGCGCGACCAGGGGAATGTCTGGCACTTCGACAAGCCGGCGCGGAACGACCTGCATCCCACCATGAAGCCGGTGGCGCTGGTGGAGCGGGCCATCCGCAACAGCAGCAAGCCGCGCGATACGGTGCTGGACTGCTTCGGCGGCTCGGGCACGACGATGATCGCGGCGGAGCGCACGGGGCGGCGCGCCGTGCTACTGGAGATCGATCCCACCTATGCCGATGTGATCGTGCGGCGCTGGCAGGAAGCGACCGGCGGGACGGCCGTGCTCGACGGCGAGGATCGTACCTTCGCGGACATCGCAGCCGCGCGCGATGTCCTGGGAATCCCGCAACGGTGAGCGCGAGCTCATGGTCACGCGTGCACAACAGCAGCCGTCACGAACCAACTGCTTGCTCTTCAATCTTCGCCAGCGAGGCTCGAAGCATTTCGATCTGCCGCTCATGATGTCGGATTTTTGACCGCAAGCGGTCTGCCGAAGCGGGGGCATCGTCGTTCAAGAGCGGCTCGCCGCGGGCGATGGCCGCTGCGATCTCGGCCCGTTCAAGGGCTATTCGGGGCTTCGGATCTGCGACGCTCTCGCCGACGAAGATGTCGACGCTGCCACCCTTCGCAGCCTTGATCTCGTGCTGGATCACATGCTCGCCTTCATTGCCCTTCGTAGGGTGGCGATAATCACCGAGGCGACGACGAAGATCCTTCGCTTGCCCGATGTAAAGGCGGCCATCCGCCAGTCTGATCCGATAGAGCCCCGGGCTCTTGGGCACTTTCGGGAAGCGGGGCTTGCCCTTCTCACAAATCGTGACTGGACCGGCCTGCACCCATTCCACGCCTGTCATCGTTGAGCGGCTCCTCCAGAGCGGTCCGATGCCTGATCCTGTTCCGATCATGATGTGATCCAGACCGCCGGAACATAGCAATCGAACGCCGATCCATCGTGCTTGGCTCGTGCGCGGCACAGCGCGAATGGTCCGTCACACGCAGGCGATGCCCTGCACCACACGACGGAGACCAGCATGACCGACCGCGAAGCCCGCGCCACCCGCAACCAGCAGAAGAGCCTCGAAGCCTTCCTCCAGCAGAAGGCCCGCTTCGACGCGATGGTCGCCGAGCTGCAGCAGATGAGCGCGGACCACTTCGGCGCGGATCCCGAGGACGTCCTCTGGGGCAAGGCCGCGACGCTGGAACACTGGAACAGCCGGCTGGCGAGCGTGACGGATTGCTACTTCAAGCGCGGCGAATTCGCCGAGTAGCGCGTCGCGCCTGCCGCCACGCGGCGCCGCCATCGCCCCGACAGGTCAGCCTGCGGGGCTCGGGGTGGTAGCACCCGGCTGGTCGGGTGCCGAACCGGAGACCCCGACGATGAAGCTTTCCGACACCCAGCGCGTGATCCTGAGCGCCGCCGCACAGCACGAGATGGGCCTCGCCCGCGCGCCGAAGACCCTGCCGGCCGCGGCCCGCAACGCGGTGTTCCGCAGCCTGATCAAGAACAACCTGCTCACCGAGATCAATGCGCCGCGGGAGCATGTCGGGCTCGGCTGGCGGCAGGACGAGGACGGCACCTGGATCGTGGCGCGCATCACCGACGAGGGGCTGCGCGCCATCGGCATCGACCCGAATGAGGGGGACGCGGCGGCCGGCGAGCCCGCTGGCACGGCCACGGCGCATCTGCCGGACCGCGAACTCGGCGGTCTGACCCCCGCCGAATTCGAGGAGGAGCAGGAACTCGCGCAGGCCGCGCTCGATGCGGGCATGGACCTCAGCCTCGCGCCCGAGGATGCGCGCACGGCGCCCACACCCGCCCCGCGCGCCAGCCTGCGCGACGCCGCCGCGGCGGTTCTGACCGCCTGGGACGCCAGCCCGGCGCAGGACGCGACCGACAACCCGATCAGCCGCGCCATCGAGGCCCTCCGCGCCGCGCTCGCCGGCAAGCCCGCCCGCGTCGCACGCGAGCCCGGCGCCCCGCGCAAGCCGCGCGAGGGGACGAAGCAGGAGACGGTCCTGACGATGCTCCGCCGCGAGGAGGGTGCCACCATCGCGCAGATCTGCGAGGCGACGGGGTGGCAGCAGCACACGGTCCGCGGCTTCTTTGCGGGCTTGAAGAAGCGCCAGGGCATCGAGGTGCAGGTGCTGGAGCGGGTGCGCCAGGTCGGCCCGAACAAGGAGGGCGCCCGCGGGTCCTACTCGGTCTACCACCTGCCGGCCTGACCACGGCGCCGAACACGTCGAGGGCCCGCCGCCGGACGGTAGCGGGCCCTTGCTCGTGATGACCATCACGTGCGGCGGGAGGTCGCCGCCATGCCGGAATTGACCGCCTCCACGCGCGAGGCCGCTCGCCGCCTTGGCGTCAGCGACACCGCCATTCACAAGGCCGAACGCGCGGGCCGCATCGCCCGCGAGCCGGATGGCCAGTGGGACATCGACAAGACCCGCCGCCGCCTGACCGAGACCGCTGATCCCGTCCGCTCGCCGCTGGCCAGTGGTGCCGGCGCGGAGGGCACACCTTTCGCCCGGCTGAAGGTCGCGCAGCTCGCCCTGAAGGTGGAGGCGCAGCGCCTCTCGCTGGACGAGACCAAGCGCCGCCTGCTCGACGTCACCGAGGCCAATGCCGCGCTCGATGAGATCGGCAGCACGATGCGCGACGCGCTGCTGAACTGGCCCGCCCGCGTCTCCGGTCTGATCGCCGCCGAGCTCGGCGTCGACCCGCACCTGCTGCAGACCATCCTGCAGAGCCACATCAACGACCTGCTGACGGAGGCGGCCGATCGCTTCGATCCAGCAGGCCTCGGAGGGGACCGGGCTCCGCAGCCGTGAGCATGTGCGTCGGCGGCTCGGCGCCATGCTCCGCCCGCCGCCGCAGCTCACCGTGTCGGAATGGGCCGAGCGTCATCGGATGCTCGGCAGCCGCGCCTCGGCCGAGCCCGGGCCATGGAGGACAAGCCGGACCCCGTACCTGCGCGACGTGATGGACGCGCTGTCCGCGGTGCATCCCGCCCGGCGCGTCGTGTTCATGAAGGGCGCGCAGGTCGGCGCCACGGAAAGCGGCAATAACTGGCTCGGCTACATCATGCACCACGTGCCGGCGCCTGCGCTGGCGGTGCAGCCGACCGTGGAGCTCGCCAAGCGCTTCTCGCGCCAGCGCATCGACCCGCTGCTGGAGGAGACGCCGGCGCTACGGGAGCGGGTTGCCCCGGCGCGGGCCCGCGACAGCGGCAACACGATGCTGTCGAAGGAATTCCCCGGCGGCATCCTGGTTCTGACGGGCGCGAACAGCGCGGTCGGGCTACGCTCGATGACGGCGCGGTTCCTCTTTCTCGACGAGGTGGACGCCTATCCAGGTGACGTCGCCGGAGAGGGTGATCCCATTGCGCTCGCCGAGGCCCGGGCGCGGACCTTCGGCTGGCGCCGCAAGGCCTTCCTGGTCAGCACGCCGACGATCGCCGGCCGCAGCCGGATCGAGCGGGAGTACCTCGCCTCCGACCAGCGGCGGTTCTTCGTGCCGTGCACGGCGTGCGGCGAGATGCAGTGGCTGCGCTTTGAGCGACTGATCTGGGAGAAGGGCGCGCCCGAGACGGCGCGGTACCACTGCACCGCCTGCGATCACCCGATGCAGGAGCACGACAAGACCGCCATGCTCGGCGGCGGGGAATGGCGCGCGACCGCCGAGGGCCAGGATCCGCACACCATCGGCTTCCACATCTCGGCGCTGTACTCGCCGGTGGGCTGGCTCTCCTGGGCGCAGATTGCCCGCGATTGGGAGGCGGCGCAGGGCAAGCCCGAGGACATCAAGACCTTCAAGAACACGGTCCTCGGCGAGACCTGGCAGGAGCAGGGAGAGGCGCCGGATTGGGAACGGCTCATCGAGCGGCGCGAGGATTTCGCCATGGGCGTCGTGCCCACCGGTGCGCTGGTGCTGACGGCCGGCGTGGATGTCCAGGACGATCGCCTGGAATGCGACGTCTGGGGCTGGGCGGAGGGGTTCTCGTCCTGGCTCGTCGATCACGTGGTGATTCCGGGCAGCCCGCGGGATCGCGAGCCTTGGGACGAGCTTGCTCGCGTGCTGGCGCGCGACTGGCCCCGCCAGGGTGGTGGTGCGATGCGGATCGCCCGGCTCTGCGTCGACACGGGCGGCCGCGACACCGCCGCCGTCTATGGCCATCTCCGCCGCCTGCGGGATCCGCGCATCGCGCCGACCAAAGGCATCGACGGTTGGAACCGGGCGCAGCCCGTCCAGGGCCCAACGCCGGTGGATGCGCTGGTCAACGGCCAGAAGCTCCGCCGCGGCCTGAAGCTCTGGACGGTCTCGGTCTCAACCTGGAAGGCCGACCTCTATCGCCGGCTGTGGCTGGGCCGCGGCGACGCGGAGGAGCTGCCACCCGGCTGGGTGCATCTGCCGCGCGCGATCGACGTCGAATGGGTCAAGCAGCTGGTCGCCGAGCAGCTGCGCACCACGAAGGATCGGCGCGGCTTCGCCCGGCAGGAATGGGCGAAGCTGCGCGAGCGGAACGAGGCGCTGGACTGCGCGGTGCTGGCGCGCGCCGCGCTCTGGCTGCTCGGCGCGGATCGGTATGGCGAGCAGTTCTGGGCGCGGCTGCGGGATGAGGCGGCGGATGCGCCGCTTCGGCTGAGCGAGGTTCCCGCTGCCGGGAATGTCGCTCCGGCGGCGCCCGTGCAGGCGGCACCAGACACCCATCGACCGCGCGGCTGGCTCGCGCCGCGCTCGGGTTGGCTTCGCTGACAGGAGGACGCGCATGGACCCGACCGTCCTCGCCTGGGCGCTCGCCCAGCCCGCTGGCACGCGCGCCGCAGTCCTGGCCGCCGCCTACACCGGCGGCACCACGCGCGTGACCTTCGACGGGCGCACCGTGGAATACCGCTCCCTGGACGAGCTCGGCCGCGCGCTCTCGGTCCTGCATGCTGCCGAGAACACCGCGGCACGCCGGCCCAGCGTGACCTTCGCCAGCTTCTCTCGCGAGGGCAGCAGGTGATGGGGCGCCTCCGCGATGCTTGGCAGGCGCTGCGTGGCTATGCCGCCGCCCAGGACAGCCGCGCCTCCTCCTGGGCGGCCTCGGGCGGCAGCGCCACGGCCGAGGTCGGCGCCGCGGCCCCCACCGTGGCGCGCCGGGCCCGCGACGCGGTCCGCAACGACCCCTACGCCGCCCGCATCGTCGACCTCTGGACCGGCAACGCCGTCGGCGCGGGCATCACCACCCGCTGGCCGGACAAGGCGCACGCCGAGGCCTGGCGCCGCTGGTCCGACAGCACCGCCTGCGACGCCGAGGGCCGGCTCGATCTTTATGGCCTGCAGGCCCTGGTCATGCGCGCCGTGGTCGAGAGCGGCGAGTGCTTCGTCCGCCTCCTACCGGCCGACATCACCCCGGCCAATCCGATCGGTCTGCGCCTGCAGGTGCTGGAAAGCGATCACCTCGACACGGCGCGGCAGGGCGTCATTGAGGGCGTCCCCACCCTGCAGGGCATCGGGCTCGGCGAGGCCGGTGAGCCGGTCGGCTACTGGCTGCATCGCGTGCATCCCGGCGCCTCCTGGGTGCTGCCCGGTGGTGCGACCTGGTTGGGCAGCCAGCGCGTGCCGGCGCGCGACGTGCTGCACATCTACCGCAAGCGCCGGCCCGGCCAGCTGCGCGACGTCTCCTGGCTCGCACCGGTGCTCACCCGCCTGCGCGACCTCGGCGATTACGAGGCTGCGCTGCTGATGAAAGCCAAGATCGAGGCCTGCCTCGCCGCGGTGGTCTCCGACGACGGCGACGATGCCATGACCGGCCCGGCGTCGGGCCTGCTCCGCGATGCGCAGGGCCGCACGGTGGAGAGCTTCGAGCCGGGGATGATCCTGTATCGCCGCGGCATGGGCAGCGTGGAGGTGGTGAATCCGAGCGGCGGTGGCAGCCACGCTGCCTTCGCGCGCCGGGCGCTCGAAGCCTCCGCCGTTGGCACCGGCCTGACCTACGACCAGGTGGCGGGCGACCTCATCCAGGCGAACTACTCGTCGCTGCGGGCCGGCAAGATCGAGTTCCGCCGTCTCTGCGAACAGGTCCAGTACGGCATGCTGATCCCGATGCTGGTGCGCCCCGTCGCCGATCGCTTTCACGCCCAGGGCGCGCTGCTCGGACTGTGGGGCGCGGAGGTCCCGGACGGCCTCTCCCACGTCCCGCCGGCGCACGAGATGATCGACCCGCTGAAGGACACCACCGCGCTGATCGCGCAGGTGCGCGCCGGCTTCGTGCCGCAGCCCGAGGCGGTGGGCGCCTTCGGCTACGACTTCCGCCAGGTCGTCGAGATGATTCGCGAGGCCAATGCCCTGCTGGATGAGGCGGGGCTGTCGCTCGACAGCGATCCGCGCCGCGTTGCGAAGTCGGGCGCGGCCCAGGACGCGGCGCAGCTCGCCGCCATCGAAATCGCGGCCACCGGCGCCGCCAGCCCGCGCGCTGATGCGCCCGCCGATGCGGGCGCTGCCCCCAATCCAGGAGCAACCCCATGATCGCCGCCGCCTACGACTGGACGGACGACATGCTCAAGATCAAGAGCATGCAGAAGAAGTTCCGCGATAGCTTCAACGGGACCGAGATCAACCCGGCCCGTTGGGACGTCGCGGCCAGTGGCAGCGGCATGGCGCTCGCGGTCGCCGACGGCACCGTCACCATCTCGACCGGCACGACCCTCGACGACGAGTTGGTGCTCACCAGCCGCATCGCCTTCACCATCCCGCTACGCGTCATGGTGGCGGTGAACCTCAGCCAGCGCATCGCCGGCCAGTCGGTCTGGCTCGAGCTGGTCTCGGTCGATCCAACCTCCGCCCAGCCCGACGGCCGCAGCGCCGCCGCCTGGCGGCTCGACGGCACCAGCGCGACGCTGGCCAATTACGAGGTGCAGAGCGAGGGCGCGCCGCGGCTGGCGAGTTCCTCGGGCTCGCCGATCCCGACGACCGTTCCCACCGGCTGGTCGGTGCTGGAGATCGAGCCGACCAACGACGAGTGCTGGTTCCACGGCCGGCAGATCGACACCACCGCGGCGCGGTCGAACTCCTATGTTCGCCACCAGCAGATCCCGGAGCCGAATGCGCTGTATCGCTTCCGGATCCGGGTGCGGAACCGGCAGGTGATCAACGGCATCTCGGCGGTGGCGAACAATGGCGGTGGGGCGGTGCGCATCACTCGCGCGGCGCATGGCTTTGCCACGAATGACACGGTGACCGTCGCCGACGTCTCGGGCGTGCCCGGCGCGAATGGGACGTTCACGATCACGGTGATCGACGCGAACAGCTTCGATCTGGTCGGCTCGACCTTCTCGGGCGCCTATCTGAACACCGGCTGGGCCTCGGTCTCGCGCAATCTCGCACCCGCCTCGAACACCGACATCAAGATCCAGTTCGTCACCATCGCGGACTACGCCGAGCTCACCACTGAGATCACCGCCGGCCGCGGCCAGTCCGTCGCCGGCCAGGGGCTGGGCGTGAACGTGCTCAGCACCATCGCGCCGTCCGTCACGCCGGTAGGCGGCCAGGCGCGCAACACCTCCGGCGCGCTGCCGGTGCTGGCGGCCACCGGCTATTCGGCCAACCCGACCGCCGTCACGACGGCGCGCGGTGTGGATCTGCTGGCGACGTTGATCGGCGCGCTGGTCACCAAGCCCTACGCGATCCCCGAAGCCGACTGGCAGTACGCGGCCGCCGCCGGCGGGATCGTCAACACCACCGACGTGGTGCTCCGGGCCGCGGCGGCCGCCGGCATCCGGAACTACGTGACCTCGATCGACATCCGCAACGCGCATGCGACGGTGGCGACGGAGGTGGTGATCAAGGACGGGGCGACGGTGATCTGGCGGCAGCTCCTGCCCGCGGCGATGGCGGCCCCGGTGGAGATCACCTTCCCGACGCCGCTGCGCGGCACCGCCGCCACAGCGATGAACGTCGCCTGCATCACCACCGGCGCGCAGGTCTACGTCAACGCGCAGGGCTTCGCCGCGCCGTAACGGCGCCGCGCCAGGAGCACATCCATGACCGAGCCGATCGAACCGGGCGGGGGCTCCCCTGCACCGGAGGCCACGCCATTGCCCGATCGACTGCCCACCGTTGGGCAGTCGATCGTGGCCTGCCGCGCGCTGGCCGCGCCCGTCACCGTCGACCGTGCCGCGCGCACCGTCGAGGTGGTGTGGTCCACCGGCGCCCGCGCGCGCAACTTCGTGCCCCCGCTCGGTCCCATCATCGAGGAGCTCGACATGCGGCCGGAGGCGGTGCGCATGGATGCGCTCCGGTCCGGCCGCGCCCCGGTGCTGGACACGCACCGCCGCGCCGGCACCCGCGATGTCCTCGGCCGCGTCACCGCGGCGCGCATCGAGGCCGGCCGTGGCTACGCCACGCTGCAATTCAGCGGCGCCGACGACGTCGAGCCGATCTGGCAGCGCGTCGCCGACGGCACGCTGCAATCGGTGAGCGTCGGCTATCGCGTGCATCGCTACGAGCCCCGGCCCGACGCCGCCACCGGCCAGACCATCCACCGCGCCGTGGATTGGGAGCCCTACGAGATCTCGATCGTGCCCGTCCCCGTCGACGGCCTGGCCGTGATCCGTGGCGAGGAGCCGCAGGGCACCCCCGCCACCGCCATCGAACCCGCCCTGACCGAGGAACCACCCATGCCCGAGACGACGCCGGCTTCGCCGGATCCCGCACTGGCGCCGCCCGAGCCCACGCGCGCCGCGCCGCCCGAGCTCACGCGCGCCATGCCGCCGGCGTCTGACCTCGAGGCCATCCGCGCCGAGGCGGAACGCGCCGCCGTCGAGCGCATCGCCGGCTATGAGCCGGTGCTGGCCGCCGCCCGCGGTCTGGTGAGCGCCGACATGCTCGACACCATGCGCGAGGCCGCCATCCGTGACCGCGTATCGCCCGAGGTGCTCCGCGGTCGGCTGTGGGACGCCTTCACCAGCGGCGCTGCGCGCCCGTCCCTGCCGGCGCGTCCCGACACCGGCCCATCCAACGAGGACCCGTCGCAGATCCTCGACGCCATGGCCGAGGCGCTCGCCGCGCGTTCCATGCCCGGCTACCAGCCGCGCGGCGACGGCCGCCACGCCGAGTTCATGGGCTGGCGCCCCTCCGACATGCTGCGCGAGCTTCTCGCCCGCCGCGGTGATCGCAACCCACCGCGCAACCCGACCCTGCTCGCCGAGCGCGCCTTCCACACCACCTCCGACTTCCCCCTGCTGCTCTCGGCCGCGGCCAACAAGATGCTGCTCGCCGCCTACCAGCCGGCGCAGCCGACCTACCGGCAGATCTTCCTCCGCCGTGATTTCCGGGACTTCAAGCCGCATCGCCACCTGCGCATCGGCGACTTCCCGACGCTGCTGCCGCTGCTGGAGAACGGCGAGATCCAGGTCGGCACCATGTCCGAGAGCCAGGAGATCGTCGTCCTGCAGACCTTCGCGCGGCGTATCCGCGTCACGCGACCGATGCTGGTCAATGACGACCTCGGCGCCTTCACCGACTTCGCCGCGGCGATCGGCCGGCGCGTCGCCGAGTTCGAGAACGCCACCGCCTACCAGCTGCTGAACAGCGGCAATGGCGATGGCCCGACGCTCACCACCGGCAATGCCACGGTCTTCGGCACCGGCGCGGCGCGCGCCAACAAGGCGGGGGCGGGCTCGGCGCTGGATCTCGGCGGCCTCGCCACGGGCCGCGCCGCCATCATGCGCCAGCGGACGCTCGACGGGCTGCCCATCTCCATCGGCAGCACGATGCGCCTGCTGGTCGGCCCGAACCAGGAACTCGCCGCGCGGCAGCTGACGGTCAGCGTCGCTGCGACGCAGACCAGCAACGCGAATGTCTTCGCGGGCTTCGTGCAGCCGCTCGTCGAGCCGCTGATCGGCGCGAACCGCTGGTACCTCTTCTCCGACCCGCTCTCGGCGCCGGTCTATGTCTATGGCTACCTGAACGGGGCGGAGGGACCGCAGGTCAGCACCGGCCCGGTCCAGGGCGCCGACGGCGTCGAGGTCAGCGTGATCTTCGACTTCGGCGTCGGCGCCATCGACTGGCGCGGCGCCTGGTTCAACCCGGGCACCTGATCCCTCCCACCACCACAGCAGCTTCGTCGAAGGCGCCCCCACGGGCGCCTTCGGCGTTTCAGGAGACCTCTCCATGCGCAACTGTATCCGTCCCGACGCCCGCTCCGTCCCCATGGTCGTGCCCTATGCCGGCGGCATCCTCTCCGGCCAGGGCATGCTGGTCGGCGCCTTCTTCGGCGTGGCCGCGGCCGACGCCGCACAGAACGCCACGGTCGAATGCGAGACCCGCGGCGAGTTCGAACTCGCCAAGGATCCGACCCAGGCCATGGCGGCCGGCACGCGGGTCTTCTGGGACAATATCAACCGTCGCCTGACCACCACCGCAGCGGGCAACTTCCAGGTCGGCGTCGTCACCGTCGCCGCCCTCGCCGCCGACACCATCGTGCGCGTCATGCTCGCCCGCATCCCGGCGGCCGGCGCATGAGCGGCGATCCCAAGGCCGCGCGGGGCTACCGCAACCGCAATCCCGGGAACATCGAGCACGTCGCCACCAACAAGTGGCTCGGCCTGGCCGATCCGCCCTCGGATGGGCGCTTCTGCCGGTTCCACTCGCATCAGCACGGCATCCGCGCGCTGGCGCTGCTGCTGCAGAGCTACCAGGACCGGCACGGCCTGCGCACGGTGCGCGGCATCGTCGCGCGTTGGGCGCCGAGCACGGAGAACAACACCCGCGCCTACCAGGACGTCGTGGCCAAGCGCCTTGCCGTCGGGCTGGATGAGGTCATCGACCTGCACGACGCCGCGACGATGCGCGGGCTGGTCGAGGCGATCATCCGCCATGAGCTCGGGGGCCAGCCCTATGCGCCGGAGGTGATCGCCGAGGGCCTGCGCATGGCGGGGCTGGTGCAACCCGGCCTTGCCCACAGCGGGACGGTCCGCGCCGCCGCGGGCTCGGTGGTCGCCGGCGTCACGGCGGCGGCGGTGGTCGATGCCGTCACCACGCTCGCGCCGCATGCCGAGGGCCTGGCGTCAGTCCTGCGGGCGCTTGGCCCCTGGGGCGTCGCCATCGCGGTGATCGGCGTCGCGGCCTGGACCATCCACCAGCGGCTGCAGCGGCAGCGGGAGGTCGCGCGATGACGGACCACGACCGCGAACTCGGCACCATCGTCACCCGCCTGACCGAGATCGAGCGGCGCCTGGCGGAGGGCGACAAGGACATGCGGGAACTGACCCGCACGGTGACCGAGCTGGTCAAGGCGATGGCCGGCCTCACGGCGCGGCTGTCACTGGCGGCGGGCCCGATGCCGGGCACGTCGCCCGCGATCCCGGCCACGGGTGCGGCGGCGGCCGGAGGCATCGTTGGCGCGGCGGTCGGCGCGAAGCTCGCCTCCTGGCTCGGGCTCGGCTGACCCGCCATGGGCGTGTTCGACGATGCGCTGGCGGTGCTCGCCGCTGACCCGAACCTGGGAGTGGACGCGACCTACAGGGCGGCGGGCGCCGGCGCGCCCGTGCCCCTCCGCATCCTGCGCTCCAGCCCCGATCGGGTGGTGGACGCCTTCGACACGCCGATGCTGCGCGCGACCGATGTGCTGACCGTCAGCATCGCCCTGCTGGCGGCGATCGAGCCGGGCGACACCTTCACCGTCGGTCCGGACCTGCTGACAGTGGACAGCGCGGAGCGGGATGCCGCCGGGGTCGCCTGGCGCGTGCTCTGCCGGCGGTAGGGCGTGCGGCTCACCGCCATCGTCGGCGACCTCCGCAAGGCGCTCGCCGAGGAGGTCCGCGCCGGCGAGCGCGCGGCCTCCCGCGCCGTCCGAGCCGAGACGGATGCGCTGAAGACTGAGCTCCGCGGCCAGGTCACGGGCTCGTTCGGCGGCAAGGCGCGCGGCATCGCCAATGCCTGGCGATCGATGATCTTCCCGCGGACGGGTCAGTCGCTGCGGCCTGCCGGGCTGGTCTTCACCAAGGTGCCGAACGTCATCGACGCCTTCGAGCGCGGGGCGCTGATCCGGGCCAAGGGCGGCGGCAAGTTCCTCGCCATTCCGACGGGATTCAACGCCGCGCGCGGTCGGCGTGGCCGCGGTGGGAAGGGCATGCGGGTCACGCCAGCGCAGATGGTCGCGTCCGGTCAGGCCTTCCTGCGGCCGTTCAAGTCGGGGCGCGGCTTCGTCTGGTGCCTGCCGCTGCGCCAGGGCGCGGCAACGGGCAGGCGTCGGCGCACCCGCCTGATCGCCGGCGGCGTCGCCGAGGTCGGCACCGCCAACCGCAAGGGCCGCGAGGCCTGGGCGCGCGGCCTGCTCGAACAGGGAATGGTGCCGATGTTTCTCCTCCTGCCGCAGGTGAAGCTCGCCAAGCGCCTGGACGTCCGCGGCGCCTCCCTGCGCGCCCTGCGGCGCCTACCGCGGCGGTTCGTGGCGGCCTGGGAAGCCGAAGCCGGGAGGTCCGGGTGAGTGTACGCGAGACCGCCCTGGCCGCCCTGCACGCCCGCCTGGGCGCCACCCTGGCCGCGCGGAACCCCGCCCCGAAGGTCCTCCGCAATGAGACCGCCCCGCAGCGGCTGCCGCCCGGCGGCCTCGTCGTGGTGCGTGACGGCGAGACGGTGGAGGAGATCCCGATCCTCTCGCCACTCGCCTGGGCGGTCGAGCACCGCGCCGAGGTCGAGGTCGTCGCGACCACGGGCGCGCTGCTCGACGCGCTGCTGGTCGACATTGCGACCGCGGTCGCCGGCGACCGCACCCTCGGCGGCGCGGTCGAGTGGGCGCAGCCCGGCGCGCCCTCCTTTGCCGATGCCGAGGCCGAAGGCGCCGCCGTGGCGCGCGCTGCTTCCGTCCCCGTCACGCTGTCCTTCACCGTCGCCGGCTCGCCGCTGGCCTGACCCCGCTCCCGGAGACGCCCCATGCCCCGTGCCATCGGCGCGAACTCGCGCCTGCTCATGATCCCCGAGGTCACTTATGGCACCGCCCCCGGTGGCAACTGGCGGCGCGTGCCATTCCTCTCCTGCAACCTCGGCGCCGAGCAGCCGCTGCTGGATGCGGACGTCATTGGCCTCGGCGGCAATCGCGATCCCGCCGCGCCGTTCTTCGACACGGTCACCGTCGAGGGCGATGTCGTCGTGCCGGTGGACCTGATCAACGTCGGCCATTGGCTGCGGCTGCTGCTCGGCGCGCCGACCACGACCGGCACCAACCCCAACTTCACGCACACCTTCGGCTCCGGCGCGGCGACGCTGCCCTCGCAGGCGATCGAGATCGGCTACCCCGACGTGCCGAGCTACGACGTCTGCGCCGGCGTCCGAGCCGACGCGCTGGAGATCGACTTCTCGCCGACGGGGCCGGCGACGGCCACCATCAAGCTGATCGCCCAGGGCTCGACGCGCTCCGGCTCGTCCTCAGGCGGCACGCCGGTCTCGGCGGCCTACACCGCCTTCAACAAGGCGCAGGGCTCCATCTCTCGCGCCGGCTCGGCGCTCGCGCAGGTGACTGGCGCGCGGCTCGCCTACTCGAACAGCGTCGAGGCGGTGCGCACCATCCGCGCCGACCGCAAGATCGAGGGCGCGGATCCCGGCATCGCACGCGCCACCGGCCAGATCACCGCGCGCTTCGCGGACACCACGCTGCTGACACAGGCGCAGAACGGCACCGCGGCGGAGTTCGCCTTCGCGTTCACCATCGACGCCAACCGCAGCCTCACCTTCACGCTGCACGAAGTCTATCTGGCGCTCGCCAAGACGCCGATTGAGGGGCCGGCGGGCGTCGAGGCCAGCTTCGAGTTCCGTGCCGCGTTCAACGCCACGGCGACGCGCATGATGACCGCGGTGCTGAAGAACCAGCAGGCGGGGACGGAGTACGCGTGAGGCCTGTACTTGGCCCTGTCGCCTGCATGGGGCGGACTGCGGCTGCAGAGCGCCACCGACCGTAGACCCACGTTCTGTTCGGCAGAACACGTCCCCTGCCGAACGGCACTAGGCCGCGTGGACAAACCTGATCCAGTGCCTGATTGCGGCCAGCAAGATGAAGCCGACAAAGCTGTTGGCGGTGTGGTCGTATCGTGTGGCGACGCGTCGGCTGTTCTTCAGGCGGTTGATGAAGCGCTCGATGCGGTTGCGCAGCGCGTAGAGAGCTCGGTTGACGGAATGCTGCACACGTCGGTTCTTTTTGGTGGGGATCTCGGGCGTGCCGCCGCGGCTGCGCACGTCGTCGCGGATCGCATCGCTGTCGTAGCCGCGGTCGGCGAGCAGCACCTCGGGATCGCGGTCGTGCGCGGCCATCAGGTCGGAATAGACGGTGCTGTCGTGGGCTTCGCCTGGGGTCAGCAGGACAGCGACCGGAAGACCCTCAGCGTTGGTTCGAAGGTGGATCTTGGTCGAGAAGCCGCCGCGCGAGCGGCCAAGAGCCTGGTTTTGAGTCCCCCCCTTGCGCCGGCGGCGCAGTGGTGCGCCCGGACAATGGTGCTGTCGATCATCTGCAGCGCCGCATCGCCGCTGCCCTCGCTCAATGCGTTGAGCATCACGTCCCACAGCCCGCTCGCGGTCCAGCGACGGAACTGCCGGTGCACCGAATTCCAGTTGCCCAGCGCGTCAGGCAAATCACGCCAGGGCGCGCCGGTCCGCGTGATCCAGAAGATCGCGTCCAGCACACGCCGGTGGTCCGCGGCCGGACGCCCGCCCCGGGCACCGCTCTCGATCACGAAGGGCGCAAAGAACGCCCACTCCTCGTCGGTCAGAAGGTCTCGGATCACCACCGGTCTCCCACGGGAAGACCAGCTTCGAATCACATCAAACCGCGTCGGGGGAATCCCCCTCGTGCGGTTTGTCCACGCAGCCTAGCAAAGCGGCATAGTTCAAGCGGCGTGACGCTCTTTGAATTTTGGACTTCGCCCTCGGTCGCCGCCGCAGCGGTCCACAGCCGGCGAGGTGCAGCGAATTGTGCAACCTAGGTGACCGGCGTGCGGCACCAACTCGACCCATCCTCAGTCGTCGCTGTCGCGTCGAACCCAGATGCCGGGCTGATTGCCTCGATTATCGAGCGTGTAGATTCGGCCGGTCTTGGTCGAGAACAGCATCATCCTTCCTTTCCGTGGGTCCAGGCTCCGCGCCGCGGCTGCCTTGATGTCGGCGAATGTGGCGCCTGGCCGCCGGTCGAGGCGCAGGGTGGTCTTCGGCGTCTCGCGGCCGACGTGTGCCACTTTGCCAAGTTCGCGCCGCGGGCGACGGTAATCTGCTCCACGTGGGCAGTCGTAGGTGAGGAAGTACACCCCGTTTGGCATGCTGCTCTCCTGACATGAACGGATTGGGATGGCCGACGAACGCCGTGGCGTCAGCGCGTCTCTTGCTTGAGTGCCGCGGCTATCTGCTCGCCGGTGAAGCTGCGGAGCAGAGCACGGACGGATGCGCGAAGCGCGACCGCGGGGGAGCTCGACATGTCCTCGGCCAAATCGAGCTGCTCGCGGATACCGGTGGCAAGGTGGTCCACCTCGATCTCAAAGTACTCGGCTTCCATCTCATCCTGGTCACTAGGAAGCCCGGGCAGCTGGCGAAGCGTGCCGATGAGAGTGTTCCCCGGCGCATGGCCACCGTCAGGCCTGTAGAGCCTCAAGCGCTGCTGGCGCGCTGCAATGTCCGTGATTAGGACCGCCTCGAGGGCATCTAGCGCTCCCGAGAGGCGGTCGCCGTCAGCTGACGCCGGGGGGAGCGGATGCCTGTGGATGATGGTGTCTCCGCGGACCCGGCGGCCGTCTCTCTCGCGCTCCAGCACCAGCGCCGTGCCGTTTGGCATCCGATTCCGGTCGAGCCACCGCTTAGCCGTCGTGTCCCACCTGACGTGCAGTTTTCGTTTACGTTTCGCAGCCATACAGTCATCGCGCCCAAATAGACCCTGGGGGGTATATAAACTACCCCGGGTCTGACATCAATCTCAAATTGCCGACCCGAGCATGGGCCGAGGTCGGCATCCCTCACCGGACCAGCACCGGTCCGGAGGCACCCTCTGAACCGCCAGGGTCGAGGCGACGGCTCTCGCAGCAGATTTGCTGCCGGCGCTGGGCACCGCCCTGCGCGCCCCATACTCCTCGATTGGCCTGGCGGACCGTGCGAATCCCTGAACGGAGAAGCTCATGCTCACCCTCGACCTCCCGGCCGAGCCGTACTGGCTCGACCTCCCACGCGGCGTCCGCGTCGAGATCCGGCCCGTGACGACCGCCGTCATGGCCGCAGCCCAGGCCGCCGCGGCCCGCCGCCTCGCCGCCATCCGGATCGCCGATCCGGACCTCGACCCCGACATGTCGCGCGGCCTGTCCTTCGCGTTCCTGGTCAAGGCACTGGCGCGGCACTCGGTGACCGCCTGGGAGGGGGTCGGCGACGCCGCCGGCAAGCCGCTGCCGCTCTCGCCCGAGGCGGTGGAGCGCCTGATGGATCTCGACGACATCGCCGCGGCGTTCTGGGATCGCGCCACCGCGCCCGTCGCCGCGGTGGCCACCGAGGGAAACGGCTAAGCGCCCGCGCCGCCTGGCACTTCGGCCGCGGGCCCGAATACTGCCGCGGCTGCGCCGCTCTCGGCCGCGACTGCGCCGATGCGTGCCCCTACGCCGCGCAGGCACCAACCAGCCTTGAGGGCCACGCCTGCTGGGCCGCCGGCACCGCATGCGCGGAGGTCACCATGGCCGGCCTGACTCTCGATACCGCCGGCGCGCTCGCCGCGGCGCGCGATCTCGGTGCGTCCGGCTGGGCTGCCGCCGAGCTGCTGCTCGCCATCCGCATCGGCATGGCCGAGGGCAGCGCCGCCCGTAGCGAGGGGGAAGGAAAGCCGAATGGCTGATGCTACCCGCCGCGTCTCCGTCCGCCTGTCGCTGGACGACGCCGCCCGGGTTAAGGCCGGGCTGCGCGAGGTCGGCGAGACCGGCCAGCGCTCCCTCGACCAGATCAAGGGCGGTGCCGAGCGCGCCTCCCGCTCCCTCGAACTGCTCGACGTCGCCACCCGCGGCATCCAGATCGCTGGCGTCGCGGTGGCCGCGCGCGCCCTCGTCCAGGCCGGCGACGCGCTCACCCAGGGCCTGTCGCGCCTGCAGAACGCGACCGGGTCGGTCGAGCGCGCTGGGCAGGTCTACGAGGCGCTGTACCGCAACGCGCTCTCCACCGGCGTCGCTGTCTCCGAGAGCGTCGATGCCTTCCAGCGCTTCTCGATCGCTGCGCGCGAGATCGGCGCCACCTCCGACCAGGTCGTCCGCCTCGTCGGCGGCCTGCAGCGCGTCGCCATCGTCTCCGGCGCCTCCACGCAGGAGATCTCCTCGGCCACCTTGCAGCTCGCCCAGGCGCTGGCCTCCGGCGTGCTGCAGGGCGATGAGCTGCGCTCCATCCTCGAGGCCATGCCGCTGCTGGCCGAGGGCCTGGCCCGCGAACTCGGCGTCTCCATTGGCGAACTCCGCAAGCTCGGCTCCGAGGGCAAGCTCACCGCCGAGCGGGTCTTCCCCGCGCTGCTACGCGCCACCGAACGGCTCGGCGCGGAACTCGATCGCGCGCCACTCTCCCTCGGCCGCGCCTTCGGGCAGCTGACCGCGGCGACCGAGAACTTCCTCGGCCAGCTCGACCGCGCCATCGGCCTGTCGAACGCGCTGGCCCGGGCGCTCTCCGCCGCCGCCCGCGCGGTGGACAGCGTCCGCCAGGGCGCCGGCCTGCGCAGCGAGGAGGAACGCCTTGCTGGCCTGCGCCGCCAGGCCGAGGCGCTGTCGGCGCAGATCGGCCGGCTGGAGAGCGAGAGCGACGGCCGCGACAGCCTGCGCGCCCCGGTCCGCCGCGGCAGCATCCGCCCCGGCCTGGTCGGCGCCGCGGAGCAGCAGGCCGGCGTCGACAGCCGTGCGCGGCTGGAGGAGCTGCGGCGGGACTACTTCGCCACGCTGGCCGAGATCGACACCGCCGAGCGCGAGTCGCTCAACCGCCGCCTCGAGGAGCAGGAGCGCGCCGGCCAGGCTGCGGCCGATGCGCGCCGGCGCCGTGCCACGCAGGATGTCCAGGAGCTCACCCGCGACCTCGACGACCGCTTCCGGATCAACCGCGAATACGAGGAGCGCGTCCGCCGGCTGCGCGAGGCGGAGGCGGCGGGTGGCGTCACCGCCGCAGAGCGCACCCGCCTCGAGACGCTCGCGCTGCAGGAGCGCGACGAGGCGCTGCGGCGGCTGGAGCCGCGCATCGCCGCGGTCCGGCGCGCCAGCACTGAGGGCGCGCGGGAGGCGCGCGATGCCGAGCGCCAGCTGAACGACCTGCTGCGCGAGCGCGAGCGGCTGATCCAGGACAACGAGACCGCCTACGAGCGCTACCAGCGCCGGCTGGAGCGGCTCGGTGATCTTGCTGAACGAGCAGCACGCGCCGACCGGCCGATCCCGGACGAGACGATAGGGCGGGAGGCGCAGCGCGCGCTGGAGGACCTGGAGGAGGCCGAGCGCCGCCTCCAGCGCAGCACCGAGGGGACGCGGGAGGCAGCGCGCGAGTTGGGCTTCGCGTTCTCCTCCGCCTTCGAGGACGCGATCGTGCGCGGCGACAAGCTGTCGAAGGTCATGCAGGGGCTGCTGCAGGACATCACCCGCATCATCGCGCGCCGCACCATCACCGAGCCGCTCGGCAATGCCGTCTCGGCCGGTCTCACCAGCCTTGGTGCCGGAAGCTGGTTCGACGGCGTCGGCTCCTGGCTCGGCGGGCTCTTTCGAGCCGAGGGCGGGCCGGTGGCGGCCGGCCAGCCCTACATCGTCGGCGAGCGTGGGCCGGAGTGGTTCGTGCCAGACCGCGGCGGCACCGTGCTGCCGAACGGCATGGCGCCCGGCGGGCCGGTCATCCAGCAGACCATCAACATCGACGCCCGCGGGGCTGATGCCGGCGTCGAGGCGCGGCTGCGGCTGCTCGCCGGGCAGATCGCGCGCCAGGCCTCGGCGATGACGCTCGACGCCATCCGCCGCGGCGGCAGCGCCTACGAGACGGTCCGGGGATAGCCGCCATGGTGGAGTATGCTTGGCCTGAGGCGCTGCGGCCTTCGCGGCTGACCTTCTACCTGCAGCACAACACCACGCGCTTCGTCTCGCCGGTCACCCGCGCCACCCAGGTGCTCCGGCGCGAGGGCGCGCGCTGGGTGGCGCAGGCGACCTTTGATCCGCTCGACCGCGTGCGTGCGGGCCTCCTCGAAGGCCTGCTCGCCGCGCTGGCCGGCTCAGTGAACACCGTCCGCATCTGGGACTGGCGGCGGGAGTTCCGCACCGGCGATCCGCGGGTGCAGGCCGACGTGCCGACCGGTCCCTTCTCCTATTCCGACGCGACGATCTTCACCGACGGCACGGGCTTCGTGGTGGGCTCGGGCAACCCGGCGCTTGCCGCCGGCGCGCCACGCGGGGCGCTGGCGATCCAGACCGGGGGCTGGTGGCCGAACGGGGTCGCGGTCGGCGCCGGCGACCTGATCGGCCTGGCGGGTCGGCTCTACATCGCCACCGAGACCGTGACGGCGTCCGGCGCCGGCACAGCCACCATCCCGATTGCGCCACCGCTGCGCGACGCGCTGCTGATCAACCAGCCGCTGGTGCTGACCAGGCCCACCGTCGCCATGCGCCTGGTGTCCGACGACGAGGCCGCCAACCCGACGCGGACGGGGCGCTTTACGGCGATCATCATCCGCCTCGAGGAAGCACTCTGATGTCGGACGCCCACGGCACGCCGCGGCTGTCGCCGCACGCGGCCGCCTCCGCCACCTCGCCGGTCGCCGCCCCCGTCGTGCTGGTCGAGCTCGACTTCGCCTCCGGGCCCTTCCGCGTCTGGACGGGCCTCGGCCAGCTCAATTGGGCGGGGAAGCTGTTCGAGGGCGTCGGCTCAATCGGCGCCGTCGGTGAGGTCGAGGAGACGGTGGAGCTACGCGCCGTGCGGCTGACGCTGGCACTGTCGCCCGTGCCGCAGGAGGTGGTGGACATCGCGCTCGCCGAGCGGAGCTTCCGGCTGCGGCCGGCGCGGCTCTGGGGCGCGCTGCTCGACGCCGAGGGCGCCTTCGTCGCCGACCCGTTCCCGCTCTGGGCGGGGCTGATGGACACGATGGAAGTGACCGACGGCGCCGAGCCGCGGGTCGCGCTCACCTGCGAGAGCCGTCTCGTTGACCTCGAGCGCGCTGAGGTCCGCCGGTACACCGACGCCGACCAGCAGGCCGAGTATCCCGGCGATCGCTTCTTCGAATACGTCCCCGCCCTGCAGGAGGCGGAGATCCGGCTGCCGGCCACCTGATGGCCCGGCTTCGGGATTGGCATGCCCGGCTGCCAGCCCTGCTGTCCGCGGTGGAGGCGCGCCCGTTCGACGCGCATCGCTGGAACTGTGGGCGCTTCGCGCTGGCGGCCGTCGAGGCGGTGACCGGCGAGCGGCCCGCCGTCCGGATGCTGCCCGACCTCATTGCCACGGCGGACAGCGCCGGCTTCCCCCGCGTCGCGCCGCTGCGGGCCCGCATGGGCGACATCGTCCTCGCCCCTGATCCCGACCGGCTCGGCGTGGTGCTCGACGCCGGGCGCGTCGCCTTTGTCGGGCCGCGCGGCCTGCTGCGCGCGCCGATCACCCTCTGCACCACCGCCTGGAGGATCGGCTGACATGCCCGCCGCCGTTCCGCTCATCGCCGTCGTCGCCGGCGGCGTCGCCTCGGCCGCGGTCGGCGGCGGCATCATCGGGGCTATCGTCGGCGCCGGCGCCGCCTTCGTGGTCTCCACCATCGGCGCCTCGGTCTTTCCCGCCAAGCGGCCGACCGCGCCGGCGCCGACCACCTCGCTGCGCCCCGGCGACGACCCGACCGCGCCCGGCGCCGGCCGCACCCAGTCCTTCCGCCAGCCGATCACCGAGCACCAGATCGTCTTCGGGCGCTGCAAGGTCGGCGGGCCGATCGTCTTCATCCACTCCGGGACCGACAACGCCGGCCGCGCCGATGGCTGGTTCTACGCCGTCGTCGTGCTCGCCGCGCACCGCGTCCGCGCCATCGGCGACCTCTGGCTTGGCGACACGCTGGCCACCGATGCGAAGTTCGCCGGGCTGGTGCGCATCGACCGTCACCTCGGGGATCCCGACCAGGCGGCCAACGCCAATCTGATCGCCGAGACCGGCGGCAAGTGGACCTCGGAACACCGCGGCCGCGGCCGCGCCTATGTCGCCGTGCGCCTCAAGATCACCGCCGAGGCCTTCCCCTCCGGCCCGCCGAACATTGCTGCCCTCGTCGAGGGGGCGGATACGATCCTCGATCCGCGCACCGGCGCGACCGGCTGGTCCGACAACCCGGCGCTCTGCCTCGCCTGGTACCTGACCGCGCCCTTCGGCTGGAAGGCGTCCTGGGATGACATCGATATCCCCGCCCTCATCGCCGCGGCCAACATCTGCGACGAGCTGATCGGCACCCGCGCCGGCGTCACGGAGCGGCGCTACACCGTCAACGGCCGCGTCTCGCTCGGCGAGGGCAAGATCGCCATCACCCGCAAGCTCGTCGCCGCCATGGCTGGGGCGCTCGTCGTCTCGGGCGGACGGTTCTTCATCCATGCCGGCGGACCGGCACTGCCGGCGGCGACGCTCACCTCGGACGACCTGCGCGGCGACGTCACCCTCCAGGGCAGCCGACCGCGTCGGGATCTCTTCAACGGGGTGCGGGCCGTCTATGTCGACCCGGCGAAGAACTGGCAGCCGACCGACGCGCCGCCGCTGCTGGCCTCGAACTACGTGGCCGAGGACGGCGGCGAGCAGATCTACCGCGACATGGAGTACCCGCTGACCACGTCGGTCGCGACCGTGCAGCGGCTGATGAAAGCCGAGCTGGAGCGGATCCGGCGGCAGCGCGAGGTGGCCTTCCCGGCCAACCTCTCGGCCCTGCGGCTGCGGCCCTGGGATGGCGTGACGGTCGCGCTCGACCGGGTTGGGCCGTTTCCGGCGCGGGTGACGGGCTGGCGGCTGTCTCCCGACGGCGGTGTCGACCTCACACTCTCCGAGGAGGATCCAGCGGTGTGGGACTGGAACCCGGCGGTGGACGAGCGCGCCGCCAGCGACAGCCCGTCGGTCGTGCTGCCGAACCCCGGGGTCATCGCTGCCCCCACCAGCATCACCGTCGAGACGCCGCTCGCCACCGGCTTTGCCGCCCTCGGCGTGTCCTGGTCGGCGGTCGGCAGTGCATACCTGGCCGGCTACGAGCTCGAGTTCCGCCCCGCCTCCGTGGCCGCCTGGCAGGGCTACGGCGGCGCCCTGGGCGCGACCGCGGCGTCCATCCCGACCACCGAGCCCACCGCCGTCCGGGCGCGCGCCGTGGCCCGCAGCGGGGCGGTGTCGGGCTGGCGGGAGGCGGCCATCCCTGGCGCGATCACCACGCCAGACGCGCTCGGCATCGCCGGCGGCGTGCGGCTGTCGGGCAGCTTCCCGGCCGACGCCGTGCGGCTGCAGATCTTCGAGGCCAGCAGCGCCAGCCTCGCCGCTGCTGTGAAGCTGGCCACCGAGCCCACCGCGCTGCCCTGGGACCGCACGGGCCTCACCGCCGGCCAGGCCCGCTGGTACTGGCTCCGCGCCGTCTCCGCCGAGGGCAACGTCTCGGCCCTCGCCGGGCCCGTCACTGCCACCGCGCTCTGATCGGAGTCAGCCATGGCCGCCCGCATCGACGACCTGATGGTCCTCGGCCAGAACATCTCCAAGACCGACCTGGCGAAGTACCTCCGCGACCGCGAGGCGGTGCTGCCGCGCGACTTCGGCGGCCTCGGCGACGGTGCCGCCAACGACCGCGCCGCCCTCCAGGCTTGCTTCGATCGCGCCGCGGCGGACCAAAAATTCGCCGTCATCCCGCCCGGCACCTGGAACGTCGATGCCGGCGTCACGCTCGGCGGCGGCGCGCGCGGCCTGATCATGCAGGGCGTCATCCGGTACACCGGCGCCACCAACGCACCTGCCACCGTGCTGACGCTCGGCGATGGCGGCACCGTGCGGAATGCCGAAAAGGTCTACGCGAACATTCAAGTGTCCCGGCTGGTGCAATCGAACTGGCTCGACGAGGCCGACATCGGCGTCCTTGCGCGCAATCTCGACTCGTCGCTTGTCGACGTGCGCCTCGCGCAGGGCTTCACGATCGGGCTGCGCACGCTGGGCGACGCGCGCGGCTTCGAGGACACCACGCTCGTCCTTGGCCGGTTGGTGAACAACAGGATCGGCCTCGATGTGCATTGCGCGCAGGCAGGCTCGTGGAACACGTCGGTGCGATACTATGGTGGGCACTTCGCCTGCGGCACCGGCATCAATCCCGCGATCAACCGCTACGGGGTCCGCTTCTCCCGCAGTTCGCTCGAGGCGTACAACAACCACAATCGGCATGTCTTCGACGCGCCGAACTTCGAGCTCCGCCAGCTCGACTCGAACATCGCCATCCCCTTCCTGAACGAGACGGCGGGCACCGCAATCATCGCTCGCGCGGTCCGCATGGAAGCCTGCTCGCCCTTCGTCGCCGAGCACACCGGGACGGCGACGGATTGCGAATACGAGGTGGCCTGGGCGCAAACCTACGCGATCAGCATCAGCTATGCGCCAACAGCAACGCGCGCCGGGAATGCGGTCTACAATCGCCACCGCGCGCCGGCGTCGCGGCTGACGCGGCTGCTGGCCAACATCCCGAACCTGCGTGCCGCCGCCTTCCGGCACAGCAACACCGAGATCGGGGTGGAGGGAGCCTGCATCATCGCGACCTCCACCACGACCGAGACCACCATGGCGGCGCTGTCCTGGAACGGGCTCGACGGCATCGCCGCGACCGGGCGGGGGCTGCTGCTGAACGCCAATCGCGGCGTCGCCTTCGTGGTGCAGACCACCCACGCGAAGGAGTTCGCCCTGGCGCACTGGCTGGTCGGTGGCGCCGATGGCGGGCGGCTCTGCGTGCGGTGCTTCGACGGCGCGGGCACCGTGCGGGAGAACCAGCCGCAGGACGTGCTGGCCTCCGGCACTACCCTGCAGTGGGACACCGCGTCCAAGAGCTGGCAGGCCGGTGCCGTGATGCAGGACAGCTCGCTGAACCGGCGGCAGACGGTGCGGCTCGGCGCGGGCGTCGCCTTCGCGCAGATCGGGATCATCGGCTTCGACGGGCAGATCGAGCTCGAGGCGCTGCGGCTCTACGGCCTGCCGGAGGATGCGCCGGCAGTGCTCTACGGCTGTCCGTCAGTGCCGGCGGGGACACGGACGCTGGCGCTGGAGACGAGTTGGGACCTACCGAGCCTTGGGCCCGGCGCGACGGCGAACGTCGACGTCACGGTGCCGGGCGCGCGGCGGGGCGACTTCGCAGATGCTTCGCTCGACAGCAGCAGCATCGCCTTCGTGCTGGACTGCCATGTGTGGTCCAACAACAGCGTCCGCGTGACGGCGCGCAACGTCAGCGCCTCGACGGTGGACCTCGCGGCGGCGGCGCTGTCGGTGCAGATGGTTAAGCGCAGGGTGCCGTGAGAGGCATCTCGCACATGCAACGCGCTCTGGATCCAGGAGACCGTTGACACCCTTTCGCGCCCTGAGGCCCGAAGCCGCGTTGACCCCCCCGCGTCCCCACCGCCCTGTTCGCCACGTACGCATTGCGCTCATGCCGCCCCCGGGACTTACCATGGGCGCATGGGCAAGAACGACGAACAGCGCGTGGCAGCACGTCTCGCGAAGATCATGGCCATGATCTGCGTGCGCAACTCGAGCCTGGAGGAATTGCACGCCGGCCAGGTCCCCACCACCCGCACGGGCGACTATTCGGACGTCTTCGTCGTGGATGCAGATGGCCGACGTATCCCGTGGCCCGACGTCTCGCGCATCGACGATGATGAGATGCGCGCCCTGATGCGTGACATCGTCAACCGGCTCTACACCTTCCACATCTGTGCCGACGCGCCGGAACTGCAGGCCGAAGTCGCGCGCTGGATGGCCGTCGCCAGCCGATGGGATGAGCCAGCAATCGACCCAAAGATGCTCGCGCACGGCATTGAACCGCGCTGACGATGGCGCTGGAGACCAACCGGGACCTGCCGAGCCTTGGACCTGGTGCGACGGCGAACGTCGACTTCACAGTAAACGGGGCACAGGCCGGCGCCCTGCGCCAAGCGTCGCTGGTGTCGTCGACCCGGTTCATCGAGCTCGATGCGGCCGTGTGGTCGACCAATACGGTGCGGGTGATGGCGCGGAACATCTCCGCGGCGACGTTCGACCTTGCGACGGCGACGCTGTCGGTGGAGGTCGTGAAGCGGCGGGTGCCTTAACTATCAGCCATAAGAGGCTCCCTACCCAAACGCCAACGGGCACACCCTACTGCTATTGCAAACCGCCCCATACCGCGGCGATAACATGAAACGCTGCCCTTGCGGATGAGCGCGGCGCCAAGGCAAAGTCGAGATTGATGGCGAACTGGCGTGAACGGATAAGGTTGAAAGCGGCCTTAGAGACCGTTTGAGAATGCCGGCACCGGCCCTCTCCCCCACCCGGCCACCCATCCAGGATACTGTCGTTGGGTGGCCGGGTGGGGGAGAGGGCCGGTGCCGGGCTTCAGAATGCGCCATTCGGCGCATTCTCAAACGGTCTCTTACATCTTATGAGCATCGCGCGACAGCGGCAGACAATCTTCAGTGTGTGGGTGGAATCGAGTAAAGTAGGGTAGGTCACATGCTAGGCGAGCAGAGAGCGAAATCGGATGGAGCCTAAATGTCGTTGAAGGCAGAGAGAACCGGTTACGACTTCACCGCTATCGAGGAACGGTGGCGGCGAATTTGGCGTGAACAGAAGACTTACAAGACACCGGATCCGGAGCCGGGTCAGCGCACCTTCTATGTTCTTGACATGTTTCCGTTCCCGTCAGGCTACGGCCTCCACGTCGGTCATCCGGTCGGTTATCTGGCGACGGACATCGTAGCGCGGTACCGGCGCGCGAGTGGCGATCTCGTTCTACACCCGATGGGCTGGGACTCATTTGGTCTCCCTGCCGAGCAACACGCCATCCGCACCGGCGAGCATCCGCGGGATGCCATCGGCAGGAACATCGAGAACTATCGCCGTCAGATGGAGCTAATTGGCTTGTCCTATGATTGGGACCGCGAAATCACGACAAGCGAGCCAGAATATTATCATTGGACACAGTTTCTATTTTTGAAACTCTATGATGCCTGGTTCGACGAAAGTGCTCAGCGCGCCAGGTCAATAGATGAGCTCCCGATCCCTGATGAAATCTCAGATCTCGGCCAGTCGGCTATCGCAAAATTTCGTGACTCTAAAAGGTTAGTATACTTTGCAAGCGCTCCCGTAAATTATTGCCCAGAATTGGGCACGGTGCTCGCGAACGAGGAGGTATATGACGGCCGGACGGAGCAGGGTTACGAGGTTATTCGCATTAATTTACCACAAGTTATCATGCGAATTAGCTCCTTCGCCGAGCGGTTGCTCGCCGGACTTGAAGGGCTTGACTGGCCAGAAGGCATCAAGGAGACGCAGCGGAACTGGATCGGACGCAGCGAAGGTGTAGAGCTAGATTTCGATGTTGAAGGTCACGACCGGCCGATCACGGTATACACAACGCGTGCGGAAACATTGGCCGGCGTGACGTTTCTCGCCGTTGCACCCGAGGTCAAAGACGTCAACCGGTTTGTCACGGATGAGCACAGAGAGAAGGTTGCCGCTTACATCGGTGCCTCTGCGCGTAGGAGCGATTTGTCCCGCACAACATCGCGCGAAAAGACCGGTGAGTTCACTGGCAGCTACGCAATCAATCCCTTGACTGGCAGGCGATCTCCGATTTTCGTCGCTGACTATGTATTGGCTGACCACGGCACTGGCGCAGTGATGGGCGTGCCTGCGCATGATGAGCGTGACTGGGAGTTTGCCCACCTCTACGGAATTGAGGTGATCCCGGTTGTGCGGCCGACCGACCCAACTATTCCAGTCAGCATTAAGGCTGCCGCCTTCGTAGATGCCGGCGCGATGATCGCCGAAGCTCCGGGACCGCACAACAAGGCGTATCGTGAAGGCCAGCCAAGCGGCGAAGCACGTAGTTCTTTGACCTCGTACGCAATACATAATGGATTTGGCCGGCGCTCAGTTCGATACAACATCCGCGACTGGATATTTGCACGACAACGCTATTGGGGTGAGCCGATCCCGGTCATTCATTGGGAAGATGGGGAAACAACTGCGCTAAATTATGGCGATCTACCGCTGCTATTGCCGCATGTTGAGGATTTTAAGCCGGCGGGCGGCGGCAAGTCGGCGCTTGGCCGCGCAGTGGATTGGATCAACGTTGTCGATCCGGCGACAGGCCGACGCGGCGTGCGTGAGACGGCGACAATGCCCAATTGGGCCGGATCATGTTGGTATCCGCTGCGCTTCACTGATCCGCACAACGAGAAGGGATTCGCATCTTGGGAAATGATGCAGGCTTGGGGGCCAGTCGATCTTTATATAGGTGGCGCTGAGCACGCGACTCTGCATCTTCTATATTCTCGATTCTGGTACTTAGCGCTCTATGATTTGGGGCTAATACCCTATGCCGAGCCTTTTAAGAAGCTCGTCAATCAGGGAATGCTGGTATCTTTCGCTTATAAGAACGCAAGGGGCGTTGTCATCGCCGTGGATGAGGTGATTGAAGCGGAGGACGGCCGCTTTGTGCACCAATCAAGTGGAGAGTTGGTCGAGCGTATTACTACCAAGATGTCGAAATCTCTTCGCAATGTCGTAACACCGGATGAGGTGATTGCGCGATTCGGCTCCGACGCTTTCCGGATGTTCCTCATGTTCATGGGGCCGGTGGAAGGTCCACGCGTCTGGGAGACCGACAAGGTTGCTTCGACAGCGCGCTTGCTAAAGCGGATCTGGTCATTCTCTGTATCCGCGGAAGATGAGACTCAGCCGCGCGAATGGTGTGCGCGTGAGGAACAGCCACGCAAAGTGACGCGCG
Source organism: Roseomonas sp. CECT 9278 (assembly GCF_918698155.1). Taxonomy (GTDB): domain Bacteria; phylum Pseudomonadota; class Alphaproteobacteria; order Acetobacterales; family Acetobacteraceae; genus Neoroseomonas. Next base: position 124,564 of record NZ_CAKKLX010000001.1, read on the forward strand.
CCCTAGTAACCTTAGTTAAGGAAGTTTCCAGTGATCTAGAGAATATACGGCTAAACACTTGCGTGTCAGAGATCATGAAGTTTATGAATGTTGTGGAGCATCTGCCGATTTCCAAAGAGGCGCATCGAGAATTCTTAGTAGTGCTAAATCCGTTTGCGCCGTTCCTCGCCGAAGAACTCTGGAGCATACTAGGCGAAAAGAGCAGCGTGAATAAAGCGGCATGGCCCGCCGTTTCCGCGAATGCCGAGATGGACGACACGGTGAACGTCGTGCTCCAGGTAAGTGGACGTAAGCGCGTTGAGGTTGAGGTCGACGCCAACGCCGACGATGAACGCTTGCACTCTATCGCTGTAGCCTTGGCCAAGCCCTGGTTGGAAGCCACCGCTGGGGTCAAAGTCATCATAGTCCGTGACAAGGCGACAGGCCGGCCCAAGCTCGTGAACGTCGTTCGCGGTGCCGCGTGAGCGAGAGCAGAAATCTAGGCGCATTCTGTCTTGTACGGAACCATGACGATTTCATTCTGCTGGTGCGCCGCGCCTATGGCGATGGCGGCTGGTCGTTACCGGGAGGGAGCGTCGAGCGTGGCGAGGACATCGAACAGGCGCTGCGGCGTGAAGTTTTCGAGGAGAGCGGCGTCACTCTCCTAGACGTAAATCTAGTTTCTGCGTTCTATTCTCGATTGAATTACTCAGTCGCATTCGTCTATTACGCTTCAGGAAGTTATTTGGCGCCGACGTTCGTGCCCGGAGGAGAGATCGCGGCCGTGGAATGGTTCAAGCCTTCGGTGCTGCCGACGGGTCTTTCGCTTCGTCAAAGAGCGTGGGTTTCGTGCCTCGTTGAGTTTGCCCGTACGGGATCATCTGAGTTCTTGAGGAGCAGTGATGTACCGTGAGACCGGAGATTGAAACGCGAATTGGAAATGAATTAATCGCCGCTCATGGCGACTTTATTTTATTGCCTGAGGTTCAGAGCGTTTTTCGCAGGAACGAGGGACTCGCGGCACGATTGGAGTTTGTCGTTGATGAAATTGTTAAATCTGTGGGCATTGCTCACCGCTTGCTCCAGCACGAACCAGTTCCGCTGAGTTCGAGCTTCCGCTGCCGCACTAATGACGCGGTGACGGATTTGCAGAGTGTTACGCACGCAGTCATTGTTCCTCTGGCTAATGAATCGCAGTATCTCAAGGTCCTGTGCATTTCATCGATTGCGAGGAACTTCGATCCATCGAAGTGCGTGGTGGTTTTGAATGCGCAAGAGGCATGTGATCCAGCGGCTCTGCTGCCCGACTTCAAGGTGGTGACGTTGGCAAGCGATGGGCCATTCGCTTTGCCACAAGCATACAATCGCTCCGTAGGCTGGCTGCGTGAGACCTTCGGTTTGAAATTTGATGAGTTGGTTCTGGTTTTCATGGACGACGACGCCGAGATCGTCGGCGACCAGCGCCCAGCCGTGCACGCACTTATGCGACGCGTCACGGCAGGCGAATGTCTCTTGGCGAGCGGCCATTACTTTGACTTCAGCCCGCCGCCAGATATGTTTGCGCGTGCGATCGAGGCTTCGGGAAGTAGCGACTTTGTCAAGCGCGTGCCGAAGCCATACTGCCACGGCGGCGCAGCGCTGATGATGCGGGGCGCTACCTTCCCGGCTCATGGGTTGCCGGAGAGCGGTCTTGGCGGAATAAGTTTGGGGATTCTTGCCATCGAGTCGCTTGGTAAGGAATGGTCGCGGCGCGTAGAGAATGGCGATTGGTACCTTCACAATGATTCGACGCTCGCGGTACAGCACCCAAGGAAAATCAACATCCTTCAGTGGTCCGCTACCTACCTAGGCTATGCGCGGGCTTGGGGCTTGATCCTGGACAGCCTGAATGAAAAGAACCGGGCCCACTGGAAACTGCGGTTGGATGCGGGTCGCAAAGCCAGGCGACAAGCGCTCCTGGAGCAAGCGGAGCGGAATGGCGACGTGCATTCATTATCCAATCTATTGCTCACCGAAACGTTCAAGCGCCGCGTTGTGAGCGGCTTCCGCTATGACGACTTTAGGCAGGCGGGTTTGAGCGTGCACTCTAACCTAACCTGAGAGCGCAAGATGAAATTCGTCTCCACTTCCGACGAACTTTGGCGGTTCTTCCAAGCAGATGCCCAGTCTGCTCTAGCGGGCCCTCAGACGCTGGCGGACATACGCAGCTACATCTTGGCAAGCGAAGGAATGAGCACTACACGGTGCGTCCTAATTGGCCTTGACGGACTTTCTCACCGCCATGCAGAACGCTTGTTTGGTGCGCACAAACGCGTCCGACTTTCACCGATGCTGTCGACAGTGCCGACGACGTCGAGTACGGCCTGGACAACTATCATGACAGGAGCCCCACCGTCGCGTCACGGCGTCTACGGTGCGGCCCAATATATGCCGGCACAAAAGACGAGCGTCTTTTTCTTCGACACGCGCCTTCGGGCGGCTGGAATTGTAGACAGGTACGATATAAGCCCAGCTCGCGAAACAATAATTAGCGATTGGGTCCAACGCGGTTGGGACGCGCATTGCCTGGGCTTCCCTGCAGAGCTCGACGGGAACGCTCTAATTGGCCTTTGGACTGATCAGGCTCAGTGCAGGTGGTTGAGTGGTAGTCCAGAGGAGCGCTTCTCCAATCCAGTCAAGCTGGCGCGGGAAGTGCTCGAGCAAGCGGGGGAGCTCTTGGAATCGTCGCATAGTTTTGTCTTCGCATACCTCAATGTCGATTGGTACATCCATGATCATGGGGTCGACGTAGCGGTCGACCAGGCCGTGCGAGAGAGCGTAGAATGGGCTGCGCGTTTTGCCAATCGATCTGGCGCGAAAGCGTTCCTCATTTCGGATCATGGCATGCGGCATCAGCCGCCAAGCGAACATAGCCTCCTAACGGATGAGGCCTTGCTAGATCTATGCCGCTGTCCCGTCGGTGGCGGCGGGCGCATTATCTATGTCTACCCCAAGGGTAGTCAGATCGACGCAGCGCGCGCTCGCTTGGTAGCGGCGGTAGGTGCAGATGGTATCGTAATGACTAGGAAAGAGTTCATCGACGCATATCATGCAAGTCCCTTGCTGGAGCCTGAGCGTATAGGCGAGCTTGTGGTGGTATCTGGCGACGGTCGATTTCCGGGCGCAATGCCCGATTCTCCCTTCGAGCACGGCGGCGTCTCCCGTGAGGAGATGCTGGCGTTTTTTGCTGAGTTAGTGTGAGATGGCACTCGGTGATTCAAAGCAGCCGACACTGTTGGGGTTCTATCTAGGGCTTCACGACTCGAACGTCGCCGCCCGAGTCGACGGCAAGCTTCGTTATCGCAAGTTTGAGCGCATGAGCGGGATCAAGCACCAGCGCGTTGCGCTTGATGCTATCAGAGTGGCCTGCGACGAGTGGGGCATTCGTCCGGATTACGTTGCATTCACCGACGGTAACCGAAACGGATTGGGTTCCTGTATAGGCGAAGAGCTCTGGTGCTCGTTGCCTTCGATTGGCTCGCTGGCGCCAAATGCGAAGACCTACTGTCTCGATCACCACTATGCACATGTCTTAAGCGCAATGCCAGAAATGGCTGGTGCAAACATCGTTGGTATCGCAATCGACGGGCGCGGCGACAATGGCATTCGTGCCCGAGTAGTCCGTTTTAGCGGAGAGCTTGATGCGCAAACCATGCTGTCTTCTTCCGATTTTACAATTGGACGCTTCTTCAACCGGGTCGGCATCTCGCTAGGCTTGTCTGGCGACGACGTCGATCTCGCCGGAAAGGTCATGGGCGCACAAGCCTATGGCAATGTATGCAAAGAGTTTGTATCCGATCTCGAGATGGCTGATCCGATTAGCCTTCCTGATCGCCTGCTTTACACCATTCCTTGGCAAGGCCGTCAGGTCTGGGGCGCGACAGATTTTTTTGATATCCGGAACCAGGCCTTCCTGGATTGGCTGGCATCTGCGCATGACGCCCTTGGGCGCGCTGTGCTGCGCTTCTTTAGCGCGTATTGCAGCAGCGACACGCAAATTGTCTATGCGGGCGGCTGCGCCCAGAACACGGTGTTCAACACGGCGCTTTTCGAGGCTTTTCCACGGCTTGAGATACCGCCGCACGCCTACGATGGAGGGCTATCGCTGGGATGTATCGAGTTTCTTCGCCGCAAGCTCCGTCTGCCCGCTACAGATTACGCTGCTTTTCCGTTCATCCAAGATGATTGTGATGTCGGTTTCGCCTCGCGGGAAGTCGCGCAACAGGTGGCTGAACTGATAGCTGAGGGAAAGATCGTCGGCTGGATGCAGGGAAACGGCGAAATCGGGCCGAGAGCGCTAGGCCATAGATCGATCTTGATGGATCCGCGGATCAGCGACGGGAAGGCGGTGCTTAACGAGAGAGTTAAGCGGCGCGAACCTTGGCGCCCATACGCTGGAAGTATTTTAGAACCGCATGTAACGAGTTGGTTTGAGACGAACGCACCTTCGCCATACATGCTGCGGGCGATTAAGACGCGAGAGGAGCGCCATGCGCTGATTCCGGGCATCGTGCACCACGATGGCACCTGTCGTATTCAGACCGTGAATGCAGAGACGCCCGAGTTGGAAGCGTTCAACACGCTGCTCACCACTTTTTTTAAACTGACAGGTGTTCCATTGGTTTTGAACACTTCTCTCAATGCCGGAGGCGAGCCAATCCACGGCGATCCGGCTCAGTCAATGAAGCTGCTAAGGGCCGGTCGTATTGACGCGCTCTGTGTCGGTAACAACCTGCTTGTGGGGGCAGACGCTTGAGTGGACATTTCGGCGCGGTGGTCGGGACGCCCAAACCCCCGATCAAGATCGGCATCTTGGGCGCATCGACTATCGCGCGCGAGGCCATGGCGCCGGCATTCAAGCGCGAGTCTCGCGTGAATGTGGTGGCTATTGCGTCTCGTAGCGCACGCAGCGCGCAAGCCTTGGCGCATACCCTTAATGTCAGTCGATGGGGACCGGGATTTGATTGGATACTTGCAGATCCCGATATCGACGCTGTCTATATCAGCTTGCCGCCATCACTTAACGCGCATTGGACGCTCAAGTCATTGCAATCTAATAAGCACGTTCTCTGCGAAAAGCCGATCGCGCTGAACGTAAACGATGTAGCAAGGATTCGCGCTTGCGCACGCGCAGTGAGCCGCGTCGTCCGCGAAGTCGACATGTGGCGTCATCATCCGCAAATTAGGCGGCTACACGATTTGTGGCGCCGGGGCGCCTTAGGGCAGTTGCGTTCAATCGAGGCGGAGTTTACGTTTAACCTGAGTGAAGATGACCGGTTTCGTTGGTCCCGCAGTTTGGGCGGAGGCGTGCTCAACGACCTTGGACCTTATTGTCTCGGCGCAGTTCTAGAATTCTGTCCGGGGATTCTGGACATTCTTGAGGCGCGCTTCTCTTGGGCGGGCAACGGGCCCAACCAAGTGGAGACCGCGATGGAGGCCACACTTGCGGCGGCGGGTGGCATCACGGCTCGGATCTTCTGCTCCTTCGTCGATACGCCACGCCAACGCCTTGTTTTGCGTGGTGCGGACGATTCGGTCACGCTGAACCAGCCCTGGGCAGTTGGAATTGATAGCGAGCAGCCTTTGCCCGTCCACCTTGTACGCGGCGCCCGGACAGAGCGGTTTGGTGAATTCGATCCCTACCTGATGATGCTGGGAGACTTCGCGGAGCGCATCAACGGCGGGGACCTAGGAAGCTTCGCATTGGAGCGTTGCGAGCGCCGGGTAGCGCTCGCAGCCGAACTGCAGCTGTGTGCGCGCCGGTCGCAGGGTGCAACGTGAGATACGTGCCCCATTTCAAGTTGCTGCCCAGGCCCACGCTCGTGGTCGACAGCTTCGTGCGGACGCCGCATTGCACACTGGAGCTGAGCCACTGGCCCGGCAACAGAACACCAGCCCACCTTAAACGCGACACGAGCACCGAAGCGGTTATCGCATGGCTTAGAGCAGACGGGGATTCGACGCGGTCAATTGAGCAGGTAACGGTCGATCACTTCGACGTCGATGGCCTGCTGGCCGCGTGGTGCGCCATCTTCCCCGCTGCCGCGTTAGAGCATGCGCAACTGCTGACTCAGGCCGCGTCAACAGAAGATTTTGATCGCTTCGAAACGGTAGAAAGTCTCGAACTTACGTTTGATCTGCTCGCAATTGAACAAGATTTCGCGTGTGAAGCAGCGCACGCTGGCGTCTCAGGTGCCGACCTGTGGACTGCGCATCTGTACGCAAGCGTTTTGCCGGCAGTCGAGAGGTGCTTGGCCGGAAGGTTTGCCCACGAGTTGAGTTGGCGTTCTGAGTTTACCCAAGTGATGCTCTCCTTGGACAGCCTGCGCACGGGCGCCGGCGGCACGGAGGTTTTGAGACGACCGGATCTAGACTTGGCTCTCGTAACAAGTGAGCATGCATTGCATCCGTACGCTATCAATGCCGCTCTGCCGGAGACCCGGCTGATTGTCTGTGTACCAGGACGGCGTACGCAGTTTCTCTACCGTTATGAATCATTTGTCGAGATGGTGTCGCGTAACGTGCCAGGTCGCGCGCCGCTGAGCCCAATGGCGGAAGTTTTGAACCGTCATGAGCAAAACGGCGTTTGGATCGCCGAGGGCATGCTTGCGGCGCATCCACGCGTGCTCTTCTTCGGTGGTGACGCTAACATCAACGATTCATCAATCACGCCCGGAGCGCTGATTGAGTTGATAGCCGGTTACTTTCTCGATCATGCACTAGCCAGAAGGTCGTTGTGGACCCCGTCTATGGGACTACCGCTCGAAGACGATAAGCACCCCGAAATGCTTGTGCGTCCGCCTTGGATGGCCAAACATGGACATCCGCGCGTGGGAGGGGCCTCGTGACCGCTTTGCAGCAGTTCGTGTTGATCCCTAACGTTGAGGAACTTGCCGAAGGCGAGACAAGGATTGTGGGCGTGTCCGGGGTCGATATGCTAGCGATACGGTTTGAGAACGTAGTCTACGCAGTCTCCGCAACGTGTCCACATCGCGGCGGGCCTTTAGCGACCGGGCTGATCGCATCAGGGGTTATAGTCTGCCCTTGGCATGGTTCTGAATTCCGAATCGCAGACGGTGCACTGGTTGCTGGCCCATCGAAGTGCGCGCTTAAGACATGGCCTCTCACCTTAGACGGCGTGGTTGCTTATGTCTCGCTCGGCTAATGCCAACGACACGCACAATATTCTCGAGGGCCTGAACGCGCGCTTGATACGTCGCGATAACGCGCTATCGGTCACGGATGCTGATATTGCGAACGAGGTGCTGCGGGACAATCAGTACCGGCTCTCCAGGGAAATCGGCCTGAATAATGCTGTGTTCGTCGATGTGGGTGGTCACATTGGGACATTTTCAGCCGCCGTTCTGGCGCTGTTTGATGGTGCTTCTGTGCTTGTTTACGAACCCGATTCGGAGAATTTTAGTTTTCTTATCAAAAACCTTGCCTTTGAAGTGGAGCGCAACCGTGCTCACTGCTTTAACGTCGCCGTTGACGCGCGCGAAGGTGAGTTGAGCCTATACGTCAATACGTCGAACCGCGGAGGTTCGATCACTCGCGCGCTCGAAGGCGACGCTTGCGCCATCCCCGTGAAGGCTCATTCGATCAGAGACATTCTCGAATCCATCGCGGAGGGTAGTGATGTTGTGCTTAAGCTCGATTGCGAAGGTGCCGAGTACGCGATCCTTGACTCGCTGTTTCCGATGCAAATCCGGTCAGTCTGCCTGGTCATCATGGAGCTTCACTTAACGCCAGCCCTCTCGCGTGAGCGGCGCGATCCAGCCGCGGTGCTGCATCGGCTAACCGAGGCAGGCTTTCGCGTATACGTCCTCGAAGAGATCGTCTACGCGGGTGAGGGCGTCTTTTGGATTGTTGCAGCTGTCAACCAACGCTTTAGCCACCTTGGTGCCCTTGGTGAGCACTATGCGGCATGCGTACCTCGGATAGGCGGCGATCGATGGTACCGCCGCATCACAAACGGACGTCAACCGGCGTTGCGCGGTGGAGTTGGTTGGTGGCGGGGGAAGCTTTGGCTGGCGATGGGTGCCGGTGTCCTTGGATGGGGCGAGCCATGAGCGCGAATCTGGCCGACAGCCTCCTTGCGCTTCGCGCTAAGTCCGTAGGCCTACGTCCGGCAAAAACCGTCGGTCGTTGGGGCGCGTTGGCGAAGATCGCTAGGCGGTTGGGACATACGCTCTCCGATTGTGCAAGACTGCGCGCGCTTGTGAACGGGGAAGCCTTGTGCGCGTCAGTTGATCCTAACGACGCGTGGGCGATTAACGTTTCGAACTTCGTATGGGGTCACTATATCGTAACGCGGCCCGCAGATGACCGCTGGTTAGCCTTTAACTTGGTTGAATTGGCGAAATTCCGCCCACAAGCGCTGAATTTGCAGACGATACTCCATGAAATATGCAGTTTGGACCGATTAGAATTAGATCGGTTGTTGGATGGCGGGTGCTTTCATTTTCATGCGCATGGCAACGTAGCCGTGAGCTCGATCAAGCGTTTGGCGATCACAATTCCAGCATTCAACGCTCCCGATCTTGTTGAGGCATTGCTCTTAGCGCTCCAGGACAACGCACTCCTATTTGGTTGGAAGGCTCCTATTGTCTTGTTCGACGGATCGTCGACTGAGGATTTGCAGCGCGCAATCGAGCGGTTGGCTGTTCGGCACTCTGCCGAGCCATGCCCGGTCGTTTATCTCGGTCGAAAACACTCGTCGGTCGCGGAGATGCCGTCGATCGACGCGTTTGTCTCTGCTGCCGCCAAGGCGCTAGACGACTCGTCTATAGAAGAGCTTTTCAGTACGAGTGTAGGAGGAAATCTGAATTGCTGTTTCTCCTATTTCGGACCAGACGTAAGTATTTTGAATTTTGACCACGACGTTCTTCCCAGCGTTGAAGTTAACGAAGATATTCTAAGTCGACTCGAAACGTCATGTGTCGCCTCGGTCGGGGAGGACGTTCTCATAGAGCGCGGCGAGCCTGCTGTCGGACTGGGGGTCCAGATCCCGGTAGACTTTATGTCGGCCATCAGGGTGAGCGACTCGCTATGCCTGACTGGTGACGAAGTCAGGGACGGAGATGATGAGTCGTATCGGAAAATAAAATTGCATCATTTGTCGGGTAACGCGGAATATTGGGTAACTCACATCGCAGGCATACAAGATCATAGCGCTCGTTGGTTACTTGAAGGGGCTCTCCTCCGTCGTGAGAGCTTGCGCGGCGCCGAGCCATCTCGATTTGCGCCTACCGCGCCAACGCTGCCGGCCCTCGTCTTCCGATCCAAGCTGATCACGACTACGCTGACGTTACGATTGGCGGGGGGGGCGGGTGTGTCGTTCGGATTCGCGGGTACGCGTGTGCGGGTCCAGGACTTTGTGACCGGCACCCAGCACAACGCATCCACGGGACAGCCAATTGGGTGGGCGCCTGTATACATGACCCACAATCGGAAATTCGGCATGCGCGGCGAGGAGGACTTCGGTGGGTATCTTTACAACGAAGAGATAATGTACGCGTTCCTGTCGGCGCTTGAGGCAATAGAGATTCGCGCTTCCCACGGTCAAGTGAGCAATTTCGCAGATGTTTGGAAGGAAGAGGCGGCTCTCGCCATATCATCAACGTGGGCGCGCGCGGTGCGAGAGCGTGCGCAGCATTGGTGCAAAGTTCTAGAGCAAAATCCTGTAGACGCGAGCTATAGCCGCGCGGCAAGGTCCATCCGAAACCACTTCATGTTGGACGAATCCGATGCCGTGGCTGAAATAGAACTACTCGCGTGCGCCGGCGCCGAATCCAACCTAATTGAACGCCACGTGCGAACGCGCGAGCGATTGAATACTGCGCTCCGCGAGAGGGGTGTCTCGTGGTTTTGTTCGGCATCAGGATCTGGAAGCGTTGGGGGCTGATCCGTCACATAGCTGCCGGTGTCCGTTGCGCCCGCCGCCGTTCAGCGGTGCCGGGAAGGTAAAATTGCGAACCGGAGTACTGCTGGATGAGGATGCTTGGCACAAGCGCCTCCATTCGCTTGGTCCGGATGGTCGCGCAGCTCTCTTGGCGGTTTGCGAAGAGAAAATTGGGAGCGGGACTTTGGCAGTGGGTGTCATTGGAAGTTTTACATATGACAATCTTGGGTGGGACGACGTTGACCTCGTTGCGGTGACTTGGGGTATTGGTAATATTGACGTGCGAAATTTTCCTTTATACGTTGGAGGTAAAAATACCAGTGTTGACTTAATCTCGATACCATTCGAAATATTGGCGGATCCCAGCCGCGCGCCCGACACAGATTTTCCGCTCTTTCAAGATTCGCGTGGGGAAGATTATTCCGATCTCTGCATGCGTCGTCGCTGCATGGTAACGGCGCTCAGATGCTCATTGAACTTTGCCCACTGGCTGACCGAGGATGATCAGCTAACACAGAGCGTACTCGTTGCGGGTGAAGCTGATCTTGCTTTCGTGATTTCACGTTTGGTTGCTGAAGCCCGCTCCTACCTTGCTGATCCGGAAGACCGCGTGAAGGCGCTGAGACGACTAGAAATGGCGCGTCTGGTTGCTCGGCAGTGGCAACCGTTCGACGCCGATGAGGAATTGCTGTTAGAGCGACTTCGACGTGATCCATTTGGCGCACATTGGGTGCGGGGGCTAGAGCTCTGCGAACGCGCCCAGGCAAGGATCGTTAACGGGATGGACAGGAAGGAGGGGTAGCGATGTGCGGCTTCATCGTAGACTTTGACGATGCTCCCGTGCTTGCTGAGAGGGTGCGTCGCCGCGGGCCCGATCATCATGGTGAGGTTGTGCGTGGGGGGTTCAGGTTCAGTCACTTTCTGCTTCACATAACGGGATCGCTTCTTCCGCAGCCTTTGGTCGATGGCGATATTGTGTGCGTCTTTAATGGCGAGATCTATAATCATCCACATACGGTGAGCGATGGCGAGGTTATTATTCCTCTCTACCGGAAGTTCGGGTCTGCCTTCGCGCGTGAACTTGATGGCGAATTCGCGATCGCACTTTACGATTTTGCTAAGCGCGAAGCGGTGTTCATCACTGATCCTTTTAGCTCCAAACCACTTTGGATCGATGGGCTCCGTTGCTCGAGTTACGTCGGGGCACTTGGACAAGGCATACAATTGCCGCCTAATACGCTTTTAGTACGCTCCTTCGACTGTGGCGAAAAATCGTTTATCGTACGTCCCTTTGATTTCCGAAATCAACATAAGACTAACTTAGACGACTGGACGAGAGCGCTCAAGCGGTCGATCGAAAAGCGCGCTGTTCATGATTGCTTTATTGGTCTTAGTGCGGGCTATGATAGTGGCGTCATAGCAGTGATAATGCAAGAACTTGGAATAAAGTTTTCATCCTACTCCCTCGCCGGATCCGAAAATATGGAGGTGCTGCGTGAAAGAGTGGAACAGTTTAATGCTGCGTGGGTCGATGAGGAGGACGCAGACGTCGCGTGGGCTCGATCGTTCCTTAAGGAGTACGTCGAGGAGTATTGCTATGGCAGCGTTGCGGGGGTGACTCTTCCCTATGAACTCATGACTGACGATGTCGGCGCCATCGCTTCGTGCTTGCTGTACAGACATGCACACTCTGAGGGGAAACGCATTGTGCTGTCTGGGCAAGGTGCCGACGAAATTTATGCCGATTATCCGTTTTGGCCGGCAGTTGGCGGGTTACGGGGTATTTTTCCAGAGAAACTAGAGCCATGGGTGAACTTTAGCGGCGGTTGCCAGCGTGCATTTCTTGCCAAGGAAGAGCACATCGCTGGTGCCTTTGGTATTGAGGCGCGTTATCCATTCCTCGATTGGGCTCTGGTACAGGAATTCTTGTGGTTGAGCCAAAATTTGAAGAATAGCGCCTACAAGGCGCCGCTAGCGTCGATTCTGTCGTCACATCATATCGCCTGGGCAGCTGGTCAGAAAACTGGATTCGGGCCCAGGAAAAGGTAGGGTGGTCAAGCTCTTGAAATCATCAGCAATCCTGTGGGCGCACAAGCTATGTCAAAACAAACTCTGACGATTGCAGTGATCCAGCCTGATGCGGTACCGAGTGGAGTTCGGTATCCGAAGATCGCTGCCCTTGAACTCACAGAGAAACTGCTTGAAGAGGCAGCTCGCGCGCACCCGGATATCGTGTTGTTACCGGAGATCCTCAACGTTGGCTTTAGCGACGATGGCCTGCCCCCGGAGCGGCGATGGCAGATCAACATTGATGCTGCGGTTGACGGCGAAGACGATATTTTTATTCAACGATTTCAGCAATATGCCCGCCAGAACAAGTGCGCAGTGGCCGTTGGCGCGCTGAGACGAGCAGGAATTTCAGTTTACGATAGCATGTTCTTGTTCGACCAATATGGCGAGCTGAGGCTCCTCTATGATAAAGTTCATTTGGCTGCCTTCGATTTCGAGGCGCGCTTCGTAGCCGGTAAGAGTTTTTCGACTGCAACGCTTCACACGCGATGCGGACTGGTCCAGGTCGGCTGCATGATCTGCTACGATCGCGAGTTTCCGGAGAGCGCCAGATGCCTCATGCTTGGCGGTGCCGAGATCGTTTTGACAGCCAACTGTTGTGTATTGGATCAGAAGCGCATTGGGCAGTTTCAGGCTCGAGCATTTGAGAACGCAATAGCAATGGCGATGGCGAATTATGCGCAGCCGCTCGGTGGTCGCTCGCTAACTGTCGATGCTGAAGGGGAGGTAGTTGCCATCGCAGGCGGGACCGAGCAGGCGCTTATTGGCGCGATTGATCTCGATAAGCTGCGGCACTATCGCTCGAGCTGCGGCTGGGGAGACGCTTTCCGGCGGCCCAACCTCTACGCCGCAATCGGGCGGCCATCTGGCTTGGTCGAGTTTGATCGTCGAGATTTTCTCGGGCGCCCGTTCGAAAAGTAATTCTAGTCCACTCCCTTTGCTCTGGACGCGCTCTCATTTGGGACCCTCGGCATCCTGCATTCCACGGAGTTCGCCATGACACAAGTCTCGTTTGGGAACAACGCAATGCCGCCTATCATGGCTAACCCGATGATCCATGTCGACGGTCGAGAAAATGACAATAATAAACCACATTTATTGCCACAACGAACTACCAATACTGTATAGCGTACACTGCCACCACCAATGCGCACACAGGTTGCCCCTCACAGACGGCGCTGGCGATCTCACTATTTACTCGGTCGAAATCGATACCGCGACCCTGCTGCATCGCTCCCAGTGTGAGTGCCAGCTCCCGATCAAGGCGCTCGCGATCACTGCCGTGCAACTCGACGAAAAGGCCGTGGCCGCCTTGCGCGTGCTGCACCCAGCCGATGCCAGCATGCACGATCTCGCCCAACTGCGAGCCGCGCATCTGCGACAACACAACGTACAGCCGCTGGCCCCAATGTTCCGGCGGTGTCGTCCAGCGCCGACGTTCGATTCGACTACCAGGCGGGATTACCGACGAAAGGTACAAGAGGTTGTAATCAGCCACCCCCGCATCGCGCAGCGCGGCATCGAATGCGGCCATTTCGGTCGGCCCGCGACCCACTCCGCGCGCTATCACGATTGGACCAAATGGTAGCGAGTTCATGGCACAACCTCTTGAGAACACGCGGTAAGAATTATGCTGCCTTGGGTTAATACTGCGTCGTCATCGTCCACTGCCAGCCAGCCGGAACGCCCGTGGCGCTGGTGGAGCTGATGGATAAGGAGAAGGCCATGTGCTGTCTCCGGCCACATCAATGCCTTGCATACATAGCAGATCGTAGGCGGCAGTTCCCATAGGTTGTACCGCCGTGTGATCCTCGTCATCCTTCCCGCAATCGCTGTGACCAGGCTGTATAATAATCGCATCGACGACGCTGACAACCATCGCTGTGCTTACCGGGCCAAGAACCCTTTTGCAGAGGGCACAGTCGGCGGCGCTGCTGCCCAATTTGATTTGGCACCCGTAACTCCACGAACAGGGTCAAATTCCGTGTCCCAGGTGGTGGTGTTGGACGGCCAGAGCCAAGCGGCGCCCCGCTCCGCTCAGCCAGGGGATTCGCTTCGCGTCCCGGGCTCTGGCTGCCCCACACCACGCGACGGGGCACGACCTCCTTCATCCGCCAACACCGGCCGGTCTCCCGGCGCCCAGAGAAGGTTGGAATCCGGTTCCCACCGCTGCTCCAGTCGGTTTCCCAACCTCACATTTCCCACGCGTCGATGGCGCCGAGAACCGCAGGTTTCCTGGGGTTTTGCTGCCTTGGCTTGGGGGTTGGAGAACGGAACGACTTCGAAAATCGGTCTCCGGAGGCCCCGAAGTCTCCGAAGCTTGGGGGTATGGCGATTTAACCCTCAAGCTTTACACCATTGAAATCAGACTGTTTTTTGGATTGAGGTTCGGGGGGCTTTCCGCAAGCTGATCGCCTGGCGAAGCATACCCGGAGCAAAATCGGCGCCGCGGATTCGGTCAGCGTTCGGGAACGGGGGTCATGTCGCGGACTGCGAACATTCTTACCGCTCCCTTTTCAACATCGAGAGCCTCCAGCAGCCACTGCGGTTCGCGATGCCACTCGGTCGAGCCATAGGAGAGGCGAATCACCCGCACGGTCCGGATGGCGAGCTCGCCCTGCCAGTTCCTGTAGCTGAATCGAAGAGTTTGCCCCGGCGTGAATGCTGCCGAAAGCGCGGGTTGCTGCTCGATCACCATCATCCACCGAAGCCTGACGCTCGTGCGATTAGCCGGCCTATTCCAGCAAGAGCTGTCCCTATCCCAAGCGTCTTCTGTGCTGCGGCTTCAACCTTTTCGATCGTAGCGACGGCCCGCCCGAGGTTGTCCTTTGTGGGCTCCTTCTTGGCGATGTCGATCGCTGCCAAGGCTTCCTTTTTTGTTTCAACGTCAGCCGCGCTGCCCTTGATTTCGCGCTCCGCATCATTGAGGTGCGACTGAATCAACTCGATGGTCTGTGTGTTATATGTGTTCGTGGTATCACTGGCTTTGGCTTCACCGCCATTTATGGCAACCGCACCAGCCTGTATGTTGCCAATGTGAAAATTGTTATTCTGCACAAAATTATCTCCTCTAAAGAGGTCCATTCCCCCACCACTATACTTGATCTGGCTGAGCCTTGAATACAGTTTCGACCCTGCCGCGGCAGCAAGCATCCGGTCTCTCTCTTCAGGCCTCCCTCGCTCGAAAGCGTCCACTGCATGCTGCCAGTATGCCTCACTGCGCTCCGCCTGCCGGACAATGTGATCGACGATTTGTGATCTGATCTCGGCGTCCATTTCCCGCGTGAACCATTCCAGGATCTGAGGCACCAGGGATGGCGAGAAGCTGTCCTTGAGCCCCACGGCGAGGCCCAGTCGCGCTTCCGGGCTCCGGTCTTCGATCCCAGCCGTGATGTAGTCGCTGTCAGCGCCCGTTGATGACGCTTCCATAGCCAGAAGTTGAAATACCCAAGCCCGGACGTTAGCAGGAAGTTGCTCAATATTTTTTAGGTCAATGCCAAGATCAGCGACACCCAGAGAAGAATTTTCCGTGATTGCCCACACCGAATACTGCGAGACGATCGGGTCGTGGTGCCCGCCAAGCGCGCGTACGATGGCCGCGTTTTCATGATTCGGCTCGAACATGTTTGCTGGCGCTCGATCGAGACCGACGACAATGAGCCCGAGCTTGATCAACTCTGAGTTGGCCTGATCAGGGCGGACGGGCAGGCAAGAGAGATTCAGTTTAGCGGCCGGAACATGTTGAAGCGCCGCCAGAGTTACCGTCTGCTCATCAAACCCCATCCTCCGAAGCTCCGTGCCCGCTTCTCTGCAAAGGCGATAGAGAGCGGCGATGGCCGCGGCCAGCACCTCAGCATCGGCGTGATAAGCTTGAAGCGCGTGAAGGATAGCGCCCTTGCACGACTGCTCGCGACCCAGCTGTGCCAGCGTGTTCAGTGCCCAACGACGGACCTTCGTGTCGTGGCTGGACATAAGGAGCCCGACGATCGCAATTTCTACGCCGATCAACTGGTCTTGTATAATTCGGTAACCGCCGCGGTAAAGCTTCGATATTTCTTGCAGCGCGCGCTTTGTACGAATAGCATCGCCAGTTTCTAGTTGCGCCTTGAGATATGCGCCCACATCACGATCAATATATCGTGCGAAATTAACCACGCCGCGATTCTGCAAATATTGCTACACGATTATACGATTCAAGCACACATCTGGACCATGGATCATAGTCCTCGATGTTGTTTATCCCGTGAACGTCTATCCATTCAATATCATTAAGAGCCAGCCTGCGTTTCACTGGTTCGAACCATTGCGGGCACCCATACCTGATGATCGCCAGGAGATCGCTTCGCCCGTCCACATGGCTTACCCATACAAATTTCCGCAATTCTGCTTCGTCCGAAGCCGCGTTCTCTTCGGCAACCGCGGGGGGGATGTCGAGATCGATTTTGACAGCCCTGATACCCGCTTCGACAATACCCATATCGCCAACGTTGAACAAAGTATGTTCGTCTACATGAATCAGTGTGGTGAATCCGATCGAGCGCTTGTGCATAAACGTGTCTCGATCATCTCGATAGCGACCGAGGCGGTAGCTAAGGACACTAGAGCCACGACACACACAAACGAATGATCGAACAAATAAAGCATTTGGCGCCTTCTTTGGGTCCAGATAGGCGCGGTGTTGCTTTCTCAGTAAATTTAATATTTTGTTTGTGGACGGCGTCTTACTGTCTTGGAGCCTTACGCGCACCGATTCTTCGGTGACCGCGAGCGCTGGGCCGCGCGAGAGTTCTCGAATGCGTCGCCGAGCAGGAAAGGGTTGCCGATGCTCATTCGGAATGGAGGGATCTTCCAGAAACTCGCGCAGAAAGTAACGGCCTGGTGCGGTGCGGAAAAACCGGCTCCGGTCGCGATGGCTCAGGATGTCTTCGCTGATCCGGGCTCCAAGGGTCTTGTGCTGTGTCTTCCCGTAGAGGGTAGGCGGAACTAGCCCTGCCCGATGAGCCTCCGCAAGGATTGCGTGCGAACTCAGCGGGCGCCTTTCCGCCCGCAGTATGGTC
Organism: Roseomonas sp. CECT 9278; assembly: GCF_918698155.1. Lineage (GTDB taxonomy): Bacteria > Pseudomonadota > Alphaproteobacteria > Acetobacterales > Acetobacteraceae > Neoroseomonas. The sequence continues at coordinate 141,613 of NZ_CAKKLX010000001.1, forward strand.
ACAGCAATATCAAGGTAGGCATCCACTAGGCATCCCCTCAGTAGAAAGCAAAAAATGCGGCCGTGCTCAATTCATTGCGCACGGCCGAAAACCCCGCCGAGGCAAAAGGTGTCTGGTGATTCGAAGGACCAGACGATGCCATGTGTCCAAGCAGGCCCGCGGACACCGCCCATTCATTCTCAAGCTGCATCTGCTGCTCCTCACAGCCGAAACACCCGCATCGCCTCATCCCCATAGTGATTGATCACCTTCACCGCGATCCGGCCCGATTTCGGCTTCGCGAAGGGGCGGCTTTCGGTGCGGTAGAGGCTCGCCCAGGCGTCCTCGTCCACTTCGGCCTTCAGCGCGGTCTTGAGCTTCTCGAAGGGGTCCTTGCCGCCGAGGAAGTAGGCATGGCGGACGAAAAAGCTGTCGCCGTCATAGTCGGTGTCGACAAACCAGCAGGCAACGTCATCCTCGACTCGGCCGGAGGAACGGACCTCACCCGTGGTGGGGTCGAAGATGTCCACGCCCTTCAGGCGCACGACGCATTCACCGTCGGCCTGGTCGAGCGCGATATCCGGCTCGCCAAACACCACGAACAGGTTGCCGCCGCCGGCTTTGTAGGCTTCGGCGGCGCGCAGCTCCTGGCTCATGCGCGCCTTCAGCACCACGAGACGACCGAGGTTCATGGTGCTGTCGCCCACCTGCGGGTCGAAGGCGAAGCCGCAGACCACCATGCTGTCCGCCCAGTCGCGGCATTCGCGCGCGGCCTCGCGCACCAGGTCGGGGCCGACGGTGCCATATTCGGGGCCGATGACGATCGCGGCACGCTTCTTCACGCCGGCTTCTTCGTACTCGCCCTCGGCCGAGACGCGACTGCCGCCCGGCCAGGGGCGCAGCGTGGCGAAGGTCAGGCGCTCATCCTTCTTCGTGTTCTGCACGCCGGCCTTCTGCAGGTTGTCCAACACGGCGGTCACGAAGTCATCGCCAGTGTCGGGCCGGGTGCGGAGCGGGCGGCGTTCGGGCACGGGCTCACCCGCCTCCTGCGCCAGCGCCTCCATCACCGCCTGGTCTTCCTCATCCGCGGGCAGGACGCGGTGGGGCGAGAGGCTCTCCACCGTGAACGGGCCGGTGACGCGGACGGCGTTCTTCTTCGTGTAGGGCCGGTCGTGCAGGAATTCGGTATCGGCGTTCCGGGCGATGGAGGCGTCCATCTCCGCCTGCCGAGCGCGGCGAGTGGCCCAGAATGCCGCATGCGCCTCCTGCACCGCCGGTTTCGCGTCTTCGGGCAGGTTGCGGGGAACCTTCCACTCCGCATGCTTTGTCCCGAGAGCGACGTTGAGGGTAGCGAGCGCGGCCTCGATCTTCGGCGCCCAATTGGCGTGGATGACATCGATCTCGGCGTTGTTGGCGATGGATTTCAGCGTGACGTGCGGCACGCGCTCCAGCACCAGGCCCTGGCGGATGTCGTGGCGGAAGGGGCCTTCCTCGGGTGGGCGGCCGGTGATCTCGCCCTCCTTCGCTGCGCCCTCACGACTGTCGCGCAGCAGGTAGGCGGGGAATCGCCCGGCCATGAGGCGCGTGCGTGCCAGCGCCAGGGCGACGCGGGAGGTGTCGGTGGTGATCCAGCGGCGGCCCCATTGCTCGGCGACGAAGGCGGTGGTGCCGGAACCGCAGGTCGGATCGAAGACGAGGTCACCAGGATCGGTGGTCATGAGCATGCAGCGCTCAATTGCCGTAGTGGACGTCTGGACCACGTACACCTTCGGATCGCTTCGGCTTTGGATGCCGCCGATATCCCGCCAGAGATCGTTGATCTCGACTGCGGCAAAATCATCCAGCTTCCTCACGTAGCGCAGTATGTTCCGCGCAGGCTCAAGCCTGCCAGCGGCCTGGAGACGGCCCATCCCAGCTTCGTTGGTTTTCCAACGGGATTGCATCGTCGGAAGAAAACTTCGGCCGTCATGTTTTACTTCAAACCAGGACGCTGCGCCTTCTCCTTTTTCGCGGCCGGCGCTTTGGCTGGTGAGGTTGTCGTCGGTGTACAACTTCCAGCCATCTGGGAGCGCCGTCGCACCCGAGACTTCGCCCTCTGCGGCAGGTCTCCGCGCTCCATCGAGATGGATCAACTTGCGATACTTGGTCGCACCCTCTTCGCCGGCTGTTTTCAGATTGTACATGGCGCGAAATTTCGCTTGCTGACGGTTCTTTCCAAACCACAGCAGGTAGTCGAGCGTGCCGCCGAGAAAATCAGAGGTCGCACCGGTGGTCTTTTGATAAGCGATCTGTCCGATGAAGTTGGCTGGCCCGAAAATTTCGTCGAGAAGGCTACGCACAACATGGACATTCTCGTCGCCGATCTGAACGAAGATACTGCCGCTTTCGGCCAATAGCTCCCGCGCTACAGCCAGTCGATCTCGGAGATATGCCAGATAGCTGTGGATGCCATCCTTCCAGGTGTCCCGGAAGGCCTTGATCTGCTCTGGCTCGCGCGACAGCCCTTCGGGCTTGCCCTCCTTCACATCGCGCGTGCGCGTGCTCGGCTGCCAGTTGCTGCTGAATTTGATTCCATAGGGTGGATCGAGAAAAATCATCTGCACCTGGCCGCGAAGACCTTCCTTCTCCGCCAGGCTGTTCATCACCAGCAGGGAGTCGCCCAGGATCATCCGGTTCGACCAGTTCTCGGCGTGCTGGTAGAACTCGAGCCGCGCCGCCTCATCCGTGATGCGGTCGAAGCTGCCGAACAGATCGGCCTGCGGAGCCGCTTCCTTCGCCGAGACACGTTGCAGGTCGCGGATCAGCGCCTCCGGATACAGCTTCTCCTGGATGTAGATGGGCACCGTCTCGACGCGCAGCGGTGCGCTGTCTTGCGCATCCTTCCCGCGCCAGACCAGTTGCGGATCCAGGTCCGGGTTTCGCGGATAGAGCTTGGGTTCCGCCCGCGCCTCCTCCTCCGCCATCAGCGCCGCGGTCTCCGCGGTCGGGATGTTCTTGCGCGCGATATCGGCGGGGTGGACGAGCGTCTCCACCTCAGTGGCGGGTGCGTCGGGTTTGAGCTTCTTCGGGCGGGCCATGCTGCGCTGTCTTCCGGGTTCAGGCGGCGCGTGAGAGAGCGTCGGCGTTCAGCCGCCGCCGGATGATCTCATCCACGCCATAGGGTCCATCCACCCGGCAAAAATCCCAGCGGCCGAAGCGCCCCAGCGCGTTCACCGCCGGCACCCAGAGTTTGCGCATGGTGTCGTGCTTTGCGTCGTCCTGCGCGGTCTGGCGGCCCTTCACCTCCAGCACGAGGTGCAGCGGATCATCCGGGCCGCGACCGTCATCCACCACCACGATGAAGTCGGGCCGGTAGTGGCGCTCGGTGCTGCCATCCACATAGGGCACTTCGAAGCCCAGCCGGTCGTTCTTCACGTAGCGCAGCACTTCCGGCATGCCGTCCAGCGCCTGCGCGGCCGCGGCCTCCCAATTCTCGTCGCAGACGATCAGGTTGACCTGGCATTTCTGCGCGTCGGGGGTCCAGAAATTCGTCTTGGTGGTGGCGAAGCTGACATGACGGCTGCTGCCGGCCTCGTTGTAGGGGTCTAGGATCGGCCGAAGCGTGCCGGGACCAGCGACTTCCGGCGTGCAGGCGCGGAAGATGCGTTCCGCGGCCTTGTCGCCGATGTCGCGCCAAAGCAGGTAGGCCGGGAAGGTACCGCCGATGCAGGTCAGGCATTCTGCCATCCAGCGCCGCGTGATGGTGAGCAGCGGCGGGAACAGCCACGGCTTCAGGTGGTCCTCGCTGTCGCGGAACCAGGTGCGCAGCGTGTGGCCCGCCAGGTGAAAGGCGATGGTGGTGTCGCGCTGGTGGCGCAGGTCGTTCAGCGTCAGCGTGTGCTCGGCGCCGATGATGGCGGCGCTGACGGCTTCGGGCGGCGCGTCCGTCGGATCGATCTCAAGGCGGCTCTCGTTGGTGAAGGCGGCGGTGATGCGGCCGGGCGGCAGCACGGTGCGATAGCCGATCACGCGGGGGAAGCGGATTTCCAGCGCCGCACGCTCCGGCAGCACGGCATGGATCTGGGTGGTCTTCTTCGGCGGGGTGTAGTCGGCCTTGGAATTGGCCGGCACGAAGCTGAAGGGGATGCCCAGGACCTCGGCATATTCCGGCGCGAACATGGCGTTGCCGGCGTCATCCACGCCGACCGGGTCGTAGGAAACGCGGCGCAGCGCTCGGCCAATCACCTGCTCGCACAGCAATTGCGTGCCGAATGCACGGACGCCCAGCACATGGGTGACGGTGCGAGCGTCCCACCCCTCGGTCAGCATGGAGACGGAGACGACGCAGCGGATCGGCTCGCCCAGGCGGCCGGGCTGGCCGACGGTGTTCATCACCTCTCGCAGCAGGTCGCTGTCGGTGACGGTCTCGGCGTCTGCGTGTCTGCCGCGGGCGCGGAGCTCGCGCTTGAAGGCGTCGATCTCGGGGCCAGCCAGCTTGCGGAAGTTGTCCGACAGGGCCTCGCCGGATTCGAGTTCCTCACTGTCGATCAGGATGGTGACGGGGCGCTCCACCATGCTGCTCTGGCCGATGCCGGCCTGGGTGACATTGGAGAGCAGCGGCAGGTTGCCGGGCACGATGACGCGGCGCTCGGCGCCCTCGGCGTCGGTCTCGATGCGCTCGTACCCTGCGATCCAGTCGTGCACGAGCTTGGAGGTCGCGGTGTTGTTGCACACCACGATGAAGACGGGCGGCGTGCTGCCACCGCGGCTGGCCCAGTTCTCGAAGACCTGGCGGTAGTGGCCGTAGAGCGCCTGGAGCGCGCCGGTGAGCTGGGAGGGAAGCTGGTCGGGCGTGAGCTGCTTGCCCTGCTTGGCGCGGCCAGCCTTGGGCAGCTTCACATCCGAATGTTCCTGGATGTAGCGGTAGACGTGGCGATAGACCGGCTCGTCGGCGCCTGGCAGGTCCTGCACCGGCACGCGCGGCACCTTCACGATGCCGCATTCGATGGCGTCGATCAGGGAAAAGTCGGAGACGACCCAGGGGAAGAGCGTGCCCTCGGGGTAGCCTGAGCCGCGCAGGAAGAAGGGCGTGGCCGAAAGGTCGTAGACCAGGACGGGCTGGCCGACCACGCGTTGCAGGGCCTCGATACCGCTGATCCAGAGGCGGGCGGCGGCGTTGTTCTTCTTGGCCTCGGCCTTACCTTCGGCGTCGAGCTTCGCGCTGGCGTCATCCGCCGCGCCGACCTTCTGGCGATAGCAATGGTGGGCTTCGTCATTGATGACGATGATGCGCTTGCGGCCGAGCAGGTCCTTGCAGATGCGTTGCGCCATCTGGCCATCGGTTTCAGGGCGCTCGACCTTGCCGGTGCGGCCAGCCAGGATTTCCTTCGCCAGCTTCGGTGCCTCGAGCGTTTCGCGCTTCTTGAAGGCGTGGAAGTTGGTGATGACGATCCGGGCGCGCTGGAGGTCGTCGCGCAGCTCCCGCGGCACGATGTCGAGGGCGGCGTAGATGTTGGACGGGTCGGACGGGTGGAGCACCCGCAGGCGGTCCCTCACCGTCAGGCCGGGGGCCACGATCAGGAAGGCGTCGGTGAAGCGGGTCGAGTTGCGCGTGCGCGCGGCGTTGAGGGTCTGCCAGGCGATTAGCATCCCCATGACGGTGGTCTTGCCGGCGCCGGTGGCCAGCTTGAAGGCGATGCGCAGGAGGTCCGGATTGGCCTCCGAATTCAGAGTGCGCAGGCGCTCGGTCTCGGCACGGGGGGCGACTTCGGTCAGCCAGATGGCGGTCTCGACTGCCTCGACCTGGCAGAAGAAGAGCGGGCGGGTGCGACCCTGTTCGCGCCAGTGGCGCAGCAGGCGGGCGGTGACGGGTGTGAGAGGGCGCAGGCCCTGCTCTCCGAGGGAGCGCCATTGGGCGACCTTGGTCCTGATTTCATTGATATAGTCGTTTGGCTGGCGCTTGCCGTATTCGTCTTCCAGGTCGAGCGCCGCCTGGGCCTTCACCTTATGCTTGGGCGGGGGGACGGGGACGATGAATTCGCTACGACGCCGGCCGGGGGCCGGTGTGCCGGTGGGGATGCCGTTCTCGTCGAGCTCCCAATGGCGGGACGGTTCCGCGAAGGGGCTATTGAGAATCGGGTTGTCGATCACGGGGCCTGTCACGCCCCGAAGATGCCACGGACTTTGCTTTCGCATAATGGCCATGTGGCCGGGGCCGTTACTTTCCCGACCCGCCATGTCCGAACAATTCGCTCTGGCCCCGCCAGCATAAAGGGAATGGTTCCAACAGGGCGGCCAGGGCGACCGAGGGCATATGCCGACCGTCGAGGGCGTTGGTTACGAGGTCGGGTGCCAAGAGGGTCAGGCGGAGCAGGCTGCCGAGGTAGCCGCGCTCGATTCGCTCGGCGTCTGCCATCTCGCTGATGGACGCGTAGCGTCCCTCGTCCAGCATCCGCTGGTACCGGAACGCCCGTGCCAGCGCCTTCACCAGCGTGGGGTCGGCCCGCGTTGTGACCGGCGCCATCCCATCGGTTATCGGCGTCACGACGGTCTTCCTGCCCGGCCGGTGTCGGATGGCCAGCGGCACCCGGACCGTGACGCTGGTCGCGGTCGTCATGCTGCGGCCCTCTGGGCGCTCGGTGAGATGGCGGTGAGATCGCGGACGAGGCCGCCGAGCCCGTCCAGCCGCAGCCGAATGTCCGCGCCGGCCGGGCCGACCACTACCCGCTCCACCAGCGACCTTACGATTCGCGCCTGCTCCGCCGGAAATAGATGCTCCCACAGCGGGTCGAGCCGATGCAGCGCATCCTGCGTCTCGCCCTCTGTCAGGTCCGGCGCGTCCCTGCGCGCCGCGCGCCAGGTGCCGACCACGATCTCCGGCTGCCGCAGCAGAGCCCGCACCTGATCGACCACCGCCGCCTCGATCTCCGCTGCCGATACCCGGCGCACGATGGTGTCGTCGCCGGCGGCGTCGCCCTTCAGCACGCGCTGCGCCACGTAGTATCGGTAGAGGCGGCCGTTCTTTCTGGCGTGGGTCGGCGACAAAGCCCGACCGTCGGTGCCAAAGATCAGCCCCTTCAACAGCGCCGGCGTCTGCGCGCGGCTTTGGTTGGCGCGGACCCGCGGGCTGACCTGGAGCACGGCATGCGCCCGGTCCCACAGCTCCCGCGGCACGATGCCCTGGTGCTCGCCAGGATAAATGTTTCCCTTATGCGCGGCCTCGCCGACATAGGTCCGGTTGTTCAGCAGCTTGTAGACATCGCCCTTGTCGAGCGGGCGGCCCACCTTGCTGGTGAGGCCTTCCTCTCGAAGGCGCTTCACCGTCTCCATGCCCGAGCCCGTCTCGGCGAAGATATCGAACACCCGACGCACCCGCGGCGCCTCGTCCTCATTCACGATCAGCTTCCTGGCTACGACGTCGTAGCCGAGCGGCACCTTGCCCCCCATCCACATGCCACGGGCGCGGGAGGCCGCGAATTTGTCGCGGATCCGCTCGCCAATGACCTCCCGCTCGAACTGCGCGAAGCTGAGCAGGATATTCAGCGTCAGCCGCCCCATGCTGGTGGTCGTATTGAACGACTGTGTGACCGACACGAAGGTCACGCCATGCGCGTCCATCACCTCCACCAGCTTGGCGAAATCCATCAGCGAGCGGCTGAGGCGATCGATTTTGTAGACCACAATCACATCGACCAGGTCGGCCTGGATGTCACGAAGCAGGCGTTGCAGCGCCGGCCGCTCCAGCGTGCCGCCAGAGAAGCCGCCATCGTCGTAGCGATCGCGGACCAGCAGCCACCCCTCGGCCCGCTGGCTGGTGATGTATGCCTCGCAAGCATCGCGCTGCGCGTCGAGGGTGTTGAATTCCTTCTCCAGCCCCTCGTCGGTGGATTTCCGCGTGTAGACCGCACAGCGCAGCTTCTTCGTGGTGGCCGGCATGGCCGGCTCGATGCGGGCGCGCCGGGTCATGCGTCACCCCGCGCGCGCAATCCGAAGAATGTCCAGCCGTTCCACCGCGTGCCGGTGATGTGGCGCGCGATTGCCGAGAGCGACTGATACGGCCGCCCCTCGAACTCGAAGTCGTCGATGCGCACGGTGACCACGTGCCGCACGCCCTGCCATTCCCTGATCAGGCGGGTGCCGGCCAGCGGGCGGCTATCGGCGCGGATGCGACGCAGGACGGCGTTGCCGCCATCCAATTGTTCGCCAAGCGCCACCAGCCGGTCGACGGTCTCGGGCTTCAGCCCGCCATAGGCCAATTCCTGGATGCGATAGGCCAGCCGGCTCTGGATGTAGGCCCGATTCCAGGGCGGCGGCTCCTTGCCGAACAGCTCCCGCCATTGGTCTTTCAGCATGGCGGTGGGCGCAGCCTGCAGCGCGGCGAGGCGGCTCAGCACCTGCGTCGGCGGGATCTTCGGGATGGTGGGTGCCGCCGCGGGTGCGGCGGTGGATCGTCTGGTCATGCGAGTCCCTTCCTGTTGGGGTTCGCATGCAGGCGCTGCCTGCCAGTGGAGTGAAGGCGAACGTCTCCCGCCCCCCGAGCTATCTCCTCATCCCGCGCATCATCCTCGGCAGCGCGGCTGCGCAGCCGCACCAGGCCCCTGGCCAGGATGCCGCAGACCTCGCGGAGGTGCGGCGGAAGGTGAGCGTTCAGTCCCACGGGCGATGGCTTCATACTTAGCCCTACCCGCCTCGGCGGCGATCCGTCCCAATCAGGCGGGCATGCGCGCCAAAGCCTCGTGATAACGCCGCCAGAGCAAAGCGACTTTCTTCTTGATGGTGCTCTGGTCTGGGTACTGATTACGGGCTGCGAACCACTCCACCATGCGCCGGACGATGGCTGCTTGGCTTTCTGGGAAGCCGTCAATCTGCATCGATACCGCCAGCTCGCAGTAGAACTCGTCCCAGTCATATTTCGGCGGCGCCCCGCGCTGGCCATTTCGGGCGACGACAGGCACGGTTGCCGTCGAGACTATCGCCGCTGCTTGCTCTGCCTCGAAGCGCTCGCGCTCAGCATGCCGAACAACCAGCCGCTCGCGAGGCACAAGGAACTGCTCCTCCCCATCCGATGGCACCCAGAGGCTGCGGTACATGCCCGGTTCCGCGCGAAATGCGCTCACCCCGTGCGTCCCCGTCATCATCACGTGCCAGGCGTCGTGCGCCCACAGATCCAGCGTGCCGGTGAACCGGAAGCGGCGCTCCGGCATGTCGACGAAATGTCCATCATCCACTTCCTCGACGCTGCCATCTTCAAGCGGCAGCTGCGCCACCACGATCGATAGCGTCAGTTCGCCAGCGATGGCGAAGTTGGCGATGTCGAGTTCACTTACGCCCCAACGTTCACAGACCTCGGCCAGCCCGTAGCAGGGCTTCCTCACAATTCGGCCGCCCACGACATTCATCCCTTCCCGACAAAGCGCAACCGCCGATACGCTTGCACAACCTTGGCCATATCCTTCCGCATGTCGGGCGGCAGTCGCTGCGCCTCGACGAACAGATCATCCATCCGCACGCCGAGAATGGCGGCGGCGCGCTCTATCAGCTCGTCGCGGGGCGGATTCTCCTGGTCGCGCTCGATGCGCGACCAATAGGCCGCCGAGATTTCCAATCGCTCCGCGAAATCGTTCAACCCGATGCCGAGCGCAGTCCGTCGCTCGCGGATGACCGATCCAAAGCTCACCGTTGCTCTCCTTGAACCAGGCCGTAGCGGCTCAGCCGTACGGCGATAAAGCGCTCCGATACGCCGAAGTCGCCCGCCAGAGCGGCGACCACGCCCTCGATCACCTCGGGCGGGTTGTCGGCCGCCAGGACGCGACAACCCTGCCGTCCCCGATGCGGCGCGTGCACCGTGCGCAGCCGCTCCGACCGCGCGTGCGCCAGCATGCGCAGATGGAGTTGCACCGGCGGTGCCAGCAGCGCCCCCATGAACTCATTCGCCCTGCGCTCGGAGGCCGCGGTGGTCCGATCGAGCAGCGCGCTCGGGCCGGCCGTCACCGCGCGGTAGCGTCGTGCCGGTTCGCCGAGCGCCACTGGCACGTCGAACACGACGTGGCCCAGCTCATGCGCCGCGGTGCTGATCGCGAGGTCCGGCCGGCCGGCCACCATGCGCGCATTCACCGAGACCAGCGCCGTGCCTGGCATGTCGGGATCCGTCTCGCAGACGCCGAGCACGGCCTCCCCGGAGCCATCATGCACAGGATGGTCCAGCTCCCAGGCGACCACGATGGCCCGACCGTTCGCCGACACTGTCCGCGTGGCGGCGACCAGAGCGGCGAGCGGGAGCGCGAATGCACCATGCTCCGTCATGGCCTGGCGGCGCACCTGCGCGGCGACGGCCCAGAGGGTCTGGGCCGACAACGGCCGAGGCGCGCCCGAGGCGGCGTGATGCGGGTACTCAACGGTGATGGACATGCCGGGATCATGACGAACTGCTGTGCGATTGGTCAACAGCATTGTTCCTCTCATGTTCGCCTATCCCCGATATCCACAGGCGATCAGCCGGGGCCGCGTTTCCCGCCTGGGTGGGGCGGAAATCGCCGGGCTATCCATCTGAATTCCGACGAAATCGGCCATAAGTCGCTGATTTAGCAATGGGGAATAAATCCCAGGACACTTCAATTCCCCATTGCGCCCCATTCCGCCTCTTCGCCCCGGCAGGTCGTGTGGTTGTTTCTGGACGTCATAGCCGTCCTCCAGGAGCCACGCCCGATGCCCACCGAGCTTTCCCTCGCCGATCTCGACGTCGTTCACCCCCTTGCTGAGCGCTACGCGCGTCGCCTCTGCCGGACCCTGGGGCGGCCCGGCCATGAGCAGGAGGACATGGAGCAGGACATGCTGCTCGACCTCCTGGCGCGGCTGCGCGGCTTCGATCCGGCGCGCAGGACGTTGGCGGCCTTCGCCACGGTCTGCTTCCGGCACCGCGCGTCCCGTCTCGCGACCCGCCTGCGCCGCGAGAAGCGCGAACGGCACGAGGCGTCGCTGGATGACGCAGTGCCGGGCCAGGAGGAGGAGCTGACGCTCGCCGACATCATCCCCGAATCGGAGGGGTATGCGGCGTGGTGCGGGCAGCAGACCGACGCGGTGTCCGCACTGGAGCGCCGCCTCGACCTGGATCGCGCTGGCGCCATCCTCGACCAGCGCGACCACAGCATCTGCGCAGCCCTGACGCACAGCACACCGCACGAGCTCGGCCAGCAGGGGCCCCTGCCGCGGTCGGTCCTCTACCGCCGCATCCGCGAACTGCGCCTGCGGCTCCTCGCCGGCGGCATCGCCGCTGCGGCCTGAGACGGATCGGCGACGGGCTGGGTAGGGCTAAGTATGGACACCTTCATCACCGACATCCGCGCAGTGTCGAAGCCTCTCACCGAGGCGTCGCTCTGCACCTGGCTGGGCGCCGCGGCTCCCGGCGACAGCATCACCTACCACCGCGGCGCGCTCGCCCGGCAGGTCTGCCCGCAGTTGCAGTGCCTGCCCGAGCCGGAGCGCACCGCGCTGCAGCGCCTGGCGGCACGCGCCTGGAAGCTGGCCGAGCTCGGCCTGGCCGACATCGTGCAGCGCCGCCACGGCTACGAGGACTACGCCTACATCCTCGTCGCCCGCCGCCGCCCGCGCCGATATGCGTCGTCCATCCTGCCGCTGCTGCTCACGGAGGCCGCGTGATGGACGCGCTCCGCACCAATCGCCCCACCCTCGACGCGCTGCGCCACATGCCGGTGAACGACGTCATCGCGCTCCCTGCCGAGCATCTGGCGCTGCTGCAGACCGATGCGCGCGAGGCGCTGGATGCCGCCAAGCGCATGCAGGACTGGATCGAGGCCGCGATCGCGCTCCGCTACGAGCAGCGCGCCGTCGGCGCCCGTGCCGCTGCGGGCAAGGACACCGGCACCGTTCGCTTCCAGGACGGCGCCGTGGAGATCGCGGTCGATCTGCCGAAGAAGGTGGAATGGGATCAGGCGCGGCTCGCTGCCCTGTCGGAGCAGATCCGCGCTGGCGGCGAGGATCCGGGCCAATACGTCGAGGTCAGCTTCAAGGTCTCCGAGCGGGCCTACACCGCCTGGCCGGACCGCATTCGCACAGCCTTCGAGCCGGCCCGCACGGTCCGCACCGGCCGCGCCACGTATCGCCTCGCCATCATGTCCGAGACGGCGCTGCGCGACAGCCCGCATGGCGCGGGCGTCATCCCGCTGCAGGGAGGCCGCTGATGGCGCTGCGCATCATCACCGCCGACGAGCGGCAGGCCGAGGAGCGCGGCGTCAAGGCCGCCATCCTCGGCAAGCCCGGCATGGGCAAGACCTGGCTTCTGAACACCACCTGCGCCGTGACCACTCTCTTCATGGATCTCGAGGCGGGTGATCTCGCCGTGCAGGGCTGGCGGGGCGCTTCGATCCGCCCGCGGACATGGGAGGAATGCCGCGACCTGGCGCTGTTCCTTGCCGGCCCGAACCCCGCGCTGCGCGACGACCAGCCCTATTCCGCAGCTCAGCATGCGCGGGTGGTTCGCGAGTACGGCGATCCGGCGCGCATGGACCACTACGTCACGCTGTTCATCGACAGCATCACCGTCGCCGGTCGTCTCTGCTTTCAGTGGTGCCGCGGCCAGCCCGAGGCCTTCGCGGAGCGCACCGGAAAGCCTGACGTGCGCGGCGCCTACGGGCTGCATGGGCGCGAGATGATCGCCTGGCTCACGCATCTGCAGCACGCCCGCGGCCGCAACGTGATCTTCGTCGGGATCCTCGACGAGAAGCTCGACGACTTCAATCGCCGCGTCTTCAGCCTGCAGATCGAGGGCAGCAAAACCAGCCTCGAACTGCCCGGCATCGTCGATGAAGTGCTGACGCTGGCAGAGATCAAGGACCAGGGCGGGCAGCCGTTCCGGGCGCTGGTCTGCCAGACGCTGAACCCCTGGGGCTATCCGGCGAAGGACCGCAGCGGCCGGCTCGACCTGCTGGAGCCGCCGGACCTCGGCCGCCTTTTCGCAAAGATCCGCGGCACCGCAGCACCTTCCGCGGCAGCACTCGCGCTGCCGCCGCCGCTCGTCACCGCCGCCACCGACACCCCCATCACCTGACAGGAGGAGAAGCATCATGGCTTCCTGGAATGACTACAACGACGCCCAGTCCAACCCGAACCTGATCCCCAAGGGGACGCTGGCGAAGGTCCGCCTCACCATCCGCCCCGGTGGCTTCGACGATCCGAGCCAGGGCTGGACGGGCGGCTACGCCACGCGCGGGAGCACCGGCGCCGTCTATCTCAATGGCGAGTTCACCGTGCTGGAGGGGCCCTACGCCAAGCGGAAGATCTTCACGCTGATCGGGCTCTACAGCCCGAAGGGGCCGGAGTGGGCTGGGATGGGCCGCAGCTTCCTGCGCGGGATGCTGAACTCCGCGCGCGGCATTTCCGACAAGGATGTCTCGCCCCAGGCACAGGCGGCGCGCCGCATCGGCGGCTTCGCGGATCTGGACGGCCTCGAGTTCGTGGCGAAGATCGAGCACGGCACCGATGCGGGCGGCGAGACCAAGAACGAAATCCGCATGGCGGTGACGCCGGACCATCGCGATTACGCGCAGGCGATGGGACGCACCGCTGCGCCGGCCGGATACGCACCACCGGCCTATGCCCCGCCGGCACAGGGCTACGCCCCGCCCGCGCACACGGTGCCGCCCGCCGCGCCGGCCATGCACCAGGGCGCCTTCCCGGCCTCGGCACAGCAGCCCGCTCCTGGCGCCGATCCGCGTCCCGCCTGGGCGCGCTGAGGGAGGGCCGCACCAGCATGATGCTCCGCCCCCGCCAGAAGCTCTTCGTCGAGCGCAGCCTTCGTGCGCTCGACGAGCACGGCAACACCCTCGGCGTCGCCCCGACCGGCGCCGGCAAGACGATCATGCTGTCGGCGGCGGTGGGCGAGCATATCGGCGGCAGCGCCGCCAAGGCTGCCGTCCTCGCCCATCGGGATGAGCTCACGGCGCAGAACCTGGCGAAATTCCGCCGCGTGAACCCGGGCGTCTCCACTTCGGTGGTGGATGCCGGCCAGAAGTCCTGGGGCGGCCACGTCACCTTCGCCATGGTGCCGACCCTGACCCGCCAGGCGAACCTGGAGGCGATGCCGGCGCTGGACCTGCTGGTGATCGACGAGGCGCATCACGCCGTCGCGGACAGCTATCGCCGCATCATTGATCGGGCGCGGCAGCGCAATCCCGATTGCCGCATCTACGGCGTCACCGCCACGCCGAACCGCGGCGACAAGGTCGGGCTGCGGCAGGTCTTCTCCAACGTCGGCGACCAGATCCGGCTTGGCGAATTGATCGCCTCCGGCAACCTGGTGCCGCCGCGCACCTTCATCATCGATGTCGGCGTGCAGGACGAGCTCCGCGCCGTGCGGCGCAGCGGCGATGACTTCGACATGGGCGAGATCGCCCGCGTGATGGACACGGTGCCGGTCACCGACGCGGTGGTGAAGCACTGGCAGGAGAAGGCCGGCAACCGCCAGACCGTGGCCTTCTGCTCGACGGTCGCACACGCCGAGCACGTCGCCACAGCCTTCAATGCGGCCGGCGTCCCCACCGTCGTGGTCACCGGCGAGATGCCGAACGGGGAGCGACGCTCCGTCCTGGAGGCCTATGCCAGGGGCGAGGCGCGCATCGTCGTGAATGTCGCGGTGCTGACCGAGGGATGGGACCACCCGCCAACCTCCTGCGTCGTGCTGCTGCGGCCCAGCTCCTTCAAATGCACCATGATCCAGATGGTCGGCCGCGGGCTGCGCACCGTGGATCCCATGGAGCATCCCGGCATCGTCAAGCGCGACTGCATCGTGCTCGACTTCGGCACATCCTCGCAGATCCACGGCTGCCTGGAACAGGACGTCGACCTCGACAGCCAGCCTGGCGAGGGCGAGCCGCCCACCAAGACCTGCCCCTCCTGCGAGGCCGAGGTGCCAATCGCGGTGATGGAGTGCCCGATCTGCGGGCACGCCTTCGAACCCCGCGGGCGCGATGCCGCGCCGTTGGCCGACTTCATCATGACGGAGATCGATCTCCTCCGGCGCTCCGCCTTCCAGTGGTGCGACCTGTTCGGCGACGACGCCGCCCTGTTGGCCAATGGGTTCAACGGCTGGGCGGGCATCTTCTTCCTAAACGGGGCCTGGCACGCGGTCGGCGGTGCGAAGGAGGAGCGGCCGCGCCTGCTCTCCATCGGGGAGCGGCTGGTGGCGCTGGCCGCAGCGGACGACTGGCTGAACGCCTACGAGACCGACGAGAGCGCCCACAAGAGCCGCCGCTGGCTGCGCGAGCCGCCGACGGAGCGCCAGCTGATTCACCTGCCGCCCGAGGCCAGGGCTGATCTCGGCATGACGCGCTACCAGGCATCTGCGCTGTTGACCTTCAAATTTAACCGCCAGGCCATCCGCAGCCTGGTGCGCAACGCCCAGCCCGCGACGCTGGGCCAGGCTGCATGACCAGCCATGCGTAATCCCGTCCTGCCCTGCGCCATCTGCCGCCGCTCCACGCGCGGCTTTGGCTGGTTCGATCCGACGCGGCGGCGGCCGCCACGCCCCACCGCTTCTTTCTGCGGCATCGCCTGCCAGGCGCTTTGGACCACCCTTGCTGCGAGGAGCGCACCGTCCGTGGTTGATCTCACTGAACAGGAACAGGCAGCCATCCGCGCAACCATGCGCCCGCTCGGCGAATGCCTGGGCGAGATTGGCTGGCAGACTCGGTTGATCGATCTGACCGAGCCGCAGGTGCTGACGCTGATCGAGGTTGCCGTCGGCGGCTTCCAGGATGCGATGCAGGCCACCGCCGCGCAGGCACAAGCTCCGCACCGCCCACTCACCGCTGCGGATGCGCCCTTCTGATGCTGGACCTCAACAGCCGCAGCCAGACCTCGGGGCACGTCAACGCCGCCATCGATGCCGCGCTGGTCGCCACCAACGCGGCCACGCCGCCGCGCGACTATCTGGGTGGCTCCCGGCTGGGCCACGCCTGCGAGCGCGCGCTGCAGTTCGAGTTCGCAAAGGCGCCGAAGGATGAGGGGGCGGACTTCGACGGTCGGCTGCTGCGCATCTTTGGGATCGGGCACGCGCTGGAGGATGTGGCCGTGGCCTGGCTCCGTGGCGCTGGCTTTGATCTCTACACGCGCCGTGGCGGTGGCGAGCATGGCGAGCAGTTCGGCTTCTCGGTCGCAGGCGGCCGCATCCGCGGCCATGTCGATGGTGTGCTGGCCGGCGGCCCGACCATCCCTGGCATGGCGTTCCCCGCGCTGTGGGAATGCAAGACCATGAACGCGAAGTCCTGGCGCGAGACGTCCAGCAAGGGCGTAGCTGTGGCCAAGCCGATCTACGCGGCGCAGATCGCGGTCTATCAGGCGTACATGGACGCCAGTGTCCCAGGCGTGGCGGATAATCCGGCGCTGTTCACCGCCATCAACAAGGACACCGCCGAGCTCCATCACGAGCTGGTGCCGTTCAACGCCGAGCTGGCGCAGCGCATGTCGGACCGGGCCGTGCGCATCCTGGCCGCGACGGATGCCGGCGAGTTGCTGCCCCGCGTTGCCGCCCAGGCCGATCACTTTGAGTGTCGCTTCTGCCCCTGGGCCAAGCGCTGCTGGGCGCTGCCTGCATGACGGCGTGGGGCGACTTCAACGATGCCGCGCCGCTGCTGGACGATAGCGCGAGCGAGATTCCCGCCGGTGGGCAGATCGCCGTCGATCGGCTTCCCAGCGATGGGCAGTCGACGCTGCCTGCTTGCGGCCACGTCGCGCCGGACATCGAGCAGATCGCCGCCTTCCTCGACGTCGTGTTTGGCTATTGCGACGGGCTGATCCCGGTCCGCGGCTTTGTCGACCAGGGCCAAGGCCTCGACACCAAGCCGCACAACATCTGGGTGCCGGCCGATCGGCACGCCGCCGCATCCCTCAGCGCCTATGCCACCTGGGCCGCGCGCGAGGGCAGCGCCGTCTATGTCATCCCCGGCACTGTCGCCGAGCAGGGCCAGGCCCGCGCCGAGCATGTGCTGCAGATGCAGACTGTGGTGGTCGATCTCGATGCCGGCGACATCACCGCCAAGATGGCGCACCTGGTCCACCACCTCGGGGGGCCGACCCTGCTGGTCGAGAGCGGCGGCCGCACTGCCGAGGGCGCCGCCAAGCTGCACGCCTGGTGGCGGCTCACCGAGCCGGCCGAGGGCGACGACCTGGCGCGGCTCTGCGCGCTGCGCGGCGAGATCGCGGAGAAGGTCGGTGGCGACCTGCACTTCCGATCCGCTCACCAGCCGATCCGCGTTCCCGGCACCGTCCACCAGAAGCATGGCGTGCAGCGGCGGGTCATCATCCGGGAGCACCGGCCCAGGGTAGAGTTCGAGCTTCCCGACTTCACCGCGGCCGTAGCGGTCATGCCCACCATGCCGGGCCTGGAGGCGCCCACCGCCGCCCAGGGCGCCACCCGCCCCAGCCTCGATGCGGTCCTGACCACGCCGGTGCGGGAGGGCGCTCAGGACGCCTGGACCCGCTTCCAGGGCGCCAGCGCCGCCATCGGCCACTTCGTCCGTATGGTCCACGAGGGCCGCATGACCGGCAATGAGGGCTGGGAGGCGATCTGCCAGTACAACGCCGCCTGCCTCCGCCCGGCGTGGCCGCTGGACCGCCTCAAGGTCGAGGCCGATGCGATCTGGGCCCTGCACGTCGACCGCAACGGGCAGCCCCTGCTCCGCGCCGCGGCCCTGCCGCACAGCGCCATCCCCGCGCACACGCTCGGCGCGCTGCTCGACGACAAATCCCCCATGCCGGACGACCTGATTGGGCCGCGCCTGCTGACCCCGGGCGGGATGCTGGTGCTCGGCGGCGCGCCGAAGGTCGGCAAATCAGACTTCCTGATCAGCCTGCTGGTGCATGCCGCCGCCGGCGCGCCGTTCCTGCGCTTCACGGCCCCGCGCCCGCTGCGCGTGTTCTATCTCCAGGCCGAGATCCAGTACCACTACCTGCGCGAGCGCCTGCAGCAGCTCCGGCTCGACGCCGCGATCGTGGCCCGCGCCCGCGACACCCTCGTCGTCACCCCCAAGCTGCGCATGTTGCTCGACGACCAGGGCGTGTCCCTTGTGGCCGCGGCAATCCGCGCCGCTTTCCCGGATGCCCCGCCGGACATCATCTGCATCGATCCCATCCGCAACCTTTTCGATGGCGGGCCCGCGGGCGAAGGGGAGAACGACAACGCGGCGATGATGTTCTTCCTGCAGAGCCGGGTCGAGGCGCTGCGCGACCAGGTCGCCCCCGAGGCGGGCATCGTCCTCGCCCACCACACGAAGAAGCTCAGCAAGCAGCAGGTGAAGGACGATCCCTTCCTGTCGCTCTCCGGCGCCAGCGCACTGCGCGGCTACTACACCTCGGGCGCTATTCTGTTCCGCCCCGATGAGGAGCAGACCGAGCGCGAGTTGCATGTCGAGCTCCGCAACGGCCCCGGCCTCGAGCCGATGCTGGTCGACAAAATCGCGGGCCGCTGGGTGGAATTCGATCGTCGCGGCGAACGCCTGGTCAGGCAGGACATCGGGCGCAAGCTCGATGCCGAACGGCTGCGCAAGCAGGATGTGATCCTCGGCATCCTGCTCGATGAGGCAGCTGAAGGCCGGCTCTACTCCACCATGCAGTTGGCGGAGAAATTCGAGAACAAGGTCGGGCTCGGCAGCAAGCATACGATCCGCGAGCGGTTGAGCGTGCTCGCCACCAAGGGCTTCGTGAAGTTCCGCCGTGACGGCACCGAATTCGGCCTTGGCGTCGTTCGGTCGCGGTTCGGGTACCTCTGCGTGGAGGGCATGACCTTCGGCCCCGAGGTCGAAACCGTGGATCCGCAGACCGGCGAGGTGACCACAAGCGCCCGCCGCGTCCTGCCCAGCCACTTCAAATGCCCCCAATCCGGCAACTGCCTGGACGTCGAAAATCCGGAGGTGTGGGTCTACCCGGAAGGCGTCTTGGACGACCTCACTCCTGAGGAGTTAGGCCTAACTCCTCACTCCTCCCCGAAAACAACGCCATGAAATCAACGGCTTGGGAGGACAGAGGAGTTAGGTCCCTAACTCCTCCCGCTTCACACCTAACTCCTCTTTTTCCGTTTCGGATCAACGGGTTGTGCCAGGTTGAGGAGTTAGGTGTTGCTCCCACCCCCTACGGGGGTGTGCGTGCGCGCCTCATCGGCGCGCGCACACCACACCTCGGGCGACCGGGTTGGGCGCGTGGGCCGCCCCCGCTGGGACCACCCCACCCGATGCCGGGCAGCGACGGCGAGCTCCGCCAAGAACCGCGCCGTCGCCGCCCTCACCAGGATCATCCCCTCTCGGAGACCACCATGGCAGTTGCGACTCTCACCATGCCCGCCGCGCATGCAAGCGGCCCGCCCATCGCCCTCCCGCCCGAGATCAGCCTGGCGCGCAACGCCGTGCTCGCCCTCGACCTCGGCACCACGACCGGATGGGCCCTGCGCTCGCGTGACGGCGGCATCACCTCCGGCATCATGACCTTCAAGCCGACCAGGTTCGAAGGCGGCGGGATGCGCTTCCTGCGCTTCCGCGGCTGGCTGGCCGAGGTCGCCGCTTTGTCCGGCGGCGTGGCGCGGATCGTGTTCGAGGAAGTCCGCGCCCATGCCGGCACCGATGCGGCGCACATCTACGGGGGCTTCCTCGGCATGCTCACCGCTTGGTGCGAGGAGCGCGAGGTCCCCTATGAGGGCGTTCCGGTCGGCACGATCAAGCGCTATGCGACCGGCAAGGGCAACGCCGACAAGGCGAAGATGGTCGCCGCCATCCAGGCCCGCGGCTTCGCGCCGGCCGACGACAATGAGGCCGATGCCATCGCCCTGCTGCTCTGGGCCACCGACCCCACTGGAGGCCGCGCATGAGCATGCACGGCGCACCGCAACCGCCTCGGTCCTGCCTCGACCGCGGCACGCGCAGCCCGACCAACGACAGCGAGGTCAACGCCATGCGTGCAGCCGCGTGGCACCGGCATGGCGTCGCCGCCTTGCCGATCGCCGAGATCACCGACGACTGGCTGCGCCAGGCCATCACCAACGAAGCCAACCGGCGCTGGGGGCGTCGCAGCGGAGAGAACCATCATGGCCGGTAAGCGCAAGCCCAAAGCGTCGAAGGCGAAGCACGACGATCTGGCGAGGCCGTCGAAGTGGCGGCTGCAGCATGGCGCCTTCTCGGGACCGATCCGCACTGCCGATCCCGAGACCGGCACGCCCGTGCAGCATCGCCGCGCCGTGGACACCCTGGGCATGATGCTCGCCAGCGGCAGCATCACGGCGCAGATGCACGAGGCGGGTGAGATCTTCCGCGGGCTGTTCCGCGCCGCCTGCTTCGACAGCATGTCGACGTCGCAGCTCCTGCGCATCCCCGGCTCGCGCGTCGACACGCTCTCCACCATGCAGATCGAGGCTCGGCGCCGCGTCGCTGCGGCACTGGACCTGCTCGGTGGGCACGAGAGCCCCTGCGGCTCCTGCGCATGGTTCGTCGTTGGCCTGGAGTTCTCAGTCCGCGAGTGGTCGATGCGCCAGGGCTGGGCGGGACGGACGGTGCATGGCCCTGTCGGGCAGGGCATCCTGGTCGGCACGTTGGGCACGCTGGCCATGCACTTCGGCCTCACGCCGCGGGCGAAGGCAGCGTGATGCAGCGTGGCCGGGGCGGTCCGCATCGTCCCGGTCACGCTGTTACAATTGACCCCATGGCGGCACCGAAATCGATAAGGCTAGAAGCAAGACACGTAGAGAAGGTGCGAGAGCGCCGCGGCTGAGCAGCCACGCTGCGGCTCGATCGAGACAGTGGCTCTCGAGCCGCAGGGTCCTTCCTGGCCCCGCTGTATGCGGGGGGCGGAAGCGCGCAACATCGCTAGCGCCAGGCCGGAAATGTGGTTTGCAGTTTGCAGCCTTTCCGAGCCGTTTCAGATCGTTAGCTGCAAACCGACGCCGCCCCGCGGCCCTGCAAACCACCTGCAAACCGGATGGCCCGATGACGCTCCCCTGGATGGCGGCGAAGATTGTGCTGCGTCCGGTGGCGGAGCTGCGCCCGCATGCCGGCAACGCGCGCGTTCACAGCGCGGAGCAGCTGGAGCAGATCAAGGCCAGCATGCTGGCCTTCGGCTTCACCAACCCGCTGCTGGTGGATGAGGACGGCGTGCTGATCGCCGGCCACGGCCGGCTCGAGGCCGCGACGGCGCTCGGCATCGAGAAGGTGCCGGTGATCGTGCTGCGGCACCTGTCCGCGGCGCTGAAGGAGGCGCTGCGGCTCGCCGACAACCGCATCGCGGAGAATGCGACCTGGGATCAGGCGCTGCTTCGCGATGCGCTGGCCGCTGTGCAGGCGGTGCCGGACATCGACCTCGGCGCGCTCGGCTTCTCGGCAGATGAGCTCGCGGACATCCTCGCGGCGGCTGGAGATGCCGTGTCCGACGGCGACGCGCCCGAGGCTCTGTCGGCACCCGCGGTCCAGGGGGGCGCGGCGGAGACGGATGCCTCGGCGGAGGATGACCCCGCGGATGCCGAACCGAATCTGCCGCGCCAGGCCGTCACTCGCCCCGGCGACCTCTGGCTACTGGGCGAACACCGCCTGCTCTGCGCCGACAGCACTGACGCCGCCAGCGTGGCGCGCGTGATGGGCGATGACCGCGCGGCGCTGCTCTTCACCTCCCCGCCCTACGGGAACCAGCGCGACTACACGACCGGCGGCGTCACGGATTGGGATGCGTTGATGCAGGGAGTTTTCCAGCATCTCGACGCGGCCATGCGCCCCGACGGCCAGGTGCTGGTGAACCTCGGGCTGATCCATCGCGACAATGAATGGCAGCCCTATTGGGCCGGCTGGCTCGACTGGATGCGCGCCCGCGGCTGGCGCCGGTTTGGGCTCTACACATGGGACCAGGGGCCGGGCCTGCCGGGCGACTGGAACGGGCGGCTGTCGCCCGCCTTCGAGCTCCTGTTCCACTTCAATCGCGAGGCCCGCCGCCCGAACAAGATCATCCCCTGCCGCTGGGCGGGGCACGTCAACTCGGAGAAGGGTGGACTCCGCGCCAAGGACGGCACCGTCGGCGAATGGCAGCATGCCGGCCAGGGCGTGCAGGAGACCAGGATCCCGGACAACGTGCTCCGCATCACGCGGCACAAGGCCCGCGGCATCGAGACAGAGCATCCCGCGGTGTTCCCCGTCGCCCTGCCGGACTTCCTGATGCGCGCCTATGCCGACGAGGGCGATGTCGTGTTCGAGCCCTTCGCCGGCGCCGGCACCACCATCATCGCCGGCCAACGTACCGGTCGTCGCGTGCGGGCGATCGAGCTGGCACCCGCCTATGTCGACCTGGCGGTGGCGCGGTGGCGGATGCTGCATCCCGACCTGACGGTGACGCTCGCCGATGATGGACGCGACTACGACGCCGTGGCTGCGGCGAGGCAGGAGGTCACCGCCGATGCAGCCTGACCTCGTCGTCTCCGCGCTGCCCGTCGCGTCGCTCGTCCCCTACGCCGAGAACGCGCGCACGCATTCGCCGGCACAGGTGGCGCAGATCGCCGCCTCCATCGCCGAGTTTGGCTTCGTGAACCCGGTGCTGGTCGACGCCGAGGGCGTGCTGATCGCCGGCCACGGACGCGTCATGGCCGCGAAGCAGCTCGGGCTCGCCTCCGTGCCGGTGCTGCGGCTTGGCCATCTCTCTCCCGCGCAGGCGCGTGCGCTGCGCCTCGCGGACAACCAGATCGCGCTGAACTCCGGCTGGGACGAGGCGCTGCTCGCCGCCGAGATCGCGCGGATCCGCGACGAGGCGGTGGTCGACCTGGACGTCCTCGGCTTCTCGGGCATGGACCTGGACCGGCTGCTGGCCGCGGCGGATGCCGGCCTCGGCGATGACGCCGACGAGGCGCCACCGCCGCCAGTGGTGCCCGTCACGCGTACCGGCGACCTCTGGCGCTGCGGCGAGCATCGGTTGCTGTGTGGCGATGCCACCCGGATCGAGGACGTGCAGCGCGCCCTCGGCGCCGGCCATCTGGCCGACATGGGCTTCGTCGATCCGCCCTATAACGTCGCCTACGAGGGCGGCACCGCGGCCAAGATGACCATCGCCAACGACGCGCTCGGCGGCGGCTTTCCGGAGTTCCTCCGCCCCGCGCTGGCCAACCTGCTCTCGGTCACGAAGGGCGCCTGCTACGTCTGCATGTCCTCCTCCGAATGGCCGACTCTCCATCGCGTCTGGCAGGAGGCGGGCGGGAAGTGGTCGAGCACCATCATCTGGGCGAAGAACACCTTCGCGCTCGGCCGCGCCGACTACCACCAGCAGTTCGAGGCGATGCTTTACGGCTGGAAGGCGGGCGCGCAGCACTACTGGTGCGGTGCGCGCGACCAGGGGAATGTCTGGCACTTCGACAAGCCGGCGCGCAACGACCTGCATCCGACGATGAAGCCGGTGGCGCTGGTCGAGCGCGCCATCCGCAACAGCAGCAAGCCGCGTGACACGGTGCTGGACTGCTTCGGCGGGTCGGGCACGACGATGATCGCGGCGGAGCGCACGGGGCGGCGCGCCGTGCTGCTGGAGATCGACCCCGCCTATGCCGATGTGATCGTGCGGCGCTGGCAGGAAACGACCGGCGAGGCCGCCGTGCTGGAGGGTGACGAGCGGGTCTTCACGGACATCGCGTCGTGCCGGGCCGCCGCCGCGACGTAGCTCGTCACCGCCAGAGGCGGCGGACCCGCAGGAAGACCCGGTATCCGAGCTCGAGAACGGGAAGCACGATCGGCGATGCTGCGAGCCGCCCGGCCCATGCGAGCTTCGGGAGCTGCTGCCAGATTTCGGCAAAGGCGGCGGCACCGGACGCCAGACTGCCGTCGGCGCGCCGGACATGCATGCGCGCCAGTGCCGCGTCGCGCGACAGGCCAGGACCGAGACCGTTCGCATCGCACGCGGTGACGTCGACGAAGTCGAGCCGTTCCGCACCTTGCACCTTGCGGTACTGTGCGATCTCGCGTGAGCAGATCGGGCACGCGCCATCGTAGTAGACGGTCGTGGTGGGCGCGGCGCTGGACGTGTTCATGCCGCAGACATGGCCCCTCGGTTGCTCTGCGCCAGGGCGCCGGTCTTGGGAGCAGCGGGGATCATCTGACGATCCGAGAAGCTCAATCAAAGCAATAAGATAACGCTGCATCTTGCTTGGCTCGGGCGCGACACAGCGCGAATGGTCCGTCACGCGCAGGGGATGCCCTGCAGCACCAGACGGAGACCAGCATGACCGACCGAGAAGCCCGCGCCGCGCGCAACCAGGAACGCAGCCTGGCCGCCTTCCTCGCGAAGAAGGCCGAATTGGACGCTCTCCTCGCGGAACTCACCCAGGCCAGCGCGGACCACTTCGGCGCGGATCCGGAGACGGTCCTCTGGGGCGAAGCGGCCTGGCTTTCGGATGCCACCGCGAAGCTGAAGGACATCGCGGACCAGCATTTCCGCCGCGGCGAATACGAAGCCTGACGCGGGCGACTCCCGCACCGCCCCGACCGGGTTCTGCCCGGCGGGGCTCCCGGCAGTAGGGGCCGATGCCCGGCACCCGGAACCGGAGACCACCACGATGACCAAGCTTTCCGACAGCCAGCGCGTGATCCTCAGCGCCGCCGCGCAGCACGAGATGGGCCTGGCCCGCGCGCCGAAGACCCTGCCGGCCGCGGCCCGCAACGCGGTGTTCCGCAGCCTGATCAAGAACAACCTGCTCACCGAGATCAACGCCCCGCGGGACTTCGTCGGGTTGGGCTGGCGGCAGGACGACGACGGCACCTGGATCGTGGCGCGCATCACCGACGAGGGGCTGCGCGCCATCGGCATCGACCCGAACGAGGGCGACGCGGTGGCCGGCGAGCCCGACTGCTCCGGGATCGAGGGCAGCGTGCCCGACACGGCGCCCACGGGCGCGGAGGAGTCGGCGCCGGAGGGTGAGGACGCCCCGCCGCCCGAGGCCGCCCAGGCCGCGCCCCTGGCGGAGGAAATCGCCCTGCTCGACCAGGCCCTCGCCGCACGCGCCTCCACGCCCCGCCCAAGCCTGCGCGATGCCGCCGCGGCGGTGCTGGCCGCCTGGGATGACGAGACCAATCGCGCGGGTGACATGATCGGAGCCCTGGACGCGCCGATGGCGGCACTGCGCACCCTGCTCGCCGGCAAGCCCGCCCGCATCGCCCGCGAGCCCAGCGCGCCGCGCAAGCCGCGCGAGGGCACGAAGCAGGAGCAGGTCCTGGCCATGCTGCGGCGGCCCGAGGGTGCGACGGTCGCGCAGATCGCCGAGGCCACCGGCTGGGCGCAGCACACGGTCCGCGGCTTCTTCGCAGGTCTGAAGAAGCGTCAGGGGATCGAGGTGCAGGTGCTGGAGCGGGTCCGCCAGGTCGGCCCGAACAAGGAGGGCGCCCGAGGGTCCTACAGCATCTACCGCATCGCCGACTGACGCCGCCGGCGCCGCGATCAGGGCCCGCCGCGCTGCGGCGGGCCTTCGTACTTCTCCCAGGGCTTCGGCTTGGGCTTCGGTGGGTCGAGCGCCAGGATCAATTCCTCGACCGTCCACTTGTGGCGCTTCGCCGACTTCGCGACGTCCAGCAGCACCTTCCTCGCGTCCTCGATGTAGAGCTTCACGACGCCGCGCGTCACGTAGCCCCCTTCCGCGATCGCCATGGCCTTCGCGGTGTTGAACACCATCTTCTCGATGTCCTTCGGCGCGCTCGGCTGCGTCATCTTCCGCGGTCCTCGATGGTCGAGGTGATGTCGCACGACGCGCGTGCATTGCCCACAGGAATCCGCGATCGACTACTGATCATTCGCCTTGGCTGTGCGGAACCACAGCGCGAAGCGTCCGTCACGCGCAGGCACACCGCCGCGCAGCACGGAGACGGACGATGCAGCAGATCGCCACCATCACGCACCTCAAGGGCCTCGCTGAGCACGCCCGCATGAGCCACGCGCATTGGCTGCGCGGCGCGCGCCAGGGTGGCAGCGGGAACTACGGCCCCGCCTACTGCATCGAGGGCGCGGGCACCTGGCGCCGCCGGCTCGGCGAGCTGCTCGCGCAGATCCGCGACGCTGAGCGGACGCGATGAGCGCCCGGACGCAGCGCCGCTGGATCGTGCTTGGCCAGGACGGCCGGCATGTCACGCTGGGACGCGCGGTGTCGCCGACCGCGGAGGAGATCGCCGCGGCGAGCGATGCACTGAGCCAACAGGGCCTCGCCGGCTGGATCGCCACGCTGGAAGGCGACTACTGGGGTCGCGGGCGCGTGACGCTCGCGCCCGTGCAGATCATCGGCACGCCCGTTGCGCTGGATTGGTCCGCGGCGGTCGTGGCCTTCCTGGACGCTCGCCAGCGCGCGCGGCGCGCTGCCTGATCCGACCATCACGTGCGGCGGGAGGTCGCCGCCATGCCGGAACTGACCGCCTCCACGCGCGAGGCCGCGCGCCGCCTCGGCGTCAGCGACACCGCCATCCACAAAGCTGAACGGGCTGGCCGGATTGCCCGCGAGCCGGATGGCCAGTGGGATATCGACAAGACCCGCCGCCGCCTGACCGAAACCGCTGATCCCGTCCGCTCGCCGCTGGCCAGTGGTGCCGGCGCGGATGGCACGCCCTTCGCCCGGCTGAAGGTCGCGCAGCTCGCCCTGAAGGTGGAGGCGCAGCGCCTCTCGCTGGACGAGACCAAGCGCCGCCTGGTCGATGTCACCGAGGCCAATGCCGCGCTCGACGAGATCGGCAGCACCATGCGCGACGCGCTGCTGAACTGGCCCGCTCGCGTGTCTGGCCTGATCGCGGCCGAGATCAGCGTCGATCCGCATCTGCTGCAGACCATCCTGCAGAGCCACATCAACGACCTGCTGACGGAGGCGGCCGATCGCTTCGATCCAGCAGGCCTCGGAGGGGATCGGTCTCCGCAGCCGTGAGCATGTGCGCCGGCGTGTGGGCGCGATGCTCCGCCCGCCGCCGCAGCTCACTGTGTCGGAATGGGCCGAGCGGCATCGCATGCTTGGTAGCCGCGCATCCGCGGAACCCGGGCCCTGGCGCACCAGCCGCACGCCGTATCTGAAGGACGTGATGGACGCGCTGTCCGCGGTGCATCCCGCCCGCCGCGTCGTGTTCATGAAGGGCGCGCAGGTCGGGGCCACGGAAAGCGGAAACAACTGGCTCGGCTACATCATGCACCACGTGCCGGCACCGGCGCTGGCGGTGCAGCCGACCGTGGAACTGGCGAAGCGCTTCTCGCGCCAGCGCATTGATCCGCTGCTGGAGGAAACGCCCGCCCTGCGGGAGCGCGTCGCCCCGGCCCGGGCCCGCGATAGCGGCAACACCATGCTGTCGAAGGAATTCCCCGGCGGTATCCTGGTGCTGACGGGCGCCAACAGCGCCGTCGGGCTCCGCTCCATGACGGCGCGGTTTCTGTTTCTTGACGAGGTGGACGCCTATCCCGGCGACGTCGCCGGCGAGGGTGATCCGATCGCGCTGGCCGAGGCGCGGGCCCGCACCTTCGGCTGGCGCCGCAAGGCCTTCCTGGTCAGCACGCCCACAATCGCGGGCCGCAGCCGGATCGAGCGGGAATACCTGGCCTCCGACCAGCGTCGGTTCTTCGTGCCGTGCACGGCCTGCGGCGAGATGCAGTGGCTCCGCTTCGAGCGGCTGCTCTGGGAGAAGGGGGCACCCGAGACGGCGCGGTATCTCTGCTCCGCGTGCGATCATCCGATGCAGGAGCACGACAAGACCGCCATGCTCGGCGGCGGCGAATGGCGGGCGACGGCCGAGGGCCAGGATCCGCACACGATCGGCTTCCACATCTCCGCGCTCTACTCGCCGGTGGGCTGGCTGTCCTGGGAGCAGATCGCCCGCGATTGGGAGGCGGCCCAGGGCAAGCCCGAGGACATCAAGACTTTTCGGAACACCGTCCTGGGCGAGACTTGGCAGGAGCAGGGCGAGGCGCCGGATTGGGAGCGCCTGGTCGAGCGCCGCGAGGACTTTCCGATGGGCGTGGTGCCCACGGGCGCGCTGGTCCTCACGGCTGGCGTCGACGTCCAGGACGATCGCCTGGAATGCGACGTCTGGGGCTGGGCCGAGGGCTTCTCCTCCTGGCTCGTGGACCACGTGGTCATCCCTGGCAGCCCAAGGGACCGCGAGCCTTGGGACGAACTCGCCCGGCTGCTGGCGCGCGACTGGCCGCGCCAGGGGGGTGGCGCGATGCGCATCGCCCGCCTCTGCGTCGACACCGGCGGCCGCGACACCGCCGCCGTCTATGGCCACCTGCGCCGCCTGCGGGATCCGCGCATCGCGCCGACCAAGGGCATCGATGGCTGGAATCGGGCGCAGCCGGTGCAGGGCCCGACACCGGTGGATGCGCTGGTCAACGGCCAGAAGCTCCGGCGCGGCCTCAAGCTCTGGACCGTGTCCGTCTCGACCTGGAAGGCCGACCTCTATCGTCGGCTCTGGCTTGGCCGCGGCGACGTGGAGGAATTGCCGCCCGGCTGGGTGCATCTGCCGCGCGCGATCGAGGTGGAGTGGGTCAAGCAGCTGGTCGCGGAGCAGCTGCGCACCACGAAGGACCGGCGCGGCTTTGCGCGGCAGGAATGGGCGAAGCTGCGCGAGAGGAACGAGGCGCTTGACTGCGCAGTGCTGGCGCGCGCCGCGCTCTGGCTGCTCGGCGCCGATCGTTATGGCGAGCAGTTCTGGGCGCGGCTGCGGGATGAGGCGGCGGATGCGCCGCTTCGGCCGAGCGAACTTCCCACCGATGGGAATGTCGCTCCTCAGTCGCCACCACCTGCGCCAGCCGCATCCGACAGCCAGCGCCCGCGAGGCTGGCTCGCGCCACGTAACGGCTGGCTTCGCTGAAAGGAGGACGAGCATGGATCCGACCGTCCTCGCCTGGGCACTCGCCCAGCCTGCCGGCTCCCGCGCCGCCGTGCTCGCCGCCGCCTTCACCGGCGGCACCACGCGCGTGACCTTCGATGGGCGCACGGTGGAATACCGCTCCCTCGACGAGCTTGGCCGCGCGCTGTCGGTGCTCCACGCCGCCGAGAACACTGCGGCCCGCCGCCCCAGCGTGACCTTCGCCAGCTTCTTGCGCGAGGGCAGCAGGTGATGGGCCGCCTTCGCGATGCCTGGCACGCGCTCCGTGGGTACGCGGCCGCGCAGGACAGCCGCGCCTCGAGCTGGGCGGCCTCGGGCGGCAGCGCCACCGCCGAAGTCGGTGCCGCGGCCCCCACCGTGGCGCGACGTGCCCGCGATGCAGTCCGCAACGATCCCTACGCCGCGCGCATCGTCGATCTCTGGACCGGCAATGCGGTGGGCGCGGGCATCACCACCCGCTGGCCGGATAAACCCCATGCCGAGGCCTGGCGGCGCTGGTCGGACAGCACCGCCTGCGACGCCGAGGGCCGGCTCGATCTCTATGGCCTGCAGGCGCTGGTCATGCGCGCGGTGGTCGAGAGCGGGGAATGCTTCGTCCGGCTGCTGCCGGCCGACATCACGCCGGCCAATCCGATCGGACTGCGGCTCCAGGTGCTGGAAAGCGACCATCTCGACACAGCGCGGCAGGGAGTCCTTGAGGGCGTCCCCACCCTGCAGGGCATTGGTTTGGGCGAGGCCGGTGAGCCGGTCGGTTACTGGCTGCACCGCGTCCATCCCGGCGCGTCCTGGGTTCTGCCGGGCGGTGCCACCTGGTTGAGCAGCCAGCGCGTCCCTGCGCGCGACGTGCTGCACATTTATCGCAAGCGCCGCCCCGGCCAGCTGCGCGACGTCTCCTGGCTCGCCCCGGTGCTCACCCGCCTGCGCGACCTGGGCGACTATGAGGCGGCGCTGCTGATGAAGGCCAAGATCGAGGCCTGCTTGGCGGCCGTCGTGTCGGAAGACGGCGACGAGGCGATGACCGGCTCGGCCTCGGGCCTGCTGCGCGACGCGCAGGGCCGCACGGTCGAGAGCTTCGAGCCCGGCATGATCCTCTATCGCCGCGGCATGGGATCGGTGGAGGTGGTGAATCCCTCCGGTGGTGGATCGCACGCGGCCTTCGCGCGCCGCGCGCTGGAAGCCTCCGCCGTCGGCGCCGGCCTGACCTATGACCAGGTCGCCGGTGATTTGAGCCAGGCGAACTACTCCTCGCTGCGGGCGGGAAAGATCGAGTTCCGCCGCCTCTGCGAGCAGGTCCAGTACGGCATGCTCATCCCGATGCTGGTGCGGCCCATCGCGGACCGCTTCCACGCGCAGGGCGCGCTGCTCGGGCTGTGGGGTCCGGAGGTGCCGGACGGCCTGTCCCACGTCCCGCCGGCGCACGAGATGATCGACCCGCTCAAGGATACCACCGCGCTGATCGCGCAGGTCCGTGCGGGCTTCGTGCCGCAGCCCGAGGCGGTCGGCGCCTTCGGCTACGATTTCCGCCAGGTCGTCGAGATGATCCGCGAGGCCAATGCCCTGCTCGATGAGGCAGGGCTGTCGCTCGACAGCGATCCGCGCCGCGTCGCGAAGTCGGGCGCGGCCCAGGACGCGGCGCAGCTCGCCGCCATCGAGATCGCCGCCACCGGCGCTGCTTCGCCGCGTGCGGATGCGGGCGCTGCCCCCAATCCAGGAGCATCCCAATGATCGCAGGTGCCTACGACTGGACCGACGACATGCTCAAGATCAAGAGCATGCAGAAGAAGTTCCGCGACAGCTTCAACGGCACCGAGATCAACCCGGCGCGGTGGGAGATCGCGGCCACCGGCGGCGGAATCACCCACACCGTGGCGGATGGTGCGGTCACCATCTCCACCGGCACGACGCTCGACGATGAGCTGACGCTCACCAGCCGCACCACCTTCACCATCCCGCTGCGGGTCATGGTGGCGGTGAATATGAGCCAGCGCATCGTCGGCCAGTCCGTCTGGCTCGAGCTGGTCAGCATTGACCCCACCACCGCACAGCCGGATGGGCGGAGTGCCGCGGCCTGGCGGCTGGACGGCGCCAGCGCCACGCTGGCAAACTACGAGGTGCAGAGCGAGGGCGCGCCGCGCCTCGGCAGCACTTCCGGCAGCACCATTCCCACCACCGCGCCTGCAGGCTGGGCGGTCCTGGAGCTCGAGCCGACCAACGACGAATGCTACTTCCATGGCCGTCTGCTCGACACCACGGCAGCGCGCTCGAACTCCTATGTTCGCCACCAGCAGATCCCCGAGCCGAATGCGCTGTATCGCTTTCGGATCCGTGTGCGGAACCGGCAGTTCATCAGCGGTATTTCGGCGGTGGCGAACAATGGCGGTGGGGCGGTGCGTATCACCCGCGCGGCGCATGGCTTTGCCACGAACGATGTGGTGACCGTCGCCGATGTCTCGGGCGTGCCGGGGGCGAATGGGACCTTCACGATCACGGTCATCGACGCGAACAGCTTCGATCTGGTGGGCTCGACCTTCACCGGCGCCTATCTGAACACGGGCTGGGCCTCGGTCTCGCGCAACCTGGCGCCGGTCTCGAACACGGACATCAAGGTCCAGTTCGTCACCATCGCAGACTATGCCGAACTCACCACCGAGATCACCGCCGGCCGTGGCCAGTCGGTCGCGGGCCAGGGGCTGGGTGTGAACGTGCTCAGCACCATCCCCCCGACGGTCACGCCCGTGGGTGGTCAGGCGCGCAACACCAGCGGCGCCGTGCCGGTCCTGGCCGCGACCGGCTACTCGGCCAACCCGGTCGCCGTCACAACGGCGCGCGGCGTGGACCTGCTGGCAACGCTGATCGGCGCGCTGGTCACCAAGCCCTATGCGATTCCGGAGGCCGACTGGCAGTTCGCCGCCGCCGCAGGCGGGATCATCAACACCACCGACGTGGTGCTCCGGGCGGCCGCCGCAGCCGGCATCCGGAACTACGTGACCTCGATCGACATCCGCAACGCGCATCCGACGGTCGCGACGGAGGTGGTGATCAAGGACGGCGCCACGGTGATCTGGCGCCAGCTGCTGCCGGCGGCGATGGCGGCCCCGGTCGAGATCACCTTTCCCACGCCCCTGCGCGGCACCGCGGCCACGGCGATGAACGTCGCCTGCATCACCACCGGCGCGCAAGTCTACGTCAACGCGCAGGGCTTCGTCGCGCCGTAACGGCGCCGCACCAGGAGCACATCCATGACCGAGCCGATCGAACCGGAGGGGCCCAGCCCCGCGCCGGATCGAATGCCCGACGCTGGGCAGTCGATCACCGTCTGCCGCGCCCTGGCCGCGCCCGTCACGGTCAATCGCGCCGCACGCACCGTCGAGGTGGTGTGGTCCACCGGCGCGCGGGCCCGCAACTTCGTGCCGCCCTATGGGCCGATCCTCGAAGAGCTCGACATGGCACCCTCCGCGGTGCGCATGGATGCGCTGCGCTCCGGTCGCGCACCGGTGCTGGACACCCACCGGCGCGCCGGCACGCGTGACGTTCTGGGCCGTGTAACCGCCGCACGCCTCGAGGCCGGCCGCGGCTACGCCACCCTCCAATTCAGCGGCGCCGATGACGTGGAGCCGGTCTGGCAGCGCGTGGCCGACGGTACGCTGCAGTCTGTCAGCGTCGGTTACCGGGTGCATCGCTACGACCCACGGCCCGACGCCAGCACCGGCCAGACCATCCACCGCGCGGTGGATTGGGAGCCCTACGAGATCTCGATCGTGCCCGTCCCGGTGGACGGCCTCGCCGTGATCCGTGGCGAGGGGGCCCAGGGCGCCCCCGCCACCGCCATCGAACCCGCCCTGACCATCCCCGAGGAACCCACCATGCCCGAGACGACGCCGGCTTCGCCGGATCCCGCGCCGGCGCCGCCCGCGCCGCCCATCGCCCCGCCCCAGGAGATCACCGTGACCACCGCACCCGCCACCCCGCCCGAACCCACGCGCGCCGCGCCGCCGGCGCCCGACCTCGAGGCCATCCGCGCCGAGGCCATCCGCGCCGAGGCCGAACGCGCCGCCGTCGAGCGCATCGCCGGCTACGAGCCGGTGCTCGCCGCCGCCCGGGGCCTGGTGACCGCCGACATGCTCGATACCATGCGCGAGACCGCCATCCGGGACCGCGTCTCCCCGGAGGTGCTGCGCGGTCGGCTCTGGGAGGCCTTCACCAGCAGCGCCGCGCGCCCGTCCCTGCCGGCGCGCCCCGACACCGGCCCCTCCAACGAGGACCCGTCGCAGCTCCTCGACGCCATGGCCGAGGCGCTCGCCGCTCGCACCATGCCCGGCTACCAGGCCCCGGCCACCGGTCGCCACACCGAGTTCCTCGGCTGGCGCCCCTCCGACATGATCGGCGAACTGCTGCGCGTCCGCGGCGAACGGAATGTGCCGCGCAACCCGACCATCCTCGCCGAGCGCGCCTTCCACACGACCAGCGACTTCCCCGCGTTGCTCTCGGCCGCCGCCAACAAGATGCTGCTGGCGGCCTACGCGCCGGCCGCGCCGACCTACCGGACGCTGTTCCTCCGCCGCGACTTCCGGGACTTCAAGCCGCACCGCCACCTGCGTGTCGGTGACTTCCCGACGCTGCTGCCGCTGTCGGAAAATGGCGAGGTCCAGGCCGGCACCATGTCCGAGAGCCAGGAGCTCGTGTTCCTGCAGACCTTCGCCCGGCGCATCCGCGTCACGCGGCAGATGCTGGTGAACGACGATCTCGGCGCCTTCACCGACTTCGCCTCGATAATCGGCCGGCGCGTCGCCGATTTTGAGAACGCCACGGCCTATGCGCTGGTGAACAGCGCCGCCGGCGACGGCCCCACGCTCATCACCGGCGCGGCGGCAGTGTTCGGGACGGCGGCGGCGCGCGCCAACAAGGCGGGCGCCGGCACCGCGCTGGACCTGCCGAACCTGGCGCTGGGCCGTGCCGCGGTGATGCGCCAGAAGACCCTCGACGGCCTGCCGATCGCCGTCGGCGCGCAGATGCGCCTGCTGGTCGGCCCGAACCAGGAACTCGCGGCGCGGCAGCTGACAGTGTCGGTGCAGGCGACGCAGACCAGCAACGCCAACGTCTACGCCGGCTTCGTGCAGCCGTTGGTCGAGCCGCTGATCCCGAACAACCGCTGGTATCTCTTCTCGGATCCGATGGCCGCACCGGTCTACGTCTACGGCTACCTCAACGGCGCCGAAGGGCCGCAGGTCACCACCGGAAATGTCCAGGGCGTGGATGGCGTCGAGGTGTCGGTGATCTTCGACTTCGGGGTCGGCGCCATCGACTGGCGCGGCGCCTGGTTCAACCCGGGCACCTGATCCCCACCGCCACCCGTAAGTCCAACCATCATCGATCCATGCAGAGGGCGTCCTTCGGGACGCCTTCTGCGTTTCTGGAGACCTCATCCCCATGCGCAACTATGTGCAGCCCGGCGACAGCCTGGCTCTCGCCGTCCCCTATGCCGGCGGCGTCACCTCCGGCCAGGGCGTCCTAGTCGGCGCCCTCTTCGGCGTGGCAGCCGTCGATGGCGTGCAGAACGCCGTCATCGAATGTCAGACCAAGGGCGTCTTCGATATCACCAAGGAACCCGCACTGGCGATCACCGCCGGCGCCCGGCTCTTCTGGGACAACACCAACCGGCGCCTCACCACCACGGCCACCGGCAATTTCCAGGTGGGCCTCGCCACGGTGGCGGCGCTGGCCGCGGACGCCACCGTCCGCGCCGTGCTGCTGCGTGTCCCGGCGGCCGGCGCATGAGCCTCGATCCCAAGGCCACGCGGGGCTATCGCAACCGCAATCCGGGGAACATCGAGCATGTCCCGGCCAACAAGTGGCAGGGCCTCTCTGAGCCCCCCTCCGATGGGCGCTTCTGCCGCTTCACCAGCCACGAACTCGGCATCCGTGCCCTGGCGGCGCTGCTGGTCACCTACCAGGACCGGCACAAGCTGCGGACGCCGCGCGCGATCATCGAGCGCTGGGCACCGAAGGTGGAGAACGACACCGCGGCCTATATCGCGGTGGTGGCGGGGCGCATCGGCGTCGGGCCGGATGATACGATCGACCTGCACCGGCACGATCACCTACGCCCGCTGGTTGAGGCGATCATCCACCATGAATGCGCGGGGCTGGCCTATCCGGCCGGCGTCATCGATCGCGCGCTGACGCTCGCCGGTGTCCCGCCCGCGCCGCCCGTGACGCTGCGGGAGGTCGCCGCCGTCACAGGCACGGGCCGCGGCGCGGTGCTGGTTGGCGCGGCCGGCATCGCCACCGCTGTGGCGCAGGCGGCGCCGGCCATCCAGGCGCTCGGCACGCTGGCGCCCGCCGTCGCCATTGCGGTCATCGTCGCTGCGGTGGTCGGCGTGCTCGCCTGGCGGCTGCGGCGGCCAGCATGAGCGCCTTCGCCGCGGCCATGGACACGCTGGCCGCGGATCCGAACATCGGCACGGATGCCAGCTATCGCGCAGGGGGGACCGGGGCGCCGGTGCTGCTCCGCGTGATCCGCTCGGCACCGGACCGGCTCGGCGACGCCTTCGGGACCAGCGTTATCCAGGCCAGCGACGTGCTGACCGTCGCGATCGCCGTGCTGCCCACAGTGGATGCCGACGACACCTTCACCCTCGGCGCCGACACCCTGACCGTCCAGCACGCCGAGCGTGACGCCGCCGGCATCGCCTGGCGCGTCTTCTGCCGCCGATAGGAGCCCCGCCATGATCGACCCCGAGCGCATCGGCACGATCATCGGCGAGGCGCTGCTCGCCGGCGCCCTGGGTGCGCTCGGGGCGATGGCACGCTTCTCCTCCACCGACCGGCCGCTGCTGACCCGCGCCTATCTGCTGCACGCGCTGGCCGGCGGTAGCCTCGGCACCGGCGCCTGGCTGATCGCGCACGCGTTCGAGCTCGACGGCTGGTGGCTCTTCGCCGTCGCGTGGCTGGCCGGCACGCTCGGCTACGCCGCGCTCCACGACCTGCTGCTGCGCATCCTCAGCCGCAAATTCGGCGGACGCTGATCCATGCGGCTCGGTGCCGCCATCGTCGGCGACCTCCGCAAGGTGCTGGCGGACGAGGTGCGCGCGGGCGAGCGCGCGGCCATGACCGCGATCCGTGCAGAGACCGAGCGGGTGAAGGTCGAACTGCGCCGGCAGGTCACCACCGCCTTCTCGGGCAACGCGCGCGGCATCGCCAATGCCTGGCGGTCGATGATCTTCCCGCGGAGCGGGCAATCTCTGCGGCCTGCGGGGCTGGTCTTCACCAAGGTGCCGAACGTCATCGACGCCTTCGATCGTGGCGCGCTGATCCGTACCAAGGGGGGGCGGAAGTTCCTCGCCATTCCCACCGGCTTCAACGCAGCGCGCGGCAGGCGTGGTCGCGGCGAGAGGGGCATGCGCGTGACCCCGGCACAGATGGTCGCCTCCGGCCAGGCCTTCCTCCGGCCCTTCAAGTCGGGCCGCGGCTTCGTCTGGTGCCTGCCGCTGCGCCAGGGCGAGGGGGCAGGCCGGCGGCGACGCACCCGTCTCGTGGCTGGCGGCGTAACGGAAGTCGGCACCGCCAATCGCAAAGGGCGCGAGGCCTGGGCACGCGGGCTGCTGGAACAGGGGATGGTGCCGATGTTCCTGCTCCTGCCCCAGGTGAAGCTCGCCAAGCGGCTCGACGTACGCGGTGCCGCGGAGCGCGGGCTGCGTCGCCTGCCGGGGCGGTTTGTGGCGGCCTGGGAACGCGAGAGCGGGAGGGCCGCATGAGCACGCGCGAGACCGCCATCGCCGCGCTGCACAGCCGGCTCGTAACGTCGCTGGCGGCCAGGAGCCCGGCGCCGGTCGTGCTCCGCGGGGAGACCGTCCCGCAGCGCATCCCCGCTGGCGGGCTGGTGGTCGTCCGCGACGGCGAGACGGTGGAGGAGACGCCGATCCTCTCGCCGCTCGCCTGGCAGATCGAGCATCGCGCCGAGGTCGAAATTACCGTCGCCGGCACTACCCCCGCCCTGCGCAACACGCTGCTCGATGCGCTGCTGGTGGACATCGCCGCGGCCATCGCTGCCAACCGCACCCTCGGCGGCGCCGTCGAATGGGCGCAGCCCGGCAGCGCCTCCTTCGAGGATGTCGAGTTCGAGGGCGCCGCCGCGGTCCGCGCCGCCGCCATCGCCGTCACCCTGTGGTTCACCGTCGCCGGCTCTCCGCTGGCCTGATCCCGCTCCAGGAGAAAGCCCATGCCCCGTGCCATCGGCGCGAATTGCCGCCTGCTCATGCTGCCCGAAACCGTCTACGGCACCGCCCCCGGCAGCAACTGGCGGCGCATGCCGTTCCTGTCCTGCGACCTCGGTGCTGAGCAGCCGCTGCTGGATGCCGACGTCATCGGCGTGGGCAGCAACCGCGATCCGGCCGCGCCCTTCCTCGACACGGTGACCGTCGCCGGCCAGGCGGTGGTGCCGGTCGATCTGATCAACATCGGCCACTGGCTGCGGCTCCTGCTGGGCGCACCCACCACCACCGGCACCACCAACTTCATCCACACTTTCGGCTCTGGCGCGGCGTCGCTGCCGAGCAATGCGATGGAGATCGGCTATCCCGATGTCCCGTCCTTCGACGTCTGCACCGGTGTGCGCGCCGACACGCTGGAACTGGACTTCACGCCGACCGGCGCGGCGACGGCGACCTTCGGGCTGCTGGGCCAGGGCTCGGTGCGGACCGGCGCGACCTCAGGCGGCACGCCGACCAGCGCGGCCTATACCGCCTTCAACAAGGCCCAAGGATCCATCACGCGGAGCGCAGCGGCGCTGGCGCAGGTTACCGGCGCGCGGCTCACCTATGCCAACGGCATGGAGGCGGTGCGGACCATTCGCGCCGATCGCCGCGTGGAGGGCGTGGATCCCGGCATCGCGCGCTGCACCGGTCAGATCACCGTGCGCTTCGAGAACACCACGCTGCTCGCCCAGGCGCAGGCGGGCACCTCGGCGGAATTTGCGCTCGCCTTCACCATCGATGCCAACCGCAGCCTGACCATCACGCTGCACGAGGTCTATCTGGCGCTGGCCAAGACCCCGATCGAGGGGCCGGCCGGCGTAGAAGCCGGCTTCGATTTCCGCGCCGCCTTCAACGCAACCGCCACCCGAATGATGACCGCCGTGCTGCGCAATCAGCAGGCTGCAACGGAGTACGCATAATGCTCACCCTCGACCTCCCGGTCGAGCCGTACTGGCTCGACCTGCCGCGCGGCGTCCGCGTGGAAATCCGCCCCATCACCACGGCGGTCATGGCCGCGGCCCAAGCCGGCTCCGCCCGTCGTCTCGGCGCGCTGCGAGCCGCGGAGGCCGAGCTCGACCCCGACATGGCGCGAGGCCTGGCCTTCGCCTTCCTGGTCAAGGCGCTGGCCCGCCACGCCGTCACCGCCTGGGAGGGCGTCGGCGACGCCGCCGGCCAGCCGCTGCCACTCTCGCCCGAGGCGGTCGAGCGGCTGATGGACATGGACCAGATCGCGGCCGCCTTCTGGGACCGCGCCACAGGCCCGGTCGCTGCCGTGGCCCTGGAGGGAAACGGCTGAGGGCCAGGGCCGAATGGCACTTCGGCCAGGGCCCTGACTACTGCCGCGGCTGCGCGGCCCTGGACCGCGACTGCGGCCTCTCGTGTCCCTACGCCGCCCACGCCCCCGCCAGCGTCGAGGGAGCCGCGTGCTGGGCCGCCAGCACCACCTGCGCGACGGCAACGATGGCGGGCCTCGACCTCGACATGCCGGCGGCGCTCGCCACCGCCCGCGAGATGGGCGTCTGCGGCTGGGCGGCAGCGGAACTCCTGTTGGCCATGCGCATGGGCCTCGCCGCCGGCAGCGCCGCGCGCCGCACTGATCCCCCCGGGTCCTGACCACCACACTGACGCAGGAGGCGTGACGCATGGCGGATAGCACGCGCCGCGTCTCCGTCCGGCTGTCGCTGGACGATGCCGCCCGGGTCAAGCAGGAGCTGCGCGAGGTCGGCGAGACCGGCCAGCGCAGCCTGGAGCGCATCCAGGGCGGTGCCGATCGCGCATCCCGCGCGCTAGACCTGCT
The DNA here is from genome assembly GCF_918698155.1 of Roseomonas sp. CECT 9278. Classification (GTDB taxonomy): domain Bacteria; phylum Pseudomonadota; class Alphaproteobacteria; order Acetobacterales; family Acetobacteraceae; genus Neoroseomonas. The sequence continues at coordinate 180,474 of NZ_CAKKLX010000001.1, forward strand.
CGACGTCGCCGTCCGCGGCGTGCAGATCGCCGGCCTCGCCGCCGGGTTGCGCGCCGTGGTGGTGGCCGGCGACGCACTCACCCAGTCCATGGGCCGGCTGAACACCGCGCTGGGCTCGGTCGAACGCGCCGGCGAAATCTACGACCGGCTGTATCGCGACAGCCTCCAGACCGGTGTCGCCGTGCGCGAGAGCGTGGACGCCTTCGCCCGCTTCTCGATCGCCGCCCGTGAGATCGGCGCCACCTCTGACCAGGTCGCCACGCTCGTGGGTGGCTTGCAGCGCATCGCCATCGCGTCTGGCGCGTCGCAGCAGGAGATCGCTTCCAGCACCCAGCAGCTCGCCCAGGCGCTGGCGTCGGGCACGCTCCAGGGCGACGAGCTCCGCTCCATCCTGGAAGGCCTGCCCACGCTGGCGCAGGCGCTGGCGCGCGAGCTCGGCGTGTCGATCGGCGAACTGCGCAAGCTGGGAAGTGAGGGCAAGCTCACCGCTGACACGGTGTTCCCGGCGCTGCTGCGGGCCGTCGAGCGGCTGAATGGCGAGTTCGAACGCGCGCCCCTCTCCGTCGGCCGCGCCTTCGGGCAGCTCACTGCCGCGGCTGACCAGTTCCTCGCTCGCCTCGACCAGGCGATCGGCTTGTCCAACGCCCTGGCCCGTGCGCTGTCCGGTGCCGCCCGCGTGCTGGACGGGGTGCGCCGCGGCTCGGGCCTGCTGCTGCCCAGCGAGCAGGAGGCCGACCGCCGCGCCCAGGCCGAGGCCCTGCGTGCACAGATCGCCCGCCTCGAGGCGGAGAATGACGGGCGCGACAGTCTGCGCTCGCAGCCCCGCCGTGGTTCGATCCAGGGCGGCTTGGTCGGCACCGCCCAGCAGCAGGCCGGCGTGGATCGCTCCGCTCGGCTGGAGGAGCTGCGCCGGCAGTACCAGGAACTCCAGGAGGAGATCACCCGCGGCGAGCAGGCCGCCGGCGAGCGCCAGCGCACCGAGCAGGAGGCCGCGGCCGGCCAGGCGGCCGAGGCCCGGCGCCGCCGCACCGCCGCGGATGCCGAGGAACTGCGCAAGGCACTCGACGATCGCTTCCGGATCAACAGCGAGTACGAGGACCGCGTCCGCCGCCTGCGCGAGGCCGAGGCCGCCGGCGGCATCACCGCTGCGGACCGCACCCGGCTGGAGACCCTGGCGCTGCGCGAACGCGACGAGGCGCTCCGCCGCATCGAGGGCACCACCCGCCGCGTGGCGTCCATCCCGCGCCCGGACCGCGAGGCCGAGCGCGAGATCAACGACATCATCCGCGAGCGCGAGCGGCTGATCCAGGCCAACGAGAATGCCCAGGAACGCTACACCCGCCGCCTGGAGACCCTCGGCCGCCTGGTCGAGCGCTCTGAGCGCATCGGCCAGCCCATCCCCGACGAGACCGTCTCCCGCGAAGCCAATGCAGCGCTGGAGGAGTTGGAGCGCAGCCAGCAGCGCGTCCAGCAGGCGACCGAGCGCACCAGCAACACGGCGCGCGAACTCGGCCTGACATTCTCCTCGGCCTTCGAGGACGCGATCATCAAGGGCGAGAGTTTTTCCAAGGTGCTGCAGGGCATCCTGCAGGACATCGCCCGCATCGTGGTCCGGCGCACCATCACCGAGCCGCTCGGCACGGCGGTGACCTCCAGCCTGGCCGGCTTTGATTTCGGCTCGATCTTCTCGGGGCTGGGCACGGCGCTGGGCGGGCTGTTCCGCGCCGAGGGCGGGCCGGTGGCTGGTGGCCAGCCCTACATCGTCGGCGAGCGCGGGCCCGAATGGTTCGTGCCCAACCGCAGCGGCACGGTGCTGCCCAACGGCATGGCGCCCGGTGGGCCGGTGATCAACCAGAGCATCACCATCGATGCGCGCGGTGCCGATGCCGGTGTCGAGGCGCGGCTGCGGGTGCTCTCGGCGCAGATCGTGCGCCAGGCGAGTGCGGCGACGCTCGACGCGATCCGCCGCGGCGGCAGCGCCACCTCCATCGTGCGGGGCTAGGGTCATGACGGAATATGCCTGGCCCGCCACGCTGCGGCCGTCGCGGCTGAGCTTCTATCTGCAGCACAACACGCTGCGCTTCGTCTCGCCCGTCACCCGCGCCACGCAGGTTCTGCGACGGGAGGGCGCGCGCTGGGTGGCGGAGGCCAGCTTCGAGCCGCTCGGCCGCGTCCAGGCCGGGGTGATGGACGGGCTGCTGGCGGCACTGGCGGGATCCGCCAACACGGTGCGCATCTGGGATTGGCGGCGCGAGTACCGCACCGGTGATCCGCGCAGCCAGGGCGACGTGCCGACTGGGCCGTACTCCTTCTCGGACGCCACCATCTTCACGGACGGCACCGGGCTGGTGGTGGGGTCTGGCAATCCGTCGCTGGCGGCCGGCGCACCTCGTGGGGCGCTGTCCATCGTCACGCAGGGCTGGTGGCCGAGCACGGTGGCGGTCGGTGCGGGCGACTACATCGGGCTTGGCGGCCGGCTCTACATCGCCACTGCCGCGGTCGCCGCCTCCGGCGCGGGCACCGCCAGCATCGCGATCGCGCCGCCGCTGCGCGCCGCGGTGGTGGTGGGCGAGCCACTGATCCTCTCCCTGCCAAGCGTGCCAATGCGGCTGGTGTCGGACGACGAGGCGGCGAACCCGACGCGGCCCGGGCCCTTCGCCGCCGTCACCATCCGCATGGAGGAGGCTTTGTGATGTCCGGCACCCCACGCCTCAGCAACCAGGCCGCCTCCGCCGCCACCGCACCGATCGCAACACCGGTGGTCCTGGTCGAGCTCGATTTCGCCACCGGCCCCTTTCGCGTCTGGACCGGGCTCGGGCCGCTCGACTGGGCGGGGAAGGTCTTCGAGGGTGCCGGCAGCATCGGCGCCATCTCGGATGTGGAGGAGACGGTGGAGTTGCGCGCCGTGCGGCTCACCCTCGCGCTCTCGCCGGTGCCGCAGGAGGTGGTGGATATCGCGCTGGCCGAGCGCAGCTATCGCCTGCGGCCGGTCACGCTGTGGGGCGCGCTGCTCGATGCGCAGGGGGCCTTCGTGGCGGACCCGTTCCCGCTCTGGGCGGGGTTGATGGACACGATGGAGGTGACCGACGGGGCCGAGCCCTCCGTGGCGCTGGCTTGCGAGAGCCGGCTGGTCGACCTCGAGCGTGCCGAGGTGCGGCGCTACACCGACGCCGACCAGCAGGCCGAGTATCCCGGCGATCGATTCTTCGAGTTCGTGCCGGCGCTCCAGGAGGCGGAGATCCGACTGCCGAACCAGTGAGCCGGCTGCCGGACTGGCCGGAACGGCTCGCGGCGCTGATCAACGCGGCTGAGCACCGGCCTTTTGACGCGGCACGCTGGAACTGCGGGCGCTTCGCCATGGCGGCGGTGGTGGCCTCCACAGGGCGGCGGCCGTCCTGGCAGCACTGTCCCACGCTCGCGGCGATGGCCGACACCGCGGGCTATCCGCGCGTACCGGTGCCGTTCGCCCGCGCTGGCGACGTGGTGCTGGCCGCCGACCCGGACCGCCTCGGCGTCGTGCTGGATGCCGGCCGCGCCGCCTTCGTCGGACGCGCGGGATTGCTGCACGCGCCGATCACGTCCTGCGCCGTGGCGTGGCGCATCGGCTGGTGAGGGACTGACAGACCATGCCCGTCGCCATCCCCTTCATCGCTGCCGCCGCGGGCGCCGCCGCCTCCGCCGTCATTGGGGGCGGCGTCCTGGGCGCCGTGGCCGCCGCCGGCGCCGCCCTGGTGGTGTCCGCCGTCGGTGCCGCCGTCTTCCGCCCCAAGTCGCCCTCCGCCGCCCGCAGCGCCAACGTCACGCCAGGGACCGACACCGGACCAGGCTCCGGCTTCGATCCCCGCACGCCCGGCGCCGGCCGCACCCAGTCCTTCCGCCAGCCGATCACCGAGCACCAGATCGTCTTCGGCCGCTGCCGCACCTCCGGCCCCGTGGTGTTCCTGCATTCCGCCACCGATGACGAGGGTCGCGCCGACGGCTTCCTGCACGTCGTCGTGGTGCTGGCCGCGCATCGCGTCCGCGCCATCGGCGAGGTGTTCCTCAACGGCACCGCCTCGACCGACGCGAAGTTCGCCGGCCTGCTGCGCATCGACCGCGCGCTCGGCGATCCCGGTCAGGCCGCCAATGCCAATCTCGTGGCAGACACGGGAGGCCAGTGGACCGCGGCGCATCGCGGCCAGGGGCGCGCCTATCTCGCCGTGCGGCTCAAGCTGCGGCCCGAGGCCTTCCCCTCCGGTGCCCCCAGCCTATCCGCCATCGTCGAGGGGACGGACACCATCCTGGATCCGCGCACCGGTGCCACCGGCTGGTCCGACAATCCGGCGCTGTGCCTGGCCTGGTACCTGACCTCGCCCTTTGGGTGGCGCGCAGCCTGGGCGGATATCGACCTGCCGGCGCTCATGGCCGCGGCCAACATCTGCGACGAGATCATGGGCCGGCGCGATGCCACCGCCGAGCGCCGCTACACGGTGAACGGTGCGGTCACCCTCGGCGAGGGCAAGATCGCCATCACCCGCAAGCTGGTCGCCGCCATGGCGGGCGCGCTGGTCGTGTCGGGCGGCCGCTTCTACATCCACGCGGGGGCGCCGGCGCTGCCGGCCGCCACGCTCACCTCGGATGATCTGCGTGGCGACGTCACCATCGTCGGCTCGCGCCCGCGGCGCGATCTCTTCAACGGGGTACGCGCCGTCTATGTCGAGCCCGCCGCGGCCTGGCAGCCGACCGATGCGCCGCCGCTGCTCGCCAGCAACTACGTCACCGAGGATGGCGGTGAGGCGATCTACCGCGACATGGAATTCCCGCTCACCACCTCGGCCGCGACCGTGCAGCGCCTGATGAAAATCGAGCTGGAGCGCAACCGCCGCCAGCGCGAGGTGGCGATGCAGGCCAACCTCTCGGCACTGCGGCTGCGGCCATGGGACGGCGTGACGGTGGCGCTGGAGCGGCTGACGCCATTCCCGGCGCGGGTCACGGGCTGGGCACTGGCGCCAGATGGCGGGGTGAACCTGCAATTGGCCGAGGAGGATCCCGCCGTCTGGGCATGGAACCCGGCAACGGATGAGCGCGCGACGGGGCAGAACCCGTCCGTGGTGCTGCCGAATCCAGGCGTGATCGCCGCGCCTGCCGCGATCCTGGTGGAGACGCCGATCGGGACGTCGTTCACAGCGATCGCGGTGTCCTGGTCCGCAGTGGGCTCGGCCTATCTCGCCGGCTACGAGATCGAGCTTCGGCCGGCCTCGGTGGCGGTCTGGCAGGGCTACGCCGGCGGGTTCGGCGCCACCGCCGTCGCCATTCCCACGACTGAGCCGACCGCCTTCCGAGCGCGGGCGCAGGCGCGCAGCGGGGCGGTGTCGGGCTGGCGCGAGGCGCTGGTCCCGGCCGACGCCTCGGGCCTGGCCGCGACCGGTATTGTTGGCGGCGTGCGCCTATCGGGCGGCTTTCCCGCGGACGGGGTGCGGCTGCAGGTGTTCGAGGCGAGCAGCGCCAGCCTCGCCGCCGCCACCAAGCTGGCCAGCGAGCCGACCGCACTGCCCTGGGACCGCATCGGCCTCACCACCGGCCAGGCCCGCTGGTACTGGCTCCGCAGCGTCTCGGCCGAAGGCAACGTCTCCGCCTTCGCCGGTCCGGTCACCGCCACCGCCCTCTGATCGGAGAACGCCATGCCGGCGCGCATCGACGACCTGCTGGTTCTCAACGCCAACCTCAACAAGAGCGACTTCGCGAAGTATCTGCGCGACCGCGAGGCCGTGCTGCCGACCGACTTTGGCGGGCTCGGCGATGGCGTGGCGAACGACCGCACCGCCATCCAGGCCTGCTTCGATCGCGCCGCGGCAGACCAGAAATTCGCCGTCATCCCGCCAGGCACCTGGAACGTGGGCAGCGGCGTGACCCTCGGCGGCGGCGCCCGCGGGCTGATCATGCGCGGCGTCATCCGCTACACCGGCGCGGCCAATGCACCTGCCACCGTGCTGACGCTGGGCGATGGCGGCACCACGCGCAACGGCGAGAAGCTCTACGCCGGGCTGCAGGTGGTGCGGCAGACCCAGTCCGACTGGGCCTCCGAGGCCGATATCGGCATCTTGGTCCGCAACATCGACGCATCCGTGGTCGAGCTGCGCCTGGTCTCGGGCTTCACCATCGGGATGCGCACGCTGGGCGATGGGCGCGGCGTGGAGGACAGCACCTTTCACCTGCTGCGCATCCTGAACAACCGCTACGGCCTCGACATCCGCGCCGAGACGGCGACGGCGTGGAACACCTCGATCCGCTACTACGGCGGCCACTTCGCCCTCGCCACCGGCATCAACCCGACGATCGACCGCTACGGCATCCGCTTCTCGCGCGGCGCCGGTGGCTACAACAACCACAACCGGCACGTCTTCGACGGGCCCAACTTCGAGCTGCGGCAGCTCGACCCCAATGTCGCGATCCCCTTCCTGAACGAGACGGACGGCACCGCCATCATCGGGCGCGCGCTGCGCATGGAGGCCTGCTCGCCGATCGTGGCGCGGCACACCGGCAGCGCCACTGACTGCGAATACGAGGTGGCCTGGGCCAATACCTATGCCGTGCGGATGGACTACACCTCGACCGCCGATCGCGCCGGCAATGCGGTGATCAACCGCCACCGCGCGCCCGCCTCGAGGCTGTTGCGCGTGCTGGAGGCTGTGCCGAACCTGCGCGCCGCGGCCTTCCGGCAGAGCGGCACCGAGATCGGTGTGGAGAGACTTGCGACGCTCGCCACCTCGACCACCGCGGCGACCACGCTGGCGGGACTGTGCTTCAACGGGCTGGATGGGATTGCGGCGACCGCCCGCGGGCTGCTGCTGGATGCCAACCGGGGCATGGCCTTCGTGGTGGATACCTCCTCGGCCAAAGAGTTTGCGCTGGCGCATTGGCTGGTCGGAGGGGTCGATGGCGGGCGGCTCTTCGTGCGGGTGTTCGATGGCGCCGCGAATGTGAGGGAGAACATCGCCGGCGATGTGCTGGCCTCCGGCACCACCATGCAGTGGAACAGCCCGGCGAAGGGGTGGAACGCGGGCGCGGTGATGGCCGACGCCTCGTTGAATCGGCGGCAGACCATCCGGGTGGGTGCGGGCGTAGCCTTCGCGCAGGTGGGGATCGTGGGCTTTGACGGCCAGATCGAGCTCGAGGCGCTGAGGCTGTTCGGCCTTCCGGAGGCGGCACCGGCGGTGCTGTATGCGTGCCCCTCGGTGCCGGTGGGGACGCGCAGCCTGGCGCTGGAGACGTCCTGGGACCTGCCGAGCCTCACGGCAGGCGCGACGGCCAACATCGACGTGACCGTGCCTGGCGCGCGACGTGGCGATTATGCCGACGCCTCGCTCGACACCAGCAGCATCGCCTTCGTGCTCGACTGCCATGTGTGGTCGAACAACAGCGTCCGGGTCACCGCGCGGAACGTAAGCGCGTCAACAGTTGATCTCGCGGCGGCGGGTCTGTCGGTGCAGGTGACAAAGCGGCGCTTTCCGTAATTGCTCGTGCGCCGCCTTCGCATCATCCGCGCCGGCATCCTGCATTCATGCAGTACTCTACCGAGGCCAGCGCTGGTGCAGATCATCGATCACGAAGGCATGGCTGTGGCGGACTGCGCCTGTGGGATCCGGGCTCACATCACCCAGATGCGCATGCCCAGGCGGAAGCCGATCGTGGATATGCTCGACCTCCGCCGCATCGTCCCTCGGCCACAGCAAAATGGCCGCGACCAGCCCCATGGCGCCCAGCACCACCAGAATCAGGAAAGTGGCCGGCATCCCCGCCATGGCCCCGAAGCGCCCCGCCACTGGATAGGCGATCAACCAGCAGGCATGGCTGAGCGCGAACTGTGCAGCAAACAGCGCAGGTCGATCGCCCGCATGGGCCGAGCGCCGCAGGAGCCGCCCGCTTGGCGTCAGCACCAGGCCGTTTCCGAAGCCGAGCAGCATCCATAGCGGCAGCAACATCGACCAACTCGGCACCAGCAGCCCGAGTAGCAGGCCAGCGACAAGCAGCCCGGCACCGGCCATCATGGCCGTGCGGTCGGTCATCACGCCATCCAGCAGCCGCGGCACGGCTAGGGCTGCGACCATCGAGCCCGCGCCATAGGCCGCCAGCGTCCAGCCCAACTCCGCCGCGCCTAACCCGAAGCCAACCCTGACGATCACCACCGTGTTCACGATCACCATCGCCCCGGCCATGGCGACGGTGACGTTCAGCGCCAGCAGCCCGCGCAGCCTTGGCGTGGCGAGGTAGATGCGCGCACCGCGCGTGATACGGCCCCACGCGCCCTCCTGCGTCGCCGGCGGCTTGGGCGAGGGCAGCACAACAGTCAGCACCAGGGCGGCGGAGGCCACAAACCCCAGCGCATTTCCGGCGAACAGCCAATGGAAGCCGACCAGCCCAAGCAGCGCCGCGGCGATGGCAGGGCTCGCCAGCGCCTCAAGGTCATAAGCCAGCCGCGAGAGGGACAGCGCCTTGGTGTACTCGGCCTCCTCCGGAAGAATGTCGGGGATGGTCGCCTGGAAGGTCGGCGTGAAGGCGGCCGAGCCAGTTTGCAGCACGAAGATCAGCACATAGACCTGCCAGATCTCGGTCACGAAGGGCAGCGCCAGCGCGACCGCGGCGCGCAGCAGGTCGAGTGCCACCAGCAGGCTGCGGCGTGGCACCAGATGCACGAAGGCGCCCGCCACCGGCGCGATTCCCACATAGGCGATCATCTTGATGGCGAGCGCGGTGCCGAGCACCGCGCCTGCATCAGCACCCGCCAGGTCGAAGGCCAGCAGACCGAGCGCCACGGTCGCCAGACCCGTCCCGAGCAGGGACAGCACCTGCGCCGCGAACAGATGTCGATACGTCAGGTTGGCAAGCGGGCTGAGCATGACGTTTCTGGCTCCGTGGCGATCCCCGCCGGCCGAAGCCGGCGGGGGCCAGTATCAGGGGCGGATGATGCGTGCGTAATCGCCCGTTGTGCGCAGCGTGACGCTGACATCACGGCCGGAGCGGTTGCGCCAGAACCAGCCATGGGTGCCGTCGAAGATGGCGGTGAACTCGCCCTGTTCGCCGGACGAGCCGCGGCCGTTGCGATAGCTGTGCGCGGCGTTCCGCCCGGGGTTGGGCGGCTCGCCATGCAGGTCGAAATTGACCGGACCCGTGGCGGTCCAGCTGTAGCTGGCTCGGGCGCCACGCCGCATGTCGAGCTTCACTTCCAGGCCCTGGTTCGGCCGGAGCGTGATGGTGGTCTCGTCGGTCCGAGACGCGGCGGCCGGCGCCGGGGTCTGTGCAGCGGCCGAGCGGATGAACAGCCCTGCGAATATCGCCCCCGGCAGGCTGGAACGCGGGCCTGGTGTTGCGGCCGGTGGCACGCGGTCTGCCTCGGCCTCGGCTGCCAACTGCATCTTCAACTCGCCCATCTCGGTCAGGCCAAGCGGGCGCCCGATGCCGGTCGGATCGATGCCGTATTCCGCCGGCAGCACGACGGTCACGAGGATGCCGGCCGCCGTCACGATGGCGATGGCGGTCGAGCGCAGCAACTGCTTCGAGGACGGCAGTTCGGCGCGGGTCGGAAGGTCGGTGTTGTACATGTCAGGGATTCCTCAGGAGACGAACCAGCCGGTGAGCTGATAGCCGATCAGCACGAACCCAGCGGTCATCATGACGACGTTGGCGGTATAGGCGTGGCGCAGGAAACTTGGGCTGCGACGCCAGAAGCCCATGGCGATGAGAATGGCGCCGAGCGCCAGCAACTGCCCAACCTCGACGCCGACGTTGAACGCCAGCAGGTTCGGCAGCAGCCCATCGGGCGAGATGTTGTAGTCGAGGATCTTCGAGGACAGGCCGAAGCCGTGGCAGAAGCCGAAGATCAGCGTCGCCAGTTTGGTGTTCGGCTGGTAGCCGAGCCAGCGCTGGAAAGCGCCGAGATTATCGAGCGCCTTGTAGACGATCGAGAAGCCGATGATGGCATCGATCAGGTAGCTGTTGATCCCGATGCCGAAATAGACGCCGGCCAGCATCGTGGTCGAATGGCCGAGCGCGAACAGGCTCACATAGAGGGCGATGTGCTGCAGCCGGTATAGGAAGAAGATCACCCCGAACAGGAACAGGATGTGGTCGTAGCCGGTCACCATGTGCTTGGCGCCCAGATAGACGAAGGGCAGCAGGTGAACGCCGGTGATCTCCTGGATGTAGCCCTTGTCACCCTCGGCGACGGCATGGGCGAGCGCCTCTGTGGTGGCACCCAGCAGGGTGAGGCCGAGGATGCACAGGCATAGCCATGGAATTCGCGACAGGCGCGCGGCGCCCGCGATGATGGGATTCATGAGGTGAGACCGCTCAGCTGAGATAAGGAAGGGATCGTCCGAAGACGGCGGCACGGGCAGCTCAGCCGAGCCCGCGGGGCGGACGTTCCATCCTGCTGTTTGGCCCTGGCGTCAGGCCCTCCTGCCCCAGGATTGCGAGCCGGGTACGCGGCATCCATCGCGGCACCAGGGAGGTCGAACGCACGGTCACCGCCTCATGCACATGGTCTGTGATCGCATGATCGACGGCATCGTGGGGCCCGGGCAGGTCGTGATCGTCCGTGGCGTGGATGTGGTCGGCAGCACCGTGCTTCGACACCGCGGCGATGGGCGGCGCGAAGGTGAAGACAAGCAGTGCCACGAGCAGCAGCCTGACGATGTGTCGAAACCCCCTCATGCCGCGCGGCTACCCCACTCCTGTGTTGCTCGCACTGGATAGCAGATTGACGCTATCCCTACCAGGGGGATAGGACAGGCTCATGAGTGATCCCCATACCCACGGGTCCCACCCCGAGATCGTCAAACGGCTGAAGCGGGCCGAGGGCCATCTGCGCAGCGTGGTCGAGATGATCGAGTCGGGTCGGCCATGCCTGGACATCGCGCAGCAACTTCACGCGGTGGAAGCGGCCATCGCCAAAGCAAAACGCACCCTTATCCACGACCATCTCGACCATTGCTTGGACCACGTCGTCGGCGCGATCCCGCGCGCCGACCGCGGGCCTATCGATGACTTCAAGGCCATCACCAAGTACTTGTGAGTAATCATCCCGCACATCTCCGGCAGGCTTCGTGGGTCGGGCACGCCCGTTCAGGCAGTCGCCCGAAGCCGGCGACGCCGTACCAGGCCAAGCGCCACGATCGCCGCGGCCGCGAGCGTAAGCCAAGGCAGAAGCACGATGTTCAGCATCTGCCATCCGAGCCGATCGAGCATCGCGCCGGCAGCGAGCGAGGAGGCGAGGCCCACCGCGAAGATCGTCAGGTCGTTCGCGGCCTGTGCCCGCGCCCGCTCCGCCTGGGTGTAGGTTTCGGTCAGCAGCGTCGTGCCGCCGATGTAGAGGAAGTTCCACCCGACCCCGAGCAGTACGAGCGCTGCGACGAAACTGTGGAACCCAGTCCCGGTCAGCGTCATGCCGACATGCGCGCAGAGCACCACCACCCCGGTCAGCATGATCCGCAGCACCCCGAAGCGCGCGATCAATGAGCCCGTGAAGAAGGAGGGCAGGAACATGCCGAGTGTGTGCGCCTGGATCACTCGCGCCGCGTCCGCGATGCCGTGCTCGTGGTGGATCATGGCGAGCGGCGTTGCCGTCATGGCAAGGATCATCACACCATACCCGGTCGCCGCACCGAACAGCGCCACGAGGTAGGATGGCTGGCGAACGATGCTGCCAAGCGGGCGTGGCGTCGCTGCCCCTGCTACTGCGGCCGCGGGCGGTGCCGCCGGCATGCGCAGGCCGAGCAGAATTCTCATAGCAAGCAGGCTGACGACCGAGAGCAGCAGGAATGACCCCGTGAATTCCGGCTCCAGCAGCGGACCGCCATGCCGCCCGAGCTCCGGCCCGACGATCGCGGCGAAGACGCCGCCGGCGAGCACGTAGGAAATGGCACGCGGCCGGAAGGCGGCATCGGCCACTTCGGCCGCGGCAAAGCGGTAGAATTGGGCGAAGCCCTGATAGGCGCCGATCAGCAGTGTACCGAAACCGAGCAGCACGAGCGACCCGGTCCAGATGCCGGCGGCGCCGCAGAGCCCGCCGAGGACGCCGAGTGCCGCACCTATGAGGAATCCATATCGGCGGCCGCGCCGCGCCATCAGCATCGAGGCCGGAAAGGTCGCCGCGGCCGTGCCGAGGAACATCGCCGCGATTGGCGCGGTGACGAGCCATGGCGCAGGGGCGAGGTGCGTCGCGGCCAGCGCAGCGACCGTCATTACCAGCACGGATGCGGTCTGGAACAGAGCCTGGGCCGAGGCGAGCAGCAGCACGTTGCGGGTTTGGTGCGTCGTGGTCATGGCGGCTCCTCGTGAGTGTCGGTTCAGCCGGAAGCCGGCCGGGCGGGCTTATGGACGTGCAGGGCGATGAACGCCGCCCCGAAGGTCGTCACACGGCCGAGCTGCGCATCGAACCCGGAGATCAGTCGCGCCATCGCGGCGTTCGGCGGGTGGAAGACCGCCCCCCGGACGTCGTCGATCACCAGGCTGGCGGCTGCCGCCGCGCGGCGCAACTGGCTGGCCGAGTGGAAGGCCGCGCTGCGCCAGAGCCGCGATCCGATCCAGCCGCGGATGCGCCGGCGCAGCGCCCACAGACTCCAGCGTCCGAGCTCGCCGATCACCAGCCGCCCGCCGGGGCGCAATACGCGCGCCATCTCACGCCAGGCCGTCGCCTCGTCCTTGACGAAGCACAGCACGGTGACGGCCGTGAGCAGGTCGAAAGAGGCGTCGGGGAAGGGCAGCGCCTCGATGCGGCCCTGCACGAAGCGGATGTCCTGCCCGGCCGTTCGCTCCGCCGCCGCGCGCAGCATGGCGGCGTCCGGATCGATGCCGGTCACGCGCGCGCCAGCGGCGGCGAGTTCCACCGCGAGCAGCCCGTCGCCGCAGCCAATGTCGAGACTGTCGAGCCCGACCACGTCGCCGATCATCGGCCGAAGCGCCGCGGCCTCGCACGCATCGGTGATGCGGCCGAGCGACGAGATGCGCCAGGCGCGATAGGCTTCCGGCCCCGTGGGGATCGGCGCGGTGCTAGCCCCGCTCAGAACACCAGCACCTTATCGGCATCGATGGTCGCTGCCGCGAGTTCGTCCATGGTGCTGCGACGGGCGCCGTCCATGATGTCCTGATCGGTCATGCCGCGGGCATCCATGCAGGTGCCGCAAAGCAGCACGGCGCCCTTGCCGACAACCACGCGCTTCAGCATGCGCTCAAGGCTGTAGTAGCCCTCCGGCACCTTCTGGCCCCGCCGCGCGGCGCCGACCGCATCGGCCATCAGGAAGACCGTGACCTCGGTGGCCGGATCGCGCTTGAGCAGGGCACCAGCCAACCGCAGTGCGTTGTAGCAGCGCTCGGTGCCGTAGGGCGGATCGTTGACGATGAAGAGGATCTTCACGTGGGCGCCTCCTTCGGCGTTGCGCCGGCGATCGGCGCGCCGCGGGTCACGGGTAGACCCGCAGCGGTCCATGCCTTCATGCCGCCGCGCAGCACAGCGACATCTTGATGCCCGGCGGCGACCAGCGCCTCGGCCGCGCGGGCGGACCGGCGATCGGTCAAGCAGACCAGCACCACCGCGCCCGTGCCGGCCTGAGCCGGGTCCGCCACCAACGCTTCCACCGGGATGTTGGCGGCGCGCGCGATGTGGCCGAGCGGGCCGGTGAACTCGTCAGCTCCGCGCACATCGATCACCCTCGGCGCGCCGGTTGCGGCGAGCACCTGCGACAGGGCATCGACATCGGTCCAGGCCATCGGCTCCCCGGCCGGGGCGGGCCGGCGGACGCGACGCAGCAGCCGTGGCAGGAAGGCAATGGCAGCGAGCACCGCCAGGCCGAGCAGCCCGTAGCGCAGCGCCGCCGCGTCGTCGCCCGAGAGCGCGCCGCGCCCGGCATGGCCGAGCCAGGCATAGGCAGCCGTGCCCGGGATCATGCTAATGGCGGTCGCCAGCACATACTGGCCGATCGGGATGCGCGTTAGGCCCAACGCGTAGTTGGCAAGATTGAAGGGCACCGCCGGCACCAGACGGACCAGCGCGACGAAACGCCAGCCCTCGGCCTCCACCCCGTCGACGACCTGCTTGAGCCGCCCGCCAGCGCGTCGTGCCACCCAGTCGCCGGCAAGATGGCGGGCCACCAGGAAGGCGAGCGTTGCCCCGAGCGTTCCACCCGCGAGGTTGATGACCGTGCCGAGCACCGGCCCGAACAGGGCGCCGCCGGCCAAACCGAACACCGAACCCGGCAGGAACAGCACAGTCGCCGCCGCAAAGATCAGGACGAAGCCGACCGCGCCCCAGGCGCCGAGGCCGCGCACCGCGTTCTCCAGTGCCGTGAGGTCCAGCCGGTCACGCACCAGGAAGGTCGCCGCGACCGCCGCCGCCAGCACCGCTGCCAGCAGCCAGCGGGACAACGGCCGCTGGGGCGCCGACATCAGGCGCGCTCGCGCCGGCCGAGCGGATAGGCGCGATCATCCTCTCGCAGCGGCTGGGTCAGCATGCGATCGAGGCGCAGCTCACGCGGGTCGCGGAACTGCTCGATGCCGATCGTCATGGCCTCGTGCCCGGCGGCGGGCTGGGCGCGATAGGTGCCGAAGATCCGGTCCCAGACCGCCAGGTTGAAGCCGAAATTGCTGTTGGTTTCGCGCGGCACCACCGAATGATGGACGCGGTGCATGTCGGGCGTGACCAGCACAAGCCGGAGCAGGCGGTCGAGCCGTTCCGGCAGGCGCAGATTGGCGTGGTTGAATATCGCGGTTGCGTTCAGCAGCACCTCGAACACCAGCACCGCGACCGCCGGCGCGCCGAGGGCGACCACCACCATCAGCTTGATGACCATCGACAGCAGGATCTCGACCGGGTGGAAGCGCAGGCCGGTGGTGACGTCGAAGTCGAGGTCGGCGTGGTGCATCCTGTGCAGCCGCCATAGCGCGGGCACAGCGTGGAACATCACATGCTGCAGATAGATGGCGAGGTCGAGCAGCACGACAGCGAGTAGGATCGCAAGCGGCTGCGGCACCCCGAGCCAGGGCAGCAACCCAACCCCGCGCCCCTCCAGGGCGAGCGCCAAGCCGACCGCCGCGGTGGGGAAGACGAGGCGCACCACCAGGCTGTCGAGCACCACTACGCCGAGGTTGCTCGGCCAGCGCAGCCAGCGCCCGGCGCTGCGCTGGCGGCGCGGCAGCCAAGCCTCCAAGCCTGCCATTAGGGCCAGGATGCCGGCGAAGACCGCCAAACGGATCAGTGGCTCGTGGGCCAGAAGGCTGTTCATGGAGCGGTTCCGGGTTGACGTGGCCCTGGCGGCTGTTCATTATTCAATCACACGATTGAACGTAGGATCGGGGCCAAGCCCGTGTCAAGCAGCGACAGCACCCCGAAGCGCCGCCTCCTCGCCGCCTTCGCTTCCGTGGGGCGTGCGCTTGGACACGAACATCGGCTGGAACTGCTCGAAGTCCTGGCGCAGGGGGACCGCACAGTCGACGCGCTGGCCGCGCGCTCCGGCCTGCCCTTCGCGAACACCTCGCAGCACCTGCAGCACCTGCGCCGTGCCGGCCTCGTCGAGACGCGGCGCGAGGGCAAGCACGTGGTCTACCGCCTGAGCGATGACGCGGTACCGGCGCTGCTCACCGCGCTGCGGCGGGTAGCGGAGCGCAACCTTGCCGAGGTCCAGCACGTGGTCGCCACCTACTTCGCTGGGCGCGACCGCCTGGAAGCGGTGTCACGGGACGATCTGCTCGCCCGGCTCGGTGAAGGCGGCGTCATCCTGCTCGACGTACGGCCGGAGGACGAGTTCGCGGCCGGCCACCTGCCCGGCGCCCTGAACGTGCCGCTTCACCGGCTGGATGCGGCCATCGCCGCGCTGCCGCGCGACTGCGAGGTTGTCGCCTACTGCCGAGGTCCCTATTGCGTGCTGTCCTTCGATGCGGTGGAGGAGCTCCGGCGTCGGGGATTTCGGGCGCGGCGCCTGGAAGACGGCTTCCCGGAGTGGAAGGCGGCCGGCCTGGCCGTAGAGGCGGCGTGACGGCGGAGCAGGCGGCACGGCCGCAATGAAGGGGGGAGCGGTCGGATGCCTGTGACGCGAGAGGATCTGTTCCTACGCCTGGCGGCGCTTGGCATCGAGACGTCGACGTTGCCCTACCCCGAGCACCGAACAGTGGAGGAGGGCAAGGCGCTGCGCGGCGATATGCCGGGGAGCTTCACCAAGAATCTCCTGCTGAAGGACAAGAAGGGGCGGCTGTTCCTCGTGGTGGCGCACGAGGACAGCGTCTTCGACCTCAAGACGCTGCATGCGCGCGTCGGCGGTCAGGGCCGCCTTGGCTTCGCCACACCGGAGCAGGTTCGTGGCCTGCTCGGCGTCGATCCGGGAGCGATAACGCCCTTCGGGCTGATTAACGACACGGAGCAGGCCGTGGTGCCGGTGATCGAGGCCGCGCTGCTGGCTGCTGAATGGCTCAACTTCCACCCGCTGGAGCAGACAGGCAGCACGAGCATCCGCCCGGACGATTTGCTCAGCTTTGTGCGGGCATGCGGGCACGCGCCGCTCTGCGTGGCGCTGGTAGACGGGTAGCCACGGGCTGCTCCTCCGCCGCCTGCGGAGCGCGCCACGCAATGAGCGTCGCGCTGCGTCGATGAGCCATATCGTCGCCCGACCGACTGCCGAATTGAACATCTCCGTGGTGACGCCCGCCCGCGACAGCCTGGAAGCCGTGACGCGGCAGGATCTGCTCGGCCGGCTGAAGGCGCGCGACGTCGTCGTGCTTGACGTGCGTCCGGAGGATGAATTCGCGGCCGGCCACCTGCCCGGCGCCCTGATCGTGCCTCTCGCCTCGCTCAATCGGGCCATGCTCGCGCTGCCACGCGACATGGAGATCGTCGCCTATTGCCGCGGACCATACTGCGTGTTGTCGTTCGATGCTGTTGAGGCACTGCGCGGCTCAGGATTCCAGGCACGACAAGGTCGCGGGCCTGACTGTTGAAGTAGCCTGAGGGCGAAACGGTCGCCGCAGTATCCGCAGGAACCCATAGGGACGGAGCCTCCGCGATAGGCAATGGTTCAAGCCCGGGCGCGCTGCCTCCGAAAGATCTACGCCAGCTCGCGCACGCGCTCATAGAACAGCCGCGCCGGCGCGCGCCGCGGCAAATCGGCGGGAAGCACTGCCCAGATCTGTCGGCGCATGGCCGGGCCCGCAAGGGCGACCCTGACGAGCGAGCCCGCCGCCAACTCGTCGCGCGCCGCACATTCCAGCAGCACCGAGACGCCAAGCCCCGCCGCCACCGCTCGCTTCACGCCCTCAGTGCTGCCCATCGCCCGGGCCACGCGCATCGGGGGTGCCGCGCTGCCCAAGGCCTCGGCCAGCACCCGGCCCATGCCGGTGCCGGGTTCTCCGCCGATCAACGGCTCGGCCAGGAAGATCTCCAGCGGTATCGGTTCCGTGCCCGCATAGCGGTGGCCTGGTGGCACGATGCCGATGACTGGCTCCTCCCGCCACGGCAACGCCTCGAAGCCTGGTCGTCCGTCCCACCATTCGGTGAAAGCGATGTCCGTCTCGCCAGCCGCCAACAACTCGAGTGTCTCTGGGTTGGAGCCGAGGCGCAGTTCCTCTTCTGCACGCAGCAGTGGCGGAAGGAGGTAAAGGCCCGGATTGCGCGCCGAGCCGATGACCAGCGGACGCGATGTGAACAGGCTCGCAGCTTGGCGTGCGCCTTCCACAAGGCGGCGGGCATGCGGCAGCAGGCGCTGCCCTTGTGGCGTCGGGGTACCGCCTCGGCGGCTGCGCTGGATGAGCGGCACACCGAGTTCCTCCTCCAGCCGGTGTAGGCGCTGGGTCAGCAACGGCTGCGACACGCCCAACCGCCGCGCCGCAGCGCGGAAGCCTCCATCTTCGACGACCGCGACGAAGCTATTCAGCAGGCCGAGGTCGAGCATCATGCCGCCCTTCCGATCAGACCCGGCACCGGCGCGCCGGCGAAGAAGGCGGCCATCGATTCCGCGGCCGCCATCTCGATCGCCTCGCGCACCTGCGCGACGGCCGAGCCGAGATGCGGCGTGAACAACGTGCGTGGGTGCGCGAGCAGCGCAGGCGGGATCTCGCGCGGACGGTCCGGCAGGGCCCAGTCCTCCATGGCGAACACGTCGGCCGCGTATCCGCCGAGGCGCCCGGCTTCGAGGGCCGTCGCCACCGCCGCCTCGTCCACCAGCGAGCCACGCGCCACGTTCACCACCAGCGCGTGGGCCGGCAGCAACGCCAAGCGCCTCGCGTCGAGGATGTGGTGGGTGGCGGGCGTCAGCGGCAGGCCCAGCACCAGCGCATCGGCCACTGGCAGCAATTCCTCGATCGGCGCAGCGGTCACACCCGGCGGGGCCGGGGCGCCCGCGTCATGGCCAAGGATCCGGCAGCCGAAGCCCTGCAACCGCGCAGCCACAGCCTGGCCCACTCGACCGAAGCCCAGCAGCCCAACTGTCGCGCCTTCGAGCCCGGCTCCGTAGAGAATCGGCCGCCAGCCCGCGAAGCCGCCGCCGCGCACTAGCGCATCACCTACGCGAACATGCCGGCCGAGGCCGATGAGCAGCCCGACCGCAAGCTCGGCCGTAGGCGCGGTCAGCAGGTCCGGCACGACGGAGACGACCACGCCACGGCGCTCACAAGCGGCAAGGTCGAAGTTGTCGGCCCCCTTCAGCGCACAGCCAATCATGCGCAGCCGCGGACAGGCAGCGAGGAAGGCCTCGTCCACATGGTCCGTCATGAAGGCGAGCAGCCCGTCTGCCTCGGCGGCGCGGGCGCGCAGCTCCACGACCGGCCAGGGCTCGGGGCCCGGGTTCATCTCGACGGCGGCAAAGCCCCGCAGGCGCGCGAGGACGCGCTCGTGCAGTGGCTGCGTCGCGAGGATGCGAGGTGGCGGGGCGGGTTTCATCGAGACGTCACTCCGATAGCCGTCGTGGCCGGGTTATACGGCGATAAATTATCAAACAAGCGTGGAGTTGCAAATGAATGATCAAAGAGACCGCGCCGTTGCGCTACGACTGATCGCCGCTGGCGTCGTCTATCCGAATGGCACGCGCGCACTTCATTCCACGAGTCTCGACTTCGCTGAGGGCGCCTTCACCGTGCTGCTCGGCCCTTCGGGCGCCGGGAAATCCACCCTGCTGCGCAGCCTCAACGGCCTTGTGCCGCTCAGCGAGGGGCATGTGGAGACGAGCCGCCTTGGCGTGGTGCGCGGCACGCGCGGCTGGCGTGAGCACCGCCGCTCCACCGGCATGGTGTTCCAGCAACACCAGTTGATCGGCCGGCTGACCGCCTTCGCCAATGTGTTAACCGGCCGCCTGGGCCACCACTCGACCCTGCGCAGCCTGCTGCCGCTTTCGCCCGCCGAGAAGCACCTCGCACTGGACGCGCTGGAGCGCGTGGGCCTGCTGGAATTTGCGCTGCGCCGCGCCGACCAGCTCTCCGGCGGGCAGCAGCAGCGCGTGGGCATCGCGCGCGCACTCGCCCAGGCGCCCAACCTGATCCTGGCCGACGAGCCCGTGGCCTCGCTCGACCCCGCCACCTCCGAGCGCGTGCTGGCCCTGCTGCACGACATCTGCCGGCAGGACGGGCTCTCCGCCATCGTCTCGCTGCACCAGGTCGACCTCGCCCGCCAGTTCGCCGACCGCATCATCGGCATCGGTGGCGGGCGCGTTGTGTTCGACGGACCGCCCAAGGATCTCGATGAGGCAGCGATCCGCCGCATCTACGGCGGCACCGCGCCCACCCCCGTACATGCCACCCGCATCTTGGAGACCACGCCATGAACCGCCGCTCCCTGCTCGCCGCACCGCTGCTGCTGCCGGCGCTGGCCGCGACCCAGGCCCATGCCCAGGCGCAGAACCCCACTCGCCTGCGCATGGCGCTGCTGCCAGACGAGAACGCCTCCACCATCATCCAGAACGCGCAGCCGCTGCGCACGCATCTGATGCAGGCGCTGGGCCGTGACGTGCAGGTGGTGGTGACGACCGACTACTCCTCCATGATCGAGGCGATGCGCTTCGGCCGCATCGAGATCGCGTATTTCGGGCCGTTCTCCTACGTGCTGGCGAAGTCCCGCGCCGAGGGCATCGAGCCCTTCGCCGTGGGTGTCGAGCGCGGCTCGCCCACCTATCGCTCCATCATCATCGCAACCGCCGACGGTCCGGTGAAGAAGCTGGAGGATGTGCGCGGCCACCCGATGGCCTTCGGCGACCAGGCCTCCACCTCCTCGCACCTGGTGCCGCGCGCCACCATCCTGCGCCGCACCGGCCTGGTGGGCGAGCGCGACTTCCGCGTGGTGCATGTCGGCACGCATGACGCGGTGGCCCGCACCGTGCAGTCGGGCCGCGCCCCGGTCGGCGCGCTGTCGGAGCTGATTTTCCATTCGCTGCTGGCACGGAATGTCATCCAGCGCGAGCGGCTGGTGGACGTCGCCTTCTCCGATCCCATCCCCAACTACCCGATGGTGATGCAGGGCAACCTGGCGCCCGAGCTGAAGCAGGCCATCCGCAATGCTTTCCTAAACCTGCGCGACGGTGAGTTGCTGCGTAACTTCCGCGTGGAGGGCTTCGCCGCCACTGACGACGCTGCTTACGACGTGCTGCGCGAGACGGCGCGCATCCTGAACCTTGACCTCGGTCGGATGAGCTGATGTCGGGGACAATGCAACAGGGCATCCTGGCGGCCGAGCGTGCCGACGGGCGCCGCCAGGCGCTGCTGGTGGCAGGCGTGCTGGCGATCTGCGTCGCGGCGCTCGCCATCACGGGTTTCTTCGACGCGCAGCGCTTCGCCGAGGGCATTCCGGCGCTGGCGCAGCTCGGCTCGGAGATGTTCCCGCCGGATTTCTCGCGCTGGCAATTCTGGATGAGGCCGCTGCTGGACACGCTGGCCATGTCCATTGCCGGCACCATCCTGGCGGTGATCCTCTCGCTACCGCTGGCGCTGCTGGCCGCGCCCAACACCACGCTGCACCCGGCGCTGGGGCACGTCACGCGGTTGGTGCTCTCCTTCCTGCGCTCGGTGCCGGAACTGATCCTCGGCATTATCTTCGTGGCGGCGGTGGGCTTCGGCGCGCTGCCTGGCGTGCTGGCGCTGGCGCTGCATTCGGTGGGCATGGTCGGAAAGTTCTACGCTGAGGCCATCGAGCACGCGGATCCGCGTCCGGTGGAGGCCGCGCGCGCGGCCGGTGCCACGCGCGTTCAGGTCATTACCAAGGCTGTGCTGCCGCAGGTGCTGCCGCAACTGGCCGACATCACCATCTACCGCTGGGAATACCACTTCCGTGCCTCGACCGTGCTGGGCATCGTGGGGGCGGGCGGCATCGGCTTCGAGCTGATCGCAGCACTTCGCCTAATCGCCTATGACCAGGTAGCGGCCATTCTCATCACCATCCTGGCCTGCGTCGTGGTGGTGGACAGCCTGGGCGCAGCTCTGCGACGGCGGCTCAAGTAAGGGCCGAAGAGCTCGCCGCGACGGGTGCCCCCGGCCGGGCACGGGAAGCCGTGCCCGGCAGCCGCGCGAGAGCAGAGCGATCATCGGCAGAAGCCGCTTGTACCGAGTCGCACGTCCGCCGCCAGCGATCGTCGATGCACCCACGCGTCATCCACGTTCCGATTAGAACTCAGTGGAAGTGCTGGCCTCGCGCCATGGCAAGGTGATGCGGCTGGTGGTGGGCGCCGCTGACAAGAAGCCCGATGAAGCCAAGCCCACGGACGCGCACGACCTCCCCCGGATCAGCGGACGTCACTGTGAGCCGAATGCCATCGTGCAGCACCTCCGTGCGGGCACGCCAGGCAGGCAGCTGGTCCAGTTCACGGGCGTGGGCCGGGATCATGCGCAGAATGGCGTCGAGCGTCCGGCCGGTACCGGTCACCGCGATCTCGATCCCACCGTCAACGGGGCGCTCCGCGGCGACGGCCTTGAGCGTGACCTCGTTCATGTCGATGAGGTGCTCGCGCAATGCGGCGAGGGTCACCTTGGACCAATCGGTCGTGGGGTCGGCCTCCAGGATGCGGACGATCTCCTGGATCGTGCCGAAGGCGTCCTGGCCGGGCAGCGTCGGTGTTGCGGCTGTAGCCGGCCGGTGCATCCCCGCGTGACCGTGGGGCGGAGCCTGGGCTGCCACGGGCGCAAGATGCAGCGCGCCGAGGGCGCCTGCAGCGGTGAGGATAGCCATAGCCATGATGGCGAAGTGCTTTGGCGACATGAAGTGCTCCGCGGAAACGTGTTGCTGGACAAGGTACGGCCTCCCGCCATGCAAAGCGTATGACTGCGGTCATGTGGGATCGGTATCGGCTCCCTTGATCTAGACTTCGTCAGCGCGCCGCCTGGGACGCAGACTCGTTCGGGCCCATTCCGCGATCCAGCCGGCCGCGATGCCAAGCGCGGGGTTCAGTGCGAAGGTCGCGACTGCGGCGGCGGCGATGGCCGGCCGGCACTCGCTGCGGACCTCGAGCAGCCGCCGCGACAGAGCGAGATCACTGCCAGCGAGGATCAACAACGCGCCGAGCGCACCCGATGGAACCACCGCGAGCAGGCGAGCCGCGTCCTCCGCGAAGAACAGGCCCATCGGCAGCAGCAGCGCGCCGAGCAGGACCGGCGCCCAGCCGGTGCGCGCCCCGAAGCGATGCTGTGCAATCAGCCCCCCCGCGCCATGGCACATCGGCAGGGCCCCAAAGGGCGTGAGCAGCACATTCGCTCCGCCCGTGACCAAGCCGAGCCGGCGTTCAGAGGCATGCGCCGCCGAGGCGGGCGGGAACATCTCGCGGACCAAAAGGGCGGGCAGCAGCACGGCATTGGCGAGCGTGAGCGGCAGTTGCGGCAACGCGCCGAACAGCAGCCCGTGCCAGGCCTCCTCGCCGCTGCCTGGCAAAACGAGCGGCGGCATGGCGAAGGCTACCGAGGGCATCGGCGGCAGCGCCGTGCCTGCGGCGAGATCCACGGCAATGGCGGCTGCGAGGGCAAGCGGCACCGAAGGGAGACGTGGGACGAGCCGCGGCAGGCCGAGCAGCAGGACCAGGGCGATGCCCGCTGTGAGCGGCCCCGCCCAGACAAGCCCGATCCCGATCCATGCCATGCTGGCGCCCACGCCGAGTTGCAGACCCAGCACCGCAGAGCGCGGAACGACGCGCGCCGCCCAGGCCGTTGCACCCGATAGCGTCAGCGCCAGCAGGATCAGCCCGCCCGCGATCCCCGCGGCTGCAACCTCGCCCGGCACCAGCCCGCCGGCGATCACGAGGGCGCCGACCGCCTTCATCGGCTGCACCGGCATCGGCAGGCGGTAGATGACACCGGTCGCGATGAGGAACACGCCGAAACCCACCAGCACGCCGCCGGCCGACATGCCCGCAACCGCGACTGCGCCGAGCAAGACAGGCAGCAAGGTACCAAGGTCGCCGAAGGCGCCGCCCACCTCGCCGGCAATCGAGGGGCGTGCGGTGGGCTTCATGCTGCGGCCACCACGGGCAGGTGCACGCTGCCGTCATCGTCGCGCCGAAGCCGTCCCGCCCGTTCCAAACGGGCAAGGGCGCGGTATGTCGCTTCGTGTGACAGGCCCAGTTCCGCTGCCAGGGTCTTCCAGGACCTATCGAGCCGCCGCGAACCGTCAGGCTCCGACGGCAGGGCATGCAGCACGTCGAGGATCCGATCCGCCGCGTGAGGCAGGGCCAGGCGCTCAGCCCTCGCACGCTCCGCGACAAGGCGCGCTGCCAGGTGTGCCGCGATGCGCCAGCCAAGCGATGGATCGGTCTCGGCCGCCCGCCGCAGATCTGATGCTGCAAACACCGTCACACGGCTCGGCACCGCGGCGACAGCGTCGCAATGATGGTGGGTCTCGAAGAGCGAGGCCTCTGCGAAGGTGTCGCCAGGCCCGGCGCGATGCAGCACCAGCCGGCGCCCTTCTGGCGAAGTGCGGATGAGTTCCAGCGTCCCGTCCTGCACGAGAACAAGGCCGAGGGCAGGATCGCCGGCGAAGAAAAGTTGGTAGCCCCTTGCCAGAGCGACATCACGGCCGGGTGGAAGGGTGCTGAGGAGATCGAGGCTCATGTGACCGCGATCATATAGAGTGGTGGTGCGCTGCGCGATCCTCCCGATGGACCGCAAGGTAGTGATTTTCTGCTGGGCGTGACGCTGGTCTTGCCGACGACGGCTCAGACCCGCACCGCGGGAGCGTAGCGTTGCACACCGGGCGATGACTCAGACGGCGAGACGCGTCTCATAAACACCAGAGAAGGTTGGAATCCGGTTCCCACCGCTGCTCCAATACTCTCTCTCACAACCTGTCTCTCCCACACGGCAGTCCGCGCTGGGGCGCAGGTTTGGCCGTGGTCTGTGAACGAACCTTGATGGTTCGAAGTCACAACAACCGGCGAGTTCGGACGGGAGAGAGTGGAGAGTCTCCAAACCTTGAGGGTAGGCTGCTTTTATCCTCAAGCTTAAGCCATTGAACTATGGGCGAGTTTTTCTGGCTTGGCATCCGAAATTCAGTAATCCGATTGCCTCAGCAAGCTTGCATTGCGGCGAATCGTTGATCGACCACCAAGCATCTTTGCGGCATCGAGGTGCCGCCTCACCCCGCCGCACGGGACGTCCATGGACGACAAGGACCGCGTATTCGCCCGCTTCAGGGACGACAAGCCCGAAGCTTCTGATCGCCGTGAACTTCTGACCATTCCACGTCGCGCAGGTGCTTCCGGCAGCAGAGTGGTCGAGGTCGTGCGTGTCCGATCCGGTGGTGCTGTCAGAGATCTACGATCCCTTCCTCGGCAGCGGCACGACGCTGATCGCCGCGGAGACGACCGGGCGGGTCTGCCACGCGGTGGATATCGATCCGCGCTATGTCGATGTGGCGATCCAGCGTTGGCAGCGCATACCCGGCAAGGTGAAGCCACCGCGCCCGGCGCGTCGACAGTGATCTTTCAGCGAGGGTCGGCGGTGACTCCGAATGCGCTCTTGACGGAGGTGCTGGGTCGCCACGGTCGTTAGCGGCGGACGAGAGGCGAGCCCTTCACTGGATCGGCAGCCGGATTTCCGCCTCCTGGAGCGCCGGTACGAACTCGAAGAACCGATCGCCGGGGTATTCGGCCTGCTGGTCGGCGTCCGTGTACCGCCGCACCTCCGCCCGCTCGAGGTCCACCAGCCGGCTTTCGCAGGCCAGTGCCACGGAGGGCTCGGCGCCGTCCGTCACCTCCATCGTGTCCATCAGCCCCGCCCAGAGCGGAAACGGGTCCGCCACGAAGGCGCCCTGCGCATCCAGCAGCGCACCGCACAGCGTGACCGGCCGCAGCCGATAGCTGCGGTCGGCCAGCGCGATATCCACCACCTCCTGCGGCACCGGCGAGAGCGCGAGCGTCAGGCGGACGGCGCGCAACTCCACCGTCTCCTCCACATCCGAGATCGCGTCACGTCCTGTTGGTAGTAGATGCGCCATGCTTCGTTCCGCAGAGCACCCACCGCGCTGGCACCCTCCGCTGCGATGTATGCCACCCGTTCGGGCTTGATGGGCTTGCCGCGCCACTCCATGCCGTAGGCGATGGCATTGGCCACATGCAGGGCGAGGAACGATTTCAGCGATGCTGGCGGCCCGTAGATGGTGGCCATCGTATCGCGCTGAATCACATCCGGGATCACGCGCCCGGCTTCGGGATGCCCACGCCGAACCCACATCGCATGCAGGACGTCGTGGACGACCGGACGCATCCCGATCCGCCGAGACCTCCCAGATTTCGTCCTCGGGCCATCACGCCGACCGGCATGCTCGACGATGATGGAGCCACGGTTCCAGTCGACGTGGCGCCAGCCGCGGCGCCGGGCCTGATGGCATGGAACATCTCCGCGGCGACATTCGACCCGGCGGCGGCGACGCTCTCGGTCGGGGTGACGAAGCCGCGGATAGCCTGATGAAGGCACAAAGCCTGACCGGCATCCTGAAGGCCATCGCGGCGTCGTAGTGGCCCCAACGGTCAGCAGCGCCCCACGCTCGAAGCATTGGACCGAGTAGCATGGGAAGGTGCCGGCTTTCATTCTCGTTCGCGCTCTAACCGAGCCCTTCGCGTTCAAGCCGATCGAACTCGGCGATGAGCCGAGCGAGCCGGTCCAACAAGGCTGCATTGGCCTCGGCGAGGTCCGTTGCGACCAGCGCACTTCCGCTGCCGTCGAAGGCGAGCCTCCAGGTGCGATCTTCCGCCTGTTCGACCCAGCCGCGGCGACGGAATGCCTCGAGCTTGCGGCGCACCGTCTCGCGGGGGATGCCTGTAAGATCGGCCAGGCGCTGCGCGTTTGTTGCGGCATCGGCCGGACCGTCCTGCCCCTTGCGGGCGTCGCGGCTCCGACCCTGGCCCCTTGCAAAGCGCGCCCTCTGCCCGACCGGGCCCAGGCCGAACGCGGCGAGCAGCAGCGCGTCGTCCAGGTCCCCCATCTGCCGACGCAGATCCGACATGTGTGAAACGAAGAAGATCGACCATGCGAGGTGGTATTCAGGAAAGCGTGCCCGATAGGCGCGGATGAAGCCGTCTGCGGCGCGATGATCGCCATTCGGCCCGCCTGGCCCCTCCGGTTTCATGCCTGGTTCCCGCCGTCGCCGCCGCCGGCGCGAAGCACTTCGCGCCAGACGCCCATTTTGGGCACCTACTGCCTTGCGGTGGAAGCCTCCTCTCGGCAGACCCCCCCGGCAAGCGCACGCTGGGGGAGATGTTCATGGCTGTGGAGATGCGGCTCGATGGCCAGGTGGCCATCGTGACGGGTGCTGGCGCGGGCATCGGCCGCGCGTCGGCCGAGACGCTCGCCACGGCGGGCGCGGCCGTGGTGGTCAGCGACCGCGATGCCGCCACGGCACAGGCGGTCGCGGACGCCATCAGCGCGCGCGGCGGCGATGCCATCGCCCGGGCCTGCGATGTGACCGACGAAGCCGCGCTGACCGCGCTGACGGATGCGGCCATCGCACGCTTCGGCCGGCTGGACATCCTGGTGAACAATGCCGGCGGCGGCGGACCCAAGCCCTTCGACATGCCGATGTCCGACTTCGACTGGGCCTACCGGCTGAACGTCTATTCGGTGTTCCGCCTGTGCCAGCTGGCGGCGCCGCACATGCAGGCCGCTGGGGGCGGGGCGATCGTCAACATCTCCTCGATGGCCGGTGAGAACCGCAATGCGCGTATGGCCTCCTACGCCTCGTCCAAGGCGGCGGTGAACCACCTGACGCGCAACATCGCCTTCGACCTCGGCCCGATGGGCATCCGCGTGAACGCCATCGCACCCGGGGCCATCCGCACCGCCGCGCTGTCCAGCGTGCTCACGCCCGAGATCGAGAAGGCCATGCTGAAGCACACGCCGCTCGGCCGGCTTGGCGAGGCGTCGGATATCGCCAACGCGGTGCTTTTCCTCTGCTCTCCGTTGGCGACCTGGGTCAGCGGCCAGGTGCTGACGATCAGCGGCGGCGGCGTGCAGGAACTGGATTGAAGCGGAAGGACGCACAGCATGACCTATGATCCCCTCGCCGCCTTCCGCATGGATGGCCACGCCGTCATCATCACCGGCGGCGCGCAGAATATCGGCGCCGGCATCGCGCGCGCCTTCGCAGGCGCCGGCGCGAAGGTGATGATCGCCGACCTCGACGGCGACAAGGCGACCGCGACGGCGGCGACGATCGCCGCTGAGTCCGGCCAGGATGTGCGGGGGACGGCCTGCAACGTGACGAAGGAGGCCGATATCAAAGCGACGGTGGCGGCAGCCGTCGCGGCCTTTGGCGGGCTGTCCACCCTGGTGAACAACGTCGGCTGGGGCGGCGTGAATCCCGACCCGCTCGCGGTCACCGAGGAGCAGATGATCGACAGCTACAAGCTGAACACGATCAGCGCCTACCGCATGACCGCCGCCTGCATGCCACACCTGCTCACGGCGAAGAACCCGGCGGTGATCAATTCCGGTTCGTTCTCCTCCGCTGTGCCGGCTTACGACATCCTGGCCTATGGCACGGCGAAGGCGGCGCTGAACCAGCTCATGGTGAGCCTGGCGCATGCGCTGGCAAAGAAGGTGCGGGTCAATTCCATCCTCATCGGCACCGTGATCACAGCGGGCTATGCCTCCGCCGGCATCGACGCGGCGACGCAGCAACGGATGATGCATCCCGACACGCTGACCGGCCGCCCCGGTACGCCGAAGGACGTGGCCAACGCCATGCTCTGGCTCGCCTCGCCGGCCGGAAGCTGGGTGAGCGGGCAGACCATCAACGTCCATGGCGGCGGCAGCGTGGTGCGCCTCTTCGGCCATTGAGGATCGCGGTTGCCCTGCTGGCGCTGCTGGCGCTGGCCACGCCGGCGCGCGCGCAGAGCCCTGGCAACGCGACCGGCCTCGGTGGCCCCGGCACGGCAGATCTTCCGGCACTCGCGGAGGGTGCCACGATCAGCGCGGTCGAGGTCGAGTTGCGGGGAGAGCCGGATGCCCAGGGCACCGTTGAAGCCGCCACGCGGCGC
Organism: Roseomonas sp. CECT 9278; assembly: GCF_918698155.1. Taxonomy (GTDB): domain Bacteria; phylum Pseudomonadota; class Alphaproteobacteria; order Acetobacterales; family Acetobacteraceae; genus Neoroseomonas. The sequence goes on from NZ_CAKKLX010000001.1 coordinate 208,928, forward strand.
GCCTTCGGCCTTTCGCCCGGCATGCCCTTCGATCCGATTGTCACGGAGGCGGCGTTGGGGCGCGTGCGCGCGCTGCCAGGCGTCAGCGACGCGACCTTGCGGCTGGCGGTCGACAGCGCGCACCGCAGCCTGACCATCGTGCTGCGCGTCGTGCGCGACGGCGCGGCGCCGGGCGGTCCCTCGGGCATACTGGCGGAGCAGGGGATCCGGGGCTTCCCCACGATCTGGCGCGACGAGCGGAGCCTCCTGACTTTCATCGCCAATGGCGGGCTCGGCACGTTCTCCGACGGCCATCCCTGGTTCGGCAGGCCATCCACCTTCACACGCGGCAGCCCGCTGGCGCTCAATCCGCCGCAGGGCGTCGGCACGGGCGCACGCGCCAGCTGGGCCGAAGCCTATGCCGAATACGGCATCGGCGGCGCGACGCGGCTGCTGGACGGTCCTTTCTACCTCTATGGCGCGGTCACCGGGCTGGCCGCGATCACGTCGGGGCGCGACATTTTTCGCGACGACACGCGCTCCGCCAACGAGCTGAACCGCGCCTATGCCGGGCTGATCTACGCGCCCGCTGACAGCGACCTCCGCGTCAACGCCTCCGTGGGCAAGCAGAGCTTCACGCTGGAGGACGGTTTCCTGCTCGCGCGCTTCACCCAGCGGCTGAACGCAGGCTGGCTGCCGGGCGTCTATCTCTCGCCGCGCACAGCCGCGGACACGGCTGCCCTGGTCAACCTGCGCGCCGGAAACTGGGTGTTCAACGGCTTCTGGCTGGAGCCGAACCGCAGCGAGGATATCCTCTCCCGCACGCAGCTGCTTGGCGGAAGCCTGCGCTACAATTTCGACATGCACAGCCACGCCGCGGTGAACGCAATCTACGTCCCTGCATCGGACACGGCCTATCTCGTGCCCAACGCCGGCTCACCCGGCGGACGCGAAGGGCTGCTGACCGTGGCGGCGCGTGGCCGGTGGGCCGACCCGGACGTCCTTCCGGGCGTCTGGCTCGAAGGAGCGCTGGCGCATCAGTCCAACCAGAATTTCCCGATGTCGGCCTGGGGCGGCTACGCGCAGGCCGGCTACATCGCACGCTCGCTGCCCTGGACGCCGAGCCTGTCCTATCGCTACGCGGCCTTCAGCGGCGACAATCCCGCGACCTCGCGCTACGAGCGCTTCGACACGCTCTATTCCGGCGGCCTCGACGAATGGCTGCAGGGCATCACGATGGGCAAGCTGTTGACGCAGTCCAACCGCGCGGTCCATCGCGTGCGGCTGAACGTCAGCCCGTGGGAGGGCACGAACCTCACCCTCGACTGGTACCTGAACCGCGCGCTGGAGCTCAACAATCTCGGCGGCAATCCAAGGCTCTCGCAGCTCTCGTCGCGCGACCTTGGGCAGGAGTGGCAGCTGGTGCTTCGCATGCCGCTGAATGAGCGGCTCTATTTCCTGGGTGTCGCAGGCCTGGCGCAACCCGGCGAGGCCATCCGCTCCGCCGCTGGCGGCAGCGCCTCGAACTGGACGACGCTGCAGGCGCAGCTGTTCTGGACGTTCTGAAACACAAGGGGATGCCAGCGGACCATCCTTCGGCCGAAGCCGCGCCATGCTCGAGCCCGGCGCTTGAAGCGGCTGGCCGGCACGCATCGCCGCGGGATCGGCGGCCGAACTGGGTCGCGACGCGCATCGGCTGCAGACGCTGATGGATGGTGCAACAGGATGGCCCCCGACTCGAACACCGCAAGCGGGTCGCCCGGCACGTCGCGGTCCACCACCGCCGGGATGCGCCCGTTCGGATTGATGGCGAGGAAGCCGGGCCGCTTCTGGTCGCCGCGCGAGAGCTCAAGCAGGACGATGCGATGGGCGATGCCGAGTTCCTCCGCCGCGATCGGGATCTTGATGCCGTTCGGCGTCGGCGCCGTGTGGATGTCGAGCATGGGTGCCTGTACTTCAGCGGAGGAAGCGCCCCGGCCCTGCGTCCGGGGCGCATGATGCGGTCAGGCGACGCGCGCCTGCACCAACGGGAAGTCGATCTCCGTGCCGCCGACTTCGTTGACGTAGTTGGTCAGCGTGTTGAGCGCGACATGCAGAATGATCTCGACGACCTGCGCGTCGGAGTAGCCGGCCATGCGCACCGCCGCGAGATCCGTGTCGGAGACATGGCCGCGCTGTTCCACGACCTTCACGGCGAAGCGCACCGCGGCGTCGGCGCGCGGATCGGTCGAGCCGCCGGCACGGTTCGCTGCGATCTCGGCATCGTCGAGCTTCGCCATGTTCTTGCCGATGTAGCTGTGCGCCGAGAGGCAGTAGCTGCAGCCATTGACCTGGGCGACGGCCAGCGCGATGCGCTCGCGCGTGCGGGCGTCGAGGCTGCCCTTCGCCAGCGCGCCGTTCAGGCCAAGATAGCCCTCGAGGGCGGCCGGCGAGTTCGCGACCAGGCGGAACAGGTTCGGTACCACACCGAGCTGCTTCTGCACGGCGTTCAGCAGCGGCTGCGCGGCTTCCGGCGCGGCATCGATGCTGGCGGGGGTGGGGATGCGGGACATGGGTTGCTCCTCATCGTCGACCGAGCCTGATGGCCGGCGTCGTCGCGGAAGCTGCTCCCGAAGCCGGCGGCGCGGAATGCGCGCCTTCGGCAAGAGATTGTTCCGCCTGGCGCAATGGCGCAGGCTCCGCGCACCAGGTACGCGGGGCGACGATGGACCGTCTGCAGAGCATGGAGATCTTCGTCACCGTCGCGGAGACGGGCGGGTTCGCCAAGGCCGCCGGGCGCCTGCACCTCTCGCCGCCCGTCGTCACGCGCGCGGTGGCGGCGCTCGAGGAACGCCTCGGCGTGCGCCTGTTCAACCGCACGACGCGCAGCGTCGTGCCCACCGAAGCGGGGCTGCGGTTCCTCGACAAGGCGCGCAGCCTGCTGCAACAGCTCGAGGAGGCGGAGAAGGACGCCGCCGGCGAGATGGCGCTGCCGACCGGGCAGCTGACCGTGACGGCCTCCGTCTCCTTCGGCCGCGCCGCCGTGGCGCCCGTGGTCGCCGAGTATCTGCGCGCCAATCCGCGCGTCTGCGCCACGTTGCTGATGCTGGACCGCCAGGTGAACCTGATCGACGAGGGCGTCGACATCGCGGTGCGCATCGGCGACCTGCCGGATTCGAGCATGGTCGCGCGCGCCGTCGGGCGTGTTCGGCGGCTGCTGGTCGCCAGCCCAAGCTACCTGGCGCGCCGCGGCGTGCCGTCCACCCCGGCCGATCTGCACCTGCACGAGGCGATCGGCTTCACCGGCCTGATGCCCAATCGCGAATGGCGCTACGTGCAGGATGGGCGCGTCGCGACGCTGCGCCTCGCGCCACGATTCGAGCTGAACGACGCGGCCGCCGCCATTGCCGCCGCCGAGGCGGGCGAGGGCATCACCATTGCGCTCTGCTACATGGTGGCCGGCGCGATCCGCGAGGGGCGCCTTGTGCCGGTGCTCCTGCCGTTCAGCGCGCCGGCCGTGCCGGTCCACCTGGTGACACCGCAGGCGCGGCTGGTGGCGCCGAAGGTGCGCGCCTTCCTCGACCTCGCGGCGCCGCGGCTGCGCGCGCGGCTGGAATCCGACCTCGCCATTCGCCTGGAGGCCGCGCCGGCCTGATCATTGTCGCGGGCGGAAGGCAGTGTTGCCCGCATCGCGCATTCCGCCGGCACCGCCATGGCGTGATCTTCCGCGCATCGCTCGGAAGGACCTCACCCATGCCGCTGCTCTCCCGCCGCTTCTTCGGCAACGCCCTGCTCGCCGCGCCGCTGCTGGGCGCAGGCCCCGCCGCCGTCACCACCGCCGCCGCCACCACGCCCGGCGCGCCGCCGCCGGTCATCCGCCGGCGCGTGGGCCGCTTCGAGGTGAGCTTCCTGCCCGATGGCTACATCGACTTCCCCTATGCGGTGTTCACCGGCATCGCGCCGGAGGCGCTGGAGGGCGCGGCGCGCGGGATGCACATCGCGCGGCCCAGCGGCATCCGCTCGGGCTTCACCCAGTGGCTGATCCGCGACGGCCGCCACACCGTGCTGGTGGATGCCGGCCCGGCCGGCACGGTCAGCCCGACCAGCGGCCGCCTGCCGCAGGCACTTGCCGCCGCGGGCGTGCGGCCCGAGCAGGTGGAGGCGGTGATCGCCACGCACCTGCATGTCGACCACATCGCCGGGCTGGTGGCCGGCGGCCGCCGCGTCTTCCCGAATGCCGAGGTCTTCGCCGACCGCCGCGACGTCGCGCATTTCACCGACCCCGCCAAGGCGGCCGCGGCGCCGGACCTGCTGAAAAGCTCGTTCCAGGCGGCATCCGAGCTGGTGCGGCTCTATCCGCGCCTGCAGCGCGTGGACGAGCCGCAAAGCATCATCCCCGGCGTGACCACCTTCGACCTCGCCGGCCATACGCCGGGCCAGGTCGGCGTGCGCATCGAGGATGGCGGCGAGAGCCTGCTGCTGGTCTCCGACATGCTGTTCCACCCCGGCCTGCATCCGGCGCATCCGGGCATCGGCATCCTGTTCGAACAGGACCGCGCGGCGGCCGATGCGTCCCGCGCGCGCTTCTTCGACCAGGCGGCCGCCGAGGGCGCGCCGCTCGCCGCGACGCACATGCCCTTCCCCGGCGTCGGGCGCATCGTCGGCGCGGGCAGCGCGCGCACCTGGCTGCCCGCCGATTTCGACTACGCCGCCTGAGGCGGGCCGCGCCATGACCCACGAAACCCGCCCCCCGCTGCCGCCCTTCACGCGCGAGAGTGCCGTCGTGAAGGTGCGCGCCGCCGAGGATGCCTGGAACAGCCGCGACCCCGCGCGCGTCGCACGCGCCTACACCGCGGACAGCCGCTGGCGGAACCGCGCCGAATTCCCGCAGGGGCGCGAGCAGATCCGCGCCTTCCTCGAACGCAAATGGGCGCGCGAGCTGGACTACCGGCTGGTCAAGGAACTCTGGGCCGTCGAGGGCGACCGCATCGCGGTGCGCTTCGCCTATGAATGGCGCGACGACAGCGGCCAGTGGTTCCGCAGCCACGGCAACGAGAACTGGGAATTCGACGCGCAGGGCCTGATGCGCCTGCGCTTCGCGTCGATCAACGACCGGCCGATCACCGAGGCCGAGCGGCTGTTCCGCTGGCCTTCCGGCCCGCGCCCGGCCGACCACCCCGGCCTGTCCGACCTCGGGCTGTAAGGCGCGGCCGGCCGGCTGCGGCGACACGCAGCCGGCCGGGTCCGCACCGCACCCCGCCTTGCCTGCACGCACCGCCGGCGTGACCGGACGGTGCGCGACCCCTTCGCCACGGCGCGCGGCCTGAACCCGCGCGCGCAGGGCACCGGCGCGGCGGTGCAGCGTCCTTCCGCGCGGACGATCAGCCTTTCACACACAGGAGAAACGACGATGACCTTCATGATCAACCGCCGCCTCATGCTCGGCGGCCTCGCCGGCGCCACCCTCGGTGGTTCCTCCCTCGCGCTCGCGCAGTCGCGCACGGGCGGCACCATCAACCAGATGCATGCCGGCCAGGCGCTGATGGGCTACGACGCTGTCGCCTATTTCGCGGGCACGGCGGTCGCCGGGCGCGAGGACCTCACCGTCGCGCGGGGCGGCGGCACCTATCGCTTCGCGACGGCGCAGAACCGCGACGCCTTCCAGAGCAACCCGGCGCGCTACGAGCCGCAATACGGCGGCTTCTGCGCCTGGGGTGTCGCGAACGGCAAGCTGTTCGCGATCGACCCGGTCGCCGGCTGGGAGGTCCGCGACAACAAGCTGTTCGTCTTCTTCAACGCGGGGGTCATGGGCCTCTGGCGGGCCGATCGCGCCACGCTGCTCGGCCGCGCCGAACAGAACTGGCCGCGCCTGAACGCCTGATCCCTGGCTGTGCCACGGGCGCGGCGTTCGCGCCGCGCCTCCTCCCGCAACGCCCGAAGGACACCGCCCACATGGACACCAACGAGACCGCTTCGAACGACCCCGGCCGTCGCGTCGCGATGCGCGCCGTCGCCGGGGCCGTCGCGGCCGGCGCCATCGCCGGCACGGCGGCGGCGCAGACGCCCTCGCCCTACGCCGACCCGCCCAACCCCGCCCTGCCGCGCAGCACCATGGAACTGGTGCGCGGCCGCACCGCGCTGGTGGTGGTCGATCCGCAGAACGACTTCCTGACCGAGCGCGGCGTCGCCTGGGGCGTGGTGGGCGAGAGCGTGCGCGAGCACAACGTGGTCGCCAACATCGAGCGCCTGTTCCGCGCCGCCAAGGCGGCCGACATCCCCGTCGTGGTCTCCCCGCACTACTACTTCCCGACCGACCATGGCTGGAAGTTCGAGGGCACGCTGGAGCGGGTGATGCACAGCCTCAAGATGTTCGATCGCCCGGGCCCGCTCAACATGACCGGCTTCGAGGGCTCGGGCGCCGACTTCGTGGACATCTACAAGCCCTATATCTTCGATGGGAAGACGATCATCGCCTCGCCGCACAAGATCTATGGGCCGGAGCAGAACGATGTCGGCCTGCAGCTGCGCAAGCAGCGGGTCGACCACGTGATCCTCGCGGGCATGTCGTCGAACCTGTGTGTCGAGAGCCACATGCGGGAGCTGATGGAGCAGGGCTTCGAGGTCGCGGTGGTCAGGGACGCGACCGCGGGTGCAAAGGTGCCGGAGGGTGATGGTTATCTCGCCTCGCTGATCAACTTCCGCATGGTGGCGAACGCCGTCTGGCGCACGGAGGAGGCCGTGGCGAGGATCCTCGCCGTCCGCAGCTGACCTGGCGACAGCGAAGCCTGGATCGCGCCGCGAACACGCCGTCGAGAGGCGGTCCGCGGCGCCTTCCGCTCCCGGGCGGGCATGAACACCCGCGCGACATCAATCCCACGACGACGGCGGCGGCTGGTTCCGAAGCGACGAAGACTGGAATTGGGCGTCCGGCGCGCGCGCCTTGCGCGCCTGCGCTTCGCCTCGATCAGCGACCCGCCACTCGTGGAGATCGAGCGCCTGTTCCGCTTGCTGCCTGGACCGCGCGCGACCGAACATCCCGGCCACACTGAACTTTGCTTGCAGGAGACGCAGCTTGGCACACGCCTACATGGACCTGGTCTTTACACCGCAGGTGCGGGCGGAGCAGGAACGCCACGGCAGCCGCGCCGGCTATGCGCGGTCGGATCGGGGCGAGCAGCACCACGACCGGCTTGGCCCGGAGGAGGCCGCCTTCATCGGCGCGCGCGACAGTTTCTACATGGCGACCGTGGGTGAGACCGGATGGCCCTATATCCAGCACCGCGGCGGGCCCGCGGGCTTCGTGCGGGTGCTCGACGAGACGACGCTCGGCTTTGCCGATTTCCGCGGCAACCGGCAGTACGTCTCGCTCGGCAACCTGGCCGGCGACGACCGCGCGGCCTTCTTTTTCATGGACTACGCCCATCGCGCGCGGCTGAAGCTGCTCGGCCGGGTGCGAACGACGGAGGACCCGGCGCTGCTCGAACGGCTCGCGGTCCCGGGCTATCCGGGCAAGGTCGAACGCGGATTCCTGATCGAGGTGGCCGGCTTCGACTGGAACTGCCCGCAGCATATCACGCCGCGGTTCACGGCGACGCAGGTCGAGGCCGCCGCGGCGCCACTGCGCGCCCACGCCGAGCTTCTGGAGCAGCGCTTGCGCGAGTTGGACGCCGAGGCGGGCTCCGACCCGGGCGCAGGAGCCCGCTTGTCATCGGGGCCTTGATCGGCGCGACCCTGCCGGCGGGTTGCCGAGCCCCGGTGTCAGAACTCGGAGAGTTGTCACGCTCGTAGAGGCGCCCGACGCACCCCAGAGAAGGTTGGATTCCGGTTCCCACCGCTGCTCCATCGAAACCGCAGATATCCGCCTGCTTCCACCCGATGGCCTCCATCGGGTACCCGGCGTTTCCGGGTCCCTTCCGGCCGCCCGTTGGGCACCATCTGGGCAGTCTCGCGGGAGGGCGTATCGTGCTCTTGAGGCCAACTGCCCAGGCGGATCGGGCGGCCGGGCATCCTGCTGCGATGCCAGGCCCGGAGATCCTCGGACTGCCCGGCCTGCCCGGCGCCGACAGGCTCATGCGGCACGCCTTGTAGCGCTGTGGAGACGGGGTTGTTGGCGGCGAAGCTGTAGCCTTCGAACAGCGGATCGAACACGGGTCGAGCGATGACATGCTGGGCCAGCATCTCGATACCCTCGTCCTCGGTGGGACTGTCGTTCAGGTCGTCGCGAATCTCCGCAAGGAACGTCTCGAACGCCTTCCGCTCTACGGACCCTTCGACCTGCACTGCCGTGCAGATGCGCAGTATGTCTACCCGCGCAATCTCAGCGACGCTCTTGGCCCAATCCTCCCAACAGGTCCGCGTGCCGCACCGCTTACCTGACGCCGCAGCAGGAATCTCGCTTGTTGGCCTCCTACCGTCAGTGGCTCGCACTCGCGCGTGCACCGCTGGCGGCGATTGGCGCCACGTACCTGGTGGGGCGCCGCGACGGTCGCGATGCCCGCAGTGTCGAGGCCATGCGCGAGGAACAGCAGACGAGGACGGTTGGAGATGCGGCGGCTCGTGATGCTGAGCGGCTGCGGCGTGGGGATTTCTGAACGGTCCTGTCCGCGCGTGACGGAGTTCCCCGCAGAACTGCAGCGGCAGGCCGTCCTCGAACGCGCCAACGCGCCGGCCCTGGCGCGCAGGATGGATGCGATAGCGGCGGATCGCGCGTTCAATCACGCGCTTTGCCGGCGATCGTCATCGTGTCGACCGTGCCCGGCGGGCCCCGCGCTTCCGCGCCTGCGTCTTCAAGTCCGCTCGCGTCACGACAGCACGGCACCGCAAAATGACGCCGGCGCCCGCGCCTTCGTTCGTATGTCAGCCTCCGGGGCCGTCCCTCATGACGTATCCCATCAGGTCCCCCACGTTGCGCTCCAGATCCCGAATGATGTCCTTGACGACGTCTCCGATCGAAATCACGCCCACGACCTTGCCGGCGTCCAGCACAGGGAGATGGCGAAACCCGCGTGCAGCCATCATTGTCATGCAGCCCTCCAGCTGGTCGTCCGGCTTGACCGTCACCGGGTTGCCCGTCATCACCTGGCTCACCCGCGTTTGCTTCGCATCGAGCCCGGGCAGCAGCACTTTGATGGCGCAGTCACCCTGGGTCACGATACCGACCAGCACGTCGTCGTCGATAACCAGCACCGACCGGACACGGTTGTCGCGCATCTGGCGCAGAGCCTCGACGACCATGTCGTCGGAACGCACATGGATCAGGGCGCCACTCTTCTGGGCCAAAGTGCCTTTGACTGTATTCATCGGTTCCTCTCGTGGGCCCTGTCCTTCCCCGCCTTGGTAGTTTGCATCGAATGCAAGTGCATCGGCAACGTCGACGTCACCTTGCCGGGCGCAGGGCGGGGCGACGTCGCGGATGCCTCGCTCGACACCAGCAGCATCGCCTTCGTGCTCGACTGCCATGCGTGGTCCGACAACAGCGTGCGCGTGACGGCGCGGAACGTCAGCGCCTCGGCGGTGGACCTCGCCGGGGCACCGCTCGCAGCGCAAGTCACGGAACGGCGAATCGGCCAGCGCCAGAGCAGCTGCAGTGCCGCAGACAGCACACGCAGAGCCTTGCGCCTCGCACTGCGCTAGGTGCGACTTGCGCGACTGCCGCGGCCTCCGTCGTGTGTCTCAGCCAGTTCACCCGGCGCCGACAGGCGCGTTCAGGGCGGGACCGGCCACGACGAAACCCCGATCACCGAGACATGGGCGCTCACGAGCACCAACCAGAGCGCCATGCCGAGGAACAGACGCTGCGGTGCTGCCCGGAAGGTGCCCTGCGGCTGCAGCGCCGCGAACCGCGCTTCGCCCCAGCGTCGCCGCCGGCGCGCATCGAGCAGCGCCGGGCGCGCCGGCAGCATGTGGCTGGCCAGGAACACGGCCCAGGCGGCGGCGTCTTCGCCCCAGTCGCCCATCACCCCGGCTTCCCGTCCGGCCGCGGCAGCAGCAGCATCGGCGCATAGGCGACCAGGAACAGCACGAAGGCCAGCACCCAGAGCAGCGCCGCGCCGACCAGCCCGGGGAACGGGTCGGCCAGCGCGACGCCACCAAAGACGCGCAGCAACGCCGCCCCCAGCAACGCGACAAATGCCGCGGTCGTCATTGGCGAGGCGGTGAGGCCGCGCCCGGTATGCCCGAGCGTTGCGCGTGTCATCACCGCCATGACCATCATCGCGATCGCGCCGGCGAGTTGCAGATGCAGCCAGGCCGCCGACCAGGCGAAGCCGCCGAGCAGCGCCGCCGCCTTGAGCGCGAGCGCCAGTGCCACCAGCAGGTAGGCCAGGTGCAGCACCCACAGCAGCGGCTCATGCAGCGTCCGCAGCCCGTGCCAGCGCGACAGGCGCAGCGCGACGCAGGCCGCCGCCACCGCCGCGACCAGCCCCGCCGCGACGCCTCCAGGGGCGGCAAGATCCACCGCGGCCACGCCGACCAGGGCCAGGATCGCCGCGCGATCCACGCCGGGCAGCGGCGCGAGCTCCACCGGACGGCCCGCCTTGCGCAATGCATTCACCGTGAAGGCCGGCACGATGCGCCCGCCGATCAGCCCGACCAGCACCAGCGCCATGTTCGCCATCAGCTGCTGGCCCGGCGCCCAGCCGGGCGCATCCCACCAGCCGGCGGCCTCCCCCGCCATCATCAGCTGCCCCGACCAGAAGGCCATCACCAGCACCGGCGGGCCAAACAGCCGCGCGGTCCGCGCCTTGATGAGCGCAGGCAGCACCAGCAGCATCGTCGCCGGCAACGGCACCAGCGCGAGCGCCAGCGCGATGCCGGCCGGCACGGGCGATCCGGGCAGCAGCGCGAGCCGCGCGGCCAGGAAAAGCCCCGCGATCACCACGAGCGGCGCCCCGGAATAGCCGCGCCGACCGGTCCAGTTCGGGATCGCCGTCATCAGGAAGCCGACCATCGCCGCGCCGATGAAGCCGGACAGGAGCTCATGCGCGTGCCAGCGCATCATCGGAAGCGGCCCCTCCGGCAGCGGCACGCCGGCGAAGGACAGCGCCCACAGCGCGACGCCGGCGGGCGCGACGAGGCCCGCCATGAGGAAGAAGGGCCGGAAGCCGTGCGCGAACAATGCCATCACGCCCCCTTTGGCCGGAAGGCCACGCAGGCGGCCGGATCGGTCTCGAGCCGCGGCCCGCCGATGAGGTCGATGCAGTACGGAATCGCGGGAAACACCGCATCGAGGCATTCGGCGATGGCCGAGGGCTTGCCGGGCAAGTTGACGATCAGGCAGGAACCACGGGTCCCCGCGACCTGGCGCGACAGGATCGCGGTCGGCACCGCACGCAGGGAGACGGCGCGCATCAATTCGGCGAAGCCGGGCAACATGCGGTCGCACACCGCCGCAGTCGCCTCGGGCGTCACGTCGCGCGGCGCAGGGCCGGTGCCGCCAGTGGTCACGACCAGCGGGCAGCCCTCGACATCCGCGAGTTCGGCCAGGGCGGCCTCGATCGCCGGCCGCTCGTCCGGCACCAGCCGGCGCGCCGGGCGCCAGGGGGTGGCGAGGATGCGCGCCAGCGCCGCCTCGATCCCCGGCCCGCCCTGGTCCTGGTAGATGCCTCGGAAGGCGCGGTCGCTGACCGTGACCACGCCGACCGGCACCATCGTGCTCATGCGCCGAAGCGCGGGAACAGCACGTTGTTCTCGAGATGGATGTGCTGCGTCAGGTCCTCGGCGAATTGTGCCGTGCCGGCATAGAGGGCGCGCCAGGAATTGCAGGCATCCTCGGGCGGCTCGTGGCCGTGCGTGATGGCCTCGAGCTCGCGCAGGCGGGCGCCGTGGTCGTCGTGCTCGTCGCGCATCAGCTCCATCGCCATGGCCGGGCCGTGGCCGACGCGCAGCATGGGAAACAGTCCCTGTTCCTCCTTCTGCATGTGGTCGCCCATCTCCCATTCGATGCGGGTGAGCAGGTCGGCGAGGCCGCGCGGCGCGTCGGGGTGGTCGCGGTGCACTGCCTCGACCCGCCGCGCGAGGCGGATCAACTCCGGCACCTGCGCGCGATGGACCTCGTGGTAGCGGGCGATGATGTGGTCGATCAGCGCGCCGGTCTCCTCCGGCACGTCGGGCGCGCCGGGGGCGAGGGCCGCGAGTTCAGCCTCGATCGCGGGCAGCGCATCGGGTGCCACGGCATCGGCCAGGAGCACGGCGCCACCGCAGCAGAAATCCAGCTTGCGGCGACGAAAGACGGCGGTCGCGCCGGGCAGGGCAGCGGCGATGTCGCCGAGCTGGCGATTGGCGAATCCGAGGTCGGTGGCGGCACTCATGCGGGTACTCCCTTGCTGGTCCGGTTGGGCAGGGAAAGCGGGATCAGCCCCATCTCAAGGCTGGCGGCGATGCGTCGGGCGCGTTCGACCACATGTGCCGCGCCGGCGGGTGGCAGGCGCGCCGCGGCGGTCTCCTCGAACAGCGCCAGCCAGCGGGCGAAATGCGCGGTGCCAAGGCCGAGATGCGCATGCGCCTGCATCGGCTGGCCGTGATAGGTGCCGGTCATCAGCGCGACCGAGGACCAGAATTGCGTGAGGCGGGCGATATGCGCCTCCCAGTCCGCCACGCCGGCGAAGGCGGCGCCGAGCAGCGGATCCTGTCGCGCCGCGCCATAGAAGGCCCGCAGGAAGGCTTCGAGCACCGCCTCGTCCAGGCCGGTCGCAGCGCGCAGATCCCGTGTCAGGGCGGCGCGGCGTTCGGGGGTTTCAGGGTGCATGTACAATTCGGTATCCTTGATACCAATTACCATCGATCAGAATTGTGGTATCGTCAATGCTAATTTCTGCGGCCACCACGGTTGCTTGGCGCCCGGAGCGAAGGAAGCCGGCCATGACCCGACCGACCAACAGCCTCGCCTCGCCCGTCTGCTTCCAGCACGAACTGGAACCGGATGCGGCCGGCGGCTTCGCGGCGGTGGACCCGCAGCAGCGGCGCGATGTTGCGCGCTTCCGCCGCGCCGCTGATCGCCGCCCGCGTCGCCCCTGGCGCAGCAACGCGAGCGACCCTGTCCGCGCGCATCGCCGCGCATCTCGACACGCGGCTCGGCGATCTGCGCGACGTCGTCGTCTCGGCCTGGATGCCGTTCCGCGGCGAACCCGACTTGCGGGCCTGGATGGCCTCGGTCACGTCTGACGTCGTGCTGTACGCACGCCTTACCCATTCCCTGTCAGGGGGCCGCCAATGCGCCTTCTCGCTTCGACCGACTTTGCGCTGCGCATCCTCCTGAAGCTCGGCGAGGATCCGGCGCGCCAGCTCTCGACCGAGGAGCTGTCGGCAGGCATCGGCGTGCCGCGCAACCATGTGCAGAAGATCGTGCAGGACCTGTCGGCCGCGGGCCTGGTGCGGACGCAGCGCGGCGCGCGCGGCGGCGTCACGCTGGCCCGACCAGCGAGCGAGATCCATATCGGCGCGATCGTCCGCCGGCTCGAAGCCGGCCAGGCGCTGGTCGAATGCTTTCGCGCCGATGGCGGGGCCTGCTGCTTCTCGCCGACCTGCCGGCTGGCGGGCGTGCTGGCGCGGGCGCAGGACGGATTCATGGCGGTCCTGGACGCGACGACGCTGGCGGCCTGCCTGACCGCCACACCACATATGGTGGCTGACGAGGCTAGATGAATACCATATCCTGGGTCATGCCCGAGTCGCACCTCCTGCGGCCGGCGTGGAAGGTCGCCCATGGACGGTTCGCTCCCCGGCGCGCGTCAGCGCCAGATTCTCCCTGCAATGCCTGGTGCCGGCTTCGGCGAGGCACCGCTACCGGCGCGCTCCGTCGATCCCGGCATGGGCCTCGCGGTGGCGCGCCGCACCGTCTTCCGCCCGGACGACGCCGAGGATTTCGGCCGCGTCGCTGACCGCGTCGCCGCCGGCAATATGGCGCTGCTGGGCGAACGCGCCGATGCGGCCGAACAGGCGCGTCTGCGCAACGCCATCGCCACCGGCGCGCTGATCACCTCCGGGCGTCACCTGCAGCATGGCGACGCAGCGCAGCCCTCGCGCAACATGGAGGTCTTCACCAACTGCGCGACCGCCATCACCAGCTTCGCGCTGTTCTACCTGCTGCTGAACGGCAGCGGCGTCGGCCGCGCCTATGACGACGAGCTGGTGGCGGTGGATTGGGGCCAGGCGCCGCGGCTGCTGCTGCACCTGTCGCCCGAGCATCCCGACTTCCCCGACACGCGTGAGGAGATCCACCGCTTCGGCGCCGAGTTCGCCCTGCTGCCCTGGGGCACCACCCTCGCGGCGATGAGCGAGGCGCAGGAGGCGGAGATCCGCGCCTTCATCGCCCGCGAGATCCTGCGCGAAACGCAGGCCGTGCCGCCGCACGCCATCCGCCACGTCATCGCCGACAGCCGCGAGGGCTGGGGCAAGGCCGTGGAGCTCCTGGAGAGCCTGGCCTTCGCGGGTGCCGCGGACCGCACGCTCCTGCTCGACTTCTCCGCCATCCGCCGCTGCGGCGCGCCGATCGCCGGCATGCAGGGGCGCCCGGCCTCGGGGCCATTGTCGCTGATGCGCGCCTTCGTGAACCTGCGCCACCAGGTGATCGAGCCGGCGCGCCACCGCAGCCCGGCTGACGAGGCGCTGGCGCCCTGGGAGCAGGCGCTGCTGGTCGACCACCACCTGTCGGTCGAAGTACAGGTCGGCGGTGCGCGGCGCGCGGCGCGCATGGCGACGAAGTCCTGGCGCGACCCGGGCATCTTCCGCTTCATCCGCCTGAAGGCCGAGGGCGGTCTCTGGACCGCCAACAACTCCGTCATGGTTGATGCCGAATTCTGGGCGGGCGTGCGGGCCGCGCGCGCGGGCAGCGACGCGCCGCTCGCCCGCCATGCGCTGGCGGTGTTCGAGGAAGCGACGGCCTGCGGCTACATCAACGGCGAGCCCGGCTTCATCAACGGCGACCGGCTGGAGGACCACCGCACCGGCACCGCCTGGGCCAAGCCCGTGCACACGGACGGGCGCGACGTGCGCTCGGCGCGCTATGCCGCGGACCATGCCGTGCCGCTGCTCGCGGCGCTCGGCCACCGCGCGGCGCAGGCGCGCTTCCCCGCCACCACCAACCCCTGCGGCGAGATCACGCTGCACGTCACGGGCGGGTACTGCGTGATCGCCGATTTCGCGCCGCTGCTCGCCTGCCCGCGCGACCTTGCGGCGATGACGCCGGGCCAGGTGCCTGACGACGTCGCAGCGCAATGGGATGCGCGCGTCGAGGACAGCGTGCGCCTGGGCGTGCGCTTCCTGATGCGCGCGAACACGATGGATGCGCTCTACGCCGACGAGGTGCGCCGCACCAACCGGATGGGCATCGGCCCGACCGGCCTGCACGAATGGGCCTGGATGCGCTGGGGCTTCGGCTTCGAGGACCTGCTGGACGAGGACCGCAGCGCGCCTTTCTGGGAGATGCTCGGCCGACTGTCGGAGGCGGCGAAGCAGGAAGGCATCGCCTATGCCGCGGAGCTCGGCATGCCGGCGCCCTTCACGGTCACGACCGTCAAGCCGGCCGGCACCACCAGCAAGCTGTTCGGCCTGACCGAGGGCGCGCATCTGCCGGCGCGTCGCCAGTACCTGCGCTGGGTGCAGTTCAAGGGCGTGAAGGCCGAGGCCGGCTGGGCGCACGACGCCGACCCGCTGCTGGGCGACTACGAGGCGCGCGGGTATCCGGTGCGCGGCCTGCAGAGCTTCCCGGGCATGTCCATCGTCGGCTTCCCGACCTTGCCGCTGATCCAGCGCCTTGGCATCGGCGATCGCCTGGTGACCGCGCCGCAGGCCACCCCGGCGCAGCAATACCGGTGGCTCGGCCTGCTGGAACGCCACTGGATCGGTGCGGCGCGCGGCAACCAGGTGAGCTACACGCTCAAGGTCTTCACCGACCGCCACGACCTCGATGCGTTCCGCGACCTCGTGCTGCGCCACCAGCCTGAGATCCGCTGCTGCGCCATCCTGCCGAGCCGCCCGGACAAGGAACTCGGCTACGAATACCTGCCGGAGGAGGAGGTGCACGCCGCGCGCTTCGCGGCGATCGTCGACGGTATCGAGGATGCCGCGCTGCACGAGGCGGTGGACATGACGCACCTGGCCTGCGCATCGGGTGTGTGTCCGATCTGAGCGCCATCGTGAGCCTGTCGCTCGGGTCCGGCCGAGCGGCACGCGGCACTCCGGCAGCGCCCCAGTCGATCTGACCGACAGCCGCACCGTCTGGGGTCATCCCGCCTTCTCTGCCAATGCCGCCTGCGCGAGGACTCCACCACGGGACGCGACGACGTGAGTCGTCGCCTGATGGCGCGCAACGTCCCCACGCCGAGACAGCCCACCTGGCACCATTGCGCGTGGCCGCCGCCGCACCAGCACGAAGGCGGCCGGCGTGAACCAGAAGGCCAGCAGCGGCGACAGCAGCACGCCGCCCGCGATCGCCATGGCGAAGGGCGGCCAGAACCCGCCGCCGCCCAGGATCAGCGGCAGGAAGCCGCCGAAGGTCGTGATCGCCGTCGACAGGATGTGACGGGTCGCACCCACCACCACCTCGGCCATCGCCGCCTGGTCCCCCGCCGCCACCGCGTCATCCTCCTGCAGCGCCGAGATGACGATCAGCGCCGCATTGATGGACACGCCGATGGACCCGATCAGGCCGATGATCGCATTGATGCCGAAGGGATAGTTGAAGACCGCGAGCGCCAGCAGCGACAGCCCCGCCGACAGGCCCGCCACCATGAAGGCAATCAGCGTGAGCCGGAAGGAATTGAAGGTCAGCACCACGATGGCGATCGACAGCACCACGATCAGCCCGAGCAGCGCAATGAGCGCGCGCACCGTCGACGCACGCGCATCGGCGTCGCCGCCGGTCTCCATCCGCACGCCCTCGGGCAGGCGGAAGCCCTCGGCATCAAGGCTCCGCAGGATGGCGCCGAGCGCTTCCTGCGGCAGCACGCCGGGCATGAGGAAGGCCTGCACGGTGTTCACCCGTTCGCCGTTGCGGCGCGTCACCGCGCTGTCGGCCGGGGTCAGCCGCAGCGTGCCGAGCGCCGACAGCGCGACGCCGGGAAACTGCCCCTGCGCCGACAGCGCCGCGGCGTTGGGTGGCAGGATCGGCATGTCGGCGATGGCGGTCGGGTCGCTGCGCAGCCCGGCGCCCAGCCGCACCCGCACCGGCAGTTCCTCGGTCCCTTCCAGCAGGGATCCGCCGATCACGCCCTCGAGCCCCGCCTCCAGCTGCCGTGCCACCTGCGAGAGATCGAGGCCGAGCAGCCGCGCCCGTGCCTCGTCGATGTCGAGCATGAGCTTGGGCGCGCCGCCGCCGATCGTCGTGCGCGCAACCACCACCTGCGGCTGCGCGGCGACGCGCGCGCGCAACGCCTCGCCGACCGCACGCAGCGCGGCGACATCCTGGCCGACCAGGCGCAGTTCCACCGGCGCATCCACCGGCGGCCCCTGGACCAGTCCGCGCACCAGCAGCCGCGCCTCGGCGAAGGCCGGCGGCAGGCTGGACTGGAGCGCGCTGAGCAATCGTTCGGTGGCCGCCGCGGACGTCGTGGTGATCAGCGCCTGCGCGAAGCCCGGCGCCTGGTCGCGGTTGCCCACGATATTGTAGTAGAAGGCCGGCGCCGACCGGCCGAGCACCCAGGTGACCGAGACGATGTCATCCTCCGCGCCGAGCCGCTCGCCGATGGCGCGCACCGTGCGGGCGGTCTGCGCGAGCGAGGCGCCGTCGGGCAATTCCACGTCGATGGTGAACTGGTCGCGGTCCACCCCGGGAAAGAACTGCGCCGTCAGCGTCGGCAGCGACAGGAAGCCGAGCACCGGCAGCACCAGGGACAGCGCGACGGCGCGGACCGGGTTGGCCAGCGCAAGCCGCACGCTGCCCCTGAACAGGCGCGGCAGCGGCCCTTCGCGCCGGCGCGCGCCGCCGGCCATCGGCAGCCACCAGCCCGCGATGGCGGGCGTGATGGTCATTGCCACCACGAACGACCAGGCCAGCATCACCACGACGGCGATCGCGATCGACCCCACGAAGTCGCCCGCCGGCCCGGGCAGCAGGATCAGCGGCAGGAAGGACAGGATGGTCGTGACCGTCGAGGCCAGCAGCGGCATGGCCAGCGTGCGGACCGAGGCCGCGACGGCGTCCAGCCGGGCCGCGCCGCGGCGCAGCCGCACGCCGATGTCGTCGACCATGACGATCGCCGCATCCACCAGCAACCCGAGCGCCACGATCAGCCCGGTGACCGACATCTGGTGGATCGGGATGCCAAGCGCCTGCAGCGTCGCCACCGAGACGAGCGTGACGACCGGCAGCGCCAGCGCGACGACCAGCGCCGACCGCCAGCCCAGCGTCAGGAACAGCACCAGCACGACAAGCGCGACGCCCTGCGCCATGTTGATCGCGATCTCGCGCAGCCGCTCGTCGGTGTAGCGGCTCTGGTCGAACACCAGCGCGACGCCCAGGCCCGCCGGCATCCCGGCGCCGTGGCGCTGCGCCGTCGCGCGCATGCGCGCCATCCAGCGGTCCACCTGCAACCCTTCCTCGAGCTTCGCCGAGACCAGGATCGCCCTCTCGCCGCGATGGATCGCCGCCTGCGTGGCCGGTTCGCGCGCGCCGCGCGTCACCGTCGCGATGTCGCCCAGCAGCACCGCGCGGCCCGCCATGTCTTCCCGCACCACGACCCGGCGCAGGCGATCGAGCGCGGTGATCTCCCCGGTCACGCCGAGCAGCAGGTCGCTCGATGCGCCGCGCATCCGCCCCGCCTGCACCTTGGAATCCGCCGCCCTGATCGCGGCGGCGATCGCATCCGCGGTCAGGCCGAGAGCAGCCGCCCTGGCGGGATCCACGCTCACCAGGACTTCCTCGGTTGGCGATCCGTGCAGGTCGACAAGCCTGGTGCCGGGGACGCTACGCAGCGCATCGGCCAGCGCCTCCGCCTCGCGCGCGGCGCGCGCCAGCGATTCGCCGTCAGGCACGGTGATCGCGAAGATCGCGGCATAGCCGCCGGCGCCGTCGCTGTTGAATTCCGGCTCCTGGACTCCGGCGGGGAAGTCGCGGCGCACATCGGCCAGCGCGTCGTGGATCTCGGCCCAGACCTGTTCGATGCGCGCGGCGGGCACGGTGTCCGCGAGGTCGATCAACACCACCGAGACGCTGGTGGAGGAGGTGGAGGACAGCTCCGCGATCTCCGGGATGGTGCGCAGCCGCGTCTCGATCTTGGCGGTCACCAGCGCCTCGACCCGGCCGGGATCGGCGCCGGGATAGACGGTGGTGATCGACGCGAAGATGTTGGTGATGGTCGGATCTTCCTGCCGCCCGATGGTGAGGAAGGCGGAGAGCCCCGAGACGATGACCACGAACAGCGCCAGCACGACCAGGCGGGGCTGGCGGAAGAACAGGGTCTCCATCGCCGTCACTCCGCCCGCGCCGCGACCGCCTGGCCGGGCGCAACCCGGGCCGGCGCGCGCGCGACGAACCGGGCGCCGTCGGCCAGCGCGCCGCGCAGGAAGACCCGGTCGCCGGCCATGTGGATGACCTCGACCGCGGCGGGCGCGACCGTCTCGCCGGCCGGGCCGCCGGCGATGGCGAGCACGGTCCAGCTGCCGCGGCTGCCCTCCCGCAGCGCCGCGACAGGCGCCCAGAAGCCCGGCTCGGCCACCACCTCCTCCAGCAGCAGGCTGCCGGTCTGGCCGAAGGCGAGGCGCGCATCCTCGGGCAGCGCCACCACGATGCCGCGCGTGCGGGTGACGGGGTCGAGGTCGGCGCGCAGGCGCAGCACGCGCCCATCCAGGCGCTGGCCGTCGATGTCGACCGGCACGACGCCGCCGGGCGCCAGCCGGCTGGCCAGGCCGACCGGCAGGCCCACGCGCAGCTGCGGCGCGGCCTGTTCGAACAGCCGCAGCACGGGCGCGCCGGCGCCGATATTCTGCCCGGGATCCACCACGCGGCTGCCCACCACCGCATCGAAGGGCGCCGCGATCGTGGACTTGCCGATCTGGATGTCGACGCCGGCGATCTGCGCGTCGAGCGACGCCATCCGCGCGGTGAACCGGGCGACCGCCAGGCGCGCATCGTCGCGCGCGGATTCCGACCGGAATCCGCCGCGCGCGAGCTGGTCGTTGCGCGCCTGCGTCAGGCGCGCGAGCTCCGCATCGGCGGCCAGCGCCGCGTGTTCACCGCGCAAGCCGGCGCGCTGGGCCTCAAGCGCGGCAGTGTCGAGCCGCGCGAGCGGCGCGCCGGCGCGCACGCGATCGCCCTCCTGCGCCAGGATCTCGACGATGCGCCCCCCCAGTTCGAAGCCGAGGTCGATCCGGCCCGGCGCCTCGACCTGGCCGATGAAGCGGCGCGTGACCTGGTAGCCGGCCTGCGGCACCACCTGCGCGACCGCGACCGGGGTGATCGGCGCAGGCGGCGGTGGCGGCACCGCGGCCGCGCGGTCCGCGATCAGGTCGGCACCGCCCAGCAGGGCGGCCACCGCGAGAGCGATGACGGCGCCGGTCACGCTGAGGCGCCTGGCGCCGCGACCGATCCGCGGCAGGGTGGTCCCGAAGCCTGGCATGTCGACCCTCCCGAGCCATCATGTTAGAAGTTCTAACATGATCTGTAGGCTCCGGCCTCAATGGCAAGCGCAGCGCTTGCGTTTTGTCGCGTCGGGGACCACGACGACGCCGCATGACGAAGCCGCGCTATCACCACGGCGACCTGCGGGCCGGCCTGATCGAGGCCGCGCGGCGGCTCGTGGAGGCGAAGGGCCCGGAACGCCTGACGATGTCGGACGCCTCGCGCGCGGCCGGGGTCTCGACAGCCGCGCCCTACCGCTACTTCGCCGACCGGGATGCGCTGCTCGACGCCGTCGCGCTGGAAGGCATGGAGCGGCAGCGCCACGCAATGCAGGCGGGCGGCGACAGCCATCCGCCGGGCAGCGACGCCGCCATCTCGGCGATCGGGCTCGCGTATATCGGCTTCGCGACGCGCGAACGCGGCGTCTTCCGGCTGATGTTCAGCCTGACGCGCACCCATGCGCGGCACCCGCAACTGCTGCAGACCGGGCGGGCGACCTTCGGCGTGCTGCTGCGCCATCTCGCGCAGCGTGACGGCGTGGCGACCGACGACCCGTCCGTCCTGGCGCGCGGCCTGAAGCTCTGGACCTTCGTGCACGGCCTGTCCTTCCTGCTGATCGACGACAAGGTCAGCGCGATGGAGATCCCGCTCGACCTGCCCGCCACGGTGGCCGACGCCACGCGGCGCTTCCTGCGCGACGATTGAGCCGCGCCGCCGCGGTCAGCCCGCGAAGGGCCGGCCCGCCAGCGCCTGCGTGAAAAGCCACCAGGTCAGCGCGGCCCAGAGGGCAGCCGCGATCCAGGCCGCGACCACGGCGGCGACGGGCGGCAGCGTGCGGTCCGCCAGCCAGCCCAGCGCCGGCACTGCCTGCATCATGTGGGTGGCGAAGAAATGCGGCGGGCGCAGGTCCCCCACGTCGCGTGACCAGCCGAAGATGGGCCAGCGGGAGGCGGGCTGCGGCGGCGTGCCGACATGGTGGGTCATCCGCCCGCCCATCTCGAAGGCGATGATCAGCGTCAGCACCGTGCCGCCGACCAGGCCCAGCGCCACCGCGTTGCGCAGGCCCGGCCCGATCCGCGCCTGGCCGTCGAGCGCCACGACCACGCCCAGCGCACCGGCCGAGACCGTCAGCACCACCGCGCCCACGGCCATCAGCGAATACATCGTGGCGTGGAACGGCGTCGCGACGTTGAAGTGCGACGGCTGCTGCAGCGCGCCCTGCAGCGTGATGTAGCCGACCTCGAAGGCCGCGCTGGCGATGGCCAGCACCACCAGCAGGTGCAGCAGCCATCCCTCGCGCCACGCCGGGCCCAGCCGGCTGGCCACCCAGGCCATGGTCGCCAGGTGCACCACGGTGGCGATCTGGAACTTCAGCGGCTTCGCCCAGACGCCGACGCCACCGAGTTGCCGCGCATCCCACCGCTCGATCCCGGCCGTCACGGCGAAGATCACCAGGAAGCCGCCGGCGGCGAACCAGCAGAGCGTGGCCGCCGCGCCCGGCTCCCGCCAGCTCATCGCCGCCGGCGCCGCGCCGGGGCGGGCGCGGGCAGGGCCGCGCGCAGGCCCTCCTCCATCCGCGCCATCGCGTGGTCCTGCATCATTGCCATGACGGGCTTCGGCAGGCTGAGGCTGCGCAGCGCGCTGGTCTGCGCGATGCTCGCCAGCCCGTGCAGCAGCGACCAGACATGCAGCGCATCGAGGCGCGGGTCGCCATGCCGCGCCGCCGCCGGGCGCGCCGCATCGAGCGCCGCGATCGCTTCCTCCAGCATGCCGAAGGCGTGGCGCCCGCGGGTCATCATGTCGGGATGCGCGGCGGCATCCGGCAGCGGCGTGCCGAAGATCAGCCGGTATTGCAGCGGATGGCGCAGCGCGTAGTCGAGGTATGCGCGGCCCATGGCGTGGAGATCGGCGAAGGCGTCGCTCTCCCGCGGGCGTGCATCCAGGTGGTCGGCGAAGGCGACGAAGGCGCGCCGCACCACCTCGGCCAGCAGGTGGTCGCGGCTGGGATAGTGCCTGTAGGGCGCCTGGTGCGACACGCCGAGCCGTCGCGCGACCTCGCGCAGGCTCAGCGCCTCGACGCCATCGCGCTCGATGATCGCCAGGGCTTCGTGGATGCAGGCCTCGCGAAGCTCGCGCGGCGGTTCGGGTTTGCGGGCCATGCGGTGCCTGGTTGCCGGGGCCGGCGCGCGGCGCGCGCGCCCCCTGTTCGCGCCGAGTCTAGCGGCGCCGACCGGGCGGACCAACCGGCGCGGCCGGTCACCGGCGGGCCGCCACCGAAGGGCGGCGTGGCAGGCCTCATGCGCCATGATCGGGCTTCGCCATGCCGGACATGACCTTGCCCATCATCCAGACCCGGCCGCGTCGCGGCAGGAAGCCAAGCGCGAAGGCCAGCAGCTTCGACAGCGGCCCCGGCCGCACCAGGGATCGGCGCCCCAGCGCCCCGAGCAGCCCCTCGGCCACGGTGGCCGGGCTGTCGGTGGCGCCCATGCGCATGCCGGCGCGCGCAGCGAAGCCGCTGCGCACCGGCCCGGGCGCCACCGCCAGGACATCGACGCCGCCGGCCCGCAGCTCCGGCCCGATCCCCTCCGCGAGGCTCTGCACATAGGCCTTGGTGGCGGCGTAGTTCGCCGTGTTCGGCACGCCCTGGAACGCCACGATCGAGCTGAACAGCACGATCCCGCCACGCCCGCGTGCAGCGAAGCGATTGCCGAAATGATGCGTCAGCACGAGCACGGCGCGACAGTTCACGTCGAGCATCGCCAGTTCATCGGCGACCGGCCGCGCGAGGAAGGCGCCCGCGGTCCCGAAGCCCGCCGCGGCCACCAACAGGCCGATGTCGCGCGCCGCACCCGCCTGCTGCAGCGCCGCCACGCCGGCCGCGGTCCCGAGGTCGAGCGCGAGTGTCTCGATCTCCGCCCGATACGCGGCCCGCAATTCCTCCGCCAGCTCCGTCAGCCTGTCCTGCCGGCGCGCGACGAGCACCAGCGCGAAGCCTTCCGCCGCCAGGCGCCGTGCCGTGGCGGCGCCGATGCCGTCCGACGCACCGGTGACGACCGCCCAGGGCCCGTAGCGATCGACCAGGCGGCTCACAAGCCGGGCCTGGTCGCGCGGGCGACGGGTGCGCCATGCGGGGCCGCCGGCCGCCGCAGCCGCAGGATGCTGGCGGGCGCCATCGTGGCGCCGCGCCCGTGCGGGTCGCACGCACGGCCCATGCGGCCTGCGGCGCTGCGCGCGCCGGCCCGCGGCGACAGGATGGCGGGGAGGAGGGCACGCGGGAGCATGGAATGCCTCACAGGTTGACGCTGTCTACTCATCATGCCATGCGTGTTGACACTGTCAACCGCTGGCGCGCGGAGCCCGATCATGCCGCCTGACCCGACGAGCCTGCCGACAGGCGCGGCAGCGCGCGCAGGCCGCACGACGTGAATCCGCGAATCGGGGTGCTTGCGCTCGCCGGCTTCGCCATGACGGCACGACACTGGACAAGACCCGCGCGATGACCCTGCGCCGCCGCCCGCGTGCCGGCGCGCGCTGCGCGGCACGTGTCCGCGGCCGATCGGCGTGGCGCAGCGACTGCCGGCCCGTCGGCATCCGCCGGCATGCGCTGCACATCTCCGACAGTCATGTCCGATCCTCGACCATCCTTGGCATCGGCGCGTCAGCATGTCCCGGGCCCCGCGACAGCTGGCGGCGGACATCCGGCCGATCGCATCCCGTGCCGCCCATCATACCACAAGGCTTGACGCATTGAGGGGCAAGGCATATCACCACCCCGTGGAGACGCCCCGAACGCCGCTCGCGCCGCGCGTAGACTATGCCAGCCGGGCCTATTGGGCCGGCACGATCAAGATGGGCCTGTCCAAGTTCTTCATCCTGCGCGTGCTGCATGACGGGCCGATGCATGGCTACGACGTGGCACGCGCCGTGGAACGCACGACCGGCGGCTGTTGCTCGCCGACCGAGGGCACGATCTACCCGGTGCTGCGGGAATTCGAATCCGGCGGCTTCGTCACCGTCGAGGACGAGGTGGTGCAAGGTCGCCTGCGCCGCGTCTATGCGCTGACGGAGGCCGGGCGTGCCGCCTTCCGTGTCGCCCTCGATGCCTGGATGGAGGCCACCGCTGCCCTGCAGGACACCGGCCGCGCCTTCGCCGCCAGGGAGCGGTGCGGGTGAACCGTCCTCGGCATTTTTCGGCTCAGATACATCAATCATCTATGCATCAAGGCTCCTGAGCATGCACGAAACGCTCCCCATCGCGATCATCGGCGCGGGCCCCGTCGGGCTGGCGGCCGCAGCGGAGTTGCTCGGCCGCGGCCTCACGCCGCTGGTGCTGGAGGCAGGACCGCATCCTGCCCAGGCGGTGCGTCACTGGGCCCATGTGCGCATGTTCTCCCCCTGGGCGTTCAACGTCTCGCACGCGGCCCGTGCGCTGCTCGAACGACGCGGCTGGGACGCGCCGGATCCGGCCGCGTATCCCACCGGAGCCGAGCTCGTGTCGCTCCATCTCGACCCGCTCGCCACGGCCCTCGGACCGCATCTGCGGCTGAATGCGCGGGTCGTCGGCGTAGCCCGCCAGGATCATGGCCGGCTGCGCGACGACCGGCGGGGCGACGCCCCCTTCATCCTGCATGTCGCGGGACCGGACGGCGTGGTCGAGGCGTTCGCGGCGCGCGCCGTGATCGATTGCTCGGGCACCTGGTCCGCGCCCAACCCGGCCGGCGCGCATGGCATGCCCGCGCCGGGCGAAGCGGATTTCGCCGACCGCATCGCTGCCGGAATCCCGGACGTGCTCGGCGCCGACCGCGCGGCGCATGCGGGGCGGACCACGCTCGTTGTCGGCGCGGGGCATTCGGCGATGAATGTGGTGCTCGACCTCGCCACGCTGGCGGACCAGGCGCCCGGCACGCGCATCCTCTGGGCCTTCCGCCGATCGCTGGAGGCGGTGAATTTCGGCGGCGGCGCCAATGACGGGCTGGCCGCGCGCGGCGCACTCGGCGCACGGGCGGAGGCGCTGATCGACAGCGGCGCGGTGGAAGCCTTGGCGCCCTTCCTGGTCGATCGCATCGCCGAGGCGGCCGGTCGCCTCGCGGTCACCGGCCGGCAGGGCGCCGCGCCCCGCACCGTGGTGGTGGACCGCATCGTCACCGCCACCGGCTTCCGCCCGGCGTTCGACTTCCTGCGCGAGATCCGCCTCGGCCTAGACCCCGCGGTGGAGGCCACGCCCGCCCTTGCCCCGCTGATCGACCCCAACCTGCATTCCTGCGGCACGGTACGCCCGCATGGCGAGGCCGAGCTGCGCCACCCGGAGGCGGATTTCTGGATCGCCGGCATGAAGGCCTATGGCCGCGCGCCGACCTTCCTGCTCGCCACCGGCCACGAGCAGGTGCGCAGCATCGCCGCCGCCCTGGCTGGCGACTGGGCGGCGGCGCGCGAGGTGCGGCTCGAACTGCCCAAGACCGGCGTGTGCTCGACCACGCGCGCCGGCGCGGCGGCCGAGGCCTGCTGCACGCCCACGACCCCGCAGGGTGTGTGCTGCGCGCCGAAGCCGGAGCAATCCGCCGATGCGCCGACCGCCGGCCGGTGGGTGGCGGAGAAGCCGCGCATCAAGGGCACGGCGCGCTCCGGAGGCTGTGGCTGAGACGCACCGCGTGTCCACGCAGCACACTGCCGCTTCTTTGACCCCCGTCGTCCTGGCCCTCGGCGTCACGCAGGTCATCGGCTACGGCACGCTCTACTACGCCTATGCCATCCTGGCGCCGGCGGTGGCGGCGGAATTCGGCACGACCACGGCCTCACTCTATGCCGTCTTCTCGGTCGGGCTGCTCGCGGGCGGGCTCGCCGCGCCGCGCATCGGCCTGTGGATGGACCGCTTCGGTGCGCCGCGGCTGATGGCCGCGGGCAGCCTGCTGGTCGGGCTGCTGCTCGGCGCGCTGGCCGCCGCGCCCGGCTTCTGGAGCTTCGCCGCCTGCGTGGTGGCGATCGAGGTGGTCGGCATCGCCGTGCTCTACGACGCCGCATTCGCTACCCTGGCGCAGCAGGGCCACGCGCGTGCCCGGCGGGCGATCACGCATCTGACTCTGATCGGCGGCTTCGCCTCCACGCTGTTCTGGCCGCTCAGCGGCTGGGCGGTGGAGGCGGTGGGCTGGCGCGGCACCTACCTGGCCTATGCGCTGCTGCACCTGGCGGTGGCGCTGCCGCTGCACGCCTGGATCATGCGCCGCCCGCCGGTCGCGCCCGCCCATGCCGAGGCCACCGGCCGGCACCCGCCGCCATGGACGCCGCTGGAAGGTCGCGCGGCGCGCCTCGCCTTCTGGGCCTTCGGGCTCAGCTTCGCGCTGAGCGGCATGTTGGGCTCGGCGTTGACCATCCACCTGGTGCCGGTGCTGCAGGCGCTGGACCTTGGCAGCGCGGCCTATGCGGTGGCGATGCTGATGGGGCCGGCGCAGGTGCTGATCCGATTGGCGGATGCGCTGTTCTGGGGTGCGCGGCATCCGCTGGGCGTGGCGCTGGTCTCGGCCGCGGCGCTGCCGCTGGCCGTGCTGGCGCTGCTGGCGCCGGTGCCGGCGGTGCTGGCGGGCATCGTCTTCGCGATGCTGTTCGGCTTCGGCCAGGGGCTGTCGAGCATCGTGCGCGGCACTGTCCCGCTTGCGCTGTTCGGGCCCGATGGCTTCGGCGCGCGACTGGGCCGGCTGGCGGCCATCCGCACCATCCTGGGCGCGGCCGCGCCCTTCGTGTTCGCGGTCGGGTCGGAGCGCTTCGGCGTGACGGCGGCGCTGTGGGCGAGCCTGCTGGCCGGCGCCGCGGCGCTGGCGCCGCTGGTGCTGCTGCACCTGCGCGTGGTGCCGCGCGGCGGCCGGCTGCCGGCCGGCGCCCCGCCGGGATCGCCGTGATACCCCGGCGCCGCGCGCACATTCGCCGTGAGCAGGCCTCGCACCACGGTTTGACGGATGATGATCTCGCGGCGCAGCAGGCCGATGCGGGAGCCGGCCACCGAAGCTGCATCCGGACGCGGGCCCGAGGTTCAACGCCCGGTGGATCGGATCAACCGCCCCCCAGCGTGCGGGAGAGCGCATCGATGCCGGCGACGGTCACCAGGACCATGATGGCAATCAGGGAGACCGCGCGCCAGGCGCTGATCGTCATGCGGTCCATCAGCAAGAAGCCGATCGTCTGCCCGCGCCCGGCACCGGTGGCCCGCACGCCCTTGACCTGTTCGCGGTCGGTATTCTCGATCGCCTCGGCAAAGAGCTTCGTGAGCACGCCCTTGTCATTGATCGCGATCGCGCGGATGCCGGCGAAGGGGCCTAGCCCGACCACGCTCACGAAGAAGATCGCCCCGACCAGGCTGTCGATGCCGCGCACCACGTCGCGCGACCGGCGCTCCAGCGGCCGGACCGGCCCGAGCGGCGCGATCCTGGCATCGCGCCACCACCTCAGGCGCGCGGCTGAGGCAGCATCCGTGCCTGGCCGACGACCCTGACGCCCTCGCCAGCCGTCGGGCCGATCTCGGCATGCAGCCGCGAACGGCATCCCATGTCCTCACCCTGCACGATCTCGATGCTGCCCTCGTGTGGCCAGCCGAGGTCGCGCAGGTAACCGCCGAGCGCAGCGGCGGCTGCGCCGGTCGCCGGGTCCTCGTAGACGCCGCCGATCGGGAAGGGGTTGCGCGCATGAAAAAGCCGCCGCGACTGCGCATGGATCACGCTGAAGGTGACGATTCCCTCGGCGAGCGAAAGCGCGCGGCCGTGAGCCTGGTCGTAGCGCAGCGCCGCAATCCGGGCGCGTTCGCGCAGCGCAAGCACCAGGTGGTCTGCGCCCGCATGGGCCATCGCAGGCGAGATGCGCTCATCGAGGTCGGCCTCCGCGAGCGAGAACAGCGCCAGCGCCTGCGCGAGCAGGCCGGCCGGCGCGCGACGGCTGCGCGTCGGTGGCGAGCGCAGCGCGGCGCTCGCGGTCATGCCCGCGCTGCGGCCTTCGACCGTGATGACCGCACGGTTCAGCCGCAACGCGAACATGCCATCGCCGAAGCGGCGGGCCAGCGCCGCACCCAGGGCGATCGTGGCATGGCCGCAGAAATCCACCTCCACCTCCGGGGCGAAGTACCGTGCGCGCCAGCCGCTGCCGTCCGGCGCGGCGAACACCGTCTCGGAATACCCGACCTGTGCGGCAATGGATTGCATGACCGCCTCGGCAGGCAGGGTGCCGAGGATCATCACGCCCGCCGGATTACCCCCTGCCTCCCCGTCGGAGAAGGCGGCAATGCGCTCGACCTGCGTCGCTGTCGGTGTCGGCATGGCGCCACGATAGTCGCGAGCGCCGTCGGGACATAGCGCGGCGCGCTTGTTCACGGCCCGCATGCCACGCCGCATCGCACGAGGGCATTCCCGCGCCACGGATGAGCCGGTCTCGGGCGATGCGAACAGAATTCATCCGCGGCACGGGCCGATGGCATGCGCATCGCGCGCGCCTGGCGATACCCTGCGCGCCCGACCCTCCCGCCTGCAGACAGGACGTCCGATGACCACGACCGCGCCAGCATCCCGTGCCGCCGCCATCCTTGCCGCCGACGCGCCGCCCCGCGCGACGGCAAGCGGCTACCCCGCGCCCTTCGCTGCGCGTGTCCAGGGCCGCGTGAAGCGTTCGCTCGGCGACCTGTTTGGCCTTCGGAACTTCGGTGTGAATCTCACCCTGCTGCGCCCCGGATCTGCGTCCGCGCTGCATCACGTCCATTCCCGCCAGGATGAATTCATCTACGTCATCGAGGGCGAGCCGACGCTCTTCACCGATGCGGGGCCGATGCGCCTGCGGCCCGGCATGGTCGCCGGCTTTCCCGCGGGCGGCACGGCGCATCACCTGGAGAATCGGACCGACAACGACTGCGTGATCCTGGAGATCGGCGACCGGACGGCCGGCGACACGGGCAGCTATCCGGACGACGACCTGCAGGCCGTGCTGGACGCTGACGGCCGCTGGCGTTTCGCCCGGAAGGACGGAACGCCCCACGGGGCTGGATGACCATGCGGCGCGCGCGACGCCGGCCGCCGCGCTTCGTCACTCCGCCGAGCCGCCGCCGGACAGGCGTTTGCGCATCATGCGCTCGTTCGTGGAAGACCTGTCGAACAGCGATGTCGGCGGCGTCCGTCCCGGCAAGGGCCCGCGGCCGCCGCCGACCATCCATCGGCCACTGACGCACCGCCGCCAGCGCGCCGATCCCGATCAGGCTCCATCAGGCCGCATCGCAGCTGCGGCAGACCCCAAACGAGGTTGTGCACCGCGACCGCGAAGCCGAAGGATGCCGGCGAGGTGCCGAGATCGGCCACCACCGGTTCGAGGAAGAGGCCGAAGCATTGCCGCAACCCCATGGACACGGCCATCACGCAGGCCGACACGACAACGACGGCCCGCGGGCGGGCGGGACTCGCCATCTCCGTCATGCGCGGCCGCTCCTGCGTCACCACGGGGTGGATCGTGGCACCTGGCCGGCGGGCTGGGGGATGAGCTCTGGTCATCGTCGCCGAGCCTGGCTCAGCCAGGTCCTCGCGCCATGACCTCGGCCGCCCCGGGGCCGATCACCTTCTGGTTCGATTTCGGCTCGCCGTACGCCTGGCTCGCGTCGACGCAGGTGGCGGCGACGGCGCGCCGCTGCGGCCGCACGGTGCGGTGGCGCGCCATGCTGCTCGGGGTGATCTTCGGCACGACCGGCGCGAGCCCGCTTGGCGTGCAGCCCCTGCGCGGCGACTATGCGCGTCGCGACCTCGGCCGCGTCGCGCGGCGGATGGGCCTGCCCTTCGCGACGGCGACCCCGCCCTCGGGTACGTCTCTCGCTCTCGCCCGGGTCTTCCACGCCATTGCCTTGCGCGATGAAGCTCTCGCCGCACGCTTCGCGGCGGAGGCGTTCATGGCGACCTTCGCGGAGGGGCAGGCGCTGGACGGGCTCGCTGCGGCGCAGTGCTTCGCGGCACGGCTGGGGCCGACAGCCGCCGCAGCAAGCGCCGATGCGCTCGCCCCCGCTGCCCGCCTGGCGCTGCGCGACGCGACGCAGGAGGCGCTGGCCCAGGGCGTGTTCGGCGCACCCTTCTTCGTGGTGGATGGCGAACCCTTCTGGGGCCAGGACCGGTTGCCGATGCTGGAGGCCTGGCTGCGCGAGGGGCCCTGGTAGACACGCGCGATCTTCGGGGTCACCACGGCACGCCGCAGGGCGCGCATGTCCGTCAAGGCGCGGGAGAGCATGACGACCCGCCCGTCCGCGGGCATGAAGCGGGTGCGCGTGTCGGGGCATGGCGCCGCGCCGGCAGGACCGGACCGTCCAGGCCATGCCCGGGCATGACACGCCTGCGCCCAGCGGTCGGGTCGTCCGGGTGGAACGCACGCGCGCAGCGTCAAATGATCAGGCACCGGGCACGGTTCGCGCTGCCAGGGTCTCGCCACCCAGCTGTTCGCGCAGCCACGCAGCGAGCAGCCGTCCTTCGCGTTGACGCAGCAGGCCGGGGCGGGTCACGAGCCAATAGGCCGTGCCGCCTTCCACCGGCTCGTCGAGCGCACGGACGCGGCCCGACGCGATGTCGTCGGCGCAGACCGGAAGCCGCGCCAAGGCCAGGCCCAGCCCCTGCGCGGCCGCGTCCAATGCCAGTTGGATCGTGTCGAAGCGGAAGCCGCGCGACGGATCGCGCGGGTTCAGGCCGCGCAGCGCGGTCCACGCGGCCCAGTCCTCCCCCGCGGTCGTGACATGGATCGCCGGCAGGCGCGCCAGTGCCTCGGTCAGCGGCAGCCGGCAATCCGCCGCGACCACCGGCACCAGGCCGACCGGCGCCAGCCGGTGCCACTCGGCCGGCCCCACCGGTGCGTCGGCCATGCGGATCGCGAAGTCGAAGCGTCCATCGCCGAGTTCGACATGCTCGCGCTCTGTCGAGATCGCCAGGCCAAGCGACGGATGGCGCCGCCGCAAGGCAGCCAGGCGCGGCAGCAGCCATCGCGTCGCGAAGGTCGGCGCCACGCTGCCGGCCAGGCCGCGTGCGGCGCGCACGCCCGCCAAGGCCGCGACACAGCGTGACAAGCCCTCGAAGGCCTGGCTCGCCTCGCGCAGCAGCGTCGCTCCGGCCGTTGTCAGGCGCATGCCGCGCTGATCGCGGTGAAAGAGCGGAACGCCGAGCGCGTCCTCCAGCGCGCGGACGCCATGGCTGACGGCGCTTGGCGTCACGCCGAGCTCCGCCGCGGCGGCGGTGAAGCCGCCGCGGCGACCGGCTGCCTCGAACACGCGCAGCGCGGAAAGCGGGGGGAGCCTGTGCGCCATGGCGAGCGGACCTCCTGCAGCATTGCAGGCCAGTCCGGCATCGGCTTCCACATACACGTCAGCATGGCTGACCTGCCTCATCCGCGCGCCTGGATCAGCCGCGCAGAGGGTGAAGACGCGACGGCCGTGATGCGCCGGCAGTGACGGCGGCTCACAGCGTGTGAGGAGTTCGCGTTCGTGCCGCGCGCCCTGCCACCGCAGGCTGGCGACATGGACACGACCGCCCCCTCCCCTCCCGCCGACGGCCTGCATCGCGCGCGTCACGGCGCCACGGCGCTGCTCACCATGGACCGCCCGTCGCGGCTGAACGCACTCGATCCTTCGCTGATCGCGGCGCTGCATGCCGCGCTCGACGCGATCGAGGCCGATCCCGGCGTGCGCGCCGTCATCCTCACCGGGGCCGGCCACCGCGCCTTCTCGGCCGGCGCGGACATCCATGCCTTCGCGCCGATCATCGCGCGCGGCGAGGCGATGCAGGGCTTCGTGCGCCCAGGCCAGGCGCTGACCGCGCGTATCGAAGCCTTTCCGAAGCCGGTGATCTGCGCCGTGAACGGCCTCGCCTATGGCGGTGGCTGCGAGGTACTGGAGGCCGCGCCCCTCGCGGTGGCTGCCGCGCATGCGACATTCGCGAAGCCCGAGATCAAGCTGGGCTTTCCGCCCCCCTTCGGCGGGACCCAGCGCCTCGCGCGCCTGATCGGCCGCAAGCGGGCGCTCGCGATGATCCTCTCGGGCGCCCCGATCGCGGCGGATGAGGCGCTTGCGCTCGGGCTCGTCAACCGCGTGGTCGCCCCCGACGCGCTCCTGGATGCCGCAATGGCGATGGCCGCCGGCATCATCGCGCACGCGCCCGCCGCCGTCGCGGCGAGCCTTGCGGCGGTGACGCGGGGCCTGAACCTCTCCATCGCCGAGGGCCTCGCCGTCGAGGCCGCGGCCTTTGGCAGCCTGCTGCACACCGCCGACCTGCGGGAAGGCATCGCCGCCTTCCGCGAGCGGCGCCCACCGCAATTCAGCGGGCGGTGACCGCCATGCAAGGTACTCCCGCGCTGTGCATGTCGCCGTCGATGCCGCGCATGCGCAGCCTGTGCGTCGTCACGCGCCGCGCCGTGAGGCGGCTGGCACGCCGGTTGCGACCATTGCGACTTTGGCGTCGCAGCATGGCCGAGACCGACGAACTATGGGCAATGTCGGACCGCGAGCTGCGCGACGTCGGGCTCAGTCGATACGACGTGGCGTATGTGGCGAAGCAGGCATCTGCCGGAGCCTGCCGGCCGTATTGGTGACGATGGCGACGCGCATCATCGCGCGGCGGACCGGGCGGCCATTGGCAGCGTGGCGGTGATCAGCCCAGCGACGGCGGCGATGACGGTCAGTGCTCTCAGGGTTGTGGTCCTGCGGTTCGGGGTCCGCGGAAGGCGAGGCGCGCAATCGCGGTTTCCTGCCGCGCGCCGCGGATCAGCCGCGCCGCCTCACTCGCCGGCACGACGCGTCAACGCGGTGAGCGACGCTCGATCTCGGTCAGCAGCGCGGCGGCATCGCGATCGTTGGGATCCATCGCGAGCGCGGCCCGCGCGTGGCGCTGAGCCTCCATGAGCCTGCCGCGGTCGCGCTCGAAGGTGGCGGAAGCGATCAGGCTCGCACGATGCGCCGGGTGCCGCGACAGCACCGCAAGCGCATCGTCCACGCGGCCCTGCCGGTGCAACGCCAGCGCGTGAGTATAGGCGTAGCGCGGCTGATCGGGCGCCAGGCGCGTTGACGCGTCGAGCATCGTGATCGCCTCGGCGATGCGTCCGCGCCGCACCTGCAGCAGTGCCAGCGCATAGAGCGGTTCGGCATCCGCCGCATGCGCCGCCACGGCACGGCGCAGCAGCGCTTCCGCCGCATCGGGCCGGCCGCGGGCTTCCTCGAAGGCGGCCTGGTTGACCAGCGCGGGCAGGAAGCCGGGGTCGCGCGCCAGCGCCGCGCGGAACGCGGCCTCGGCGCCCGCCTGGTCGCCGCGCTGCGCCAGCAGCCCCGCGATGTTCACATGCGATTCGGGCCGTTCCGCCGCGACGCGTTCGCTCGCCAGCAATTCCCCCCAGGCGCGGGCGAAGGCCGGCCGCGCAGCCTCGGGCATGTTCCCGATCGGTACGGGGGCGAGGGCGCGCGCAGCCTCGATGCGCACCAGGCGGACCTCGTCGGCGAGCAGGCGCGCGGCGTGCACGCGGTTCTGCGGCGGCAGTCCCTCGAGCGCGCGAAGTGCCGCGGCGCGCACCAGGGGCTCGGGGTCGAACAGTGCGCCGCCCACCGCTTCGCCGACCGGGCGGGTCGGCGGGCTGGGCAGCAGGGACAGCGCGGTGGCGCGCAGGATGGCCGGATGCGTGCGGTCGAGCACGAGGCGCGAGAGCGCCTGGTCGGCACCGCGCGCGCCGCTGCGCCCGGCCTGGATGGCCAGTGCGGGATGCGGCCCGCCGCGCGGCGGGCCGTGCCAGGCGGCCAGCTGCGCCGCGGCCCAGGCCTGGGTCTGGCCCGTGTGGCAGGACGTGCAGGTATCCGGCGCGCCGATCGCCGCCGCGACATCCGGGCGCGGAATGCTGAAGGCGTGGTCACGCCGGCGATCGACGCCCATGTAGGTCACCGCCGGCATGTGGCAGGACGCGCATTGCGCCCCCGGCGTGCCCGGCGCGTGGCGGTGGTGTTCGGCCGAGTCGAAGCGCGCGGGCAGGTGGCATTGCGCGCAGACGGCATTGCCCTCGGCGCGCAGGCGGCCGCTATGCGGGTCGTGGCAGTCCGAACAGGTGACGCCGGCGCGCTGCATGCGGCTTTGCGCAAAGGATCCCCATTCGAAGACCTCGCCCTGGATCTGGCCGTCGGCGTGGTATTCGCCACGCACCAGCAGCAGCGGCGCATGGGTGTCGAGGAAGCGCGAACCGGGCAGCGGGTCCGCCACCAGGGGCCGCGCGCGGGAATGGCAGGGCGCGCAGGTCTCGACCTGCGTGGCGGCGGCCTGGCGCGGCGGGCCGTCCCAGCGGGCGATCCCGCGCGGGTCGTCGGCGGCGATGCGCCAGGCGCCGCCCGAGGCACCGCGCAGCGCGACCGCCAGCCCGCGATGCGCGAGATCGGCGCGCGCGCCGGCTTGCGCCCAGGCGACATGCGCGGCCGCCGGGCCGTGGCAGGATTCGCAACCGACGCTGATCTCGGTCCAGCGCGTGTCGTAGCGGTCGCTGGCGGCGTCGTAGCCGCGCAGCAGGCCGGTCGAATGGCAGGACGCGCACATGAAGTTCCAGGTCTGGTCGCGCCCGGTCCAGTGCAGCGGGTCACCGGCGCGCAGCGGCGCATCGGCCATCAGGTGATACCAGCGCTGGCCGCCTTCGGCGCCCGGGCGGCTGTCCCAGGCCCAGGGCAAGGGCTGGCGGCGGCCATCGGGGAACAGCACCAGGTATTGCTGCAGCGGGTCGGCGCCGAAGGTCTCGCTGACCGGGAAATCCGCGACCGTGCCGCCGGGGCCGTCGGTGCGGATGACGAAGCGGTCGCCCTCGCGCAGGAAGGTCGCGCTGTGGCGGCCATCGGTGACGGTCTGGCCGGAGAAATCGCCGAGCACGCTGGCGGGCGTCGCAGCGGCCATGGCGCGGGCGTGGTCGCTGTCGCGCCAGGCGGTGGTCTCGGCGGCGTGGCAACTGGCGCAGGTAGAGGAGCCCACGAAGCCCGGCCGCGCGCCTTCGCCCGCCACCACGGGCGCGCCGCCGGCCAGCAGCATGACGGCCAGCAGC
The DNA here is from genome assembly GCF_918698155.1 of Roseomonas sp. CECT 9278. GTDB lineage: Bacteria > Pseudomonadota > Alphaproteobacteria > Acetobacterales > Acetobacteraceae > Neoroseomonas. The sequence goes on from NZ_CAKKLX010000001.1 coordinate 244,476, forward strand.
GGCGCGGCGATGGCGGCAAGGATGCCGAGGCAGGCCAGGACAAGGCGCGGCCGGCCGGTCTCAGGCATCATGCGGGTGGCGTCCTGCGGGGGTCACGCCGCCATCAGACCATGCGGGCGCCGGCCGCGCCCAGCCCGCGCGGCATCGGCACGTCGAGGCCGCCGGCCCCGCCACGAAGCCCGCGCGGTGGCTGCCGCGTCATCGCGTCAGGCAACGTCGGTCGGATGGATCGCGATGCTCGCGAACCGCCGACGCCCGGAGCCGGGGCGATGAACGCCTGCCAACGACACATGCGTCAGAAGCTGAAGTTCACCGCGAGGTAGGCGCCGCTCATGGTCATGTTCTGCACCAGCGCAGTGCCGCCCTGGTCGTAGGACATGTACCGCCATCCGAGCTGCACGCCCGCCCATCCGGCCTGGTAGCCGATGCCCGTGAAGCCCTGCCAGGTGAGGTTCGAATCGCCCGCCCCGATATCCAGGTAATACGGCACGAAGACTCCGCTCTCGGCGATGTTGATGCGCCCGCGCACGCCGACGATGCCGTTCCAGATATTGTCCCGCCCCGACAGCCGCCCCGCGCCGCCGAAGGTCGGCCCGGCATTGCCGCGCGGACCGACGAGCGTGAGCGCGAGGTTGTAGTCGGTGCTGGCCTCGATCCCGAGGTAGCGGAAGCCCGCCAGCAGATCGACATTGCCCCAGGCGCCCGAGGCCACCGTATAGCCCCCCGCGAGCATCCAGAGCGTGGTCTTGAGGGTGGAATCGCCCCCGGCATTCAGCGTGCTCGAGACCGGGTTGCGCCGGACATCGAAGACATCGACCGAGCTGACGCGGCTCGATCCGGCCTCGGCGCTGACATACATGACGTCGGTCAGCACCGAGAAGCGGTCGTATCGGGCCGTCGCCGCGAAGGCCATCGCGAAGTTCAGGTTGGCGAAGTAGTCGTCGGCCTCCGCCTTCACGTCGGCCGTGCCGCGAAGCCCCGTCGGGATGTCGTAACGCAGGTCCGCGCTCACCGACGGCAGCCAGACATAGGGCGCGACCTCGAAGCTCCAGCCGGGCCGCAGGCCGGTGTCCTGCGCCTGTGCGGCCGCGGACATGGCGACCAGCGCGGTTGCGGCAGCCAGGCTGCGTGCGGCGTGGGTGGTCATGGTGCGTGCGTCTCCGGGTCCTTGACTCGCTGAGGCTAACGCATCCAGGCGCGGCGATAGCCGCGCCGCGCCGCGCCCGCGAAGGAAACCGGCGTGCGCGGCATGCCGATGATGTCGATGAAGACCGAGATCTCCTCGCCGGCCGCCGGCATCGTGCCGGACAGCACCTGCACGCCGTAGGCGAGGGCGCCGCCCTGCAGCACCGGATCGCGCAGCACCACGACCACCTGGCGGAGTTCGGCGCCTTCGAGGATCGACAGGTCGGCGTTGGGCGGGTCGGACAGGAAGCTGTCGCGGCCCTGGCTCCAGAACGGCACGAAGGCCGCGGTGCGCATGTTGCCGGCAATGCGGTCCGGGCGGTCGGAGAAGAACAGCGTGATGGGGCTGACATCGTGCAGCGTCAGCCGGCTCGCGGCGCGGTCGAAGGACATGCGGCGCGCGGTCTGCACGAACAGGAAGTCGGCATGGCCGGAGGCCTCGGCGGCCGGCGCCGTCTGTGCGCCGGCGGGGTCGGGGGCGGCCAACAGGGCTGCGGTGGCTGCCGCCGTGATGGCCAGGTCGCGTCGCGTGGTCATGCTTGCGATCTTTCGGTTGGAATGGCGCGGGTGCGATCGGCGGCCCGTCCCGGGGTTTCGATGTGGTGCGGGACGCCCCGGGCCGCGCCGCTGCCCGGTAGGGGTTCCGTGTCAGTTCCGCCGCGGCGCTGCCGGCGCGACCGGCGCCGCGGGAGCCGGCGACGTGGCCGCGGGCGAACCCGGCGCCGCGCGCGGCGCGGGGCGTTCG
>NZ_CAKKLX010000002.1 GCF_918698155.1 Roseomonas sp. CECT 9278
TGTGGTTGGACAGTGTATGTTTCGAGCAGAAGACAGCATACGGGCTCATGACTAGTTGCGTGGGATCGGAGAGTTGTAGAGGAACCAGGCTCGCGGACCTCGCGGCCGCGACACGCATCCGCGCGCCCGGCCGCCCGGCGACGCCGCCGGTGCTCGCGAGCGCGACGCCGGCCTCGCGCGGCGCCCCCGCCGCGGTCATCAGCGATGCGCCGCTGGCGGTCGAGGCCCCGGCCCCGGCCGTGGTCCGCATGGCGCAGGCGCTGCCCCAGGGTGGGCCGCGCAGCGGCGTGCCGCTGACCGTGCCGGTGCAGGGCGCGCCCTTCGGCATCCCGCTGGTGCCGCAGGCGCAGGCGCAGGGGGTGCCGGGCCAGCCGCAGGTGCCGGGCGCTCCGCAGGTGATCGCGCCGGCGCCGGGGACCACGCTCACCCGGCCGCTGGTGCTGGAGCAGGGCTCCGGGCGGCTGGTCGAGCTGCCCTCCGCGGCGCTGACCGTGCTGGTGGCCGACCCGCGCATCGCGCGCGTGCAGCCGGCCTCGCCCACCAGCCTGTTCATCATGGGCGTCAATGCCGGTCGCACGAACCTGATCGCCACGCGCGAGGACGGGTCGCTGGTCGCGGAATTCGACATCACCGTGGCGTCCACCGTCGCGACGCCGAACCTGGCGGCGCCCGGGGCCGCGGCCGCCGTGCCGCAGGTCACCGCCGGCCAGGTCCAGAGCATGATCCGCCGCACGGTGCGCGGCGGGCAGAACGTGCGCGTCAGCATGGTCGGGCGCGGCGCCATCTCGCTGTCGGGCATGGTGCCGTCGGCCGCCGATGCCCAGCGCGCCGAGGCCGTGGCCAAGGCGATGGGCGGCGAATCGCGCGAGGTCATCAACAACCTCACCCTGCTGTCGGGCATCCAGGTGAACCTGCGCGTGCGGGTCGCCGAGATCTCGCGCGAGATCACGCGCGACCTCGGCTTCAACTGGCTCGGCGCGTTCAACGACGGCACCTGGCAGGTCGGGCTGCGCACCGGCAGCGGCGTGGTCGGATCGCTGGTCGGCGCGCTGACCGGCGCCACCGCGACGGGCGGGCTGGTGGGCGTGGGCTTCAACAGCAGCCGCTTCGACATCAACGGCATCATCGACGCCCTGGCGCAGGACCGCCTGGTGACGATCCTGGCGGAACCCAACCTGACGGCGCAGTCGGGCGAGGTCGCGTCGTTCCTGGCGGGCGGCGAATTCCCGGTGCCGGTGGCGGCCTCGGGCAACAGCAATGCGCTGACGGTCGAATTCAAGCCCTTCGGCGTCAGCCTGGCCTTCGTGCCGACCGTGCTGTCGCCCGAGCGCCTCAACATGCGCGTGCGCCCTGAGGTCAGCGAACTGTCGGAGGCGAATTCGATCACCTTCCCGGTCGCCGGCGGCGTGGTGCGCGTGCCGGGCCTGAGCGTGCGGCGCGCCGAGACGACGATCGAGGTCGGCAGCGGCCAGAGCTTCGCCATCGCCGGCCTGCTGAGCCGCAACATGGCGGCCAACAACAGCGGCCTGGCGGGGCTGGGCGAGATCCCGGTGCTGGGCGCGCTGTTCCGCTCCGACCGCTTCCGCCGCAACGAATCGGAGCTGGTGATCATCATCACCCCGTATCTGGTGCGCCCGGTCTCCGACCCGTCGGCACTGGCGACGCCGCTCGACAGCTTCCGGCCGTCGACCGATCTGGAACGCATCCTGCTGCGCCGGCAGACCGGGTCGGGCGCCCCGTATCGCCAGATCCGCCCGCCGGCGGCCGCTGGCTTCATCGTGGAGTGAGCACCATGGCACGGCACATCCCTGCGGCCCTGGTCGTCGCGCTCGCCCTGGGCGCCTGCGGCACGGACAACTACTTCCCCGCCCAGGACATCGACCGCCGCGGCACCTGGCAGGCGGAAGGCATCAACGACCGCAACCTGCGCCTGCAGGTGGCGAACCCGGCGCATCTGACGCGCGGCGCCAGCGCCGCGACCGACCGCGGCGAACATGGCTCCCTGGCGATCCGCGCCATGCTGGCCTGCCGCCGCCCGGCCCTGCCCACCGGGCTGTCGGATATCGGCGAGGATGATGCCGCCGCATCCGGCATCACCAGCTGCGGCGGCGGTGGGGGCGGCGGTGGCGGCGGTGGTCGCGGCGGCGGTGGCGGCGGCGGGGGAGGCGGCGGTGGCCAGAACTGATCGCATGGCGGTCCGCGAGATTCCCGACGCGACGCGTGGCGGCGCGGTCATCTCGGCCGACCGCCCTGCGCTCATGGTCTTCGTCGCCGACGAGGCGAGCGAGGCGGCGATCCGCGGCGGCATTGGCGACGTGCTCGGCGCGCAGATGCGCCGCGGCACGGTCCGCACCGCCGTGAAGTCGCTCGAGAAGGAAACCACGCCGCGGGTGCTGATCGTCGACATCAGCGGCGTCGACGATCCCTTCGCGGCGCTGGACGACCTCGCCTCCGTCTGCACGCCGGATGTGCGCGTGCTGGTGGTCGGCGAACGGACCGAGATCGGCTTCTACCGCGACATCACCCGCAACGTCGGCGTGCATGAATACCTGCACAAGCCGCTGACGCGCGACAATGTGGCGCGGCTGTTTGCCCCGCATATCCAGGGCGGCGGCGATGCCGGGCAGGATCGCGGCGGCCAGGTCACCGTCGTGTGCGGCGTGCATGGCGGCGTGGGGGCGACCACCATCGCGGTCAACCTCGCGCTCGAGCTCGAGGAAGCGACACGCAGCCACGTGGCGCTGCTCGACCTGCACCTGCGCGGCGGCGCGGCGGCGATGATGCTGGGCGCGCGGGTGACCTCCGGCCTGCGCGTCGCGATCGAGGAACCCGAGCGCGTCGACGCGCTGTTCCTCGACCGCGTGGGCGTGCCGATCGGCGACCGCGTGCGGCTGATCGCCGCCGAGGAGCCGATGGAGGCGCAGATCAAGCCGACCGAGGAAGGCGTGCGCCGCGTGGTCGACATGCTGCGCCAGCGCTTCAACCACGTGGTCGTCGACCTGCCGATGCCCCCCGGCCCGGCCGAGGTCGCGGTGCTGCAGAAGGCGCGGCACGTGGTGCTGGTGCTGGGCCCCGATGTCGCGAGCATCCGCGACACCGTCGCGATCAAGAAGCTGGTGGCGCTGACCGGTGGGTCCGGGCGCGTGATCACGGTGCTGAACGGCATCGGCCGGCGCGGCTACCTGCCGATCAAGCTGATCGAGGAAGGCATCGGCGCGGCCCCCGACGTATCGATCGGCGACCTGTCGCGGCAATTGCCGCGCGCGGCCAATCTGGGGCGACCCGCGCGCAAGGACAGTGCGCCGCTGCGCCGCGCGCTTGGCCAGCTGACGCAGGAGATCGCCGCCGTGCGCTCCGGCGGCCCGGGCGGGTCCTTCTTCGCGCGGCTCTTTGGCAAGGGAGGCGACTGATGCGCCCCTTCGGACGGCGCAGCGACGGCTCGCCGCATCTCCCGGTCCCGCTGGCGGCGGAGCCGGAATTCCGTTCGGTCAATATCTCGGCCGGCGACATCGCGCTGTCGGACAGCGCGGAGCTGGCGCGGCTGCGCACCCTGGTGCTGGAACGCATCGACCCGGTGGTGGCCGGCGAATTGCCCGCCGCGGCGCTGCGCCAGCAGCTGGATGCGCTGGTCCATGAGCTCGCCAGCCGCGAACGCATGGAGATCTCGGCGCGCGACCAGTCGCGCATCGCCGAGGAAATCGCCCGCGACATGGTGGGCTACGGCCCGCTGGAACCGCTGCTGGCCGACGACACCATCAACGACATCATGGTCAACGGGCCCGACCATGTCTTCGTGGAAGTCCGCGGCAAGCTGATCCGCACCAATGTCCGGTTCCGCTCGGCGGCGCAGATCGCGGCCATCGCGCAGAAGATCGCCGCGACCGTGGGGCGGCGCGTGGATGAATCCTCGCCCTTGTGCGATGCGCGCCTGCTGGATGGTTCGCGCGTCAACATCGTCTTCCCGCCGCTGGCGCTGGACGGTCCCTGCATCTCGATCCGCAAATTCGCCAAGAAGCGGTTCGACCTGCCGGCGCTCGCGCAGAACGGGGCGATGTCGCCCTCGGTGCAGCGCATCCTCGAGATCGCGTCGCGCTGCCGGCTGAACGTGGTGGTCTCGGGCGGCACGGGCTCGGGCAAGACCACCATGCTGAACGCCATGTCGCGGCTGATCGACCATGGCGAACGCATCGTCACCATCGAGGACGCGGCGGAACTGCAGCTCCAGCAGCCGCATGTGGTGCGGCTCGAAACCCGCCACGCCAACCTGGAAGGACGCGGCGAGGTGACCGCGCGCGACCTGGTCCGCAATGCGCTGCGCATGCGCCCCGACCGCATCATCGTGGGCGAGGTCCGCGGCGGCGAGGCCTTCGACATGCTCCAGGCCATGAACACCGGCCATGACGGGTCCTTCTGTACCGTCCACGCCAACACCGCCCGCGATGCGCTGACCCGCATCGAGAACATGGTGATGATGGCGCAGTCCACGCTGCCCTCGCGCGCCATCCGCACCCAGATCGCCGCCGCGGTGGACCTGATCGTGCAGATCGAACGCATGCGCGATGGCGGCCGCCGCGTGTCGCAGGTCTCGGAGATCTGCGGCCTGGAAGGCGATGTCATCACGATGAACGACATCTTCACCTACCAGTACGAAGGCGAGACCGCCGAGGGCAAGCTGCGCGGGTCCTGGGTGTCGCCCGGGATGCGCCCGGCCTTCGTCGAACGCCTCAACTACTTCGGCATGCTCGACCCCTGGATGCGTGCGCTCCAGGAAGCCTGACCATGGATCGCACCCTTCTCCTCGGCACGGCGGCGATGCTCACCATCGCCCTGGTGACCGGCGTGCTGACCCTGCTGAAATCGGGGCAGCAGCGGCGGCTGCGGGAACGGGTGTCGAATGCCGGCGCGCTGGAGACCCCCGGCCTGCAGGCCAACGGGCTGCCCAGCATCCGCCTGCAGACCACGGAATCGCGTCCGTTCCTCGAACGCTTCCTGCGGTTCCTGCGCTACCATCCCGACGTGCCGCAGGCGCATACCATCCCGTGGTACATCGTGCTGGTCTTCGGCGTCCTGGTCGCCGTGCTGGTGGCCAACATGATGTCGCGGCCGCTGTCGCTGTCGATGTCGATCCCGCTGGGCATCGCGACCGGCTTCTTCGTCATCCGGTCGATCTTCGCCTTCCAGTACAACGCCTATGTCGACAAGATCTTCAAGCAGATCCCGGATGCCATCGGCCTCATGGTGCGCGCGATCCGCGCCGGCCTGCCGGTCGGCGAGGCGATGCGCTCCGTCGCCGCCGAGCTCGCCTCCCCGCTGCGCGATGAATTCTCCCGCATGCTGGGCGACGTCGCGATCGGCCGGCCGGTCGACCAGGCGCTGATGCGGCTGTACAAGCGCACCGAGCTGCCGGAATTCTCCTTCCTGGCTGTCACGCTCGGCATGCAGTCGCAGACCGGTGGCAACCTGGCCGAGACGCTCGACAACCTGGCCGATATCGTCCGCAAGCGCGTGGCACTCGCCAAGCGGGCCAAGGCGCTCGCCGCCGAAGCGCGCATGCAGGCCGGCATCCTGATGGCGCTGCCCTTCATCGCAGCGCTGGCGATGTCGCAGATCCAGGATTTCTACATCGAGCAGTTCAGCTCGCCGGCCGGCCAGAAGCTGGCGCTGGTCGGGTTGGGCTTCTCCCTGACCGGCTTCCTCATCATCCGCTGGCTCATCAAGCGCGCGGGACAGGATTGACCGCCATGGCCGAGCTTTTCGCCGACGCCGGCTGGCTGCCGATCCTGGCTGTCGCGGTCGCCGTCTGCCTTGCGATCATGGCCGCCATCGTGCTGGCCCGCGGGGCCGAGGACCGCGACATCGCCGGGCGCGTCCAGAGCGTCCTGCGCCCCGCCGACGCCGTTCGCGGCGAAGGCGATTCCCGGATGAACGCGGCCGCCGCGCCGTTCCGGCGGATCGGCGAGAAGCTGCGCAACACCACCCTGGTGTCGGACAAGGACATCGAGGATTTCCAGGTCGCCATCGCCTCGGCGGGCCTGAACCCGCGCGCCGCGGTGCCGACCTTCATCGGCGTGAAGGCGGTGCTGATGCTCGGCCTGCCGGTGATCGCGGGCCTGTACTGCTACTTCAACGTGGTCGACCCGATGCGCATGGCGATCATCGTGTTCGGCGCGATCATCGTCGGCATGTTCGGGCCGAACATGTTCCTCACCTACATGAAGCGGAAGCACCAGGAAAAGCTGCGCAAGGGCCTGCCCGATGCGCTCGACCTGCTGGTGGTGACCGCCGAGGCCGGCATGGGCATCGAGACCGCGCTCGACCGTGTCGCGCGCGAGATCGAGAACAACAACCGCCCGCTGGCGATCTCCTTCCTGGTGCTGGTGCAGGAGCTCCGCATGCTGCCCGACCGCCGCCAGGCGCTCGAACGGTTTGCCCAGCGTTCGGACTTCGAAGGCTTCAAGCGGCTGGGCGGCACCCTCTCCCAGACCCTGAAATACGGCACCCCGCTGGCCCAGGCGCTGCGCGTGCTCGCGGCCGAGATGCGCCAGGACCGCATGCTCCGCATCGAGGAAAAGGCCATCCGCCTGCCCGCGGTGCTGGTGATTCCCCTGATTCTGTTCATCATGCCGGCGGTATTCATCGCCCTGGTCGGTCCCTCCGCGCTCCAGCTGCGCGGCGGCATCCTCCAGGGCATAGGGGAGACGCCCAGGCGATGAGCCAGATTCCGCTCCGCTTCGTCACGCTGGCCGTCGCGGCCGCGGCGCTGACGGCCTGCGCGACCGAAGGCGTGCGCGATCCCGATGCGGCGTCGCGCATGCGCGTCGCCCAGACCGCCGAGGCGGGCGGCCAGATGGATGTCGCGCTGTCGATGTTCGGCGCCGCCGCCGCGCGCGATCCCGACAATGCCGAGGCGCAGGCCCGCTTCGCCGCGGCGCTGATGCGCGCGGGCAACCGCGCCCAGGCCGAACAGGTGCTGGCAGCCGCCGTGGCGCGCCGCCCCGATGACGGTCGCCTGCTGCTGGAACTCGCGAAGATGCGCCTGCGCGGCGGCGCCGCGGGGGAGGCGCTCGGCCTGTTCGACCGCGTGCTGGCGCGTGACTCGCGCAATGTCGCGGCGCTGGACGGGCGCGGCGTGGCGCTGGACCTGATGGGGCGCCATCCCGAAGCCCAGGATTCCTACCGCCGGGCGCAGGCGGTCTCGCCGGACTCCATCTCGGTCGCCAATAATCTCGGCCTGTCCCTGCTGCTGGATGGCCGCCCGGACGAGGCGCGCGCGGTGCTCGAACCGCTGGCGCGGCGGTCGGATGCGAATCAGCGCGTCACCGCGAACTACGCCATTTCCCTCGCCGCGACGGGCGACGAGGCCGCCGCCCGCACGGTGCTCGGCAGCGAGGAAGCCGACCTGCGCGGCGTGTCCGAAGTGCTGCGCGTCAATCGCCAGGTCATCGAGGTCACGCCGCCCGGCGGGCGCAGCTGACCCTCGTGACCCGCGGCGTCAGCCCGGCGCCGATCGGCTTGCCGTGCGCAGGCACATGATGCGCGGGCGGTTCGGCCCGGCGGCCGCGGGGGCGCGGCCGCGCAGGCGCAACTCGACATTCGGCACCGCGATCACCGGCTGCAGGTTCGGCGTGGATGACCCCAGCAGCAGCACCGCCCCGCGGCCGGACGCGCAAAGCCCCGCCATGGCCGGCCCCGGCAGCGGGATGACACCCGGCGCCGGCCCGGGCACGAAGCCCTGGCCGGTCATCGCCGCCATCACGCGCTGGTGATAGATCAGGCCGCGCTCCGGCGTGGCGGAATGATAGCGTGCCGTGGCCTGGGCCCAGTCGCCGGTCTGCGCGTGCAGCATCCGCAGGAAGCGCACGGCATAGGCGACATTGGTCGCCGGATCGAAGCCGGCATCAACCGAGGGGAAGGCGCTCGGGTGGTGCAGCAGGTTGATCTGCATGCAGCCGATGTCGATCGACCGGGTGCCCGCCGCCAGGCGCGCCTGGACTTCCGCCACGGCCTCGGCGCGCGAGCCCATGTAGCGGCCCTCGCCGGCGGCGTTGAAGGACCACGGCCAGGGCTGGACCCCGCCGGTCGGGGTGCGCCGGCCGGTCTCGACGCGCGCGATCGCCCCCAGCAATCCGGGCGGCATGCCGGACCCGGCTTCCGCCGCGGCGATCGCCTGCGCGCAGACATCCCAAGGGCTGTCGGAGAGCACCGGCGGGGCAGGAACGGCGGGCGCCGGCCGCGCGGCGACGCGGCGCGCGGGCGGGGCGGCAGGGGTCGCGGCGCGGGCGGCCTGGGGGCGCGGCGTGGCATTGGCCTCTGCCCGATGGGGCGCCAGCAGCAGCAGCGGGGCGGCGAAGGCCAGCGTGAGGCCAAGCGAAAGCCCTGCGGCGCGGTGTCCGTGCGCAAGCATGGCGCGGTCATGGACCGGGTTGTCGCGCCGGGTCAAGCGTTGCGCACCGTCGTTGTATTGCAAAGTCGCAACGAAAGACCGCGAATGCGGTGCTCCGCCCCGCCGCGTCGCGCCGCAGCCGCCCCGGCCCGCCAGCCCAGCGCGGAATCGACGCCGGCTGCCCGCGCGTCGTCCTGCTGCGCGAACGCCGGCCGGATGGACAGCCGGCGGCGGCGCTGCGACCCTGCGCGCAACGCCGCGCCCTTCCTCGGGCAGCGATGCGCCAGGAGGACACGACCATGACCATCACGATCCCGCGGCGGGCGCTGCTGGCCGCGCCGCTCGCCGCCCCCGCCATGGTGCGCGCCCAGGGGGCCTGGAAGCCGGCGCGCCCGGTCAACATGATCGTGCCCTTCGCCGCCGGGTCGGGCACGGACACCGTCTCTCGCCTGCTGGCCTCCCTGCTGGAGGCCGATTGGGGCATCCAGGTGGTGGTCGAGAACCGCCCCGGCGCCAATGGCGCGATCGCCGCCGTCGCGACCGCGCGCGCCGCGCCCGACGGCCAGACGGTGATGATCACCACCAACAGCCCGCATGGCGCGACACCGGCGCTGATGCGGCGCCCGACCTATGACGCGGTCGCCGATTTCACCGCGATCTCGCGCATGGGCACCTACATCTTCGTGCTGGCGCTGAACGACCAGGTGCCGGCGCGCACGCTCGGCGAATTCCTGGCGCTGGCGCGCGCGCAGCCTGGCCGGCTGACCTGCGCATCCGGCAACACCACCGGCGTGGTCGGCGCGGCCATGCTGAACCGGCTCGGCGGGGTCGAGATCACGCACGTGCCATATCGCTCCTCGCCACCGGCCATGACCGACGTGATCGCCGGGCGGGTGAGCTCGATGTTCGCGGATGTCGCCGCCTCGCGCGCCTTCCTCGCGGAGGGCAAGCTGAAGCCGCTCGGCATCACCTCGGCGCGGCGCACGCCGCTGTTTCCGGACTGGCCCACGCTGGCGGAATCCGGCCTGCCGGGCTTCGAGATGCTGTCCTTCATGGGGGCCGTCGGCCCCGCGCGGCTGCCCGAGGAGGTGGTGACCGGCTGGAACGCCGCCATCCGCCGTGTCTGGGAGCGCCCGGAGACCGAGCGCCGGCTCGGCGAATTCGGCATCGAGCGCGTCACCTCGACCCCCGCGGAATTCGCCGGCTTCATCCGCCAGCAGATCGCCTTCTGGGGCGAACAGGCGCGCGCTGCGGGGATCGAGCCGGAGTAACGGCGCGCGCGGCGCACCCGCCGCGCGTCCGTCATCGTGCTGCCATATGCGTGGGCATCATGTCCGCCATCGACGCACCGCGCTTGCTGCGGCGCGTCAACGTCACCATTTCGACATGACGATCGAAGGTGGGGAGGCCGCGACCGTGATCCGAAGGACAACCAGCATGACCGCACGCATTCACACCACCACCCTGGCCCGCGCCATCGCCGAGATCGCCGAGGGCGACCTGGCCGACCGCATGCGCCTCGAGACCGCCGCGCGCATCCTCGCGACCGCGCGCCGCGCCGGGGCCGAGGCGCCGCTGCCCGCGCCCGCCATGGCCGACCCCGCCGTGCAGGCGGTGACCGAGATCGCCCGCCATTGGGATGCCGGTGCCGTGACGGCCTTCGAATATGCCGAGACGCTGCCCGCCGCCGCGCTGGAGCGCCTGCTGCGTGCCGCGCCGCGCTGGGCGGCGGCCTTCGCGCCGCGCACGGACCGCCTGGCGGCGTGATGGCCGCGCCGCACCCGGTGCTGCGGCGCCGGGTGCCAGCGTGCGTCGTCCGGGCGCGCGGGGTGCCAGCTTGCCTTGTCCGGGCGCGCCCGGTGCCAGCGTCCCTCGTCCCGGCGCGCTGGGTGCCAGCTTGCCTTGTCCGGGCGCGCCCGGTGCCAGCCTGCCTCGTCCCGGCGCGCTGGGTGCCAGCGCGACGCATTCGCGCTATACCCGCGCTTCCTTGCAGCACGGGATGGGCATGATGACATCGAGCGGCGCAAGCCGGGGCAAGGCAGGCAACGCGCCGCGGCGCGTCCTGCTGCTGACCGGCGCATCGCGTGGCATCGGCCACGCGACCGTCAAACGCTTCTCGGCGGCCGGCTGGCGGGTCATCACCGTCTCCCGCCAGCCCTTCCCCGAGCAATGCCCGTGGGAGATGGGCCCCGAGGACCACATCCAGCTCGACCTCACCGACCCCGCCGCGACCGAAACCGCGATCGCCGAGATCAAGGAACGGTTGAAGCCCGAGGATGGGCGGCTCGATGCGCTGGTGAACAACGCCGCCATCTCGCCCAAGGGGCCGGGCGGGTCGCGGCTGGGCTCGCTCGAAATGGACCTGGAGGGCTGGCTGAAGGTCTTCCGGGTGAACTTCTTCGCCCCGGTGCTGCTGGCGCGCGGCCTGGTCGAACCGCTCCAGAAGGCCAATGGCGCGGTGGTGAATGTGACCTCGATCGCCGGCGGGCGGGTGCATCCCTTCGCGGGAGTGGCGTATTCCACCTCGAAATCCGCGCTGGCCGGCCTCACGCGGGAGATGGCGGCGGATTTCGCGCCGCTGGGCATCCGCGTGAACGCGATCAGCCCGGGCGAGATCGACACCTCGATCCTCTCGCCGGGCACCGAGAAGATCGTGCAGGAACAGATCCCGATGCGCCGCCTCGGCCGGCCCGAGGAAGTGGCGCAGGCGATCTACTTCCTGTGCACTGAGGCGTCCTCCTATGTGAACGGCGCCGAGATCCACATCAATGGCGGGCAGCATGTCTGAGGCGACCGCCAGAAGCGGGCGCCTCAGTCTTTTTCCGCCCTCCATCGGCGGGCGCCGGCATGCGCCGGCTTGCCTGCGCGCCGTGCGCTGGTGCGCCGGGCGCGGCTGATGGTCTGGGCGCGGTCGCGCTGTGCGCTCCCGGATCGCGCTTCGCACGACCCGCTGGCACCGGATGGCGTGGGCGGGCTTGCCTTTGCGCCGCCCGCGCGCGCCTCGGGGTCGGCCGATCTCCCGCGCACGAAGCGGCCATGCGTGCAGGGATCTCGCTGCGCGTGATGCGTCGATCCCACAGCGCGGCGAAGGCCTGACGCATGTCCGCTGGTCTTCGCGCGCGGGGCGCTTCCTCGCTCCGCCTGCTGCTGCCCTTCCTGCGCCCCTATCTCGGGCGCGCGCTGGGCGCCGCGGTGGCGCTGCTGGCCGCCGCCGGGCTCACCCTCGCGATCGGCCAGGGGCTGCGGCGCTTCATCGATGACGGCTTCGCCGGCGGCGCGGGCGCGCTGAACCGGGCCGCGCTGGTGATGGCGCTGATCGTCGCCGCGCTCGGGCTGGCCACCTCGCTGCGCTACTACCTGGTCACCTGGCTGGGCGAACGCGTCGCGGCCGACCTGCGCCGCGCGGTGTTCGACCACCTGACGCGGCTCGATGCGCGCTTCTATGAAACCGCGCGCACCGGGGACCTGATGTCGCGCCTGACCGCCGATGTCGCGCTGCTGCAGTCGCTGATCGGCTCGGCCATCTCGATGGGGCTGCGCAATGCGCTGACCGGGATCGGCGCCTTCGTCATGCTGGTGCTGACCAGCACCAAGCTGGCCGGGCTGATGGCGGTGGTGGTGCCGCTGGTGGTGCTGCCGATGATCCTGTTCGGGCGGCGCGAACGCAAGCTGTCCAAGGCGGCGCAGGAGCGCGTGGCGGACCTCGCCGCCACCGCCGAGGAAGCCATCAACGGCATGCGCACCGTGCAGGCCTTCACGCACGAGGCGGCCGAGCGCGCGCGCTACGGCGCGGAATCCGAACGCTCGGTGCAGGCGGCGCTGCGCCGCATCGCGACGCGCACGGCGCTGATCCTGTCGGTCATCCTGCTGGGCTTCGGCGCCATCACCTTCGCGCTGTGGGTGGGCGGGCAGGATGTGATCGCCGGGCGCATGACGGGCGGCGATCTCACGGCCTTCGTGTTCTACGCGGTGCTGCTCGCGAGCGCGGGTGCGACCGTCAGCGAATTGTGGGGCGAGATCCAGCGCGCCGGTGCCGCCGCCGATCGGCTGGCGGAGATCCTGGCGGTGGCGCCGACCATCGCCGCGCCGGGGTCACCGCTGGCATTGCCCGCACCGCGCGGCGCGGTGGCGTTGCGCGACGTGACCTTCCGCTATCCCTCGCGCCCCGAGGTCGCGGCGCTGGACGGCTTCTCGCTGGAGGTCGCGCCGGGCGAGACCGTGGCCCTGGTCGGCCCGTCGGGCGCGGGCAAGACCACGGTGCTGGCGCTGCTGCTGCGCTTCTACGACCCGCAGGCCGGGCGCATCGAACTGGATGGCGTGGACATCGCCGCCGCCGCGCCGCAAGACATCCGCGGGCGCATCGGCCTGGTGCCGCAGGACCCGTCGATCTTCAGCGCCACCGTCGCCGACAACATCCGCTACGGCCGCCCCGGTGCGTCCGATGCCGAGGTGCAGGCCGCGGCCGAGGCGGCCTCCGCCGCCCACTTCATCGCCGCCCTGCCGGACGGCTACGCAACGCATCTGGGCGCGCGCGGCGTCACGCTGTCGGGTGGGCAGCGGCAACGCATCGCCATCGCGCGCGCCATCCTGCGCGACGCGCCGGTGCTGCTGCTGGACGAAGCGACCAGCGCGCTGGATGCCGAGAGCGAGCGCGCCGTGCAGGATGCGCTGGCGCGCCTGTCGCGCGGGCGCACCACCATCGTGGTGGCGCATCGCCTCGCCACCGTGCGCGCGGCCGACCGCATCGTGGTGATGGAGGCCGGGCGCATCGCCGCCACCGGCACGCATGAGGCGCTATTGGCGCAGGGCGGGCTTTACGCGCGCCTGGCGTCGCTGCAATTCACCGATGCCTGATCACGCGAGGCGTCGCGCCATGTACACCGTCTCGCCGCCCAGGAAGGGTTCGCGCGCCGTCACGCCGTAGCCGGCGGCCTCGTACAGCGCGATGTTCGAGGCGAAGGCGCCGTTGGTCAGCAGGCGCAGCTCGGCGCGCCCGGCCTCGCGCGCCAGCGCCTCGGCATGGGCCAGCAGGCGGCGGCCGAGGCCCTGGCGCTGATGGTCAGGATGCACCGCGATATTCTCGATCCACAGGTGGTCGTCGCGCAGATCGGTCTCGATCAGCGCCATCAGCGAAATGCCGCGCAGCAGCAGGTCGAAGCGATGCGCCAGCAGGGCGGCGGCGTAGTCGGCGCGCATCGGCATCGGCTCGCGCCCGATCAGCGGCAGCCATCGCGCATAGGCGGCGCGCGTGACGTCGCGGATCGCGGGCGCATCCTCCGGCGTGGCGCGGCGGAACGCGGTGGGGGGCAGCACGGCCATGGCGTCGATCCTGTGCGAGAGAGCGGGAGCCGGTCGGGTGAAGCTGCGCGCCGAACCAGGCTGTCCTGGGCGGAGCAGCGAGCGGCGGCGGGCCAGACACGAAAAGCCCCGCCGACCTTGCGGTGGGCGGGGCGCCGGGAAGACCGAGAGGCGGTGCGGGCGGGCCCGCTAACCTCGTGTCGTCGGAACGGGCGCGCGCCGCACCATCGTCGTGCTGCGACGTCGGGTGGTCGGCAGGGCGGGGCGCGCGGTCATCGGATGATGGTCGCGGTGCTGCGTGCCGGCGTCAATGCCCATCCAGGAAGGCCAGCACCGCGGCGTTGAAATCCGCCGGGTTGTCCGCCTGCACGCTGTGCGCGGCGCGCGCGATGGTCACGCGCGCGGCGTTCGGCATGGCCGCTTGCAGCGCGTCCAGGATCACGCCGAATTGCGGCTGCGACTGGTCGCCGCCGACCAGCAGCGTGCGGATGGCGATGCCCTGCGCCTCGGCGCGGGAATAGGGCTTGCGCTGTTCGTTGACCTGGCCGAGCAGCGTGCGCGCATTGTCGCGATTGACCGCCTTGCGTGCCTCGGACCGCTTGGCCCAGGCGCCGGGGCCGCCGGTGTGTTCGGCGATGACGGTCAGGCCTTCCTCGACCTGGCCGGCGCCGATCAGCGCGGCGCCCTTCGCGAAGGCCGCGCCCTGCTGGCCGGCGGGCGGCGCGCCGCCGAGGGTTTCGTCAAGTTCGCCGCCCGGTTCCAGCAGCACCAGGGACTGCACCAGGTCGGGATGGTGCTGCGCCACGCGGAAGGCGATGTGCCCGCCGCGCGAATGACCGACCAGCCGCACCGGGCCTTCGCCCAGCGCGCGGATGACGCCGGCGATGTCGGCGGTGTGGCGCGCGATGGTGAAGTCGCCGTCATCGGTCCATGCGCCGGGCCAGCAATGGCGCAGGCTCACGGCGATGGCGTGGTGGCCCGCGCCGAAGGCCGCCATCTGGCCGCCCCAGGATCGCTGGTCGCCCAGCGTGCCATGGATCATCAGCAGCGGCGGGCCGGACCCGGCCTCGGCATAGGCGATGGGAAAGCCGTCGATGGCGATGCTGGGCATGGGTGCGTCCTCCGTCTCGTGCCATGGAGGCACGATGCGCGGCCGCCGCAAAGGGTCAGGCCGCGCGCGCCGCGTCCATGATGGCGCGGAAGCGGCGCACCGTGGCGTCCAGGCCTTCGAAGACGGCTTGCGAGACCAGGAAGTGGCCGATCGAGACTTCCGTCACCTCGGGCATGGCGGCGATGGCGCCGACCGTGTCGTAGGACAGGCCGTGGCCGGCGTGGCACAGCAGCCCCGCCGCGCGCGCCGCCGTCGCGCCGGCCTTCAGCCGTGCCAATTGCGCGTCGCGGTTCGCCAGCGGGCCTTCCGCATAGGTGCCGGTGTGCAGTTCGATGGCCTGCGCGCCGATCCGCGCGGCGGCCTCGATCTGCGCCGGATCGGCCTCGATGAAGATCGACACGCGCACATCCGCCGCGCGCAGGCGCTGCACGGCTTCGCGCAGGAAGGGGCCGGCGCGCAGCACGTCCAGGCCGCCCTCGGTGGTCAGTTCGGCGCGCTTCTCCGGCACCAGGCAGCAATAGGGCGGGCGGATGCGTTCGGCGAAGGCGACCATCTCCCCGGTCGCGGCCATTTCGAAGTTGAGGGGAGCGGCGATCTCGGCGCGCACGCGCTCGACATCGCGGTCACGGATGTGGCGGCGGTCCTCGCGCAGGTGCAGGGTCACGCCATCGGCGCCGGCGGCGACCGCCACGCGCGCGGCCTCGACCGGGCAGGGGAAGCTGCCGCCGCGCGCGTTGCGCAGCGTCGCGACGTGATCGACATTCACCGAGAAATCGAGATGCGTCATGCGAACCCCCTGGCGCGCGCGAGTTCCGCCGCAAGGCGGATGGCCGCGATCAACGATGATGGATCGGCCCGCCCCGTGCCCGCGATGTCCAGCGCCGTGCCGTGGTCCGGGCTGGTCCGCACGATGGACAGCCCCAGCGTGACATTCACGCCGCCCGCCATGTCCAGCGTCTTGATCGGGATGAGTGCCTGGTCGTGGTACAGGCAGATCGCGGCATCGTAGGTCGGGCGCGCATGCGCGGTGAACATGGTGTCGGGTGGCAGCGGGCCGCGCGCGTCGATGCCCTCGGCGCGCAGCAGCGCGACGGCGGGGGCGACGATGTCGATGTCCTCGCGGCCCATGGTGCCGGCCTCGCCGGCATGCGGGTTCAGCCCTGCGATCGCGAGCCGCGGCGCGGCGATGGCGAATTCGTCGCGCAGCGCGCGCGCGGTGATGCGGGCGGTCTGCGCGATCAGGTCCGGCGTCAGTCGCGCGATGGCTGTCGCCAGCGCTTCATGCACGGTCACGGGCACCACGCGCAGGTCGCTGCTGGCCAGCATCATCACGGGCGGGATGCCGGTGCCGGCGATCTCGCCGAGGTATTCGGTATGGCCGGGGTGCTTGAAGCCGGCGGCGGTCAGCGTGGACTTCTGGATCGGGTTGGTGACCACGCCGGCGGCGCGGCCGGCACGCGCCAGCGCCACCGCCTCGGTGATGGCGGCGATCACGGCGGGGGCATTCGCGATGTCGGGCGATCCGGCGACAGGGGTGCGCGGCAGCGGGCGATGCAGCACGGGCAGGGCATCGGCGAAGGAGGCGGCGGCATCTTCGGGCGCGTCCACCGCGCGGACCGGCACGGCAAGGCGGCGCGCCGCGTCGTCGATCAGCACGAAGGCCGGGCCGGATTCGCGCAGGGCGCGCCAGGCGCCGGCGGCGATCTCGGCGCCGATGCCGGCGGGTTCTCCCATGGTGAGCACGAGGGGGCGCATGGCCATCGCTTTACGTCCTGCCGCGCGACATGGCGAGGGCTTGCGCCGCCGCAAGGCAGCGCGCGCGGCGCATGGTAGATGTGCGCCATGGAGTTCCTGGCGAATTGCCTGCACGACCTGACGGCGCTCGGCCCCGGCGGGGTGCCGGCGGTGATGGCGGCGCTGTTCCTGGCGGGGCTGGCGGGCGGGGCGACGCATTGCGCGGGCATGTGCGGGCCCTTCGTGATGGCGCAATCGGCCGCGGTGGCGGACCGCGCGGCGGGCGGTGGCGCGCTGGCGCGCGTGGCGGGCGCGGCGCTGCTGCCCTATCACGCGGGGCGGATGCTGGGGTACGGCGTGCTTGGCGCGGCGGCGGGCGGCTTCGCGGGGGTCGTGGCGCTGGGCACGGGGTTCCGCTTCGTGCTGGCGGGGCTGCTCGTGCTGGCGGCGGTGCTGATGTTCGCGCAGGCCAGCGCACGCATCGCGGCGCTGCTGCCGCGGATGCCGGCGCCGCGTCTGCCGGGCGTGCTGGAACGCCAGATGGGGGCGCTGCTGGCCGCACCCACGGGGCTGCGCGGCGTGGCGCTGGGGCTGATGCTCTCCGCACTGCCTTGCGGCTTGTTGTATGGCGCGCTGGCCGGGGCGTCGGCGACGGGCTCGGCGCTGGGCGGGGCGCTGGCCATGGCGGCCTTCGTGGCAGGCACGGTGCCGGCGCTGGTGGGCGTTGCGCTGCTCGGGCGCTTCTTCGGGCGGCGCGCGGGGCCGGGGATGCGCGCGGCGGGCGCGGCGCTGTTCGCGCTGAACGGGGTGGTGCTGGCGGCGATGGCCGTACGGGTGGTGGCCTGATGGCGCGGCAGCTGGCACCAAGGGCGCCGCAACTCCAGGGTCCCTGCCGCATGCACGACGCGCCGCCTGTCCTGCTGGATGCCGCCTTGCGCTTCGCCGATCCGGGCACGGGCTGTGCGGTCGTGGTCGAGCAATGCGCGAAGGCCTGCTACGCCTATCTGCATGATCCGCAGGGCCGGATCTGCGCCGATGCCTGGCTGTGGAACGTGCTGGCCGCGCCCGCCGAGCCCGAATGGCACGACCGGTCGGACAAGGCGGCCTGGCTGTCGCGCACGCCGTTCCTCAACCCCCGCCACCTCGTGCGCGACGACGTGGCGCTGCCGCCGCTGATACGCGCCGGGCAGCTTCGCGTGACCTGGTCGGCGGGGCCTGGCGGGGCGTGCGCGTCGATCCTGCTCGATGGCCGGCTGGTCGGACGCCTGCGGCCCAACGAGACGCCGGGCGCCGCGCTGTTGGCGCGTGCGGACGGACCCCTGGCGCGCAGGCTGGACCCCGGCCCGGCGTAGTGTCCTGCCCGCTGCGTGCGTGGGTCTGCCCACGCACGCAGCGGGCAGGCAGGTCACTGAAAACACAGGCCGGTGTCCCGGTTGCGAAGCCCACAGGGCTTCGGAACCGGGACACGAGGCGCGCCCGGGTCAGGCCTGCACAAGATCCCGATAGGCATGCCAGGTGGCGTGCCCGACCAGCGGGATCACCAGTGCCAGGCCCAGGAAGAAGGGCACCATCGCCATCGCCGTGAACACCACGATCAGCCCGGCCCAGAACAGCATCGCGCCCGGATTGGCCAGCACCGCGCGGACCGAGACCGAGATCGCCTCCATCGCCGTGAGTTCCGGCCTGTCCACCAGCATCGGGATCGACACCGCCGATATCGCGAAGGCCGCCCCCGCCAGCACCGCCCCCGCGCCGGTGCCCACGATCAGGAAGGGCAGCAGCATCTCCGACCGCAGCATCGCCATCGGCAGGGCTTCGAGCGACGGCGTGAAGTTGATCCCGAACATCAGCATGAAGATCAGCGCCGCCACGCGCACCCAGAACAGGTGCAGCACCACCAGCACCACGCCCATGAACGCCAGCTGCCCGCCATTGCGCGTGAAGCCGCCCATGCAGGCGGCGAAGGTCACCGGCTGGCCGGCTTCGCGCAGCCGCGAGGCCTCGTACAACCCCGCCGCCAGGATCGGCGCCACCATGAAGAACCCGGCCGAGGCCGGCAGGATCGCCCAGGCGGTGCGCGCCCACAGCAGCAGCATCGCCAGCACCCAGCCCGCGAGGGTGAGCGCCCCGCCATAGAAGAAGCCGACCTGCGGGTTCGCCATCAGGTCGCGCCAGCCCGCCGTGAGCCAGGCCCATGGCCGGTCGGGCGCGACCGTGCGGATGGTGGCGGGTCGGCGGGCGGCGGCCGGCACGTCGCTTGGCATGGCGGATCCTCTCCCGGTGGCCGTCGCGCAGACTAGTCGTGCTGCACCGCAAGAAACTTGATCCGGATCAAGGACGCCTCGCCATCCCCGGCGTTCCCTGCCGCCCGTGGCGTGCCTCGCGACTCCGCGTCGGCGCCAGTGCAGGAGAGATCGGTCGTGGCATCAGCAACGGCAACCGCCGCCCTGGCCCCGGGGCAGGCATGGCGGGCGCAGGAGGAGACCTATGTGGAGGCGCCGATCCGCGCCTTCGCGGTCATCACGGCGTTCTGGGGCGTGGTGGGCTTCCTGGCGGGCGTGGTGATCGCATCCCAGCTGGCCTTCCCGCTGCTGAACCTCGACCTGGAATGGACCACCTTCGGGCGGCTGCGGCCGCTGCATACCAGCGCGGTGATCTTCGCCTTCGGCGGCAATGCGCTGATCGGCACCTCGCTGTTCGTCGTGCAGCGCACCTGCCGCGCACGGCTGTTCGGCGGTGACGATGCCGGCTGGTTCCTGTTCTGGGGCTACAACTTCTTCATCGTGATCGCCGCGCTGGGCTACGTGCTCGGTGTCACGCAGTCGAAGGAATATGCCGAGCCCGAATGGTATGCCGATATCTGGCTGACCATCGTCTGGGTCGCCTACCTGGTGGT
Organism: Roseomonas sp. CECT 9278; assembly: GCF_918698155.1. Lineage (GTDB taxonomy): Bacteria > Pseudomonadota > Alphaproteobacteria > Acetobacterales > Acetobacteraceae > Neoroseomonas. Next base: position 19,423 of record NZ_CAKKLX010000002.1, read on the forward strand.
CTTCGCCGGCACCATCATGAAGCGCGAGGAACCGCACATCTACGTGGCGAACTGGTTCTACCTCGCCTTCATCATCACCGTCGCCGTCCTGCATATCGGCAACAACATCTCGATCCCGGTCGATATCGGCGCGTCGGCGTCCTACTCGGCGACGCCGGGCGTGCAGGGTGCCATGATCCAGTGGTGGTACGGCCACAACGCGGTCGGCTTCTTCCTGACCGCCGGCTTCCTCGGCATCATGTACTACTTCATCCCGAAGCAGGCGGACCGGCCGGTCTATTCCTACCGGCTGTCGATCGTGCACTTCTGGACGCTGATCTTCCTGTATATCTGGGCCGGTCCGCACCACCTGCACTACACCGCGCTGCCCGACTGGGCGCAGGTGCTCGGCATGGTGTTCTCGATCGTGCTCTGGATGCCCTCCTGGGGCGGCATGATCAACGGGCTGATGACGCTCTCGGGCGCGTGGGACAAGCTGCGCACGGATCCCGCGCTGCGCTTCAGCGTCACGGCGGTCGGCTTCTACGGCATGTCCACCTTCGAAGGCCCGGTCATGTCGATCCGCGCGGTGAACGGGCTGTCGCACTACACCGACTGGACCATCGGGCACGTGCATTCCGGCGCCATGGGCTGGGTCGGCTTCATCACCTTCGGCGCGCTGTACTACCTGTTCCCGGTGCTGTGGCGGAAGAAGGCGATCTGGAGCGAGAAGCTCATCGCCTGGCACTTCTGGCTCGCGACGCTGGGGATCGTCTTCTACATCACCGCGATGTGGGTCTCGGGCATCATGCAGGGCCTGATGTGGCGGGCGTATGACGAGCTCGGCTTCCTCCAATACTCCTTCGTCGAGACGGTGGAGGCGATGCACCCCTACTACGTGATCCGGCTGCTGGGCGGGCTGCTGTACCTCACCGGCGCGCTGATCATGGCCTTCAACCTGTGGAAGACGGTGACCGCCGGCGAGGAGGCCGCGCCGGCCCCGGTCGCCGCCCCCGCTTCCTCCATCGCCGTCGCGGCGGAATAAGGGGAGCACGCAGATGTTCGCATGGCTTCGCGACCACGGCATCATCGAGCGCAACGTGGTGCTGATGGCGGTGCTCACCCTCATCACCATCTCGATCGGCGGGCTGGTGCAGATCGTGCCCCTGTTCGCCATCGAGACCACGATCGAGCGCGTGGCGGGGGTGCGCCCCTACACGCCGCTCGAACTGCGCGGGCGCGACATCTACATCCGGGAGGGCTGCTACAACTGCCATTCCCAGATGATCCGCCCGTTCCGCGACGAGCTGGAACGCTACGGCCACTACTCGCTGGCGGCCGAGAGCATGTACGACCATCCTTTCCAGTGGGGTTCCAAGCGCACCGGGCCGGACCTGGCGCGCGTGGGCGGGCGGTATTCGGATGACTGGCAGGCGGCGCATCTGCGCTCCCCGCGGGACCTGGTGCCGGCGTCGATCATGCCGCCCTATGCGTTCCTCGATCGCCCGCTCGATGTCAGCGACATCCAGCGGCGAATGCGGGCGCTGCGCGCCGTCGGCGTGCCCTATAGCGACGACATGATCGCCAATGCGGCGGCCGACCTGCGCGCGCAGGCCGTGCCCGACGCCGATGCCGCCGGCTTCCAGGGCCGCTACGCCCGCGCCCGGCAATCCGCCTTCGACGGCAATCCCGGCGTGGTGACCGAGATGGATGCGCTGGTCGCGTACCTGCAGATGCTCGGCACGCTGGTGGATTTCCGCGACGTCACCCCCGCCCAGCTGCGCCAGCCGTAAGGGACCGCGCGATGCAGACGCTGATCGAAGGCCTGCCCGCGCTGCGCGCGATGTGGGTGGTGTGGTTCTTCGTGCTGTTCCTCGGGATGCTGTGGTTCGTGCTGCGCCCGTCGAAGAAGCGGCACTTCGAGGACCAGGCCGATATTCCGTTCCGGGACGACACATCCCGCCCGCGCAGCACACGCTGACAGGAGCATCCGAGGATGCCGACCAAGATCGAGAAGGACGCCCTGACCGGCACCGACACCACCGGCCATGAATGGGACGGGGTGAAGGAGCTGAACAACCCGCTGCCCAAGTGGTGGCTGTACACCTTCTATGCCTGCATCGCCTTCGCGGTGGTGTGGATGGTGATCTACCCCTCCATCCCCGGCTGGAAGGGCACCAGCGGCTGGGTGGCGCGCGAGGCCGTGGTGGCCGAGGTCGCCGCCGCGCAGGCGCGCAACGCCCCGATGATGGCCCGGCTGCGCGAAGCGACGCCCGCGCAGATCCAGGCCGACCCCGAGCTGCGCGCCTTCGCCCAGGCCGGCGGGCGCGTCGCCTTCGCCAACAACTGCGCCGGCTGCCACGGCGCGGGCGGGCAGGGCGCGCTGGGCGGCTTCCCCTCGCTGGCCGATGACGACTGGATCTGGGGCGGCTCGCTGGAGGCCATCCAGCACACCATCCGCCACGGCGTGCGCGCCAATGAAAGCGACGACCAGCGGCAATCCATCATGCCGCGCTTCGGCGCCGACGGGCTGCTGACCCGCGCGCAGGTCGACGACGTGGCGGAGCATGTGCTCTCCCTGGCCAACCGCGCCACCGACCCGGCGGCCGCGGCGCGCGGCGCGGTGATCTACGCCGAGAACTGCGTCGCCTGCCACGGCGATCGCGGCGAAGGCAACCGCGAGGTCGGCGCGCCGCGCCTGTCCGACCAGGTCTGGCTCTATGGCGCCAGCAAGCGGGACATCGTGGCGATGATCAACAACCCCCGCGCCGGCGTGATGCCGGCCTGGCAGGGCCGGCTCGACCCCGCCATGGTCAACATGCTGACCGTCTACGTGCATTCGCTCGGCGGGGGCGAATAGGCCGCGCGCCATGAGCACGATCGACGCACCGCACCGCGCGAAGGCGGACCGGCCGGCGGCATCGCCCGCCGCCGGGCAGCCGTTGTATGCGGACCGCGTGAAGGTCTATCCGAAGCGGGTCTTCGGCCGCGTGCGCTCGGTGAAGTGGGCGGTGCTGGTGGCGTGCCTGGCGCTGTACTACGTGCTGCCCTGGCTGCGCTGGGACCGCGGGCCTGGCGTGCCCGACCAGGCGGTGCTGGTCGATATCGCCCATGCGCGGCTGTTCTTCTTCTGGGTCGAGCTCTGGCCGCAGGAGATCTACTTCCTGGCCGGCGCGCTGATCCTGGGCGCCTTCGCGCTTTTTGCGGTGTCCTCGCTGTTCGGGCGGCTGTGGTGCGGCTTCACCTGCCCGCAGACGGTCTGGACCGACCTGTTCATGTGGGTCGAACGCTGGATCCAGGGCGACCGCAATGCGCGCATGAAGCTCGACCAGGGGCCGCGCGATGCGAATTGGTGGACGCGCAAGGCGCTGACGCACGGCGTGTGGCTGCTGATCGCGGCCGCGACGGGTGGCGCCTGGGTCATGTACTTCAACGACGCGCCGAGCGTGACGCACGCCATCCTGACCGGGCGCGCCAGCCTGGAGGTGTATTTCTTCTTCGCGCTGTTCGCCGGCTTTACCTATCTGCTGGCGGGCTGGGCGCGCGAACAGGTCTGCACCTACATGTGCCCCTGGCCGCGCTTCCAGGCGGCGATGCTCGATGAGAACTCGCTGGTCGTGACCTATCGCGACTGGCGCGGCGAACCCCGCGGCAAGCCGCGTGACGCCGCCACCGGCGATTGCGTGGACTGCTTCGCCTGCGTGCATGTCTGCCCGACCGGCATCGACATCCGTGACGGGCAGCAGCTGGAATGCATCGGCTGCGGCTTGTGCGTCGATGCCTGCGACAGCGTCATGGGCAAGCTCGGGCGCCCGAAGGGGCTGATCGCCTTCGAGACGCTGAGGAACCTCTCGGCCAGCGCCGCCGCCACCGCCGCGATGCCGCCCGGCGAGGCACGCTTCAAGGCCGGCATGGCGGCGCGCCACCTGCCGCGCTTCATCCGCCCGCGCACCATGATGTATGCCGGCGCCCTGGCGGTCGTCTCGCTGGTCATGCTGGGCGCCTTCCTGCTGCGATCGACGCTGGACGTCACCGTCATCCGCGACCGCGCGCCGCTGTTCGTGCGGCTGTCCGATGGCGGCATCCGCAACGCCTACACGGTCAAGATCGTCAACAAGACACGCGAGGAAGCGCCGCTCGCGCTGGTGCTCCAGGCGCCCGAAGGCTTCCGCATGGTGGTGCAGGACGTGCCGGACGACGCTGAGGGCCGCCCGCTGCTGTCGCGCCGCGCCGATGGCATCGCGCAGTATCGCGTGCTCGTGACGGTCCCCGGCGGGCAGCGCGTGGCGGACTCCACGCCGGTCACCTTCCGCCTGCTCGACGCGACGGGCCGCGCCGTGGCCAGCACCTCCAGCACCTTCGCAGGACCCCGCCCATGAGCGCGACCTACGATCCGAAGCGCAGCCGCTGGATCCCCTGGGCCTTCGTCGGCGGCATGGCGCTGGTCGTCGTGGTGAACGGGATCATGGCCTACTACGCCATCTCGACCTTCACCGGCGTGACGGTCCCGCGCGCCTATGAACGCGGCCGCGGCTACGGCCAGGTGCTGGCCGAGGCCGCGCGCCAGGATGCGCTCGGCTGGACCGCCCATGTCACGCTGGCCGGCGGCGCGCTGGCCGTGATCGCGACCGATCGCGACGGCCGCGGCATCCCCGGGCGCATCGAAGGCATCCTGCTGCGCCCGCTGGAGGGCCACGAGTTCCCGCTCGACTTCGTGGCGCGCGGCACCGGGCGCTGGGCGGCGCAGGCGCTGCCCGCGCAGCGCGGCCAGTGGGAAGCGCGGCTGACCCTGTTCGGCCCGGACGGCACGCCCTTCGACATCCGCCGCCGCGTGGCGGTGCCATGAGCCTTCTCGGCCGCACCCAGCCGGTCGCGTCGGGCGCGGTCTCCGTCGCGGCCTGCGCGCATTGCGGCGCGCGGCTGGCGCCAGGCCAGGCGCGATTCTGCTGCGCCGGCTGCGAGGGCGCGCATGGGCTGGTCGCGGGCCTCGGGCTCGATGCCTTCTACCGGCGCCAGGCGACCGAGGCCGGCACGCTGCGCCCGGAAGCCGCCGCACCGGCGCTGGACTTCGCGCCCGTCGCGACCGCGCAAGGCGATGGCGTGCAGCGGCTCGACCTCGTGGTCTCGGGCTTGAGCTGCGGCGCCTGCGTCTGGCTGGTCGAACAGGCGCTGGCGGTGGAGCCGGACGTGCTCTCCGCCCGCGCGGCCTTGGCGACGCGACGGCTGACCATCACCTGGCGCGGCGCGGCGGCGCGGGCGAACGACCTCGCGCGCGTGCTCGCGCGGCTGGGCTTCCGCGCCGCGCCCTGGTCGCCCGCCTGCCTGCGCGCCACCGAGGATGCCGAGGGCCGCAGGCTTGCCCGCGCGCTGGGCATCGCCGGCTTCGGCGCGATGAACATCATGCTGATCTCGGTGGCGGTCTGGGTCGGCGGGGATATGGGGCCGTCGCTGCGCCACGGGCTGCATTGGCTGGCGGCGATGATCGGCCTGCCGGTGGTGCTGGTGGCGGGGATGCCGTTCTACGCATCGGCCTGGGCGGCGCTGCGCGCGGGGCGGCCGTCCATGGACCTGGCGGTGTCGCTGGGGGTGCTTGCCACCGCCGCGATGTCGCTGTCCGAGACCATCCGCAACGGCCCCTATACCTGGTTCGACGGCGCCACCATGCTGCTGGCGCTGCTGTTGGCCGGGCGCGTCTTCGACCGGGCGGCGCGGCGGCGTGCCCGGCAGTCGGTCGCGGAACTGCTGGCATTGCAGGACGGGTTGGTCACGCGCCTGCGGCCCGACGGGCGCGGCGAGAGCGTCCCGGCCGAGGCCGTGGCCGCCGGCGATCGCGTGCTGGTCGCCGCCGGCGAGCGCCTGCGCCTCGATGGCAGGAGCGACGACGCGGCCTTGCTGGACGCCGCCGCCACCACCGGCGAGAGCCTGCCGCGCAGCTTCGCGCCCGGCGACGCGCTCCCGGCCGGCGCCGTGAACATGGGCGCCGCCTTCACCATGACGGTCAGCGCGGCGGCCAAGGACGGTTCGCTCGCCGCCATGGCGCGGCTGCTGGAACGCGCGGAGCAGGCGAAGGGCCGCTTCGTCGCCATCGCCGACCGTGCCGCGCGCCTGTACGTGCCGGTGGTCCATGCGGTGGCGGCGGCGACCTTCTTCCTGTGGTGGGGCGTGCTGGATGCGCCGTGGCAGGTTGCGCTGGTGCATGCGGTCTGCGTGCTGCTGATCACCTGCCCCTGCGCGCTGGCGCTGGCGGTGCCGGCGGTGCAGGTGGTGGCGGTGGGCGCGTTGTTCCGCCGCGGCGTGCTGGTGACCTCCGCCACCGCGCTGGAACGCCTGGCCAGCGCCGATTGCGCCGTGTTCGACAAGACCGGCACGCTGACCGAAGGCCGGCCGGTGCTGCTGCCCGGCGGCCACGACGCCGGCGTGCTGGCACGCGCCGCGGGGCTGGCGGGGGCGTCGCGCCATCCGCTGGCGCAGGCGCTGGTGCGCGCCTGCCCCGACGCGCCGCTGGCCGATGCCGTGCGCGAGGTGCCGGGGCAGGGGCTGGTGGCCGGCGCGGCGCGGCTCGGTTCGCCTGCCTTCGTCGGGCTGCCGCCATCGGCCGACGGCATGACGCTGGCCTTCCGCGAGGGCGACGCAGCGCCCGTGCTGTTCCGCTTCGCCGACCGCATGCGCGATGACGCGCCAGAGGCGGTGGCCGCGCTGGCGTCGCTGGGGCTCGCACCCGAACTACTGTCGGGCGATGGCGAGGGCGCGGTCGCCGCGCTCGCCTGGCAGGCGGGAATCGGCGGCTGGCAGGCCGGCGCCGACCCGGTGGCGAAGCAGGCGCGCATCGCCGCGCTGCTGGCCGAAGGGCGCCGCCCGCTGATGGTGGGCGATGGCATCAACGACGCCGCGGCGCTGGCCGCCGCGCATGTCTCGGCCAGCCCTGCGGGTGCCACCGACCTCGCGCAGACCGCCGCCGACCTGGTGCTGCAGCGCGAGGGCCTGGCGATGCTGCCGGCGGCGGTGCGCATCGCGCGGCGCGCGCAGGCGATCGCCCGGCAGAACATCGGCTTCTCGGTCGGCTACAACGTGCTGGCGGTGCCGGTCGCGGTGGCGGGGCTGGTCACGCCGCTGGTCGCCGCGGTGGTGATGGCGTCGTCGTCCATCATCGTCGTGCTGAACGCGCTGCGGGCGGGCAGGGACTGACGCATGGACGTGCTGCTCTACCTCATTCCCGTCTCGCTGCTGCTGGGGCTGCTCGGCCTGGTGGCGTTCCTCTGGGCGCTGCGGTCGCGCCAGTATGACGACCTGGACGGTGCGGCCGCGCGCATCCTGTTCGACGACAAGCCCCGCAAGGAAACCCCGCCATGACCGGAACCCGCGCCTTTTTCCTGATGTTCTACGCCGTTCTGGCGCTGGTCGGGCTGTTCCTGGCGGCGGCGGCGAAGGATGCCGGCATCACCATCTTCGCCTGGGGCCTGGTGCTGTTCGGTGTGCTGAACGCCTACCGCACCATCGGCGCGCATTACGACGGTGCCGGCCGCCACTGATCACGGCACCGGGGAGAGCGTCCGCTTCAGGCAGCGCAGCGTGAAGGCGGTGCGCGTGTGGCGCACGCCGGGCAGGCGGTAGATCTTCTCCCGCAGCAGCGCCTCGTAGCCCGCGGTGCCGCCGACCGCGGCCTTCAGCACATAGTCGTATTCGCCCGTCACCAGCCAGCATTCCAGCACTTCGGGGATGGCCAGCACGGCTTCCTCGAAGCGCGCCAGGTGCGTGTCGTCGTGGCGTTCCATCATCACCTCCAGGAACACCGTGTCCGGCAGGCCGAGCGCGGCCTGGTCGAGCAGCGCGTGGTAGCCCTGGATCACGCCCGCCTGCTCCAGCCGCTTCACCCGCGTCCAGCACGGCGAGGGCGAGAGGCCGACCTCCTCGGCCAGTTCGGCATTGGTCAGCCGCGCGCGGCGGGCCAGGGCACGGAGGATCTTGCGGTCGATGGCGTCCATGCCGGCAGGATGTTCCGCCTGTTCGGCGCTGCACAACAGGAATCGGAAAATATCGCCGCTGGACCGGGCGCATCATCCTGCCATTGGCAGACCGCTCCGGGACCCCCAACATGACCGCCATGGGCAGCATCATCCGACCCGACGCGACACTCGAGGAACGCTGGGACGCCGTGGGCGGGCCGGTGCTGCTCACCGGCACCCAGGCGCTGGTGCGCCTGCCGCTGCTGCGGCAGGAGATGGATACCGCGCTCGGGTGGAAGACCGGCGGCTTCATCTCGGGCTATCGCGGGTCGCCGCTGGGTGGCTTCGACCGGGAACTCGCGAAGCAGCAGAAGCGCCTGCGCGACCATGGCGTGGTGTTCCAGCCGGGCCTGAACGAGGACCTCGCCGCGACCGCGGTGTGGGGGTCCCAGCAGGTCGGCCTCACGCCGGGCGCGACGGTCGAGGGCGTCTTCGCCATCTGGTACGGCAAGGGGCCGGGCATCGACCGGTCCGGTGACGTGCTGCGCCATGCCAACTCCGCCGGCACCATGCCGCGTGGCGGCGTGCTGGCGCTGGCGGGCGATGATCCGTCGTCGAAGTCCTCCACCATCACCTCGGGCTGCGAATACGCCTTCATGGATGCCGAGATCCCGGTGCTGGACCCGGCCGATGTGAGCGAGGTGCTGGAATTCGGCCTGAAGGCCATCGCGCTGTCGCGCTTCGCCGGCACCTGGGCCGGCATGAAATGCGTGGCGGACACGATGGATGCGTCGATGACCGTGCTGCTCGACCCCGCGCGCTATGCCACGCGCGATCCGGTCGGCCTGCCGCCTTCGCCCGACGGGCTGCATATCCGCCTGCGCGATGCGCCGATCGCGCAGGAAGCGCGGCTGCGCCACTTCAAGCTGCCGCACGCCATCGCCTTCGCGCGCGCCAATGGCTTCGACCGCATCGTGCTGGACAGCCCGAATGCGCGCTTCGGCATCGCCGTGCGCGGCAAGGCCTATGCGGTGTTCCGCCAGGCGCTGGAGGAGGCCGGCATCACCGAGGCCATGGCGCGCGACGCCGGCCTGCGCATCTGGAAGGTCGGCCTGGCCTGGCCGATGGACACCGAGGCCGCGCGCGCCTTCGCAGATGGCCTTGAGGAAGTGCTGGTCATCGAGGACCGCCGCCCCATGCTGGAATGGCAGCTGCGCGATGCGCTGTTCCACGCGCCGACCCGTCCGCGCGTCACCGGCAAGAAGGACGAGCACGGGCGCCCGCTGCTGTCCGACCTGACGGAACTGGACACCGGCGCCATCCTGCGCGCGCTGGCGGTGCGCCTGCCCGAAGCCCTGCGCACCAACCGCCTGCTGGACCGCATCGCGGAGCTGGACGCGCTGGCCGCCGCGCAGGCCGCGCCGCTGCATGCGCGCGACCCGTATTTCTGCCCCGGCTGCCCGCACAATTCCTCCACGAAAATCCCCGAGGGATCGCGCGCCCTGGCCGGCATCGGCTGTCACTACCTGGCCAAGAACATGGACCGGAATTCCGACCTGTTCACCCAGATGGGCGGCGAGGGCATGCCCTGGATCGGCGCCGCCCCCTTCACCACGGAAAAGCACGTCTTCGCCAATATCGGCGACGGCACCTGGGGGCATTCGGGGTCGCTGACCGTGCGCTTCGCGGTCGCCGCCAAGGCCAACATGACCTTCAAGATCCTGGTCAACGGCGCCGTCGCCATGACCGGCGGGCAGATGCCCGAGGGCGAGATCGACGTCCCGCACATCACCGCCGCCCTGCGTGCCGAGGGCGTGCAGCGCATCGAGATCGTGGCAGACGACGAGGACCGCCACCGCGGCAATCCACTGATCCCGCCCGGCACGGGCTTTCATCACCGGTCGCAGCTCGATGCCGTGCAGCGCGAATTGCGCGACGTGCCGGGTGTCACCGCCATCATCTACGACCAGGAATGCGCGACGGAACGCCGCCGCAAGCGCAAGCGCGACCTGGCCCCCAAGGCCGAGCGCCGCGTCATGATCAACCCGCGCGTCTGCGAGGATTGCGGCGACTGCTCGCGCGCGTCCAACTGCCTGGCGGTGGAACCGGTCGAGACCGAATTCGGCCGCAAGCGCGCCATCGACCAATCCGCCTGCAACCAGGACCTGTCCTGCGTGCAGGGCTTCTGCCCGTCCTTCGTCACGCTGGTGGGCGCGCGACCGGCCGACCATGTGGTCACCGCCGCCGGCGCGCAGCCGCCGGAACCGACGCGCCCGGTGGTCGGCGCGGAACCCTGGAACCTGCTGATGGCGGGCGTGGGCGGGCAGGGGGTGTCCTCGCTCGCGGCCATCCTGGCGCAGGCGGCGCATCTGGAAGGGCGGCCGGTGCGCAGCCTGGATTTCCTCGGCCTCGCGCAGAAGGGCGGTGGCGTCTACGCGCAGCTGCGCATCGGCGCGGTGGGCGCGGCGGCCGATGCCATCGCCGGCGCACGCATCGCGGCCGGGTCGGCGGACCTGCTGGTCGCCGCCGACATGGTGGTGGCGCATGGCACGACGGCGCGCCCGCTGCTCGGCCCCGCGCGCACGGTCGCGGTGGTCAATGCCGACCTGGCGCCGACCGCGCAATTCGTGAAGGACACCGGCACGCGCTATCGCGCGGCCGAGATGCTGGCCTCGATCCGCAGCGCCTGCCGAGAGACGGTGGCGCTGGGCGGCGCCACGCGCGTCACCGCGGAACTCGGCGATGCGGTGATGCTGAACGTCTTCCTGCTCGGCATCGCCTACCAGCGCGGCCTGGTGCCGCTGAGCAGCGAGGCGATCGCCCGCGCGCTGGAACTCAACGGCGCGCAGGTGGCGCTGAACAAGGAAGCCTTCGCGCGTGGCCGCGCGGCGGCGCTGGAGGACCTCGCGCCGCCGGTCGAGGCCGCCGAGACGCTGGATGCGCTCATCGCGCGGCGCGTCGCCGACCTCACCGCCTACCAGTCCGCGCGCCATGCCCGCGACTATGCCGGCTTCATCGCCCGGGTCCGCGCCGCCGAGGCGGCCGCGCTGCCGCACCAGGACCGCCTGTCACGCGCCGTCGCGACCCAGCTGCACCGGCTGATGGCCTACAAGGACGAATACGAAGTCGCGCGCCTGCACGCCGACCCGGCCTGGCAAGCGACGCTGGCGCACGGCTTCACCGGCACGCAGCGTGTCGAGCTCAATCTCGCGCCGCCCGTGCTGGCCAAGGCCGACCCCGTCACCGGCGTCCCGGCCAAGCGCGCCTTCGGCCCCTGGATGCTGCGCGCGATGGCGTTGCTGCGCCACGGCAAGCTGCTGCGCGGCACCGTGCTGGACCCCTTCGGCCGGACCGAGGAACGCCGCATGGAACGCGCCTTGCCGGGCGAATTCCGCGCGGGCATCGAGGGGTTCCTCGCCACGCTGCCCGACCGCCACGCGACCGCCTGCGACTGGGCCGAGGCCTGGGCCGGCGTGAAGGGCTTCGGCCACGTCAAGGCGCGCAACCTGGCGGCGACACGCGCGCGCCTCGCGCAACTCGTCGCGCCGGCGACCGCCGCCGAGTGAGCGCGGTGGCGCGTCAGCGCCCGATCGTCTGCGACACCCCCGCCGGCGCCGCCGTGCGCCCGCCATCGATCACGTACTGCGCGCCGGTGATGTTGCCGGCCAGGCCCGAGCACAGGAACATCACCACATTCGCGACTTCCTCGGCCAGGCCGTAGCGGCGCAGCGGGATGCCGGCGACATAGGCCTCCTCCACGCTTTCGGGCCGGTTGGGGGAGATCTGGCGCGCGAGGTCGCGGATCATGCGCGTGTCGATCGGCCCGGGGCAGACGGCGTTCACGCGGATGCCCTGCGGCCCGACCTCGGCCGCGACGGATTTCGTCAGCCCGAGCACCGCATGCTTGGACGCGACATAGATCGGCATCCGCGCCGTGCCCACCAGCCCGGCGGTCGATCCGGTATTCACCACCGCGCCCGCACCCTGGCGGATCATCACCGGCAGGACGTGCTTCAGGCCCAGGAAGACGCCCTTCACGTTCACCGCCATGATGGCGTCGAAATCGGCGTCCTCGTATTCGACGACCGGCGCGACCTTGCCCTCGATGCCGGCATTGTTGTGGAAGCAGTCGATGCGCCCGAAGGCATCGAGCGCGCGCGCGACATAGCCGGCGACATCGGCCGCCCTGGTCACGTCGGCGGCGCAGGCCAGGGCGGCGCCGCCGATCTCGGCCGCCACCGCCGCCGCGGCGGCTTCGTCGCGGTCCACCACCAGCACGCGCGCGCCATGCGCCGCGAAGCCCAGGCAGGCGGCGCGGCCGATGCCGTTGCCCCCGCCCGTCACCACCGCCACCTTGCCGCTGAAATCCATGGGCCGTTCCTCCGTGATCCTGTCGTGGGCGCCGGCGCGCAGCTTGCGGCGGCAGCGCCGGCCCGTCGATGGCAGCGCCGGCCCGTCGATGGCGGCGCGCGACGGGCGCGCTATGCTGCCCGCCAGGGGGAAACCGATGACCGCCACCTTCGACCTGCCCGAGGCCACGCGCGACCTGCAATCCGTGGCGCGCGACTTCGCCCTCGACGTACTGGCGCCCAACGCGCTGCGCTGGGACGAACAGCGCCATTTCCCGGTCGAGGAAATGCGCCAGGCCGCAGCACTCGGCATGGCCGCGCTGTATGTGCGCGAGGAAAGCGGCGGGTCGGGCCTGACGCGCCTCGATGCCGCGGTGGTGTTCGAGGCGCTGGCCACCGGCTGCCCGACCGTCTCGGCCTACCTGTCGATCCACAACATGGTCGCCTGGATGATCGACCGCTTCGGCAGCGACGCGCAGCGCGCCGAACACCTGCCGGCGCTGATCGCCATGGACCGCATCGCCTCCTACGCGCTGACCGAACCGGGTTCGGGCAGCGATGCCGCGGCCCTTCGCACGCGCGCGGCGCGCGACAACGCGGGCTATGTGCTGAATGGCACCAAGCAGTTCATCTCCGGCGCCGGCGTGTCGGACCTGTACCTGACCATGGTGCGTACGGGCGGCGACGGGCCGTCGGGGATCTCCGCCCTGCTGATCCCCAAGGACACGCCCGGCCTGTCCTTCGGCGCCAATGAACGCAAGATGGGCTGGAACGCGCAGCCGACCCGCCAGGTCATCCTGGAGGATGCGCGCGTGCCGGCCTCGGCGCTGCTGGGGCAGGAAGGGCAGGGCTTCCGCTTCGCCATGGCGGGGCTCGATGGCGGGCGGCTGAACATCGCGGCGTGCTCGCTGGGCGGGGCGGAGGCGGCGGTCGCGATCGCGCTGGACTACGTGCAGGGCCGCCGCGCCTTCGGCAAGGCGATCGGCGATTTCCAGAACACGCAGTTCCGGCTGGCCGACATGCGGATCGAACTGGAAGCCGCGCGCGCCCTGCTGTGGCGCGCCTGCGCCAAGCTCGATGCCGGCGCGCCCGATGCCACCGCCTTCTGCGCCATGGCCAAGCGCTTCGTCACCGACACCTGTTCGCGCGTGGCCGATGATGCGCTGCAATTGCTCGGCGGCTACGGCTACCTGGCCGATTACGGGATCGAGAAGATCGTGCGCGACCTGCGCGTCCACCGCATCCTGGAAGGCACCAACGAGATCATGCGGATGATCGTGGCGCGAGCGATGCTCGGCGCGCGCTAGGCGCGCCGCGCATCAAGCGCGCGCTAGGCGCGCCGCACATCAAGCGCGCGCCAGGCGCGCCGTACATCAAGCGCGCGCTCAGCGCGCCGCCCGCGAATCCCACGCCGCCGTCACGCCCACATCACCGAATTCCCGTCGAAGCCCTCGGGCGGGAAGCCGGGCAGCCAGAAGGCCATGTCGGCGCTGCCCTCGCCATCCAGGTCGATGCGCAGCTGCTTCGTCGCCTCGTCGAAGCGACCCTCCATGCCGCCCTCGCCGCTGAAGGAGAAGGCGCCGCGCCAGCGGAACGGCCCGCCGCTCCCGATGCCGGCGAAGCCGAACACGTCGCCCTCCAGCGGATTGAAATTCACGATGGTGTCGGGCGCGTCGGCCGACGACTGCCCCACCGCGGTGTAGATGAACAGGTCCGCGCCGGTGCCGCCCGCCAGCCGGTCCGCCCCCGTACCGCCGATCAGCGTGTCGGCACCCGTGCCGCCGGTCAGCGTGTCGTCGCCATCGCCGCCTTCCAGGCAGGCCCGCTGCGCCCCCGGCGCCACCGTCACCAGGTCGGCGCCGGCGCCGCCGCGCACCCGTTCGACACTCGACACCAGCACGGTGAAGCCGGCATCGCCCAGCGTCAGCACGTCGTAGCCATCGCCCAGCGAGGCCACCACCGTCGCGGCAGGGCCCTCCAGCATCACCTGGTCGTTGCCGCGGCTGCCCTGCACGCCTTCCACGCCCTGCAGGCGCACCGCGTTGGACCCGGGGCCGAGCACCACGCGGTCGATGCCCGCGCCGAGGTCGATCACCGCCCCCGCCGCGACGCGCGACAGCACCACATTGTCGTCGCCGGCCTGGCCCTCGATCCGCTCGGCATCCGCGACGATCACGGTGTTTCCGCCCGGCCCCAGCCGCAGCAGGTCGTCGCCGGCGCCCATGCGCAGGATCACGCCATCCGCCCCGCCCGCCAGGTCGATGGTGTCCCCGCCATCGCTGCCGAGCAGCAGCTCGACCCCGGCGACCGAGATCGCGTTGACCGCCCGCGTGAGGATCAGCCAGTCGCTTCCGGCACCCAGGTCCACCACGCCCGCGGGCAGGGCGCTGCCCAGGATGATGGCATCGTCCCCGGCGCCGCCCAGGATGGTCTCGGCCATCGCGATGGTCAGCACGTTGCGCCCCTCGGCCAGGCTGACGGTGTCGTTGCCGGCGCCCAGGTGCAGGTGGCCGCCGCGCACCGCGTCCAGCAGCGTGACGCGGTCGTTGCCGCCGCCGGCCTGCACCAGTTCCACGCCGCGCAGGCGGACCACGTCGTGGGTGTCGTCCAGGGTCACCCGGTCGCGCCCGGCGCCGAGCGCCACCAGCGGGTTGGCGGCGCGCCCGGTGAAGGTCACCTCATCATGCCCGGCGCTGCCGTCCAGCACCTCGATGTCCGAGACGATCACGCTGCTGCCGCCGGGGGCGAGCGACAGGCGGTCGCTGCCCTCGCCGAGCTGCACCACCATGTCGCGCACGCCGCGCAGCAGCTGGACCAGGTCCGCGCCATCGCCACCCACCAGCGTCTCGATGCCGCCGAGGTCGAAGGTATTGCCGCCATCCGCCAGGCGCAGCCGGTCCTGCCCGCCCTGCAGGTCGATCGTGCCGGTCATCGGCGCGGTCAGCGTCAGGTCCTCGTCGCCGCCGCCGCCCTGCACCGTCTCGATGCCGATCAGGTGGGCGCTGACCGGCCCGCCGCGCACCACCAGCCGGTCCTGGCCGCCGCCGAGGTCGATGACGCCATCGGCGATCGCGCCGGAGAGCGTGACGACATCGGCGCCATCGCCGCCGGTCAGCGTCTCGATGCCGGCGGCGCGCAGCACATTGCCGCCATCGGCGAGCAGCAGGCTGTCGCGACCCGCGCCGAGATCGACCACCCCGCCCAGGATGCGCGTGAGGGCGGTGACGCGGTCCTCCCCGGTGCTGCCCACCAGCGTCTCGACCCCGCGCATCCGCAGGGTGCCCCCGTCCAGCAGCGTGATGTGGTCGGCGCCGGCGCCGCCGGTCAGCGTCTCGACCCCGCCCAGGCTGGCGATGTTGTCGCCATCGGCCAGCGCCAGGCTGTCGGCGCCGGCGCCGAGGTCGATCAGCCCGCCCGCCGCGACGGCCTCGAGCAGCAGGACGCGGTCGTCGCCGACGCCGCCGAGCAGCGTCTCGATGCCCGATGCGCGCAGCAGGTTGCCGCCATCCGCCAGCACCAGGCGGTCGGCGCCGTCGCCAAGCGCCACCAGCCGGTCGGCCAGCGGGGCGGACAGCGTGATGGCATCCGCGCCGGCGCCGCCGACCAGGTTCTCGACCCCGGCCGCGTCCAGCGTGCCGCCGCCATCGCCCAGCAGCAGCCAGTCCTCGCCCAGCCCCAGATTGACGGTGCCGCGATAGGCGCCCTCCAGGGCGATGGTGTCGTCGCCGGCGCCGGCGGTGACGGTCTCGACGCCACGCAGGGTCAGCAGGTTCGGCCCATCGGCCAGGGTGACGGTGTCGTCGCCGCCGCCCAGGTCGATGCGCGCCCCGCCGGCCACGGCGCCGGTGAAGGTCACGCCATCCTGGCCGGCGCTGCCGGTGATGGTCTCGATATCCGGTGCCAGCAGCAGGTCGTTGCCGGCGGAGGAGCTGAAGGACAGGCGGTCGGCGCCGGCCCCGAGCGAGACATACCCGGCGAAGCGCGACCCGGAGGAGACATCGTCGGCGCCGCCGCCGCCGATCACCGTCTCGACATTGGTGACCCGCACCTGGTTGGCCCCATCGGCCAGGGTGAGCCGGTCGGCGCCGCCGCGCAGCGCCACGGTCATGCCCGTGACCGGCGCGGCGAGGGTGATGATGTCGGTGCCGGTGCCGCCGTTCAGCGTCTCGACGCCGGCGACGAGCAGCGTGTTGGTGCCGTTCGCCAGGCTGAGCTGGTCGGCGCCGTCGAGCAGGTCCGCCACGCCACCGGCAAGCGCGCCGGTGACCGAGACATCATCCGCGAGCGCGCCACCGGTGAGGGTCGAGAAGGACGGGACCGCCTGCGCATTGGGCGCCGAGGCGGAAAGCGTGACGACGGACAGGGGCGGGGCTCCGGCTCGGAACCGGCGCGGGGGTGCGCCGGGCCCCGCCAGGATGCCCACGTGTCTTTAAAAGGAGACGAATTTCCGAGACTGATCTCGTGCTGAGAGACAAATTCCCGGAAATGGCGTCAGGTCTTGATCGGACCTCGACTGCCGCGCCCGCGGCCGGGCGGGTCGTCGGGGTCGGTGTCGCTCGGCCCCGAGGGTGGCCGCGCGCCGCCGCCACCGCCGCGCCCGCCGCCGGGCGGGTCGTTCGGGTCGGCATCGGTCGTGCCGGTGCGCGGGCGCTGGGCGCCACCGCCGCGCCCGCCGCCGGGCGGGTCGGTCGGATCGGCATCGGACACGCCGGTGCGCGGGCGCCCGCCGCCCTGCGGACCGCGGCCGCCATCGGGCGGGTCATTGGGGTCGGCATCGGTGACGCCGGTGCGCTGCTGGCGCTGCTGCGGGGCGGTGCCGCCGCCGCGCCCCTGGCCGGCCGGGTCGGATGGATCGGCGTCGGAGATCCCGCCGGGCGCGGCGCGCGGCGCGGGACTGGGCGCGGGGGAGGGTGCCGGGATCGGCCCCGGCGAGGGGGTGGTCCCGCCATCCTCGCCCTTGGTGCCCTGGGCCAGCACGGTGCCGGGCAGCGCCGCGGCACCCCCGGCAGCCGCCACGCGCACCACCAGGAGGCGTCGGGCGAGGCGGTGGTCGGGCGAATCGGGCATCGGACCGTTGCTCCGGTGAAGGTCGACGGCGGCATTGTCGACACCGCGGGTGGTTGGACACAAGGCCGAACCGGGGTTTGGGCGGGCCTGGGGCGGCGATGCGACGAAGGCCTTCAGGGGGCTTGCATTCATGTTCTGGTTTTGTTCTTATCATCGCATGAGCCAGCGCACCGCCTTCGACCCCTCCCTGGTCATCCCGCCCCACCCTGTCGTGGTCCGCTTCGTGCCGGCCACGCCGCCGGCCCGCGCCGCACGCCAGGCGCTGCGCGATTTCACCGCCTTCCTGGTGCTGGCCTGGGCGGCGGCGGAAATCATGCTCTGGGCCGGAGGCGCCTGAGGCGGCTGGTTCCGCCTGCCGCGGCGCGTCAGCACCTGGTGCTGTCGCGGGGCAGCGGGCGCGCCCGGCACCGCTTGACGCGCCGGGCAATCATCGCGCGACCGGGGGCGCCTGGCGCCGCCTGCCGCGCCCGGTCGCAGCAATGATCAGGCGGCGCGGTCGCGCAGGATCGCCACCGCGCGGCGAAAGCCATCCGCCATGCGATCGGCCGGCATCGCGCCCGAGAACAGCAGGTGGCGGTCCAGCAGGAAGGACGGCACGCCGTTGATCCCGGCCTGCGCCAGGGCGCGGGATTCCTCCACCACCTCGGCGCGCGCGGCCTGGCCCGCGGCGAAGGCGGCCAGCGTCGCCGCCGCCATGCCGGCTTCGGCGCCCAGCGCGGCCAGCACGCCGCGCTCCCCGATATCCTGGCCCTCCTGGAAATAGGCGCGGAACACGCGGTCCATGGTGGCGTGCTGCACGCCGTCCTCGCCGGCCAGGCGGATCAGGCGATGGGCCTCGACCGTATTGGGCGTGCGCGCCATCAGGTCGTGCCGGAACGCCACGCCGGCCACGCGCCCGGCCTCGGCCACCTGGGCATCGAGCTGCTGCGAGCGTTCCCAGGAGCCGAACTTCTCCGTCCGGTAGGTCCGCCGATCGACACCGCCCTCCGGCATCTCGGGATTGAGCTGGAAGGGCAGCCAGCCGAGTTCGAAGGTCAGCCCCTCCGCCGCCAGGATCTCCAGCGCGGCATCGAGGTTCGCCTTGCCGATCCAGCACCAGGGGCAGATCGCGTCCGAGACGATCTGGAGCCGGCCGGCGGTGGCGGGGATGGGGGACATGGCGGATCCTCGGTGGGTGCGTCAGGCAGGATGGTGGCGCGACGGGGCGCGGGCAAGCGGGCGGCCCATCATTCGGCGGCGCGGGCGGCCTGGCGGAAGAAACGGTTCTCCGGCCGCGGCAGGCCGAGGTGCTCGCGCAGCGTCGTGCCTTCATACTCGGTGCGGAAGATCCCGCGCCGCTGCAGTTCCGGCACCACCTGCGTCACGAAATCCTCCAGCCCGCCGGGCACGTGGGGGAACATCACGTTGAAGCCGTCGCAGGCGCGGCTCTCCAGCCAGTCCTGCATCTCGTCGGCGATGGTGGCGGGCGTGCCGACGATCGCCGCGCCACCATACCCGCCCAGGCGCTGCGCCAGCTGGCGCACCGTCAGCCCCTCCCGCCGCGCCAGCGTGATGGCGCGTTCGCGGCCGCTCTTGCTGTGCTCGGTTTCCGGAATCTCGGGCAGCGGCGCGTCCGGGTCGAAGGCGCGGGCATCGACGCCGAGCGCGATCGACAGCGCGCCGATCGCGCTCTCGTCATGCACCAGGCTGTCGAGCAGCGCGCGCTTGTCCCGCGCTTCGTCGACCGTGGCACCGACCACGACCAGCGCGCCGGGCAGGATCTTGATGTGGTCCGGGTTGCGGCCATGCGCCGCGGCGCGGCCCTTCACGTCGGCGTAGAAGGCGCGCGCATCGGCGATCGGCCCGCCGGCCGCGAAGACCATCTCGGCGGTCTCGGCGGCGAGCTGCCGGCCGGCATCGGAGGCGCCCGCCTGCACGATCAACGGCCAGCCCTGCACCGGCCGCGCGACATTGAGCGGCCCGCGCACCTTCAGCTCCGGTCCCTCGTGGTTCAGCACGTGCATGCGCGACGGATCCCAGAAGATGCCGCTCTCGGGATCGCGGATGAAGGCGTCGTCGGCGAAGCTGTCCCACAGCCCGGTGACGACGTCGTAGAATTCGCGGGCGCGCCTGTAGCGTTCGCCATGCGCCATGTGTTCGTCATGGCCGAAATTCAGCGCGGCGTCCGGGTTCGCGGTGGTCACCACGTTCCACCCCGCCCGCCCGTTCGAGATGTGGTCGAGCGAGGCGAACTTGCGGGCCACGTGATACGGGTCGTTGTAGGTGGTGGACGCGGTCGCGATCAGGCCGATGCGCTCGGTCACCGCGGCCAGCGCGGGCAGCAGCGTCAGCGGGTCGAACGACGTGACGGTGTGGCTGCGCCGCAGTGCCTCGACCGGCATGTTCAGCAGCGCCAGGTGGTCGGCCATGAAGAAGGCGTCGAACCTGCCGGCTTCCAGCCGCTGGATCAGGTGCTTCAGCCGCGGGAAGGAAAAATTCGCCTCCGGCCAGGCGCCGGGATAGCGCCAGGCCCCGGCATGGATCGAGACAGGGCGCATGAAGGCGCCGAGATGCAGGCGACGCTGGGCGGGCATGGATGGGCTCCGTTGCGGGCATCGCGCGGCAGCGCGCCGTCCCGGTGTTCTGCGTCAGATCGGGATGCGCGCGATGCGGGGCAAGGCGGCGGGTGCGCGCCATGGCCGCGTCGCGCCGGCACCGCCGCGGATCGTGACGGCACGCGGCCTTCCGCCGGCGGCCTGCGCGCCCCCTTGGATGCCGCCCCGCTTCCGCGCATGGTCGCGCCCATGTCCATGATCTTCCCCGCCGCCCACCCCGCCCCCTGGCCCGAGGCCCCGCCGGCCGCCCAGGGCTTCGACCCCGCGCGCCTGGCCGATGCCACCGCCTTCGCCGCCGCGCACGAGACGCCCTGGCCCCATGACCTGGCCGGCCATATCGGCCGCGGCGGCTTCGAACCGCCGCCGGACAACGAGGTGCTGGGCGTGCTCTGGCCGCGCGGCGGCCCCGGCGGGCTGGTCACGCGCCATGGCGTGCTGGTGGCGCGCTGGGGTGACACGCGGGAGGTCAGCCAGACCTTCAGCGTCGCGAAATCCTACCTGTCCCTGCTGACCGGAATCGCGGTGGCGGACGGCCTGATCGCCGACATCGACCGCCCGGTGCGGCAGAGCATCGACGATGGCGGCTTCGACAGCGCGCAGAACGCGCCGATCACCTGGCGGCATTTGCTGACCAACACCTCGGAATGGGAAGGCAGCCTGTTCGGCAAGGCGGACAGCATCGACCGCGGCCGCAACCTCGGTGTCGAGGGCCAGGGCAAGAAGGGGCAGCGCGCGCTGGAGCCCGCCGGCACGCATTGGGAATACAACGACGTGCGGGTGAACCGCCTGTCGCTGTCTCTGCTGCGCCTGTTCGGCCGCCCGCTGCCGGAGGTGTTCCGCGAGCGCGTGCTGGGCCCCATCGGAGGGTCGTCCGATTGGCGCTGGGATGGCTATCGGACCTCCTGGGTGACGCTGGCGGACGGGTCGCGCGTGCAGTCGGTGCCGGGCGGCACGCATTGGGGCGGCGGCATCTCGATCCATGCCGAGGACCAGGCCCGTGTCGGCCTGCTGGCGCTGAACCGCGGCGCCTGGGGCGGGCGGCAATTGATCCCGGCGAGCTGGTTCGACCTGTCGGTACAGCCCTGCGCGCTGAACCCGCATTACGGCTTCCTGTGGTGGCTGAATTCGGACGGGAAGCGGTTTGCCTCGGCGGCGCGCGATGCGTTCTTCGCGTCCGGCGCGGGGGGCAACCTCACCTGGGTCGATCCGTCCAGCGGCATCGTCGCGGTGCTGCGCTGGACCGACCCGGCGGCGATGGACGGGTTCATCGGCCGGGTGCGGGCCGCGCTGGCGGGCTGACGGCATCGCGGCGGCATCCGCTACGGCGTGCCGGCCCGGCCTCGTGCGCCGCTGGCGCTGCGCGGGCGGGCGACGATCCGCGCTGCGTTGCGCGGCCGCGCGCGCCGGGCCAGCATCGCGCGCGGCAGGGGGGAAGCGCATGGAGATCGGCATCGTCGGGATGGGGCGGATGGGGGCGAATATCGCCCGCCGCCTGATGCGCGCCGGGCATCGCTGCGTGGTGTGGGACCGCGATGGCGCGGCCGTCGCCGCCGTGGTGGCCGATGGCGCGACGGGAGCTGCCGACCTGGCCGGCGTGGTCGCCGCGCTGGCCGCACCCCGCGCCGTCTGGGTCATGCTGCCGCATGGCGAGCCGACCGAACACGCCATCGCCGCGCTGGGCGGGCTGCTCGCGCCCGGCGATGTCGCCATCGATGGCGGAAATACGCAGTGGAAGGATGATGTGCGGCGCGCGGCGTCGCTGGCCGAACGCGGGGTGGATTACCTCGACATCGGCACCTCCGGCGGCGTCTGGGGGCTCGAACGCGGCTATTGCCTGATGATCGGCGGCCGGGCGGAACCGGTCGCGCGGCTGGCGCCGATCTTCGACGCGCTGGCACCCGGGCGCGGCGACATCCCCGCCACCCCGCGCCGCGAGGGCCGCGCGCCCAACATCGAGGAAGGCTGGCTGCATTGCGGCGGCCACGGCGCCGGCCACCTGGTCAAGATGGTCCATAACGGCATCGAATACGGCATGATGCAGGCACTGGCCGAGGGCCTCGACCTGCTGCGCGCCGCCGACAGCCCGGCGCTGCCGGAGGCGCACCGCATCAGCGTGGACCTGGCCGATGTCACCGAAGTCTGGCGGCGCGGGTCCGTCGTCACCTCCTGGCTGCTCGACCTGACGGCGGCGGCGCTGGCGCAGGACCCGGCGCTGGCGCGCTACGCCGGCACGGTCGGCGATTCCGGCGAGGGCCGCTGGACCGTGCAGCAGGCGGTCGAGACCGCGGTGCCCACGCCTGTGCTGACCGCGGCGCTGTATGCGCGCTTCGCCTCGCGCGACCAGGACCGCTTCGCGGGCAAGGCGCTGTCGGCCATGCGCGCGGGCTTCGGCGGGCATCTGGAACCCAAATGACCATCGCCGCCATCGTGGTGATGGGCGTGTCGGGCTGCGGCAAGTCCACCGTGGGCGCGCTGCTGGCCGAACGCCTCGGCTGGGCTTTCGAGGATGGCGACGGCTTCCACCCGCCGCAGAACGTGGAGAAGATGCGCGCCGGCACGCCGCTGACCGATGAGGATCGCTGGCCGTGGCTGGCTGCCATCGCCGCGCGTATCGCGACCGCGCGCGCGGGTGGCGCCGGCGTGGTGGTCGCCTGTTCCGCGTTGAAGCGCGCCTATCGGGACCGGCTGCGCGATGGCCATGGCGATGTCCGCTTCCTGCACCTGACGGGCGAGCCCGGCCTGATCATGGCGCGCCAGGCCGCGCGCACCGGGCACTACATGCCGGCCAGCCTGATCGCCTCGCAATTCGCCACGCTGGAGCCGCCGGATACCGAGGCCGATGTCATCGACCTCGATGTCGATCCCGAACCGCCGGCCATCGCGCACAGGGCTTTCGCGGCGTTGCGGCGGCGCGGCGACATCGCGTGATGCGCGACGTCGCGGTGGTCGGCGCCGGCGTGGCGGGCCTGGCCGTCGCGACGCTGCTGGCGCGCGCGGGCCATCGCGTGAGCGTGCTGGAACGCTTCGACAGGCCGGCGCCGGTGGGCTCGGGGCTGATGCTGCAGCCGACGGGGCTGGCCGCGCTGGACCGGCTTGGCCTGCGCGCGGAGATCGAGGCGCTTGGCGCGCGGATCGACCGCCTCCACGGCACGACCGACCGCGGCGCCACGGTCTTCGACCTGGCCTATGGCGACCTCGCGCCCGGGCTGCATGCGCTGGCGGTGCATCGCGCCGCGCTGCATGGCGTGCTGTGGCGCGCCTTCGCGGCGTGCGGCGCAGGCATCGAGACGGCGCGCCCGGTGGCCGGCATCACGGAACACGCCGACCGCATCCTGCTGCACGACGCCGCGGGCGCGACGCTGGCCGAGGCGGACATCGCCATCGATGCCTCCGGCGCGCGATCCGTGCTGCGCGCGCTGGTCGAACCGGCGCCGCCGCGCGCCTTCGCCTATGGCGCGGTCTGGGCCAGCGTGCCCGATCCCGGCCTGGCGCCGGGGATGCTGCTGCAACGCTATGTGGCGGCGCGCATCATGCTGGGCTGGCTGCCGGTCGGGCGCGCCGAGCCCGGCGGCCCGCCGCTCGCCGCGCTGTTCTGGTCGCTCAAGCCGGGCGACCACGCGGCCTGGGTGGCGCGGTATGGCGACTGGTGCGAGCAGGCCGCCGCGCTGTGGCCGCCGATCGCCCCGGTGCTGGCGGCGCTGCCGGGCCCGCAGGCCTTCTCGCCCGCCACCTACATCCAGTTCACGGCGAAGCGCCCGTGGCGCGGGCGGCTGGTGCTGCTGGGCGATGCCGCGCATGCGACCTCGCCGCAGCTCGGGCAGGGGGCCAACAACGCCATGCTGGATGCGCTGGCGCTGGCCGATGCGCTGGCGGCGGAGGCGGGGCACGAGGCCGCCTTCGCGCGCTACGCCGCCGCGCGGCGCGCGCATGTGCGCTTCTACCAGCGCGCCAGCGCGGTGATGACGCCCTTCTTCCAGTCCGACGCGCGCAGCCTGGCGATGGTGCGCGACCTGGTCTTCGACCGGCTGAAGGTCGTGCCTTGGCTGCGGCGCGAGATGATCCGCACGCTGGCCGGCCTCAAGACCGGGCTGCTGACGCACCGCGACGCGGCGACGCTGGCGGGCGGGGCTACTGCGCCGCCATCGCCAGGCCCGGCACCGGTCCATTCGTGATGGCGGTCATGTTCTCCCGCACGTCGAAGATGCGGATCTGCAGGTCGGTGATGTCCGGGTTGGCCTTCATGCGCGCGACGATGGGGCCGTCCACGTAGGCCTGCGCGGCGGCGCGCGTGTCGAACAGGTAGATGCCCCCGGCGCGTCGGTCGGCCTCGCCATCCAGCCAGATCTTCCAGTGCAGGCCGGGCACCGCGAGGAACTGGCGCGCGCGGTCGTCGGTGTAGCGCGCCTCCCAGTCCGCCTTGGGCATGTCGGGGCGCGTGTAGTTGACCTGCACGATCATCATGGCCGGGTCCTCCCTGCCGGGAGGCTACCGCATTGCGCCCCTGCCGGCGCAAGTCACGGAAGGCGGCGCGGCGTGGTCAGTCCGGCATCCAATGGCCGTGCAGCCCCTGCGGCACGCGCTGCGGCAGGCGGATCACGGCGACCGGTGCTGCGTCGATCCGCGCGGCATCCAGCAGCAGCAGGTCGGATGTCTGCGTCGCCGGGTCGAAGGCATAGACGACCAGCCAGCCATCCTGTTCGCCGCGGCCGCCGGGGCGGGGGATGAAGACGGGCTCGCCCGCCAGCCTGTTGCCGAGGTCGTGGCGGCGCATCGCGCCTGTCTCGGCATCGAGCGTCACCAGCGCGTTGAAGCTGGCGCTGGGTGGGTCGGGCATGGTCAGCGTGCCGGTCAGGGTCGGCAGGTGGATGAAGCGCGACGGACGCGCCTCGAATTCATCGTTGATGCGCGGGAACTCGGTGGGGAAATCGGCCAGCGGGTGATCGGCGGCGATGCGCAGGCCGATCGTGTCGATCACCATGCGATGCGCGCGCGGTGGCGTACGGTCCGCGCTGCGCGGGCCCATCCCGGGATCCTGGTGCCGCACATAATCCACCACGATGTCGCGCCCGCGTTCGAAGCCATTGGCGAAGTGGAAGACGAAGAAGGGATCGGCCTCGATCCAGCGCGGCGGGCCGCCATCCAGCGGCACCAGGGCGATGCGCATGCCCATCTCCGCGCGCCATTGCAGCAGCGGCTTGCCCTGTTCGGCCGCCGCCACGTCGAAGATGGCGGGGCCGACCAGCAGCACGGCGTGGCGTTCGCTCAGCACGAAGTCGTGGATCATGCTGGGGGCGGCGAGCGCGATCGCCTGGCTGCGCCGCAGCACGCCATCGGCGCCGATCTCGTGCAGGTCCACCACCGCTTCGCTCACGCGGTAGCTGATGCCGAACATCGACCCGCTGGCCGGGTGGCGGCGGTTATGCGCGCCGATGGCGATGGGCGCGGCGGTGCCGGCCGTCCATTCGCCGATGGTCTCAAGGTCCATCGTCATCGCATAGGCGGGCGACGCCTCGTGCAGCGCCAGCAGATGCCCGCCATGGCGCAGCACGTTGATGAAGGCGCCGGTCTTGAGCGGCCCGGGGTCGCCGTCCGGCCCGACCAGCGCCGGGTCGACCGGGACCGGGCGCATCAGCCCGCCATAGACCGCGCGCCCGGCGCGGCGTTCCACCATCAGCCCGCGCGTCAGCACGAAGCGGTTGCGGTAGCGCGCGCGGCCGTTCTCGAAGCGCACCGCATGGATCATGCCGTCGCCATCCATGGGATAGGCGTAGGAGATCGGCTTGAATTCCGGGTTCGGCCCGTTGCGCATGTAGCTGCCGCGCAATTCGGGCGGGATGCGCCCGGCGATCACCGGCAGGTCGTTGGCGTCGATCTCCGGCCCGATCGGCATGAAGTTGCCCGACAGGTGCGGATCGTCGGAGGTCCAGTCGAGCGGCGCGGTGCGGAGCATGCGGCCGCTCACGGCTCAGTCCTCGATCGCCTGGTAGGCCAGCATGTTGACCAGCCGCCGGTAGCGCAGCCGCATCTCGCCCGGTGCATGGGCCATCAGCACCACCGCCAGGCGTTCCGCCGGGTCCACCCAGAAGAAGGTGCCGAACACGCCGGACCAGCCGAAGGCGCCCGGCGCGCCCATGAAGGCCGACCCGCCCGGGTTGCGGCGCACCGCCACCGTCAGCCCGAAGCCGTAGCCGGCCAGGCCGGGGTCCATGCGGTCCGGCCCGCCCTCGATCCCCTGCAGGTGGTCCGAGCCCATCCAGCGCACCGTCGCCGGCGAGAGCACGCGCGCGCCCCCCAGCGTGCCGCCGCCGCGCAGCATCTCGGCGAAGCGCAGGTAGTCGGCGGCGGTCGAGACCAGCCCCGCGCCGCCCACCTCCAGCCGCGGCGGGCCGTCGGGCGCGGCCACCGATTGCGGCTTGCCGGTCAGCGGGCAGGTCGGCAGCGCCGTGGCGAAGCGCGCCAGCCCGCCCTCGGGCAGCACGTACCCGGTCTCGGTCATCCCCAGCGGGTCGAAGATCCGCTGCCGCATCAGCGTGCCCAGCGACGCCCCGCCCGCCGCGCCCGCGACCAGCCCGAGCACATCGGTCGAGAAGCCGTAGTCCCAGGCCTCGCCCGGATGGTGGCGCAGCGGGGTGGCGGCCAGCGCGGCCGCGAGCGACGCCGCATCATGGTCGCGCGCCACGGTCAGCGAGGTGCCCGGATGCGCCGCATGCACCGCCGTGGCGCCGAAGCCGCCATAGACGAAGCCGGTGGTGTGGCGCGCCGCGTCCTGCACCGTCATCGGCCGGCGCTGCGGCTCCAGGTCCAGCGGCCCTTCGCCCGACAGCATCGCGGGCGTGGCCTTCGCCACCTGCATCGACATCAGCGGCGGCACATGGGCGCCGACCGGGTCGGACAGCAGCAACCGGCCTTCCTCGACCAGGCTCAACGCCGCCACGCCGCAGACCGGCTTGGTCATGGATGCGATGGCAAACAGCGCATCGGGGCGCATCGGCACGCGGGCTTCGGGATCGAGGAAGCCGACCGCCTCCAGGTGGACCAGCCGGCCGTCGCGCGCGATGGCGACCACGCCGCCGGGGAAGCGGCCTTCATCGACCTCGCGCTGCAAGGCCGGGCGGATGCGCGCGAGCCTGGCGGAGGACATGCCCACGCTCTCGGGCTTCGTGGGCGCAAGCGGTGCGATATCGGCCTGGATCGTGTCCATCACGCGGCTCCTTCGCCGGCATAGGGGTTGCTGCGGCGTTCGTCGCCAAACGTCGATCCCGGCCCGTGGCCGCAGATGAACTGGATGTCGTCGCCCAGCGGGAACAGCTTGGTGCGGATCGCCGAGATCAGCGCCTGCGTGTCGCCATAGGGAAAGTCGGTGCGCCCGACCGAGCCCTGGAACAGCACATCCCCCACCAGCGCGATGCCCAGCGCCACGTTCACGAACACCACATGCCCCGGCGTGTGCCCCGGGCAGTGCAACACGGAAAAATCCTGCCCGGCGATCTCGACGCTGTCGCCCTCGTTCAGCCAGCGGTCCGGCGTCACGGCGCGGCAGGCCATGCCGTATTTCGCGCCCTGTTCCGGCAGGCTGTCGAGCAGGAAGGCATCGGCGCGGTGCGGCCCCTCGATCGGCACGCCCAGCGCGCGCGCCAGTTCCGTCGCCGCGCCGGCATGGTCCAGGTGCCCATGCGTGAGCAGGATGCGCTGCACCTGCACCCCGGCCTGCTGGATCGCGTCCTGGATGCGTTCGGCGTCGCCGCCGGGGTCGACCACCACGCCCTGCTTCGTCGCCTGGTCCCAGACCAGCGTGCAGTTCTGCTGGAACGGCGTTACGAGAATTATAGTGGCTTGTAGCATAACGGTTTCCGGGCTGTTATGGGGGCGGCTATGCACGGCTTAGGCACTAAAGCAACCTCAGCCGCCCTGGGAGCATCTGATCCATCCGCATGTAAGGTTCAAACATCGGGACCATCGCCGTGAACTGTTTCTGCAATCTGTCCCGAAGGTTCTGTAGGTCTACCTCTTTAGGCGGTTGCTCGTCTGATTTAACGATGCCATTCATTCTGGCAATATAATCAGTAAGAATCTTGCACTCCTCAAATAGATCGTCGCCGAACAAAAATCGTATTTTTGCGCCGTTCTGAACAACAAGTGCTAGAGCCTCAAGATGATCTTCAAAGGTTGCTTTGTGAACAATTATTTGAAGCTGAGCAAACGCATCCATGCGACGATCAAACAGGTCCTGCACAAATTTCTGCCGCGACGTCTGCCATTGCCCCCATGCGATGGCGGCGGCCAGCAGCGCGATGGCGGGCGTCGCGAGCGCCTGTAGGTAGGACACCCAGAGGGGAACTTGGCTCATCCGCAGCGACCGGTCCTTGCTGATGCGAGATCAGCATATGCGGTGCGAAGCGCATATCCCAGGCTAGGCCATGCACGGGGTTGAGGACAGGGAGGCGTGCGCTACGCGACCCCACGCGCCGTGATCCGCTGGCCACAGCACCCCTACCTTCTCGCAGTCAAGGTCTGTACGACGTTGATGCGAGAGGAGCGGCTGCGTGGGAAGGGGCTGGTCGCGGAGGTCCGCAAGACGCCCCCGGCCACAGACATCGTTGCGGGCATCCGGGTGTCCCGCAACAGGCTGGCGCAGCGCGGCGACAAGGGCGTGCGATAGCCCTCGGCGCTGTCGTCGTTGAATGATCTGTTGAGTTGCTGGTAGGCTTGTTTCTCTGTGGCCGGATGGGCTGGCCATCCGCCGAATGCTGGTTCAATGGATCAAACAAGATTAATTGCTTTGCTTTTTGTGGAAGCCAAGAACGCATCTTGGTATAGTCTACTCTTATCTACAGGTATATTCTGTCTGATAATATGGTTATTTTTCCATAAGATGCAATGGGCTCAAATAAGCAAAATAAAAGCTCTGGCATTTTCCGCATTAGTTTTTATTTCGGTTATTGTCGGAAACATAGCCTTTTCATTATTATACCTCCAGATTATCTATGGAACACTCGAGATTCATCCGGTTTTTGATCGTGCATTCATCAATAATATCTTAAATAAATCGGGGTTCGGCGCGCTTGTATGCGGCTTCGTATTTTATCTTTTCGCCCGACGCTCTCGTTGATTTTGGGGGTTACACCTCGTCTGATAACATGATTTGCGGTCTCATAGGCTGGGCCGCTGATTTACTGGTGCAAATCGCACGGAGGGATTTCCCCTCTGCGGCGGCACGGTGCCGCGCAATTAGCGGACACTACTCGGCGTCGCCCGAAACACAGGCTATCGCGGAGAAGGTGCGGCTGCGTCGGGCAGTCGGGCTGCCGTATCCGCGGGTCATTCGGCGAGGATAGCGCGGGCGACTCTAATACGCCCGAATCACACGGCGGCGCTTGCGGTTGAGGCTGAACGTCGCGGCGCCGCCATTTTCCAGGGCCTGAATCGTCAACAGTCCATTTTTAACCAGCATACTCAGGATATACTGAGCGGACGAGAACGGGACGGCCGCCTTCTTTGCGAAGTCTACTCCGCTAAATGACGTCTGGTTGCGACAGAGTTCCTTGACCACAGGCGCATACTGCGACTGCCACGTCTGCGCGGCTCGCTCGTGGGGGCCAGTCGGCAGCAGCCAGAAGCCCAGCGAGTAGGGGCTGACCCGGAACCGGCCATCGCAAAGCGGGTGGGCGAACAGGATGTGCCGGGCCTCGTCGTAGGAAATGTCCAGAACGTCCACGGCTTGGGATATCGAAAACGGCCTTCGTCCAAACGCCGAGTAGAGGGCGCTGATGCGAGCGTCCCCAGCGGGTTCGGGGAGGGCTTTGAAGAGCGGGACTACGTTGCTCATTTCAATGCACCGTTGTTCGGGTGAATGTCACGTAGGGGGGCCGAATCAACAGGTCGTCGAGGCGTCCCCCCTGCCATGCCTCGGTGACTTCCTGCACCTCGCGCCAGGACAGCGGCACGAGAATGACCCGGCCATCGAGTAGCACCACCACCAGCCCCTGACGGCTGGCGGTCAGCGTGTCGAGGGCGGCCATGTCGCCGTTGCCGAGGTCCACCGGGATGGTCACCGGCCGGACAGCAGCCCGCGGATCGCCCGGAGTTCCAGCAGCACGTCCTCCAGGATTTCCGCCTGGGCGCGCTTGGCAGGAGGCATCGGGCTGAACCGAATGGGCTCGGGGGCCGGTTCGTCCTCGGCATCCGGCGCGAGGGCCAGAAAGTCCTCCCTCGACCACGGCGCCAGATTGGGGCCGAGAATCTCGATCGTCAGGGCGCCGGTATGGCGATTGGTGACACACGACACGCGGAACAGGCGACCTTCCAGCAGCACGCCGACCGTGTCGGGCATCACGGGGTCGAGTTCCATCCGCACCCCCCGAGCCTGCATGGGGCCGAGCAGTTCGCGGAGTTGATCCTGCGCTTCCTGGGGGAGGCCGGCGAAGGCCGGGATCTGCGTGGTGACGGGGCGTTGACTGGCGAGGTCCTTGGCGACAACTCGCAACGCTTCGAGGCGGTTCATGCGACTTTCCTTCGGCGGTTGGCGTGATGTTCGGGGAGAGCCTCCGCGGCGGCCTGGGCGTGGGCGGCCTGGTCCTTCGCTTCGGCGGCTGCCGTGCGGTCGGCCCAGGAATCCATCGCGGCCTGGACCTGCTCGTATCCGCTCAGGTTGCAGGTATCGCAGGACAGGGCCTTGATCGCGTTGTCGGGCTTGGCCAGCGTCAGCGTCAGGGAGAACGCCCCACACGCCGGGCAACTCATGCGGATGGTGGAGTTGTCGCCGCTCCACCAGGTCATTGGCCACGATGGCGGAACGTGAAGTGTGGGGGTCATCCCTGGGGCCTCAGCGTTCGGGTGAAGGTGTCCCACGGGCGGTCTCCTTGGGGCGTTCGGGCCACGACCTCGTCATCCACCACGATCAGCCGGACTGCCTCCCCCCGAACCCGGAACTCGTCGTTCAGGTCGGGCACGTATCCCAGCCGGCACATCATGTTGAAGGCGTAGGAGAGGCTGACGGGCTTCCGGGGTGTCACTGGATCGCGTCGTAGCGAGCGCGCACGGCGGCGGGCGTCCGGGCTGCGAGTGCCTGCTGCTCGCGCATCTGCCGGATGGCGTCCTTGATCGCGAACAGTTCGGCCTTCAGGGCGGCGATCTCGTTGTGCAGGGGCGCGGCGGCCTTCGTGGCCTCGATCTTCGCGATCACCGCGGTTCCTCGGATGATGGCGTCGAATTCGGATTTGCTGACACGCATGGCCCGGGGCCCTCCTGCTTGTTGAAGTAATGCAGGAGAAATTCTACCACAGGTGCAAGTAAAGACAAGATTCAGTTTAGGGCGTTACTTCCACGGCCAGCCTATTTCTGCGGTTTGTCTGCCGCGCAACTCGACGATCCAACCCCCCGCGTGGGATGCGGCTCGCTCGGCGTCGCGCTTTCGGGTAAAGACCTTGGCGGGTCCACGATCTATCAGGACTACTCGGCGGGTTCGGCGAACTACTACGAGGTCGCCTACCTGAACGTAGAATGTTCGGCGGACGCGGGGCATGGGGGCATGGTAGCACGGCCCGGCGCGCGGTGCCGGCGCGGTCGCGGCAGGTTGCGAGCGATCCGGGGGGCGTCCGGGGCGGCCAAGGGACCCTCAGGGCCAAACAAAACTTTGCGCCCTGGGCCGTGTCGGTTTCGGCCTTCAAGCCAACTTTTGTCCACTCCCCCGCCCGTGGCCAGCGCGCCGGCATTGCGAGCGGACGAATACAGTTTCTCCCTCTATATGTAGAAAGACGGATTGCGACAGGTCCCACAAGATTTAGGATTGGCTGGAAATCGGGAGGCAGCCAAACAGACTAATCCATGTAAAGACAGGTATTCCTCACAAGCCTGACAGTCCAGCCAGCCATCTCCTACGGCCGCATTAATCTGCGAACCGCTAGGGAACATTCGTCTCTACGCAGGGAGGACCGATGCCTTGGCATGTTTCAGTTCCCACGTGCGCGATGCGAGCGGTGCCGGCGCGGTCGGTGCGCCAGGGTGCAGGGGCAGGGGGCATGGCCGGCCAGCGCGGCGCGTGCCGTGTGCCGGTAGCCGCATCTGAGCCAGTGCGCCAGGGTGGCCGGTGCCATAGGGCGGGCGGGCGCCAGGGGCGGTCCAGTGGGCGCCTATGCGCGGCGCGGCGTGGCCATGGCCGGCCGACGGGCGGGCGGTGGTCTAGGCTGGCAGGGCGTGGCAATGATCAGGGCATGTTCAAAGGGGGCAAGGCTTTCGCCCTACCCCCTCTGCCCCCGGCATAGTCCCCCGGCCTAGGTGTCGGCCAGGGCTTTCGCGTATGCCGCGTCGGCTGCGGCCTTGTCGGCTGTGACCAGCACGGTTTCCCAATGATCCCGTGCGGTCTGCACCAGCACCAGGAACATGCGGCCGCGCCGCACGATCCTAACCAAGGCGCACCAGTCCGCGCTCGACCATGAACTTCAGCATGCCGCCGACCGGGTTTTTGTAGCCGCCATCCTTCAGGGCTTGGGCCAGCTCGCCCCGCGTCTTGGACGCCAGCACCAGCGGCCAGCGTTCGGCGCGGGTGCCCCGAAGTTTCGGGTCCTGCACCAGAACCGTGATCTTCTGGCCGTCCAGGTTCGGCTTGGCAGTCTTGGTCTTGGCGGGTGCCTCGGCGGCGGGTGCCTCGGTCGCAGGCTTGGCAGCCTTGGCCGGCTTGGCGGACTTGGTGGTGGCGGTGGTGTCGGTCATGGGCTTTGTCCTTGCAGCGGTGCCCCCCATGGGCGCCGTGCAACCGTTCTGCCGGGAGGTGCCGTTCCGTAGCCAGAACAATTCCGGGCAAGAGTCCGGAAACATTGTGTCGCAACAATATCGGTGGTGAACCGAATAAGATTAAGAGTTAGGGAATACTGGTTTTCTGCCCAAGTATGCGGTTTGGAATTATGATTTTTTCTGTAGAATTTAGGAATGATCTGGTTTGGCCGGTTGAGAAAGCGGCGTCACAAAGGTGGAAATGGCCCCCCCCACTCCCGGCTGGGGCAGCCCTCACCCCCTAAGCGCGTCACACATTAGGCTTCGCCTGAATTAGGAGAGCCCCCACAGTAACCCCCCCCTAAAAGGGGTTGCCTTATGGCTACTGTGTGCCGCAAAAGCCATCTACCCGTTAGCACTATATACCCTTTGACTATTCTTAGTGTGGGTGGTGTGGGGTATAGTAAGAAAGCGGCCCGGCAACTAGTTTACGACGGCCCACGGCCCACGGCTCCGGCGCACGAGGCGGGGGGTTGGCGTTGGGGGCGTGGGGTCCGCGGCATCCGCAGCAGACGCGGCCTGCGCTCCCGCAAGGGTGGCGGTCGGCTGCCACACAACGAAGGACGGCTTGCTGATGTCCATGTCGCGGTGAATCGTCAAAAGCCGACCGACGATATCCCCGCCCCCCGGCTTCTCACCGCGATACCACCCCCTCCACTTCGCACCCTTATCAATCGCCGCGAGCTCAAAGGCGTTGTCCGGCCGTTGGAACCCGAGCGCACGCATGGCGTCACCGATCTCCTTGTCTGGGCACGACCTCCCATGGCCGATTAGGAATTTCTGCACGTCGGCCGACCGGATCACGGCGTCGGGGAATGCTTCCAGAAATGGCTCCAGCGTGATGGCGTAGATGCTCAGCCGCGTGTGCGCCGCCAGCGTCGCCTCCATCTCGGCCCACAACTCGGTCGGCACCGCGAGTTCCGGCCGGGCACCCCCTGCCGCCTGGATGATCGCCTTCGCAGTGTCCCTCGCCTCGGCCCAAATCTGCTCCCGATTAGCGGTAAGGAAGGTGAAGTCCCCCATGCGCTGCACCGGCAGGGGGAGGAATCGCCGACTGCCGACCTGCGACCGTATGAAGTCCATGCCGTTGACAGTGCCGACGTTGATAAACCCGCGAGGCATGTTCAGCGTCGCGCGGCCATAGGCCATGCGCCCGGTGTCTTCCGTGCGGGTGAGGAACGCCTTGTGCGACTCCCAATCCGACTTGTTGAACCCCTCCATCTCGGCCCATTCAACCACCGTCTTGCCGAGCGTTTGCTCCAAGACCTGGCGCGGGTCGTCCACGTTCAGCCGCGCATCGGTGAACCTCTCCGGCCCCCCGGCAGCGATGGCGCGCGCGAAGGATGACTTCCGGTAGCCGGACGCACCAACGAGCACATTCATCACGTCCACCTTGGCGCCGGGATACAAGATGCGAAGCGCCTGCCCGAGGAACAGCGCCGCCGAACCCCACTCATTCAGGGGGGTTGCCGCCATGCCGAAGACCTCCTGGAGCACCTTGGCCATGCGCGGCGTGCCATCCCAGGCTGCGCGCGCCTCTAGCCAGTCTTGCATGGAGTGCTGCCGGGCAGCGTGACCGAGGGCGGCCAGCCCCGAATGGATCATCGGCGGCGAGAAGGTGACGCCTTCGCGCAGGGCGATAAACGCGATCAGGGGCGACAGGAGTTCGTCGCGCAGAGCGACGGCACCCCCCATGCCGTGAAGTGGGGCCTGGGGAATGGCAACGATCGGCGATTGTGGATTCGCCGCCTCAAGAAACAGATTCATGTCGAACAGGTCCAGGCGCGCGGTCAGGCCGATGCGCTGGAACGCGATCATCGCGTTGACAATGTCGCTGGGCTTGATGCCTTCGCGGTTGAAGCGGTAGCCGGCGGTAGCCGCGTGCCGGATTGAATCGGAGACGCCGCTTGCGACGATCGAACGCTTAGGCCGAGCCGCCTTGATGAACCCTTTCCATTCAACCTGAATGGAGCCGAGTTTGACGCCGCTAGCCTTGGCGAGATCGCGCAGGCGAAGGTCAATCTCCCCGGCAGACAGCGACCGCCATTGCGAGAACAGGGTGAGACGCTCGATCCACCCCTGGAGGATGGGCACGATGTCGCTCTTTTCGCGCCACACGTCGTTGGGATCGTGACCCGACATGGGCGAGGCGAAGATATGCACGATCTTACCGGCCAGCACGGCACGCATCGCCAGTTTCTGCGCTGAGTCCAAACCGGCCGGATCATTGTCCGCGCAGATACGCAGGTCCCTCAGGCCGGGGGGAAGATCTATCTCCTCCATGCCGCGCCGGCCGCAGCACGCCCAGCAGGACGAGCCCGGAAAGAGACGGACGACGGACATGGCGTCTTCCAGCCCCTCGGCGACATACAGCACGCCGTCCTTCGGCTGGCCGAGGCAGATCGCCGCCCCGTATGCTTCGCCAACCGTGATGCGGTCGTTGCGAGTGCCGACTTTGACCTTCTCCCCCTGCTTGTTGACGGCTGTCCGCTGAATGGCGGCGATCAACCCGTCCTTGTCCAGCAGGGGCGCCACCAGCCAGAAACCCGAATAGTCGAGGTCAAGGTCTAGTGCCGGATCAAGGTCATCGCACTGAACCTTGAGTAGATGCCGCTCATTTTCCAGCAGGGGCAGCAATCCACGGCTCGCAAGATAGATGCCGACCGGATGATCCTCAGGAACGGGGGAGATACCTTTCTTGTAGAGCGCCCGCGCCCGCTTGACGGTTGTCCCTAGGTCCTGCGAGCGTTCGTAGTCGCTGCCATCTAATGCTTGCGCGTCGGGATTTTCGCTGCTATAATTATCGTCAGACATCTTGTTGATCCTTGATGTTCTGGATTGCCGAGTTGAGGCGGCGGTCTACTGGCCTATGTCTTCCGGGGATGAGTTCCTGCGCCCGCTCCTGATCACCCAGGGGCGGGCGCGAATGTTTTCGAGGCTTGATGGCGTGTCGCAGCGCCCACGTCTCCCTCCATTCCAAGTATTTCTCGATCTGGGCTTTGGACCAGACGTAGCGGTTGTTGAGCATCCGGGGACGCGGCAGTTTCCCATTCTTGACTTGCCAGTGTATCGTCTGACGAGACCGGAAAATACCGAGGGCCATCAGATCGTCACTGATCACGACTTCGGGCAGGTCCATAGAATTACTCCATATGAATACTTAAAGTGTGGCAGGCGCGTCGCTGACGTGACTAGCCCGCATGTTTCTGTATGCGAGCGATGTGCTTTCTGAGTAACAGGGCTTGCCAGGGGGCCTATTCTGAGCCCTCTGCGGTGCCGGCCGGTGCATGGGTGCGGGCGCATGGCCAGGGCGGCTCCCTTGGCGCTACCGGGCAAGGCCGAATGGGCATTCGGGCAGGGGGCGCTGGGCCTATCGCCAAAGGCTGCCGTGGGTCAGGGCCAGAAAGCCGATCAACGACAGCCCAAGGCCGATCCACAGGCGGGCGATCACAGCGCCACCCCCTGGCCGAGGATCACCCGGCGACGATTGATGGTGCGGCGCTCGTGCTTCCGCACCCAGGCACGCAAGTCGCCCATGCGGTAGCGGACCCAGCGACCGTTCTTGATGTATTTCGGGCCGATGCCTTGGACAGCCCACTCCTCAAGGAGTTGGTGCCGGCAATCCAGGTAGGTGGCGGCTTCTTTGCGACGGAGGAGAGTTTCGTCAGGCCAAGCGGCGACTTCTGCGCGCAGACTCATAGCGGGGGTCCCGAATATCGGGTTGTCCCCCGTCTAGAGCCTTGGGCTCCGCCGCACGCGGGCTCCTGGCGGGGAGCCTCACTCCTTGCCGGGAGTGTGCGGGTCTTTCTCGGGTGGGCTTGACCGGTTCAAACCTCGCGGTGCCGGGGCCGCTGCTAGGGTAGCCCAGGGAGTTATTCCGCCGCAAGTCTCGCTTGCAGCCGGGCTACCACTCTCTCCATGGCGGGCCGCATGTCGCTAGCCTTGGCGACATATCCGAACGTCACCCCCGGCACCTTGTGATTCACCAGCAGGGCGATCTCGAACGGGGTCAGGCCAGCCTCAACCGCGGTGGATATGAACACGCGACGCAGCGAGTGGGGGGACCAGCGAAGGTCGCCGAACCGCTTGACCTCGCCGGGGCTGAGCCTTGCGTTGAACAGCGGGAACACGCGCTGCCCCCGGCTATGCGGCCGGGCTTGCCCAAGGAGCTCAACATGGGCGGCGGTTAGCGGCAGAGTGAACGCCTTGGAGGATCCACCTTTGGGATTGGGCACGAACAGCGTGTCCCCCCGGATCGCGTCCCATCTCATGGTCTTGACGTCGCCGCTGCGAAGGCCGGTCAACAACATGAAGCGGAGCATGGTGCGGCGAAGCGGATTGACGACGGCCGTGTCCAGCCCCGTGCTCCATTCAGGAAGCCGTGCCAGCAAGGCCGATTCATCCACCGGCCGCTGAGCGTGCCAGTTGATCGCGATGGTGGGGCAGGCGGGCAGATGCGGGTCGAGTTTCTGCGCGGCGGACCACCACGCCCGAAACCCCTTCGCCCCGTTGTTCGCTGCCTTGGGGCCTCGGTCGCGTGTGACCTTCTCATGCCGACGCTGCATGTCCACGCGGCTGATCTTCGCTAGGTCGGTGTCCTGCCAGTCGCCGAAGTGCAGGGTGAGATACTCGCGGTGATTCCGCAGCGTGGATGCGGCGCGCGGCTTCTGCTTCTTCCAGAGGCCGTATGCGGCCTCCACGGTCAGCCCCATGGGGCGCCCCGTGTCGTCGGCGGCCAGGAGTTCCAGCGTGCGCTGGCGAGCGGCGGCGGGGCTGAGAGCGGGCCAGCCTCCCACGCGGACCCAGCGGTTGCGACGCTTGAGCATCCACGTCTTGGTCGCCTTGCCGACAACCAGGTAGAGGCCGCGCTGGCGCTCGTCTTGGATGCGGATTTGCGCCTGTCCTTCGGGCGGATTCAGCGCGGCTATCACGCGTTCGGTCAGCATTGGCTATGCACCCTCTAAGCACGGGCTGCACCATGCCACGCCACACCGGGGAATACCATGAATGGCGGTTTGCCGGGCCTTTCCGGGTCCCCCCGTGCCGACCCAGGCATGGGGTTAACTACTGCTGGAACGGCGTGACCGGGATGATGGCGGCGGCGATGCTCATGCGGCCGACCTTCGCGCGCGCCCGCCGCGACGTCCAGCCGCGCTCAGGGGGCCACCAGCGCCGGCAGCACCTCGGCGCGCAGCTTCTCGATATTGCCGCGCGCCACCTCCGGGGACCCCGCGACCGACCGCGCGATCACCATGGCGCCGTCGCGCAGCAGCACCAGCGTGGACCCGGCCACGGCGCCGGCGCGATAGGCCGAGACCCAGCCCACCGCCGGCCCCAGGTCGGCCCGCTGCACCCGGCAGGTCGGGTTGCGGCCGCGGCATTGCTGGTCGAGCACGGCGATGGTCGTGGCGCCGGAGCGCAGCCGCGCCTCGGTCCCGTCCTCCTGGCGGCCGACCCGCAATTCGACCGCGGGCGCGCCGTCGCAGCCGGGGCAGGTCAGGGTCATGCGCTGGTCCTCGACCTGCGCGATGTAGCCTTCGCCCAGCGCCGCCACCGCGCGCGCCTGCAGCGCGGCAAGGTCCTGCCCCTGCGCCGCGCCGCCGGCCAGCACCACCATCGCCAGGGCCATCCGCCACCGCATCGCCGCGCCATCCTCCGCCCTGCCTCGGGGCGCGCAGAGTCCGGCCGGCGGCGCGCCCGCGTCAAGCGCCCCGCGGGGCCGGGTGCGGCCGCGCCGCCCCTGCGGGACCACCCGGCAATTTTCGCCGGGCTGTTCATTGTTCATTCAACTTCTGCGCGCTTTCCTGCATTGATCGGATCGCAGGACGCGATGACCACCTACGCCTTCACCGATGTCGCCGGCACCAGCCTTGCCTTCGTGCCGGCCCAGGACCTGCTTGTCCTGCCGTTCGGCGTGCCGGCGGCCGCGCTGCGCTTCGCGGCGTCGGGCAGCGACCTGCTGGTCAGCCTGGGGCCGGATTCGGTGCGGCTGCTGGGCATCGGCTTCGGCGGGGCGGGGTTCACGGCCGCCAACCTGGCGACCCAGGATGGCAGCCTGCTGATCCTCGATGGCCCGGCCGGCAATGTGCGCGTCGGCAGCAGCAGCGGCGACTGGATCGGCGCCGATCGCGGCGGCGACGACCGCATCACCGCCGATGCCGGGGACGACTACATCCACGCCGAGGCGGGGCTCAGCCCGCTCGACACCATCGATGGCGGGGCGGGCACGGGGGACCTGCTCTATCTCTCCGGCAGCGTCTCGGTGGTGCTGGGGCCGCTGACCGTCACCGGGATCGAACGCTTCGAGGTCGGCCCGGGCACCGTCTCGCTGACCCTCGATGCCGCCACCGTCGCGACCGCCACCCTGGCGGCCGGGGCGGTCTTCACGATCGACGGCACGGCGCAGGGCAGCGGGCAGCGCCTGTGGGTCGATGGCCGCGCGGTGACCGCCGGCGGCATGGCGCTGCTGGCCGGCGGCGGGGATGATTCGCTGGCCGGCGGCAGCGGCGGCGACACGCTGCTGGGCGCCGCCGGGGACGACACGCTGGATGGCGCCGGGGGCGACGACACGCTGTCGGGCGGCGGTGGCATCGACCTGCTGACCGGCGGGCTGGGCGACGACCTGTTCCTGTTCGACGTGGCGGGCCTGGCCAACAGCCCGCCGGCGACGCCCGACCTGGTGGCGGATTTCGCCGGCGGCGGCGTGGCTGGGGGCGACCGCATCGGCCTGCCCGGCGTCGCCGCCATCGGCCTGGGGCTGACCTTCCATGTCGGCGCCGCCGACTTCGTCTTCGAAGGCTATGCCGAATCGGGCGTGCAGCTGCCCGCCGCGCGGATCGGCGACGGCTTCGCCGACGTCAT
Organism: Roseomonas sp. CECT 9278; assembly: GCF_918698155.1. Taxonomy (GTDB): domain Bacteria; phylum Pseudomonadota; class Alphaproteobacteria; order Acetobacterales; family Acetobacteraceae; genus Neoroseomonas. Next base: position 58,984 of record NZ_CAKKLX010000002.1, read on the forward strand.
GTGGCGCCTGGTCGAGGGCGAGGCCTGGCGCTTCGAGCTCTGGGCCGACCTCAACGACGATGGCCGCTTCAGCCCCGGCGACCTGTTCCTGCGGATCGCGGTGGCGGCGGGGGACACCGCCACCACCCTGGCGCCGGGCGACTTCGTGGCGGGCTTCGCCGGGCTGGTGGGCAGCGCGGGCAATGATTCCTTCGCCGGGCTCGGCGGCACCGACGACCAGCTCTGGGGCGAGGGCGGCAACGACGTGCTGTCGGGCGGCGACGGCGTCGATGTGCTCGAAGGCGGCCTCGGCAACGACACGCTGCGCGGCGACGACCTGGCGGACCAGCTGCGCGGCGGGCCGGGCTCCGACTGGCTCGAGGGCGGCGAGGGCTGGGACACGCTCTATGCCTTCGACAACCTGTCCCCCGAGACCGAGGCGCCGGAGGACCGCAACCTCCTCGATGGCGCCGCCGGGCGGGACATGCTGTTCGGCGGCGCCGGCCTGGACACGCTGCTGGGCGGGGAGGGCGACGACCTGCTCTGGGGCGGCGAGGGCAACGACAACCTGGCCGGCGGCGAGGGGATCGACCTGCTCTATGGGCTGGAGGGCGACGACGTCCTCGATGGCGGCGGCGCGGAGGACACGCTGCTGGGCGGCCTCGGCGCCGATACCTTCACCGGCGGCGCCGGCGCGGACCTGTTCATCATCGACCTGTCGACCGGCGGCCAGGCCGAGGCCACCGGCGACGCCCCGGACTGGATCACCGATTTCGACCCGGCGCAGGGCGACGTGCTGTCGCTCGCGCTGGTCGGCGGGCTGGTCGGCGGCGCCTTCGGCCCCGGGCCGCTCGCCTGGCGCGGCGCGCTGGCGCCGCGCGACCTGGCCCTGGGCGTGGGCCTCGGCACGGTCCTGCCGGGGTCCGACCTCGGGCCGGGCTACTACCAGTCCTGGTTCCTGCCGGCGGTCTCGGGTGGGCTCGCGGCGGGCGGCTGGTTCATCGTCGACCTCGACCAGGACCTGGTGATCGGCGCGGATGACGCGATCATCCGCATCGGCGGGCCGGCCGCCCCGATCGCGCTGGCGCCCGAGCACTTCGCCGAGGGCACCTTCCGCCTGCGCGTCGGCACCGCCGGCGCCGACGTGCTGCTGGCCGCCGCCGACGGGCAGGAGATGTTCGGCCTGGCCGGCAATGACCGCCTGACCGGGCGCAACGCCGCCGACCGGCTGGTCGGCGGGGAGGGCGACGACACGCTGCTGGGCGCCGGCGGGATCGACCAGCTCTGGGGCGGCGCGGGCAATGACAGCCTGGACGGCGGCGCCGCCGACGACGAGCTGTTCGTCGAGGGCCCGGGCATCGAGGAGCAGGACGGCATCTTCGCCCGCAACACCCTGGCCGGCGGCGATGGCAATGACAGCCTGTGGGGCGCCGATGGGCGCGAATCCCTCGATGGCGGGCTGGGCGCCGACCGCCTGCATGGCGGCGTCGGCCTCGATACGCTGCTGGGCGGGGAGGGCGACGACACCATCATCGCGGGCGATGGCGCCGACCTGGTGGTGGGCGGGGCGGGCGCCGATTCGATCGATGCCGCTTCCGGCGACGACACGGTCGACTACGACCCGGCGGACAGCCTGGTCGATGGCGGGGACGACAACGACCTGCTGGTGCTGGCGGCGGCCGCCAGCATCGCGCTGGAAAGCAGCATCGACCAGGTGGCCGGCGGCGGCATCACCCGCGGCTTCGAGGGGGTCGATGCCTCGGCCGTGGCGGTGGCGATCACCCTGGCGGGGTCGACCGCGCGCAACCGGCTGGTGGGCGGCATCGGCGGCGACTGGATCGAGGGGCGCGACAACAACGACACGCTGGAGGGCGGCGGCGGCGCCGACACCATCGATGGCGGGGCGGGCGACGACCTGGTGCAGGGCGGGGTGGGCGGCGACCGCCTCGACGGCGGCGCGGGCTTCGACATCCTGTCCTACGCCGATGCCAGCGCGGCGGTGACCATCGGCCTGGTGGGCGGCGGCGCGGGGGATACGCTGGCCGGCTTCGAGGCGCTGCGCGGGTCGGGCTTCGCCGACCGCCTGTCCGGCGCGGCCGATGCCAACCGGATCGAGGGCCTGGCCGGCAACGACACGCTGGATGGCCTGGGCGGCGACGACACGCTGGTCGGCGCGGCCGGGCGCGACAGCCTGTCGGGCGGCGCGGGCATCGACAGCCTGGTGGGCGGCACCGAGGCCGACACGCTGCAGGGCGGCGACGGCAACGACGTGCTCGATGGCAATGAGGGCGGCGACCGGATGGCGGGCGGCTTCGGCAACGACCTGTACCAGGTCGACAGCCGCGCCGACGTGGTGCTCGACTTCCTCAACAGCGGCGAGGACACCGTCATCGCCGCCAGCAGCATCTACCTGCCGCGCAACATCGAATGGCTGGTGCTGGCGCCCGGCACCGGCGGGATCTTCGGCATCGGCAATATCGGCGACGAACGCATCCGCGGCAACGAGGGCGTCAACCTGATCATCGCCCTGGGCGGCGACGACACGGTCTGGGGCGGCGCGGGCGGCGACCGCATCCAGGGCCGCGAGGGCGCCGACAGCCTGCTGGGCGAGGCCGGTTCCGACTTCATCTATGGCGGCAGCGGCGACGACGTGATCGACGGCGATGTCGCCCGCGACAACCTGCAGGGCCAGGACGGCAACGACACCATCCGCGGCGGCACCGACACCATCACCGACCTGCTCTATGGCCAGGCCGGCAATGACTGGCTGGATGCCGGGCCGGGCAACGACCTGATCTATGGCGGCCTCGGCAACGACACCATCATCGCCAGCCAGCAGGTCGAGAGCATCTTCGAGCAGCCCGGCCAGGGCATCGACCTGGTGGTGGCGCGCGGCGAGGGGTCCTTCACCCTGCCGGCGAATGTCGAGCAGTTGCTGCTGGAGGGCGCGACGCGCGGCATCGGCAATACGCTGTCCAACCGGATCACCGGGTCCGCCGCCGCCGACACGCTGTTCGGGCGCGACGGCAACGACACGCTGGTGGGCGGCGGCAATGCCGATGCGCTGTTCGGCGAAGGCGGGCGCGACGCCTTCCTGTTCGCGCCCGGCTCCGGAATCGACGCCATCCGCGACTACGCGCCGGGCTTCGACCGGCTGCTGCTGCAGGGCTTCGGCTTCGCCAATGCCGCGGCCGTGCTGGCGGCGACGCGCCAGGGCGCCAGCGGCGCGATCATCGACCTGGCTGCCGGCGATTCCGTGCTGCTGGCGGGGGTGCAGAAATCCGCGCTGGGATCGGCGGACTTCGTCTTCCTGGCGTGACGGACCGCCCGGACGCCGGGCTGCGGCCCCGCCCGGGGCGCCGGCTGGCGCGGCTTCGCGCGCTGCACGCCAGCCCTGCCCTCGGCGGGGTCGGCGGCGCGCCCGCGCCGAGGGCAGCCCTGTCGCACCGCGTGCGAGCCTTCCGCGCGTGACCTTTCGCCCCCACATGGCGAAGGGTGTCGGCGGGCGCGCGGTGACGTCCCGGGGGCGTCGTCGCCGTGCCGCGGGCCATGGTGCCGGGTGACCCGCCGTTCCCTTCCGCCGATCGGCCGGGCCAGGATGGCGGGACACCCGCGAAGCAAGGAGGATATGATGATCGCACAGGCAGGACACGAGGCGGCGACGCTGGGCGGCGGCTGCTTCTGGTGCCTTGAGGCGGTGTTCAAGGACCTGCGTGGCGTGGTGTCGGTGATGTCCGGCTATGCCGGGGGGCATGTCGACAACCCGACCTACGAGGCGGTCTGCGGCAAGCAGACCGGCCATGCCGAGGTGGTGCGGGTGGTCTTCGACCCGGCCGAGCTGGCCTATGCCGACCTGCTGCGGGTGTTCTTCACCATTCACGACCCGACCACCAGGGACCGCCAGGGCGCCGATGTCGGGCCGCAATACCGGTCGGTCATCTTCACCCATTCGCCGGAACAGGCCGCCACCGCGCGCGCCGTGGTCGCCGAGGTCGAGCAGGCCGGTCTGTATGACGGCAAGGTGGTGACGGAGCTGCTGGACGAGGCGCCGTTCTGGCCGGCCGAGGCCGAGCATCACGACTACTTCGCGCGCAACCCCTGGTCGGGCTATTGCCGGGCGGTGGTGGCGCCGAAGGTGGTCAAGTTCCGCAAGGTGTTTGCGGACCGGGTGAAGCGGCCGGCGGCGTGACGAACGAGGGGGCGTCGCCCCCGCGCGCTCCCCCACCAGGGGGCGACGGCCCCCTGGACCGCGAGAACGACAGGACAGGAACCATGCTTTTCAAGCGCAACGAGACTCCCGACGAGACCTTTCCGGTCACCCGGACCGACGCCGAATGGCGCGCGGCCCTCAGCCCCGAGGCCTTCCGCGTGCTGCGCCAGCACGGCACCGAGCGCCCCGGCACCTCCCCGCTGAACGACGAAAAGCGCCCGGGCACCTTCCTGTGTGCCGGCTGCGCGACGCCCCTGTTCGACGCCGGCGCGAAGTTCGAAAGCGGCACCGGCTGGCCGTCCTTCTTCGCGCCGATCGACGGCGCGGTGGCCGAGAAATCGGACCGGTCCTTCTTCATGACCCGCACCGAGGTGCATTGCGCGCGCTGCGGCGGGCACCTTGGCCATGTGTTCCCGGACGGGCCGCGGCCGACCGGGCTGCGCTACTGCATGAACGGCGTGTCGCTCGCCTTCCAGCCCGCCGAGGGCTGACGCGCGGCGGGGGCCATTGCGGGCTTGCGTCGCGCGCGGGCGCGGCGCAATTTCCGGCCCGACGGCGCCCCCACCGTCATCCGGAACCCGTGCCCCGCCATGCGTCGCCGCTCGCTCCTGCTCTCCGCCCCCCTGCTGCTGCTGGCGCGCCCGGCCGCGGCCGACCTGGTCTATGTGCTGAATTCGGGGGATTCGAGCATCTCGATCCTCGATGCCATCACGCGGACCGAACTGCGCCGCATCCCCGCCCTGCGCGAGGTCCACCACCTGGTCCTCTCGCCCGATGGGCGCGACCTGCTGATCGCGGATTCCGGCGGCAACGAGATCTTCTTCGTCGACCCCGCGACCGGCGACATCCGCCGGCGCGAAAGGGTGTCGAACCCCTACCACCTGGATTTCTCGCCCGACGGGCGCTTCCTGGTCATCTGTTCCCTGCGGCGCAACCAGGTCGATATCTACGAGGCACGCAGCATGGCCCTGCTGGCCCGGCTGCGGATGCCCGACAAGCCGTCCCACATGGCGTTCCGGCCGGATTCCAGCGTGGTGTATGTCACGCTGCAGGGCAGCGGCACCGTCGCCGCGGTCAGCCTGGTGACGCGCGAGGCCCTGTGGGAAGTCCCGGTGGGTCGCGAGCCGGCCGGCATCATCTGGCACCGCGGCAAGCTGATCACCGGCGTCATGGGCTCCGACCACTTCGCCGTGCTGAACCCCGAGACGCGCGAGATCGAGCGCCAGATCGTGGTCGGGCGCGGCGCGCACACCATCTTCGCGCAGCCGGACGGGCGGGCGCTGTGGGCGACCAGCCGGGTCCAGAGCCGCCTGGCCGAGATCGACCCCAGCACGCTGGACGTGCGGCGCATCATCGACATTCCGGGCGGGCCGGACTGCATCGCCTTCGACCCCGATGGGCGGCTGTGGACAACGCTGCGCTGGTCCGGGCGCATCGCGCGCGTCGATACCCGCACCGGCGAATACGAAACCATTCGCGTCGGCCGCAGCCCGCACGGCATCTTCATCCATCCCCGCCGTGCCGAGGGGCCGGCGCAGACCGTCTCCGCCCGCCCCGCAACGCATGCGCGCTGAGGCGCGAGGCGGCTTCTTCGGCGCTGTCGTCGCGCTGCTGGGCGCGGGGCTCACGCTGCTGGCGGCGCCCGCCGCGGCGCAGGCGCCGCCCGCCGCCTGCCGCGCCGGCACGCTCTACCTGACCATCGATACCGGCTGGGGCCGCGAGGCCGAGCGCATCGCCGAGATCCTGCACCGCCGCGGCGTGCGCGCCACGCTGTTCGTCGCCAACGAACCGACCCATACCGGCGAACGCAGCCTGGCCCCCGGCTGGGCCGCCTTCTGGCGCGCCCGCGCCGCCGAGGGCCATGTCTTCGCCAGCCACACCGACCGCCACTGGTACTTCCGCGGCGATGCCGGCCCCGGGCGCACCCGCTATGTCTCGCGCACGCGCGAAGGCGAGGAGATGCTGGACCAGCCCGCCATGTGCCGCGAACTGGCGCGCCCGATCGAACGCCTGCGCGAGGCGGTGCCCGATGCCGTGGTGCTGCCGCTCTGGCGCGCCCCCGGCGGCATCACCACGCCGGGCGCGATCCGCATGGCCGCCGCCTGCGGCCTGGCGCACCAGGGCTGGACCGCCAACGGCTTCCTGGGCGACGAACTGCCCTCCGACGCCCATCCCAACGGCGCGCTGGCGGGCCGCGCGCTGGCGACCATCCGCGATGGCGAGGTGCTGGTGATGCATTGGGGCATCCGCTCCCGCCGCGACCCCTATGCCCATGTGCTGGAGGAGGTGATCGCCGGCCTCCAGGCGCGCGGCTTCTGCTTCGCCACCCTGCCGCCCGAGGGGCGCCGATAGGCCCATGACCGACGCCTTCAACCGCGGCCTGGACGACGTGACGGGCTGGATCTTCGAGACCCTGCTGCAGCCCCTGCTGTACGAATGGGGCCTGATGGACTGGGCCGACGATGCGCTGGACTGGCTGGAATTCGGCCTGTTCGGGGTGTTCTCGATCCTGGTCGTCTATGTGGTCTGCCGGCCGCTGGAAGCCTGGTGGCCGGTCGAACCGGTCACCGACCGCCGCGCCATCCGCACCGACATCATCTATACGCTGCTGACGCGGCTGGGCCTGTTGCCGATGGTGGCCTTCGTGCTGCTGGCGTCTCTGCAGGCCTGGTGGGAGGGGTCGGTCGCCTCCAGCGGCTTCGTCCCGCCGACGCTGGAAACCCTGTTCCCCGGCCTGCGCGAGATGCCGCTGCTGGCCTTCGCGATCTACGTGGTCATCCTGGATTTCGGCGAATACTGGCGCCATCGCTTCCAGCATTCCTTCCGCTGGTGGTGGGCGCTGCATTCCATCCACCACGCGCAGCGCCAGATGACCTTCTGGTCCGACGACCGCAACCACATCCTCGATGAGGTCATCGGCGCGCTGTGGTTCGGCGCCATCGCCCTGCTGATCGGCGTGCCGCCCGGCCAGTTCCCGCTGCTGGTGCTGGTGATGCGCCTGGCCGAGAGCCTGTCCCACGCCAATGTCCGCCTGTCCTTCGGGCGGGTGGGCGAACGGCTGCTGGTCTCCCCGCGCTTCCACCGGCTGCATCACGGCGTGCTGTCCACCGCCGACCACGGCAAGAACTACGCGGTGCTGCTGCCGGTCTGGGACTGGATGTTCGGCACCGCGGATTTCCGCCGGGATGTCTATCCCGAGACCGGCGACCCCGAGGCGCCCGAGGCGCTGGCCACCGGCGGCTGGCTGCGCCAGCAGGCGGTCGGGCTGAAGCGCATGGCGGGCGCGATCCTCGGGCGCGGCACGGCGTAAGGCACGCGCGCGATGCTGGTCGCGCTGCACCTGCTGGCGCAGGCCGCGGTCATCATCCGCGTGCTGCTGCGCCCGCATCGCAACCCGGCCTCCCGCCTGTCCTGGGTGGTGGTGGTGCTGGCGGTGCCGGTGGCCGGCATGATCGGCTACCTGCTGTTGGGCGAGACCAATATCGGCCGCCGCCGTGCCCTGCGCATGCAGCGCGTCCGCGCCGAACTGCCCGACCCGCCGGCGGCGCCGGTGGCCATCGCGCCGCGCCACGCGCCGCTGTTCCGGGTGGGGCAATCGATCGGCGGCTATGCGCCCACCGGCGGCAACCGCGCGACGCTGGCCGCCGATTCCAACGCCGCCATCGACGCCCTGGTGGCCGACATCGACGCCGCCACCGACCACGTCCACCTGCTGTTCTACATCTGGCTGCCCGACGGCAACGGCACCAGGGTGGCGCAGGCGCTGATGCGCGCCGCCGGCCGCGGCGTGGCCTGCCGCGCGCTGGTCGACGACATCGGGTCGAAGCTGCTGATCCGCAGCGCGCTCTGGACCGCGATGGGCGCGGCCGGCGTGCGGCTCGCGCGCGCGCTGCCGGTGGGCAATCCTCTGCTGCGCGCGCTGCATGGGCGCGTGGATCTTCGCAACCACCGCAAGATCGCGGTGATCGACGATGCCATCACCTGGTGCGGCAGCCAGAACTGCGCCGACCCCGAATTCCGCATCAAGCCGCGCTACGCCCCCTGGGTGGATGTGCTGCTGCGCTTCGAAGGCCCTGTCGCGCGGCAGAATCAGCACCTGTTCGCCAGCGACTGGATGGCCTGGTCCACCGAGAACCTGGCCGCCCTGCTGGCGCGCCCCATGCCCCCGCCGGGCGAGGGCTTCGCCGCCCAGGTGGTGGCGAGCGGCCCGACCACCCGCCATTCCGGCATGCCCGAGCTGTTCCAGTCGCTGATCTACGCGGCCGAGCGCGAACTGGTCATCACCACCCCCTACTACGTGCCCGACGACCCGTTGCAGGCGGCGCTGTGCGCGGCGGCCAACCGCGGTGTCGCGACCACGCTGGTGCTGCCCGCGCGCAACGACAACTGGGCGGTGGGCGCCGCCAGCCGGTCCTGCTACGCGGAGCTGCTCGAAGCCGGCGTGGCCATCCATGAATTCGAGGGCGGGCTGCTGCACGCCAAGACCCTCACGCTGGATGGCGAGGTCGCGCTGGTCGGTTCCGCCAACATGGACCGCCGCAGCTTCGACCTGAACTACGAAAACACCATCCTGCTGGCCGATGCCGCCGCCACCGCCGCGATCCGCGCGCGGCAGTACGACTTCCTGGCGCGCAGCCGCCGAGTGAGCGCCGCCGAGGTCGCCGCCTGGCCCTGGACGCGGCGGCTGTGGAACAACGCGGTGGCGGTGCTGGGGCCGGTTCTCTAGAGCCACGTCCGCCCGCCGTGGCGCGCCGCCGCGTTCCTGGCCCTGTGGGTTCACCCGCGTCAGCCGCGCGAAGGCGTCCGCCGGCGGGCTGCCCTGGGCGCCGGCTTGCCGCGCCGGCCCCCGGCGCGCACCATTCCGGCAATGGCCCCCGGGAGACAGAGCCGATGACCGCACCGACCCGCCGCGCCGTGCTGCGCGGCGCCGTCATGGCCCCCGGGGCGGCGCTGCCGCTGCCCGCCCTGGCGCAGGCGCGGTTCCCCGACCGGTCGATCCGCCTGATCGTGCCCTGGACCGCCGGCGGGCCGGCCGACCTCGGCTTCCGCATCATGGCGGAGGTCGCCGCGCGCCGCTTCGGCCAGCCCGTGGTGGTGGACAATCGCGCCGGCGCCGCCGGCACGCTGGGCGCGCTGGCGCTGCAGGAAGCGCGGCCGGACGGCTACACGGTGTCGCAGATGCATGTGGGCGTGGTGCGGCAGATGCTGCTGAACCCGCGCCCGCCCTATGATCCGATCAACGACCTGACCTACATCCTGCAGATCACCGGCTTCGTGATGGGCTTGGTCGTGCGCGCGGATTCGCCCTTCCGGACGCTCGATCAACTGCTGGCGCATGCGCGCGCCAATCCGGGGCGGCTGAACTTCGGCTCGCTCGGCACCGGGTCGACGCAGCACCTGGTGATCGAACGCATCGGCCTCGCGCAGGGCCTCACCTGGACCCATGTGCCCTATCGCGGCACGGCGGACACGCTGCGCGCGCTGATGGGCGGGGAGATCGACTTCGCCTCGGAATCCTCCGGCTGGACCCCGCTGGTCGAGGCCGGGAACCTGCGGCTGCTGGCGACCTACGGCACCCAGCGCGCGCGCCGCTTCCCCAACGTGCCGACGCTGCGCGAACAGGGGCTCGACATCGTGGTGGACAGCCCCGGCGGGCTGATCGGCCCGCGCGGGATGGACCCGGCGGTGGTGGCGGTGCTGGCGGACGCCTTCCGCGCCGCCGCGCAGGACCCGGCGCATACCGCGTTCCTCGAACGCATGGACCAGCCGCTGATGCTGCTCGACGGCCCGACCTATCGCGAGCAGATGCGCCGCACCATGGAGGAGGAGCGCGCGCTGCTCCGCCGCCTCAACCTGCTGCCCGCCTGAGGAGGACGCCATGACCATCCCCGTGCTCGACCTCGCGCCCCTGCGCGAAGGCCGCCCCGGCGCGCTGGAGGCGCTGGGCCGCGAGCTGCGCCACGCCTTCACCGAGGTCGGCTTCTACTTCGTCCGCAACCACGGCATCGGGCAGTCCCTGCTGGACGCGACCTTCGCCGCGGCCGAGCGCTTCCACGCGCAGGACATCGACGCCAAGCTCGCGCTGCGCATCAACGAGCACAATATCGGCTACATGCCGCTGCGTGGCGCCACCACCCGCGTCAACGCGGTGGGCGAGGTGGCGCTGCCCAACGCCAACGAAGCGGTCTTCTTCAAGCGCGACCTGCCCGCCGACCACCCCGACGTGCTGGCCGGGCTGCGCTTCCGCGGCGTGAACCAGTGGCCCGCCGGCCTGCCCGGCTTCCGCGACCAGGTGCTGGCCGCCTGCGACGCCTTCGAGGGCTTGGCGCTGTCCCTGCTGCCCGTCTATGCGCGCGCCCTCGGCCTCGCGCCGGACTTCTTCGCGCCCTTCTTCACCGACCCGATGTACACGCTGCGGATGTCGCACTACCCGCAGCAGGAACCGACCGCGCCCGAGAACGAGTTCGGCATCGCCCCGCACCTCGATACCTCGTTCATGACCATCCTGGCGCAGAACCGCATCCCCGGCCTGTCGCTGCGCCTGACCACCGGCGAATGGGTCGATGCGCCGGCGCCGGAGGGCGCGCTGCTGGTCAATGGCGGGATGATGCTGCGGCGCTGGACCGACAACCGCTTCCTGGCCACGCCGCACCGCGTGATCAACCGGTCGGGGCGCGAACGCTACGCCATCCCGTTCTTCTTCGACGCCGACTACACCGCGGTGATGCAACCCGTGACGGCGGATGGCAGCCCGGCGCGGCTGCCTGCCATCACCTATCCGGAGTTCATGACCGGCTACCAGCGCGCCAATTTCCACCACGCCGCGGACCGCGAGGAGAAGGTGGCGCTGCAGGGCGCCTGAGGCGCCCGCGCCCCGGCGCCGGCCGCGACCATGCCGGCGCGCCGCGTGGCGCGGGCGGCGTAACCGGCCGCGGCGTCGCGGCGAACCCCGAATGCCGGCCCTTCGCGCAACCATGGAGACCCCCCCGCATGTCCACCACGCTCGCGCTCGCCCGCCGTGCCGCCCTGTTCATCGCGCTGGCTGCCCTGCCGGGGGCCGCGCCGGCCCTCGCGCAGGAATCCGGCCTGGTCACCCGCCCCAGCCCGCATGACGTGCGCGGCACGATCGACCGCTTCGCCGCCGCCGTGCGCGCCGCCAACTGGGTGGTCTTCACCGAGATCGACCACGCCGCCGCCGCCCAGGCCGCCGGGCTCGCGCTGCGCCCGCGCACCGTGGTGGTGTTCGGCAATCCGCGTGGCGGCACGCCCGCCATGGCCGCCAACCCCACGCTGGCGCTCGACCTGCCGATGCGCGTGCTGGTCTGGCAGGACGATGCCGGCGCCACCCAGGTCACGCGCAGCACCGGCGAGGACACCGCGACGCGCATCTTCGCCCGCCACGGCATCCAATTGCCGCCCGAGGCGCGGCGGATGACCGAGGCCGCGCTGGATGGCTTCGTCCGCCGCGCCACGGAATAGCAACCAGGCACCGGGCGGGATGGCCACCGCGGCGCGGCTCCCCGGGCGCCGCGCCGGCCGGCTGGCGCGCCCGCCCGGCGTCGCCTTCGTGCCTCAGGCGCCGGCGTCGTTCAGCGCCCAGTCATAGGCATGCCCGGCGATGCCGGTGGCCTGCGCCAGCCGCGCGGCCAGCGGTGGCGCGGCATGGCGGCGCAGATGCGCGATCACGCCCGCATCGTCGCCGCCGAAATCCTCGCGGAACCACTGGTAGATCGACGACACCCGCAGCCGCCCGTCGGGCTGCACGCTGACGCCGCGCGGATGGTTGACGAAGGCGCGCGCGGCATCGTCCAACTCGGCCTCCAGCGTCGCGGCGCGGAAGGCGCGCGGGCGCAGGTCGGGGCAGCCGATCGACGCGCAATTCACGGCGTAGTGCACCCGCGGGTCGCGAAAGGTGGGGCGCATCACCCCGTGCTCGATATCGTCCAGCGACATCGCGCGCCCTTCCACCGTGACCAGCCGCGTGCGCCACGGCCCGTTGAACTGCCGCGGGTCGAAGGGCACGCCGGTCGACCGGATGTCGCGGATCGATCGCACCGGGTAGCGATCCAGCACCACCTTCAGCGTCAGCGCGTTGTACAGGTTGGCCCAGAAGGCGAAGGCCTCGGCGCGTGCCATGGACGAGGGCCGGCGCGTCGCGGCCTCGGCGATCCAAGCGTCCAGCGCCGCCATGTCGGCGCCCGAGGCCTTCCAGCGCGCATAGGCCACCCGCGCCACGCCATCCCCATGCATCGACACATGCCGCCCGAGCAGCGCATCGAGCGACGCCTCCGCCGCCGCCGCGTGGAACGGCAGGGCAAGCAGCGGCAGCAGGCGGCGGGTCGTTTGGGTCATCTTCGGCTCCGCCGGGGGTTCGCCGCGTGGCGGTCCAGGGTTACGCCCGCGCGGGCGGGTTCTCATTCTGGAGCGGGCGGTCCAATATCAACCACCGCCCCAGCCGGCGCCACCGGGAGACCCGCCATGTTCCTTCGCACCGCCTGCGCCCTGCTGCTGGCCGCCGCCGCCCTGGCCGCGCCGGCCATGGCCCAGCCCATCCCGCCCGAGCGCATCCTGCGCATGGTCCCCAACGCCGACCTGCAGACGCTGGACCCGATCAACACCACCGCCGGCGTCGTGCAGTCCCACGCGCACATGATCTACGACCAGCTCTTCGGCCGCGACGCGAACCAGCGCCCGCAGCCGCAGATGGTGCGCGATTTCGCGGTCACGCCCGATGCCCTGACCTGGACCTTCACCCTGCGCGACGGCCTGGCCTTCCACGACGGCGCGCCGGTGACGGCGACGGATGTGGTCGCCTCGCTGCGCCGCTGGGGCGCGCGCGACCCGCATGGCCGCCAGATCCTCGCGATCACCGAGGCACTCACCGCCGAGCCCGACGGCAAGACCATCACCTGGAAGCTGCGCCGGCCCTATGGGCTGATGCTGGATGCGCTGTCCAAGCCGGCCGGCAACATGCCCGCCATCATGCCCGCGCGCGTCGCCGCCACCGACCCCTTCACCAACATCACCGAGACGATCGGCTCCGGCCCCTTCATCTTCGTCCGCGATGAATGGATCCCCGGGTCGCGCGTGGTCTATCGCCGCAACCCGGCCTATGTGCCGCGCAGCGAACCGGCCTCCGGCACCGCGGGCGGCAAGGTCGCGCATGTCGATCGCGTCGAATGGCTGAACATCGCCAACGCCCAGACCGCGGTGCTGGCGCTGATCCAGAACGAGCTCGACTACATCGAGAGCCCCGGCGTGGACTTCCTGCCGATGCTCCAGCGCCGCGGCATGCGCATCATCCGCACCAATACGCTGGGCGCGCCTGGCATGATCCGGATGAACCACATCCACCCGCCCTTCAACGACGCCCGCGCCCGCCAGGCGCTGATGCTGCTGGTGAACCAGGAGGAAATCCTCCAGGCGATGTTCCCCGAGCCGTCGCTGTACCAGGTCTGCCACGCCTTCTTCGTGTGTGGCTCTCCGCAGGAATCCAATGCCGGCGTGCCGGCGGGCCTGGGTTCGCCCGCCGCGCGCGAACGTGCGCGCGCCCTGCTGCGTGAATCCGGCTATGACGGCACGCCCATCGTCATCATGGACCCGACCGACAACCCCTTCGTGCATGCCGCGACCCTGGTGCTGGCGCAGCAGATACAGTCCATCGGCTTCCGGACGGATGTGCAGGCGATGGACTTCGCCTCCATGGCCGGGCGGCGCGCCAATCGCCGACCGCCGGCCGAAGGTGGGTGGCATATCGGGCTGACCTTCTGGAACGGCCTGGGTGCATCGGACCCCGTCGGCAACGTGCCCATGCAGGCATCCTGCGAACGCGCCTGGCCGGGCTGGCCCTGCGACCCGCAGCACCAGGCGCTGATCGACGCCTTCCCCTACGCCGCCAACGACGCCGAACGCACCCGCATCCTGACGCAACTGCACGAGAGCGCGTACCGGCTGGTGCCCTACGTGCCCTATGGGCAGTGGTACCTGCCCTCCGCCATCACGCCGCGCATCTCGGACGTGCTGGCGATGCCGGGGATCATCATTGCGTGGAACATCCGCAAGGCGGCACGGTAGGAACGAGGGGCCTTGCCCCTCGCGCTCCCCACCAAGGGGCAACCGCCCCTTGGAACCGGGGGAACGTAACGGGGGGTCCCCGACGAGCGAAAGCCGGGACATGAACACCGCATCGCGACGTGCCTTGCTGCTGGGCGCCACCGCAACACTCGCGGCTTGCGCGCGCGAACCGGTGGCCGACCTCGCGCTGCTGTACAACCCGGCGGCACAGAACCACGGCATCGACCGCAACCCGATCATCGTCATCCCGGGCCTGCTCGGCAGCCGCCTGCGCGACCCGGCCTCGGGCCGCATCGTCTGGGGCGCCTTCGACGGCAACGCCGCCGACCCCGGCACCGCCGATGGCGCACGCCTGGTGGCACTGCCCTTCACCGACATGATGAACACGCCGGGCAGCGCGGTCGCGGCGGACGGCGTGCTCGACCGCGTGCGCATCCGCGTGGCCGGCATCCCGATCGCGCTGCAGGCCTATGCCGAGATCCTCAGCACGCTCGGCGTCGGCGGCTATCGCGACGAAGCCCTCGGCCTGGGCGGCCAGGTCAACTACGGCAACGACCACTTCACCTGCTTCCAGTTCGCCTATGACTGGCGCCAGGACAACGTGGTGAACGCCCGCCGCCTGATCGCCTTCATGCGGGAAAAGCGCGCCTTCGTGCAGGGCGAATACGCGCGGCGCTACGGCGTGCGCGACGCGCCGGTGAAGTTCGACATCGTCGCGCATTCCATGGGGGGCATCGTCGCGCGCTACGCCATGATGTATGGCGGCGCCGACCTGCCGGCGAATGGCAGCCTGCCGCCGCTCACCTGGGAAGGGGCGGGCATGATGGGCCGGCTGATCCAGGTGGGCACGCCCAATGGCGGGTCGCTCGACGGCTTCCGCGTGCTGGTCGATGGGCGCGACTTCGGCTCGCCGATCGTGCCGCGCTACAGCCCGGCCATTCTCGGCACCATGCCATCGCTGTACCAGCTGCTGCCGCGCCCGCGCTCGCGCCCGGTTGTGCTGGCGGGCACCGATACGGCGGTCGACACCTACGACCCGGCGCTGTGGCAACGCATGGGGTGGGGCATCGCCAAGCCCGGCATCGATGCCGACCTCGCTCAGCTCATGCCCGACGTGGCCGGCGCCGAGGAACGCCGCCGCATCGCCATCGCGCTGCAGGCGCGGCTGCTGGCCCGCGCGCGCGCCTTCGCCGCCGCCATGGACCGCCCCGCCGCCATCCCGGCGGGCACCGAACTGATGATCGTGGCCGGCGACGCCCTGCCGACCACCGAACGCTACGCCGCCAACCCCGCGACCGGCGCCATCGTGCAAGTGGCGACAGCGCCGGGCGATGGCCTGGTGCTGCGCGATTCCGCCCTGCTTGATGCGCGCCAAGGCCAGGACCCGGCGGCGCGCAGCCCCGGCGTGGTCAGCCCGATGGATTTCCGCCGCGCGCTGTTCCTGCCGCGCGAGCATCTGGAGATCACCCGCGACCCGACCTTCCGCAACAACATCCTGTACTGGCTGCTGGAGGAACCGCGGACCGGCGTCAGGACGGCAGGAACGACAGCGCCAGCCCAGCCGCGGCGCTGATCGCGAGCGTCCGCGCCAGGCCCTGCTTCAGCCCGAACAGCAGCACCGCCGCCAGCACCGCGAGCGCCAGCGCGCTGGGCTGCAGCGTGGACCACACCGGCACGTCGATCGCCGCCGGGCCGACCGGCACGCGGTTCACCTGCGCGAAGACCACGCGCAGCCCGAACCACAGCGCCAGGTTCGCGATCACGCCGACCACCGCCGCCGTGACGCCCGCCAGCGCGCCCTTCAGCCGCGGCTGGTCGTGCATGCGTTCGACGAAGGGCGCGCCCAGGAAGATCCAGGCGAAGCAGGGCGCGAAGGTGACCCACAGCGTGACCAGGCTGGCCGCCACGCCGCCCAGCACGCCATCGGCGCGGTAGCCGGCCAGGAAGCCCACGAATTGCAGCACCAGGATCAGCGGGCCGGGGGTGGTTTCCGCCAGGCCCAGGCCGGCCAGCATCTCGGGCGCGGTCAGCCAGCGGAAATTCTCCACCGCCTCCTGCGCGACATAGGCCAGCACCGCATAGGCGCCGCCGAAGGTGACCACCGCCATCTTCGAGAAGAACCACGCGACATCGCCATAGACGCCCGCACCGAACAGCAGCGCCACCGGCCAGACCCACATCGCCACCGCGATCAGCCCTGCGCGGCGCGCCGCCGGCGCCATGCGCGCGATGCGGTCGGGGTCGGCCGCCAGCGCGGCATCGAGCAGCGCGGGTGGGCCGTCCTTCGCCTTGCCATGGCCCCCGGCGGCGAAGGCGCCCGGCGCGGCATAGCCGACCGCGAGCGCGGCCAGCACCACCAGCGGGAAGGGCAGGTTGAAGACCGCCAGCGCCAGGAAGGCCGCGCCCGCCAACAGCCACGGCGCGCTGCCCTTCAGCGCGCGCTTGGCCACCCGCAGCAGCGCTTCCACCACCAGCACCAGCACCGCGCATTTCAGGCCGAAGAACAGCGCGGCGACGATCGGCACCTCGCCCAGCGTGGCGTAGATGATGGACAGCGCCAGCATCACCGCGGCGCCAGGGATGATGAACAACAGCCCCGCGACCAGCCCGCCGCGCACGCCATGCATCAGCCAGCCGAGGTAGGTCGCGAGCTGCTGCGCCTCCGGCCCCGGCAGCAGCATGCAGAAGTTCAGCGCATGCAGGAACCGCGCGTCGGAGACCCAGTGGCGGTCGTCCACCACCTCGCGGTGCATCACCGCGATCTGCGCGGCCGGCCCGCCAAAGGACAGCAGGCCGACGCGCAGCCACACGCGCACGGCTTCGGCGAAGGTCGGGAAGGCGGGCGTGGTCATGCGGGTTTCCCGGGGGTGGGCCAGTTGTGGGTCTCGTCGGTCGCATCGCGTGCCCAACGATAGAAGGCATCGTACAGTGCGAGCCCGGCATCGAGCTGCACCAGGTCGTCGCGATGCATTCGCGACAGCCCCAGCGAGGCGGCGAGCAGCCCTGCAGCCTCGGGCGCCAGGTCCGCCCGCGCGGTATCCGCCCCGCGGACGATCAGCGCGAGCCGGTCGAGTGCCGGCGTGTGCAGCGTGAATTCATCGAGCATCACGTCGAAGGTGCAGGATCCGCCGCGATGCGACCAGAAGACATCCTCGATGTCGAAGGGTGTCGCGCCGAAGCGATCGGCCACGGCGGCGACTTCCGAAGGGGCGACGAACAGGAACACCGCGGAGGGATCGACGAAGCGGCGGATCAGCCAGGGGCAGGCGATGCGGTCCACCTTCGGCCGCGCGCGTGTCACCCACAGCGTGCGGCCCTGCGTGTCGCGTGGCGGAACATGGGCGGGCTGTACCAGCGGCAGGCCGGCATCGCGCCAGCCCTCGAACCCGCCTTCGAGCGATTCCGCGGCCGCCCCCGCATGGCGCAGCCAGGCCGCGGCACCCTGGCTGAGCTTCAGCCCCTTCTGGCAGACCAGCACGGCGTCGCGCCCGGCGAAGGCGGCGGCCCAGTCGGCGACGTCGCGATGCGACCGCCGGATGCTGCCGGGGATGAAGCGCGGGTCGGCCGCCGCGTCCTCATCCGTGCGGACGTCGATCAGCACGGGGGAGTCGGGCAGCCCGATCCGGCGGACAAGCTGCGGGGCGGTGACGATGGTGGGAGCCGGCATGGGCGTCCTCTCCGTATGCGGGAGTTCTGGACGCGATGCTTCGGCCGAGGCCTCACGGGGTGATCGCGGACATCCCCATGCAGGGTATGTGGCGAAGCGCGTGGGGCAGTGTCAAGCGCGGGCGCGTGGCAATCGCGCCCGCGCCGCTTCAGGCGGCGCGCAGCCGCCCGATCAGGCCGCCCACCGCATCGCGCAACCCATCGCCCTGGGCGCGCACCTGGGCGGCGCCGTCGCTCACCGCGCGGACCGAGGCCAGCGTCTCGCCCATCTCGGTCGCCACCTGGCCGGCCGAGGCCGAGGCGTCGTTGGTGCCCTCGGCCGCCTGCTGCACGGCGCGCGCGATCTCGCGCGTCGCCGCGCCCTGCTGCTCGATCGCGGCGGCGATGGCGGTCGCCACACTGTCCATGCGCTGGATCGTCTCGCCGATGGTCCGCACCGCGGCGACGGAGGCATTGGTCGCGGCCTGCATGGCGGTGATCTGGCTGGCGATCTCCTCGGTGGCGCGGGCGGTCTGGGCGGCCAGGGTCTTGACCTCGCTGGCGACCACGGCGAAGCCCTTGCCGGCCTCGCCGGCGCGCGCCGCCTCGATCGTGGCGTTCAGCGCCAGCAGGTTGGTCTGCCCGGCGATGTCGTTGATCAGCCGCACCACGTCGCCGATCCGCCCGGCGGCCTCGGCCAGCGACTGCACCGTGGCATCGGTGTTGCGCGACTGCTGCGCGGCCTCCCCGGCGACCGACGCGGCCTCGGCGATCTGCCGGCTGATCTCGGCGGTCGAGGCGGCCAGCTCCTCGGTCGCGGCAGCGACCGTCTGCACGTTGCTGGACGCGCGGCTGACGCCCTCGGCGGTCTGCGCGGCGGCGGCGTTCGAGCTTTCGGCGGTGGCGTTGAGGCGCCGCCCGGCATCGGCCAGGCCGCCCGCCGTGCCGGCCAGGCGCTGGGCGATGTCGGACAAGGCGGTCTCGACCTCGCTCGCCATGGCCTGGGTTGCCTGGTGGCGGGCGGTGGCCTCGCGTTCGCGCGCCGCGGCGCGTTCGCCGCGCAGGCGCTCGGCCTCGACCAGGCCTTGCTGGAACACCTCGACCGTGCGGGCCATGGCGCCGATCTCGTCGGTGCGGTCGCGGCCGGGCACGTCGGCAGCCAGCTCGCCCCCGGCCAGCGCCTGCATGCGCGCGGTCAGCCGCGTGACCGGCCGGGCGATCGAGCGCGCCACCAGCAGCCCGAGCAGCACCGCGACCGCCAGCAGCGCCGCGGCGGTGAACAGCACGAAGCGGATCGTCTCCATCCGCGCCGCGCCGATCGCGGCCGTGTCCACCGCCAGTTCGACGACGCCGATGGCATTGCCGCCGGCATCGCGCAGCGGGAAGGACAGCACCGCGAAGTCGCGCTCGCCGATGCGGGCTTCGCTGCGGATGCCCTGCTGGCGCATCGCCTCGGTCCGGGCGGCCGCGGTGGCGAGCTCGGCGCCGGCCGGCAGCGTGCTGCCGACAGGCTCGAAGCCCCGGTCGGTGGCGCGCAGGATGGCGATGTCGGTTCCGGTGGCGCTGCGCAGCCTGGCCAGCACCTCGGCGGAGAAGTTCATCGCGATGTCGACGGTGCCGATCACCCGGCCATCGGCGCGGATCGCCGCCGTGCCGAACAGGCTGACATCGTTCAGGCCGCGCTCCGGGCCGGCATGGGTGCGCCCGGTGCGCATCGCCGCGGGCACGGTATGCCGGCGGGCGGAGACATCGTCGCCATGCTGGTTGGGTTGCCAGACCCGCAGGAAGCTGACGGCCGGCGGCACCTGGATGTTCAGCCGCTTGCTGGCGGCGGTCATGCCGGCCTGCGCGGGTTGCAGCAGCGCCAGCAGCGCGGCGCGGTCCTGCCGGGCCAGGGCTTCGGCGACCGGCGCCATGGCGGCGATCGCCTCGGCGGCGCTGGCGATCTCGCGCGTTTCGGCCTGCAGCGCGGCGTCGAAGGCGTTGCGCGCGGCGCCCAGCGACTGTTCGAGCTGCGCATCGGCGGCCTGCGTGTCCCGCAGCACAACCAGGGCGCCGAAGCCCAGGCAGGCGATCACGGCGATGGCAATGGCGGCAGCGGCGATGCGCGCGCCGATCGACTTCGGAAGCATGACGAATTCCCGGCTCTGCAGGGGTCGCAGCCTGGCCGAGGAAGGTGAAGAAACCGCCTACCTGGTCATTCCGCGGCCAGCAGGCTGCTGCCCGGGCGCAGGCGCGTGAACTGCACCGCCTGCCAGTCCAGCGCGATGGTGCCGCCGCGCAGCGTCACGCGCGTGGCGGCCAGGCCGGCGGCATCGTCGTCGGTCTGCGGGAAATCCTCGCGCCAATGGGCACCGCGCGATTCCTCGCGCGCCTGCGCCGCGGCCACGATCGCGCGGCTGACCAGGAGTTGCGACTTCAGGTTCAGCCAGTCGTGCCAGGTGATGTTGAAGGCGCGGTCGGCACCATCGACGCCGGCGGCGTCGGTCTCCGCCTCCAGCGCATCGAGCCCCGCCGCCGCCACCGCCAGCCCGGGGCCGTCGCGCAGGATGCCCGCCTTGTCCCACATCAGGTCGAGCAGCGCGTCGCGGATCGGGGACAGGTTGCGCGCCGGCTTCGCGAAGGGCGCCTGGATGCCCGCGATGGCTTCGTCCAGCGCGGCCGCGTCCGGTTCCTCGAAGCTGCCCTGCTTCGGCACCCAGGTGCCCATCGTGTCCCCGGCGATGCCGCCGAACACCGTGGAATTCGCGACACCATTGCCGCCGAGGCGGTTCGCGCCATGCACGCCCCCGGTATCCTCCCCGGCGGCGAACAGCCCGGGCAGGTCGGTGGCGCCATCGGCGCGGAACACCACGCCGCCCATCATGTAATGCGCGGTCGGCACCACCGGCACACGCCCGCCGGCCAGGTCGAAGCCGACATCGGCGCAGCGTTCCACCATGCCCTTGAACTCGCGCGCCACGCGGTCGGGACCCAGGTGCTTCATCTCGATCCACAGCCCGCCCTCGGCGTTCACGTTGCCGGCCAGGATCTCGCGCTGCATGGACCGGCTGACGATGTCGCGCGTCGCGCGTTCGCCGCGGCTGTCGTACTTGTGCATGAAGCGCTGCCCGTCGCCGCCGAGCAGGTAGCCGCCCGCGCCGCGCAGCCCTTCCTCGATGATGGTGCCGGTCAGCCGCGTGCCGGGGCCCGCCAGCACGCCGGTCGGGTGGAACTGCACCATCTCCATGTCGCGCAGGGGCAGGCCCGCGCGCAGCGCCATCGCCATGCCGTCGCAGGCCTTGTCGCCCGAGGGCGTGTGGTACTTGTACATGGTCGGCCCGCCGCCGGTGCCCAGCAGCACGGCGCGCGCCTGCACGAAGACCAGGCCGCCGCCGCGCATGTCGATGAGCAGCACGCCCGACAGGCGCGACCCGTCGGCCGTGGGGATCAGCGCCACCGCGCGATGTTCCTCCATGCGGTTGATCCCGCGCGCCCAGACCTGTTCGGCCAGGCGGTTGACGATCTCGATGCCCGTCAGGTCGCCCTTGTGCACCGTGCGATCGAAGGTCTGCCCGGCGAAGGCCTTCTGGTGGATGGTGCCGTCCGGGTTGCGGTCGAAGAAGCAGCCCCAGCGGTTCTCGAGTTCGCGGATGCGCCGCTGCGCGCCGACCACCAGCGTCCAGGCCAGGTCCTGGTCGTTCAGCCACTTGCCGCCATCGAGCGTGTCCATGAAGTGACGCTCGGCGGAATCCCCCGCGGCGATCGCAACATTGTAGCCGCCCTGCACCATGCGGGTGCAGCCGCATTTGCCCAGCAGGCCCTTCACCGCGATGGTCACGTCGAGATCCGGCGCGGCATCCTTCGCATGCAGCGCGGCGAGCAGCCCGGCGCCGCCCGCGCCCAGCACCAGGATGTCGGTGCGGCGGCGTGCGATGGTGTCACGCATGCGGGCCGTGCCTTCGCGGCGCTGCGCCGATCATCGCGGCCCGCGCGGGCTGGCGGGCACGCCGCAATTGCAGTCCTCGGCGGGGGCGGATTGCAGGCGCGGCTCGGGCACCGGCACGTCGCGCTGGTCGGTGCCATAGGCGCGGCCGACCACCAGCAGCAGCGCGAACTGCCCGAATGGCGGCGGGATCACCTGGCCCAGCAACAGCAGCGGCAGCAGGATCATGGGGGCGATGATCGCCGTCATGCGGCCCCCAGCTTCTCGAGCACGGCCTGGCGCCGCCGCGCCGCTTCCGCATTGACGGTCTCGTAGAGGCTGCCGCCATGGCTGTCCATCGCGACCAGCAGCGGCCCGAAGCCCCTGACGCGGAACTTGTAGAGCGACTCAGGATTGAGGTCGTCGAGGTCGACATCCTCCACCGCCTCGATCCAGGTGGTCTCCAGCGCCGCCGCGCCGCCGACCACCGCCAGGTACACGCCGCCGATGTCGCGGAAGGCCTCCAGCGAGCCCTCGCGCAGCCCGCCCTTGCCGATGATGATGCGAACCCCCTCGCGTTCCATCAGCGGGCGCGTGAAGCGTTCCATGCGGTCGGAGGTGGTGGTGCCGACGCACACCGCCTCATACCCCGAATGGTTGGTGCCGGATCGCTCCACCTTCCGCAGGTTCGGCGCGGTATGGATCACCGCATGGCCGCGCAGGTCGAAGGTGGTCCGCCGGCCGTGGTCGAACATGTGGATCTGCGTGGCGTCGCGGATGCCGAAGACCAGGTTCTCCAGCGTCACGGTGTCGCCGATGCGCAAGGCGCGCACCTGCGCCTCGGTGATCGGCATGGGCAGGGTGTGGTGGGTCATGGCGTGTCCCTCGGCGCCGGCCAGTCCCCCGCGCCGGCGGCGGCCAGCGCGGTATCGGCCAGACGATAGAAGATCTTGTCCGCCGGCGCGACGCCGAGCCCGGCATAGAAGCCGCGCGCCCGCGCATTGCCGCCATCGGTGGTCCAGTCCACGCGCGAATAGCCGCGATCCGTGGCGAAGCGCATCGCCGCCCTCATCAGCGCGCGCGCCGCGCCGGACCCGCGCGCGGCCTCGGCCACGAAGATGTCCTTCAGCAGCAGGCCCCAGGTGAAGTCGAAGGCGGGGAAGAAGCCGGACAGGGACACGAGGCCGGCGGGGTCGCCGCCGCGTCGCGCCAGCAGGCAGAAGGGGCCGGCGCGCCCGGCCGGCGTGGTCAGCGCCTCGGCGGCGCCGGCCAGCGTGGTCGCGTCGCGGCGTTCGGCATAGAAGCCGGCCATCTCCGCCAGCAGCGCGACCAGCGCCGGGCGGTCGGCGGGCGTCGCCTCGGCCACCACGAGCATCAGAAGCCGATCGCCACGCCATCCGGCGTGAAGGTCGCACTCGCGCGGCGCGCCGAATGGCACTGGATGTTCACCGCCACCGGATTCATCGTGATGTGCGTCGCGGCGGTTTCCACATGCACGGCGAAGGCGGTGGAATCGCCGCCCAGGCCCTGCGGGCCGATGCCGAGGCTGTTCACGGCCTCGGACAGTTCCGCCTCCAGCTTCGCGCCCTCGGCATCCGCGCAGCGCGATCCCAGCGGGCGCGTCGCCGCAATCTTGGCCAGGTGCATGCACAGGTCGGAGGTGCCGCCGATGCCCACGCCCACGATGGTCGGCGGGCAGACTTTTCCCCCCGCCTGGATCACCCGGTCCACCACGAAGCGTTTCACCGCCGCAACCCCATCGGCCGGGATCAGCATCTGCAGGAAGGACCCGTTCTCGGACCCGCTGCCCTTCGGGATCATCTCGATGCGGAGTTCGCGTTCGACATCGGTGAAGTCGATGTTGATGACGGGCACGCGCTCGCCGCACGACGTGTGCTCGTTCCGGCGGGTGATGGGATGCACCACCGAGGACCGCAGCGGGTGTTCGCGCGTGGCCCGCGCCGTGCCGCGCGCGATCGCCGCCTTCAGCGCCCAG
This sequence comes from Roseomonas sp. CECT 9278, assembly GCF_918698155.1. Lineage (GTDB taxonomy): Bacteria > Pseudomonadota > Alphaproteobacteria > Acetobacterales > Acetobacteraceae > Neoroseomonas. Next base: position 82,792 of record NZ_CAKKLX010000002.1, read on the forward strand.
CCATCGACCTGGACGTTTCGCCCGACCAGCACATTGAAGATCGGGATGCCGGTGTCCTGGCAGAGCAGGTTGTCCATGCGCTCCGCCACGCCGATGTTCTCGATCATGGTCGCGAGGATGGTGCGCGCGGTGCCGTCGGTCTCGCTGGCATCGAGCCGCGCGAAGCCCGCCTTGATGTCGTCGGGCAATATCTTGCAGGCGCGGATGTACAGCAGCTTCGCCGCTTCCTCGATCGCGTCCGGTTCGACGCGCAGGGGTTCTACCCCGGGCTTCGTCATCAGCGTCATGGCGGACCCTCCCGTTCAGACCAGCAGCGAGATGCCGGACACCAGCAGCAGCACCAGCAATACCACGCGGAACCCCTGCGCCGGCAGCCTCACATAGGCGCGCAGCCCGATCCAGGTGCCGACCACCAAAGCGGGCGTCGCCGCCGCGGTCAGCACCAGCGCCTCGGTCGTGAAGAAGCCGGCGAAGGCCAGGCCGACCGCGGTGATCGCCTGCATCGCCACGATGAAGGGCTGCATGAAGGCGCGCGCGCGGTCCTTCGGCCAGCCCTGGATATCGGCCCACATCGCCGGCAGCGCGCCGACGAAGCCGCCCACCCCGCCCAGGATGCCGCTGAGGAACCCCACCACGCCATCGGCCGCGCGCCCGCCACCCACGGCCGGCGGCGCGAGGCGCAGCGCGATGCGCGACAGCATGTAGCCGGCATAGACCACCAGCAGCAGCCCGACCCCCGCGACGATCATCGGCGCCGGCCCCTTCGCCAGCACCAGCAGCCCGACCGGCAGGCCGAGCACCGCCACGCCCAGGAAGAAGCGCAGCCTTGGCCAGTCGATGTGCTTCCACAGCGCGGGCAGCGCCATGGACTGCGCCATCAGGCTGCCCAGCACCAGCACCGGCGCGGTGATGGCGGGCGGCACCACATGCAGCAGGATGCCCGCCGCCACCAGCACGAAGGCGAACCCCGCCATCCCCGCGCAGAAGGCGGCGACGAAGCACGCCCCGGCCACCAGCGCGGCCTCAGACCACATTGAGCAGGAACAACAGGCCGACCAGCAGCGCGACCCCGGCGGAGGCCGCCACCATGTCCTTCTGCCGCCGCCGCCAGCCGAGGAATTCCAGCGCCATCACGCGCAGCCCGCCGGCCAGGTGCGCGGCCAGCAGCACCACCAGCACCGTCTCGGCGGCCTTGACCAGCGGGTTGTCGGCCCAGCGCAGGAAGCCGTCGAGCCGTGCCTCGCCGCTGATCGCGCTGCCCAGCGCCCAGAAATGCAGCGGCAGGAACAGCGCGAGCAGCAGGCCCGAGACGCGGTGCACCACGAAGGCCAGGTAGGTCGGGTGGGATCGCGGCCGCAGGTCCATCACGCATAAAGCCCGAGCGCCGCGCGGATGCCGAAGCCGGCCGTCACCAGCCCGGCCGCCAGCCACGCCAGATCGGCGCCGCGCCCGCGCAGGCCGATCGTCTCGGCGGCGATGTTGCGCAGCCCGATCGCGCCATGCAGCCCGGCCGCCAGCGCGAAGACCACGTAGAAGGCCAGCCAGGCCTCGTTGCCCTGGGTGCGGTCCAGGATCTCGCGCGCCGACAGCCCGCCGCGCACCGCGGTCACGATGGTGACCAGGTGCACGACCACCGCGATGCCGAGCAGCATCGCCGTGACGCGCTGCACCACCCACAGATGCGTCTGCCCGCGCGCGCCGCTCACCGCCGCCCCAGCAGCGCGTCCCAGAACAACGTCCGCTTCAGCCCGGCAATCGCCGAGGACGGGTCGAGGTTCTTCGGGCAGCGTTCCGTGCAGGATTGCGTGGAATGGCAGGAATGGCAGCCGGCATCGCCCGCCACCGCGTCCAGGCGTTCCGCACGCGCCCCGTCGCGCACGTCGTTCACCAGCGTCCAGGCGCGGTTCATCGCCGCCGGGCCGAGGTAGTCGGCATTCCACGCCACCACGTCGCAACTGGCGTAGCAGACCGCGCAGCCGATGCATTCGATGCCGGCATCGGCCTCGCGCCGCGCCTTGCTCGCCGGCGGCACCACCGCGAAATCCTCGGGCACGTCGTTGACGAGCGCGCCTTCCGGCACGTCGTTGATGAGCGCGCCTTCCGGCACGACGTTGCCGAGCGTGCCTTCCGGCACGAAGTTGACGAGCGCGCCTTCGGGCACGACGTTGACGAGCGCGCCTTCCGGCACGACGCCATCCGCCGCATCCCTCGGCTGAAACGTCCCGCGCGCGCGCTGCCACTTGTCGAAGAAGGGCGTGAGGTCGGCGGCCAGGTCGCGGATCACCGGCAGGTTCGCCAGCGGGCGCAATTCCAGCGCGCCGTCTTCGCCCACCACGCGCTTCACATGCGTCCGGCAGGTCCAGCGCGCGCGCCCGTTCACCGTCATGGCGCAGGACCCGCACATGCCGACGCGGCAGGCGAAGCGATAGGCCAGCGACGGGTCGATCTCGCGCTGGATATGCGTGACCACGTCCAGCACGGTCTGGTTGGTGCCCGCCGGCACCTCGTAGCGCCGGAACGCATCGCCGCGCCACACGCTGACCTTCAGGCTGGCCGGCTCGGCCATGCGGTTCTCCCCTCGTGTCCCGCCCGCGAGGTCGCCGTTCCATCGGCCACCGCGGCGAACCGGCGGGCCACGCCATGGCAGGACTTGCCGCGAGACTACCGGCGCTGGACAGCCTGTCCAGCCCGTGGCGTCCTGCGCGCGACCATCGAACGGGAGGAACATCATGGCCGAGACGATCCGCGGCGCGGACATCCTTGTGCAGGCGCTGAAGGTCGCGGGCGTCAGCCGCATCTTCAGCCTGTCGGGCAACCACATCATGCCGGTCTACGACGCGCTGGTCGGCTCGGGCATCGAGATCATCCACGTCCGCCACGAGGCCGCCGCGGTCCACATGGCCGATGCCTGGGCGCGGCTGACCGGAGAATGCGGCGTGGCGCTGGTCACCGGCGGGCAGGGGCATTCCAACGCGGTCGCCGCGCTGCCCACCGCCATGGCGGGCGAGGTGCCGGTGCTGCTGCTCTCGGGCCATGCGCCGCTGGGCGAACTCGGCCTCGGCGCCTTCCAGGAACTGGAGCAGGCGCGCATGGCGGAACCGGTCTGCAAGAAGGCCTTCACCGCGTCGTCACCCGAGGCGCTGGCGGGCGAGGTCGCCTCCGCGATCCGCCTGGCGCGGTCGGGGCGCCCGGGGCCGGTGCATCTGTCGCTGCCGACCGACGTGCTGGATGCGCGCGTCGCGCCGCCCACCCTGCGCGGGCCGGCCGCCTATGCGCCCGCGCCCATGCCGCTGTCGGCCGACAGCGCGGCGGCGATCGCGCGCGTGATCGCGGGCGCGCAACGCCCGGTGCTGGTCGCGCCGCCGGCGCTGTGCACGCCCACCGGGCGCGATGCCATCGCGGCCCTGTCCGCCGCCGCGGGCCTGCCGGTCGTGGCGATGGAGAGCCCGCGCGGGCTTGGCGACCCGTCGCTCGGCGCCTTCGCGCAGGTGCTGGCGGAAGCCGACCTGGTGGTGCTGGTCGGCAAGGCGCTGGACTTCACGCTGCGCTTCGGTCGCGCGCCGGGCATCGCGGCGTCCGCCCGCTTCGTGGTGATCGACCCGGAGCCGGAGGTGCTGGCCCGCGCCGTCCGCAGCCTGGGCGATCGCGTCGCGCTCGCCGCCATGGCCGGCGCGGCGGAGGCGGTCGCCGCGCTGACGCCGGCGGTGGCGGCGCATGGCAATGCGGCCTGGTCGCAGCGCCTCGGCCAGGCCATCGCCTTCCGCCCGGCCGGCTGGGCGGCGCTGGCCGGCACGCCGCCGGGCCCGATCCATCCCGCCACGCTGTTCCATGCGCTGCGCCCGTTCATCGCCGCGCCCGACAGCGTGCTGGTGGTCGATGGCGGCGAGATCGGGCAATGGGCGCAGGCGACATTGTCGGCGCCGGCGCGGATCATCAACGGCGTGGCGGGCGCGATCGGCGCCGCGCTGCCCTTCGCGCTGGCGGCGCGTGCGGCGCGGCCCGATGCACGCATCCTCTGCGTGCTGGGCGATGGCACCTTCGGCTTCCACATGGCCGAATTCGACACCGCGCATCGTCACGGCCTGCCCTTCGTCGCGGTGGTCGGCAACGACGCGAAGTGGAATGCGGAACACCAGATCCAGCTGCGCGACTACGGCGCCCAACGCGCCCATGGCTGCGAACTGGCGCCGGGCACGCGCTACGACCTGGTGGTGGCCGCACTCGGCGGCCATGGCGAATTCGTCACCGAGGCCAGCGAGATCGCCCCGGCGGTGGAGCGCGCCTTCGCCTCCGGCAAGCCGGCCTGCGTCAATGTGCTGATCGATGGCCAGGCTGCCCCCACGGTCCGGATGGGCTGACGCACAGCGTAAGATGGCCCGGCCGGCCCGGCAGGAACACCTCGCCGGCTGCCGGGCCTTCGGATCACAATTAGTTAACTTTGTAGTATTCGACGACAAGACAGGCCAGAAGGATGCGCGGAGACGAAGTCATATTATTGAATTTTGACTTTGCCGCATTCCTGCCTCATTGTGTCTCTTGGCATTGTGCTGCGCCTCTTGTGGTTCACGGCATTTGATCTTTCGGCAGGACTGTGATGTCTGGGCGCCATGACGACCGCGAATGGATCGTCGGCACCCCCCTGCCGACGACATGTTGCGGCACCCGCGCGCGCGATGCCGCGGGTCGCCCGACGCTCCGGGACCCGGCTCCGCCGGATCTGGGCCATGGCAGGCCGGCGACGACGGCGGCTCCTGTCGCCGCTGTTCGCCTCCGTGCTGGTCGGCGCCATGGCGCTGTCGACCGTGGCCTGCGCGCAGCACGAACCGCTCGAGGGCCTCGTCCTCGCGGCGCCGGCCGTGCGCGACACCTCCCCGCGCGGCTCCTGCCTGGAGGCCGCGCGCGACGCCGAGCGCAAGCACGGCCTGCCCGAAGGCCTGCTGGTCGGCATCGCGCTCAATGAAAGCGGTCTGCACGCCCATGCGCTGAGCATCGGCGGCCGCGCCTTCTACCCCGAGACGCGCGAGGAAGCGGCGCGGCTGATGCGCGCCGCCGGCGGTCGCGCCATGGCCGGCTGCGTGCAGGTGCATACCGGCGTGCATGCGCGCGGCGGGCAGGACTGGCCGCTCGACCCCTGGCGCGCCACCGACTGGGCCGCGGGCTACCTGCGCCAGCACTACGACACCTATGGCGACTGGGGCCTGGCCGTGGTGCGCTGGCATGGCGGGTCGCCGCGGCAGATGACGCGCCTGGTCTGCCGCGTGCGCAGCAAGATCGACGTGGTCGCCCCCGACAGCGCCCTTTTCACGGAACGCTGCCGCGGCACGAGCGCCCAGATGGCGGCCTTCCGCCGCAACGGCGCCGCCCTGCTGGAACTGGCCGAGGCGGCTAACTGAGCCCCATGCCGGCCGCGCGCGCCAACACGCGGTCGGTGAAGGCGCCGGCGGAACCGAGGTAGCCCGCCGGGTCGGTCATGCGCGCGATGGCCGCGGCATCCAGCTTGCCGGCCAGGCGCGGGTCGGCCAGCAGCGCGGCGGTCAGGCTGCCGCCGCTCTCGCGCACCGTGTCGCAGGCGTCGTTCACCACATGGTGGGCGTCCATCCGCCCGAGCACGGGCGCGAGGCCCATCATCACCGCCTCGCTGACGATCAGCCCGCCGGTGGCATCGAGGTTCGCGCGCATCCGCGGCGCATCCGCCACCAGCCCCTCGGCGATGAACCGCGCCTGGGACAGCGCGCCATGGCCCAGCAGGAAGGCCTGCGGCAGTGCCAGCAGTTCCGCCTGCCAGGGTCCGGTGCCGCGCTCCAAATCCTGCGCCATGGCGCCGAGCATCTGCGGCACCAGCGCATGAACGCCGCGCGACTGGCTCAGCACGTATTCGCAGGCGATCGGGTTGCGCTTCTGCGGCATGGTCGACGACCCGCCGCGGCCGAAGACATGCGGCTCGCTCACCTCGCCATATTCGGTCTGCGACATCAGCATGACGTCGGTCGCGATCTTGGACAGGGTCCCGCACAGGATGCCGAGCCAGCAGACCGCCTCGTTCAGCCCGTCGCGCGCGACATGCCAGGGGATGTCGGCCTCGGCCAAATCCAGTTCCACCGCCAGTTCGCGCGAGACATCCAGCCCTTGCGCGCCGAGCGAGGCCAGCGTCCCCGCCGCACCGCCGAAGGACAGGCGCAGCGCCCGTTCGCGCACGCGGGGCAGGGCGTCGAGCGAGGCCAGCAGCGGCGACAGCCACACCGCGACCTTGTAGCCGAAGGTCACCGGCAGCGCGTGCTGGAGGTGCGTGCGCCCGGCCATCACCGTGCCCCGGTGCGCGGCCGCCATGCGCGCCAGCGCGGCGCAGGTCGCGCGCAGGTCGGATTCGATCAGCGCCAGGCCGTCGCGGAGCTGCAGCACCACCGCCGTGTCCATGATGTCCTGCGTGGTGGCACCCCAATGCGTCCAGCGCCCGGCATCGGGGCCGGCCAGCGCGGTGAGCTGCTTGACCAGCGCCACCACCGGATAGCCGGTGTTGCGCGTCGCCGCCGCCATGGCCGCGCGATCCAGTCGCGACGCATCCGACGCCGCTTCGGTGATGACGGAAGCGGCCTCGGCGGGAATGATCGACAGCCGCGCCTGCGCGCGCGCCAGCGCGGCCTCCACATCCAGCATGCGTTGCAGGAAGGCGTCCTCGCCCATCGCCGCGCGCATCGCATCGGTGCCATAGAGCGCGCCGAGCACGGCGCCGTCGGCGGGGTTCACGGGCATCTCAGTACACCACCACCGACCGGATCGACGTCCCCTCATGCATCAGGTCGAAGGCCGTGTTGATCTCATCGAGCGGCATGGTGTGGGTGATCAGGCTGTCGATCTCGATCTTGCCTTCCATGTACCAGTCCACGATGCGCGGCACGTCGGTGCGCCCGCGCGCGCCGCCGAAGGCCGTGCCGCGCCAGTTGCGCCCGGTCACCAGCTGGAAGGGGCGCGTGCTGATCTCCTGGCCGCTGGCGGCGACGCCGATGATGATGCTCTCGCCCCAGCCGCGATGCGTGCATTCCAGCGCCTGGCGCATCAGGTTCACATTGCCCACGCATTCGAAGGAGAAATCCGCGCCGCCGCCGGTCAGGTCGACGATCGCCTGCACCACCTTGTCGCGGCCGATCGCATCCGGGTTCACGAAGTCGGTCATGCCGAACTTGCGCGCCATCTCCTCGCGCGCCGGGTTGATGTCCACGCCGATGATCTTGTCGGCGCCCACCATCCGCGCCGCCTGCAGCACGTTCAGCCCGATCCCGCCGAGCCCGAACACCGCGACATTGGCCCCCGGCCAGACCTTCGCGGTGTTGATGACGGCGCCGATGCCGGTGGTCACGCCGCAGCCGATGTAGCAGATCTTGTCGAAGGGCGCGTCCGGCCGGACCTTCGCCAGCGCGATCTCGGGCAGCACGGTGAAGTTCGCGAAGGTGCTGCAGCCCATGTAGTGGAACACGGTTCCCTGGTCGCAGGAAAAACGACTGCTCCCATCCGGCATCACGCCCTTGCCCTGCGTCGCGCGGATCGCGGTGCACAGGTTGGACCGCTGCGACAGGCAGGTTTTGCACTGCCGGCATTCCGGCGTGTAGAGCGGGATCACATGGTCGCCGGGCTTCAGCGTGGTCACGCCGGCACCGACCTCGCGCACGATGCCGGCACCCTCATGGCCCAGGATGGCGGGGAAGATCCCCTCCGGGTCGGCACCCGACAGCGTATAGGCGTCGGTGTGGCACACGCCGGTCGCCATCACCTCCACCAGCACCTCGCCGGGCTTCGGCCCGCCGATCTCGATGGTCTCGATGGTCAGCGGGGCACCGGCTTTCCAGGCGACGGCGGCGCGGGTCTTCATGGGGCGGGCGACTCCGTGTGTGTGGCCGGAGGATGATACCGCCGCGCCGCCCCGCGCAACCCGCCGCTCAGCTCAATGCCCGCACCATCGCCAGCGACAGCCACGGGAAGGCCACGCACAGCCCGAGCCGCACCACATCGGTCAGCAGATACGGCAGCACGCCGCGATAGATCGCCCCGATCGGCACATCCCGCGCCAACCCCGACACCACGAACACGTTCAGCCCGATCGGCGGCGCCGCGAGCCCGATGCCCACCACGCACAATACCAGGATGCCGAACCAGATCGCCGTTTCCTCGGTGGTCAGGCCGAAATCCAGCGCGGTGATCACCGGGAAGAACACCGGCAGGGTCAGCAGCATCATCGCCAATTCGTCCATCACGGCGCCGAGCACGATGTAGACCGCGAGGAACGCGATCAGCACGCCATAGGGCGGGAAGCCCTGCTCGCTGACCCAGACCGCCAGCAGGTCGGGCGCCTGCGACAGTGCCAGGAAGGCGTTGAACACCTCCGCCCCCAGCAGGATCGCGAAGATCATCGCGGTGGTCTCCGCGGTCGCCTTCAGCGCATCGACCACCTGGCGCCCGCCCAGCGTGCGGCGCGCCAGGCCGACCAGCAGCGTGGCGGCGCAGCCCACCGCGGCACTCTCGGTGGGCGTGAACACCCCGCCATAGATGCCGCCCACCACCACCACCGCGATCAGCATGACCGGGATGACATTGCGCAGCGCCGCGCGGCGTTCGTCGGGCGCCACGCGCGGCCCGGCCGGGCACAGGGCAGGGCGCAGCCGGACCATCACCGCGATGGCCAGGATGTAGAAGCCGGTCGCCATCAGCCCGGGGATCAGCGCGGCCATGAACAGCCGTGCGATGTTCTGCTCGGTGCTGATGGCATAGACCACCAGGATCACCGAGGGCGGGATCAGGATGCCGAGCACGCCGCCCACCGCGATGGTGCCGGCCGCGAATCCCGGCAGCGTGCCGTAGCGGCGCAGTTCCGGCAGCGCGGCGCGCCCCATCGTGGCCGTGGTCGCGACGGATGACCCGCACACCGCGCCGAACCCCGCGCAGGCGCCGATCACGCCCATCGCCAGCCCGCCGCGCTTGTGGCCCACCAGCGCATTCGCCGCCACGAACAGGTCGCGCGCCAGCCCGCCGCGTTCGGCCAGCGCGCCCATCAGGATGAACAGCGGGATGACCGACAGCGTGTAGTTGGCGAACAGGAAGAACGGCGTGGTCTTGAGATACGCCAGCAGCCGCGTCGCATCGACGATATGCACATACCCCGCGCAGCCCACCACCAGCATCGCCAGGCCGATCGGGCAGCGCAGCGCCATCAGCAGCAGCAGCGCGCCGAAGCCGGCGCCGGCCAGGACGAATTCCTCGGCCATCAGCCGCGCCTGCGCGCGAGCGCCATCAGCCGCGCCCCCGGGCCAGGCGACGCACCCAGTACAGCGCCGCCAGCCCGGTCGCCGCGAAACACGCCGCGCCCAGGCCGATCGCCCACCAGATCGGCACCGCCAGCAGGCCGATGGTGGTGGTGTGGCTGTGCAGCGCCTCGCTCGCACCCACCGCCATGCGTTCCGCCAGCACCAGCGCGACCACGCCCCAGACCAGGTTCCAGAAGGCGTCGATCGCCTGGTTCACGCGCCGTGGCAGCCAGGCGGTGAAGCTGTCCACGAAGATGTTGGCGCGCATCATCGTGCCCTGCGCCAGGAAGCCCAGCACCGCGAGGCCGCCGCCGATCTGCACCAGCTCGATGTCGCCCTTCACCGGCTGGCCGGCCACCCAGCGCAGCACCACGGAGATGCTGACCAGGAAGGCCACGCCCAGCAGCACCGCACCGCCCGCGACGGCGAAGCCGGTGGCCAGCCACGCGACGGGGCCGCGCGGTGCGCCCGGCGCTGCCGGGACGGCGCCGGCCGCCCCCGCCCCCGTCACGCCACGCCCTGGCCGTGGCGGGCGACCAGCGCGCGGGTTTCCTCGACCAGCGCGGCGCCGTCGATGTTGCGCTCGCGCATGGCGGCGACCCAGGCGGTGGTCACCGGCGCGGTGGCGGCGACCCAGCGCGCCTTTTCCTCGGCGCTGATCTCGCTGATGGTGTTGCCGCGGCGGCGGACCATCTCCTCGACGATCGGGCCCTGGTCGTCCCAGACCTTCGCCGCCATCTCGGCGGCCACCGCACCCGAATTGGCATCCAGCACGCGCTTCAATTCCGTCGCCAGCCCGTCATGGCGCGCCTTGTTCATCGCCAGGATGAAGGACGCTGAATAGAAGGTCGGCGTGCCCGGGATGCCGACATGGTTGCGCACCATCTCGTGGATGCGGATGGCGGGCACCACTTCCCACGGCACCACGGCGCCGTCGATGACACCCTGGGACAGCGCCTCGGGCACCTGGGGGACCGGCAGGCCGATCGCGGTGGCACCCAGCGCCTTCAGCGCCTCGCCGGCCTGGCGCGTGGGGAAGCGCAGCTTCAGGCCGCGCATGTCGTCCATGGACTTCACCTCGCGCCGCGCATGGATCAGGCCGCCATCATGCGCCCAGGCGGTGATGATGTGCGTCTCGGCGAAGTCCGGGCGCATGTGGCGGTCGAACAGCTCCCAGCAGACCTTCGCGTTCACGCTGGCGCGCTTGTGCGCGATGAAGGGCAGCTCGATCACCTCGATGCGCGGGAAGCGGCCGGGCGTATTGCCGGGCAGCGTCCAGATGATGTCCGCGACACCGTCGCGCGCCTGGTCGTACAGCTGTGGCGGCGCGCCACCCAGTTGCATGGACGGGAAGATCTGGATGCGCAGGCGGCCGCCGGATTCGTCGCGGATCTTGTTCGCCCAGGGCACCAGGAAATGCCGGTGCACGTTGGAGACCGCCGGCAGGAAGTGGTGCAGCCGCAGCGTCACTTCCTGCGCCGCGGCGCGGCGGGGCAAGGCCAGCGCGGGCGCAGCGAAGGCGGCGCCGGTCAGCAGCAGGCGGCGGTGCAGCATCGGTTCGTTTCCCCTGGGTGAAGCCTTCCGGGCATGAGGCCCCCGGTTCACGCCGGTTTCAAGCGAAACCCGGCGCAGCGCGCAAGGGCGCGGCCACGCGCTATGGCCGCCACGCCGCCAGCCGCGTGGCGATCAGGTGCAGCCCGCGCGCCGCCGCATCGGGCGCCGCGCTGCGATGCGGCACGCCGAAGGCATCGAGCGCCGCGGCGTAGCGTGCCGTCAGCGCCGGCGCGCCGACCAGGATGACCGGCGGCGCCACGCCCCCCTCCAGCGCCGCCGCGACCTCGTGGCCGACCAGCAGGCCGGACAGGAAGGACGCCGCCTCGGCCTCGGTGATCTCGTCGAACAGCGATGCCGCGCGCAGGCCGAACAGGTGGTGCAGCAGCCCGCCAGGCTGCTTGGCGCGTGCAACGCCGCGGGCAAAGGCGGCGGGATCGGCCGGCGCGCCCGGGTCCATCATGCGGGCCAGGATCGTGTGGCCCGACAGCGCGGCATAGGCCTCGCCGGTCAGGTGCGTGGCGAAGCCGGTCACCGCGCCGCCCGCCATGGTCGCCCATTTGGAATGGCTGCCGGGCAGGCAGACGGTGGCAGCCTCGGCGCCGGCCAGGGCGCCCAGCATCTGCGTCTCCTCGCCGCGCATCACCTCGGGCACGCCGTGGCGGTCGAGGCAGCACAGGCCGGGCACGATGCGCACCTCGGCGCCATCGAAGGGCACCGCGACCGTGGCCTCGGCCAGGCCATCGAGGTCCGCCGGGCAGGGCAGGTAGGGCGCCTCCACCCAGCCCTGGCGGCTGCCGGCCATGCCGCTGACCAGCACGCGGGTGTCGCCCTTGTCGATCCAGTCGCCGGCACTGGCGCGCAGCGCATCGGGGAAGCCGCCCGGCTCGATGCCGAGGATGCCGCGCGGCGTCTCGCGCCGCGCCAGCACCGTGCCATCCGGCGCCAGCCGATAGGCCCGCAGGCCGGTGGTGCCCCAGTCGATCCCGATCATGCGCGTTCCCCAGGCTTGCCACCGCAATGCCCCAGGCGGGGGGCCACTTGCAACCATCCCTTGCATGGCCGGGATCGCGGGGGGAACATCCCGCCGCCGGGCGACCAAGGCGGAGGAAACATCGATGACATCCAGGCTGCTCGGCGGCGGCGCATTCGTGCTCGCGCTCGCCCTGGCACTGCCGGCGACGGCGCAGATCGCGGTCTCGGGCAACGACAACCGGCGGCGGCTGGTCAATGGCGCCAATACGGTGGTGCAGAACCCGCCGGCCGACACCATCACCATCATCGACCTGGGCGGCCGCACGCCGCGCGCGCTGGGCGAGGTGGCGCTGTCGCATTCCGTGGTCGGCCCGCCGACCTCGGTGGCGATCACGCCCGATGAACGCTTCGCCATCGTCACCTCGGCCGAGCGGCTGGACCCGGCCGACCCCACCAAGGTGCAGCCCGACAACCGCGTGCAGGTGGTCGACCTGCGCGCCACGCCCCCGCGCGTGACGCAGACGGTCGAGGCCGGGGCCGGGCCCTCCGGCGTGTCGATCAACCGCGCCGGCACCCTGGTGCTGGTGGCCAACCGCAATGCGGGCACGGTCAGCGTGTTCCGCTTCGTCAACGGGATGCTGGCCCCGGTCTCGACGGTCACGGTCGGCAATGCGACGTCGTCGCCGGCGCATGTGCAGTTCACCCCGGACGGTCGGCGCGCGCTCGTGACGCGCGACGACGCCGCGGCATCCTTCGTCAGCGTGCTGGCCATCGATGGCGAGACCGTCACCAAGACCGACCGCGACATCACCGCCGGGCTGCGCCCCTATGGCATGGGCATCACGCCCGACGGGCGCTGGGCGGTGGCGGCGAATATCGGGCGCGGCGGCGGCGACAACGACACGATCACGCTGATCAACCTGCAGCGCGAACCGTATCTGGCGGTGGACACCGTGTCGGTCGGCCCGACGCCGGAGGGCATCCAGGTCAGCCCCGACAACCGGCATGTCGCCGTCACCATCCACAACGGCTCGGCGCGCCCGCAGGGCCACCCGCTGCGCGGCCGCGCGCAGCTGATCATGCTGCGCATCGACAATGGCCGGCTGCGGGAGGTGGCGCGCGCGCCGATCGGCGACTGGGCGCAGGGCATCGCCTTCTCGCGCGATGGGCGCACGGTGCTGGTGCAGAACATGGCGGACCGCAACATCGGCGTCTTCCGCTTCGAGAACGGGCGCCTGCGCGACACCGGGCAGCGCATTCCCACCAATGGCGGGCCGGCGGCGATCCGCACCGCCGATGCGCCGCCCGCGCCGCCGCCACCCGCTCGCCCGCGCGGGTAGCGCCGATCCCCGGTCGGCCGGCCCCGGCCGACCGGATCGCGGGGCGCCGCGCGTGCTACAGCGGCCTGGCCAGCAGCCATTCGCCGCGCGGCGTCTCCCGGCCCAGCTCCACGAAGCCCTGCGCCAGGTAGAAGCCGAGCGGGCTTGCCGGGCCGCGCACGACGCTCGTCTCGACCGCCGAGAAGCCTTCGGTCCGCAGGTGCAGCAGGACGCTTTCCAGCGCCGCCCGCCCATGCCCGCGGCCCTGCTGGGCGCGGTCGATCATGAAGCGCCACAGGATCGCCAACCCCGGCACGTCGCCGCGGCGCCACTGCGCGAAGCCGATCGGCTGGGCGCCCAGGCAGACGGCGCGGAACGCCGCGCCGGGCTCGAAATGCGCCTGCGCGATCGACAGCGCGTTGGACGCGACATAGCCCTTCTGGTGGTCGTGCACCTCAAGCGCGCAGACGGCGCGCACTGTCTCCCGCGTGACCTCGCGCAGCGCGACCATCAGGCCGCGAGGCGGGCGAGGGGGCCGAGGCCAGCGACGCGCGCAGGCTCCGCCCCCGCCGCGCGCAGCGCGCCCCACAGCGCGACCGCGACGGAATCGAGCACCGGCACCCCGGTCACCGCCGCCGCCGCGGCCAGGCCGCGGAAATTCGTGCAGTGGATGGCGATGGCGTCGCAGCCCTCGGCCGCGACCTCGCGCGCCAGCCGCGTGACCAGGTCGGGCGCGTGCTCGGCGAAGGAGTAGTTGCCGGGGTCCTCCAGGTGGCGCTCGGCGGCGGGGGTGAAGCCCTCGGCGCGCAGGTTCGCCAGGATCGCGCCCTGCACGCTGGCGAGGTAGGGCGTGACCAGGCCGATCCGCCGCGCCCCCAGCGCGCGCAACGCATCATGCAGCGCCAGCGTGGCGGTGGTGCAGGCCAGGCCGGTCGCGGCGGTGATGGCGCCACACAGCGCGCGGTCGGCATCGAGCCCGAGCCAGGAGCCCGAGGTGCCGTTCCAGCAGATGGCATGGACCTTGGCATCCGCCAGCATCTGCGCCGCCGCCACCATCGGCGCGGGGTCGAATTGCCCGGTGGAGCCGCCCTCCAGCGTGATGGACAGCACCCGCAGGCGCTGGAAATGCGCGGTGATGCCGGGCGCATCCGCCAGCAGCGCATAGGTCGCGGGTTCCAGCACCGTGTTGGATGACGGCGTCAGCATCCCCAGCCGCAGCGCGCTCAGCCCCCCGTCGCGAGCCTCGGGTCGTTCTGTCCGCGCGTTGCCCATCCCGTCGTGCGTTCCTCGATCGTCACCGCGACCCAATACATCAGCACGCCCATGATGCCCGTGATGATCAGGCCGGCAAAGACCAGCGGCACGTCGAAGCGCGAGGAGGCGACCAGCATCAGGTGGCCGATCCCTTCATTCGCCGCCACCGTCTCGCTGATGATGGAGCCGACGAAGGCGACGGTGATCGCGATCTTCAGCGAGGCGAAGAAATACGGCATGGCCCGCGGCAGCCCGACCTTCAGGATGATGTCGCGCGGCCTGGCCCCCAGCGCGCGCAGCACGTCGCGCAGTTCCGGTTCGACTGTGGCGATCCCGGTCGCGACATTCACCACGATGGGGAAGAAGGAGATCAGGAAGGCGGTCAGCACGGCGGGCCAGAAGCCGGCGCCGAACCAGATCACCAGGATCGGCACCACCGCCACCTTGGGCACGGAATTGAAGGCGATCAGCAGCGGATAGAGCCCGCGATAGACCAGCACGGACGACCCGATCGCCACCCCCAGCAGCAGCCCGAAGCCGACCGCCATCAGGAAGCCGACCACGGTGGTGACCAGCGTGGCCCAGGCATTGGTCAGCAGCGGATGCCACCACTTCACCATGCTCTCGGCGATGACGCTGGGCGCCGGCAGGATGAAGACCGGGATGTCGAAGGCGCGGCAGGCGGCCTCCCAGACCAGGAACATGCCGATGATCACCAGCCAGGGCAGGGCGTTCTCCAGCCGGCGGCGGCGGCGGGCGGCCTCGGCCAGGGCTTCGGCGGTGCGCGGCGCGGCCATCAGGCGGCCTCCGCCTTGCGGGCATCGGCGATGCGGTCGCGCAATTCGTGGACGATGGCCTGGAATTCGGCGGCATAGGTGATGTCGAGGCTGCGCCGCCGGCCGTAGGGGACTGTCCGTTCCGCGATGATTCGCCCCGGCCGGTTCGACATGATCAGCACGCGGTCCGACAAATAGACCGCTTCCTTGAGGTCGTGCGTCACCAGGATCACGGTCGGCTTGCGGGCGATCCAGACATCCTGGAGCACGTCCCACAGGTCCTCGCGCGTAAAGACATCCAGCGCGCCGAAGGGTTCGTCCAGCATCAGCAGGCGCGGGTCGTGGACCAGGGCGCGGCACAATGATGCGCGCTGCTGCATGCCGCCCGACAGCTGCCAGGGGAACTTGCCTTCGAAGCCGGCCAGGCCGACCAGCTTCAGCAGTTCCTTGGCCTTGAATTCATAGTGGCCGCGCTGGCTGCGGAGCTGGCGGCGGTGCGGCTGCACGACCTCGAGCGGCAGCATCACGTTGTCGAGGATGTTGCGCCAGGGCAGCAGGGTGGGGTTCTGGAAGGCCATGCCGGCCATCGACAGCGGCCCTGCGACTTCGCGCCCGTCGACGATGACGGTGCCTTCGGTGGGAGGCCACAGCCCGGTGACCAGGCGCATCAGGGTGGATTTGCCGCAGCCCGAGGGCCCGACGACCGCGACGAATTCGCCATCCTGGACGTCGAGGCTGGTCCCTTTCAGGGCGAGCGTCCCCTCGACCCCGCCGTAGCGCATGGAGACGCCGTCGATCTGCACGAAGGGTGGCGTTGGGGCGTTCATGCGCTGGTCCTGGCACTTTATGTGCCGCGTTTCGCCGGGGGTGCGGTGGCTGTTCGGCCGGGACTGCCTTGGTGACAGCCAAAAGAAGGAGGGGGTCCGGGGGAGTTCCCTCCCCCGGTGCTTCCTTTCAGATGCGCCGCTCGGCGGCCGGCGGCAGGAAGTCGGTCGTGTAGATCTGGCTGCCCTGCAGCCGCGGCGTCATGTTGTAGGCGTCCTCGACCGCCACGATCCCGGCCTGCAGCCGGGCGGGATCGACCGCCGAGATGCCGTTGGCGCGGACATTGTCGGTCATGATGACGCGTTCGAGGTTGAGCTCGTGCCGTTCGCGTTCCAGCGCCACGTCGGTCAGCGGCTCGACGCGCTTGAGCACGTCGAGCATGTCCTGGCTGTTGCGAATACTTTCGATGAAGCCTTTCATTAAAGCCGCGGTCGCGCCGCGCACCGCATCCGGGTTGCGCTGGATGAAGGCGCGCGTGGTCAGGATGGCGCCGCCATACAGGTTCAGCCCGTGGTCGTAATACATCATGGTGCGCTGCTGGTTGATCGGCAGGCCGATGCCCTTGAGCGCGAGGGCCGAGGTGGTGACGAAGCCGGTGACGCCATCGGCCTCGCGCCGCACCAGCATGGGTTCGCGCAGCGCCGGGGTGACCGAGAGGAAGGTGACCTTCGCGGCATCGATGCCCGCGGCCTTGGCGAAGGCGGGAAACAGCTGGCGCCCGGCGTCGAAGTCCGGGGCCGCCAGGCGCTTGCCCTCAAGGTCCTTGGGCGTGCGGATCGGCCCGTCGGCGCGCACGATGGCGCAAAGCGGGCTGCGGTCGTGCAGCACCGCGACGGCGACGATGCCGCGGCCGGGGTTCTCGGCCATGAAGCGGATGGTCGGGTTGATGTCGGCATAGCCCATGTCGTAGCTGCCGCCGGCGAGGGCCACCGGCACGGCGCCGCCACCCTGCCCGCGATCGACCTGCACCTCGACGCCCGCGGCGCGGAAGTAGCCCTTCTCGCGGGCCACCAGCGCGAAGGCGTTGGGCGACTGGAAGGCCCAGTCGAGCATGATGCGCACGCGCGGCGCCTGGGCGCGGGCCAGGCCGGGGGCGCCCAGCGTGCCGCCGGCGGCGAGGAGGGCAGCGCGGCGCGTGAATCCTGGAACCATCGATTGTCTCCCTGGGGGCCGCTGGTGGCCGGCCCGGCTGCCTTCCTGGGGCAAGGTCGGGCCGGGGCGCAAGGCCGATGCGGGCGGGCGGGGACGGATTCCTGGCGCGGCGCGCGGCGCCCTGCCCAATCGGCGGGCGGGGGCTGCCCCGAAAGCGGGCCGTTTAGTCGGCCAGGGGATAGTCGGCCAGTTCGGGGCGCATCGCCTCGATGACGAAATCCACGAAGGCGGCGGGTGCGTCGAGGTAGAATTCCCGGTCGGAATAGGCGCCCAGGCTCGCCTCCAGCCCCTGGCCGCGCAGCCAGGTGGCCAGGGCATCGAGGTCGTCGCGCGGCGTCTCGCTGAGGAAGGCGACCTGGGAGCGGCGCTTGTCGGCGTCGCGGTGGGCGGTCTCGCTGCGGCTGAACTGGAGGTCGATGGTCGCCCCTGGCTGTCGCAGCCAGATCGACCGTTCGGTCCGCCGCAGCACCACGAAGCCGAGCCGGGTGGTCAGCAGCGTGACGATGGTGTCGAAATGGCGGGTGTCCAGGCGGTTCGCGACGTGATTGAACTGCATGGCGCAACCCCATGAAAACAGGCGGAACGTGTTCGCGTCTGCCGCGGCCACGCCGGGCCGGGCGCGGCGCGCATCATGCCGCGCCGGCCGCCCAGGGTCACGGCGGATCCATGAAGGCCGATGCCGCCGAGGCGCGCGCCAGCAACGACCGCATCGCCGGGTTCTCGTGCCCTTCATGCGCGGTTAGCGCCTCCATCGGGCAGAAGTATTCGTGCGGATGCGGCATCTGGTGGCGCGCGAAGCCCTGGTAGTGGTCGCGCTGCAATCCGTACAGCACCCGCAGGTCGCGCACCGGCAGCGTCAGCGGGGCGATCGGCTCGCTGGTCAGGAACGGGATGATCAGCCAGCGCGGCGTGGTGTCATTGGCCTGCAGCGGTGCCAGCAGCCAGGCCAGCGGGCAATGCGCCAGCAGGGAGATGGTCGACGGCGCGAAGCGCGACCGCTTGTCCAGCAGGTTCTGGAAGGTCGAGCAGGCCTCGATGCACAGGATGTCGGCATAGGCATCCTCGGGCGTGCCGCCGAAATGCAGCCAGAGCCCATCGGGGATGGTGCGCATCCGGTCGGATCCCGGGATCTTCAGGTAGGGCTGGGCGACCGGTTCCCCATCGCTGGGCCGGCCGCGCAGCCAGGCGCCCTCGGTGCCCAGGCTGCAGGCGCCGGGCGGGCGTTGCGGCCAGGTCTTGAGCCTGTCGCGGATGATCGTGTCGAGGCGCGCGGGGCGCCGCTCCAGTCGACGGAATTCGCTCATCACAGGAATTTATGACCCCAAATATCAACCTATAGGCGAATAAAGAAACGTGAACGCACGCCGGGCAAGCGAAAACCGTATTTCTCGCGGTTCGAAAACGCGAATTGACGGAGTAAAAACGCGAGTCGGCGCACCACGCTCGGCGGCGTTCTTGATGAAATGGATTAAGTTACGGCGGTAACGGATTCATGTGAATCCCGAATCCACCCGTTTGCGCGCGGCCCGCCCGCTACTCCTTGGGCAGCCTGGTTCCGGCGGAAATCCGGTCGGTCAGCGCCAGCACCACCGCGCCCACCAGGAACATGGCGTGCAGCCCCATCGCCCAGGCCAGCGTGCGGTCCGAATAGATATCCGCGCGCAGGAACATCTGCAGCAGCTGGATCGAGGAGATCGCCACGATCGACCCCGCCAGCTTCACCTTCAGGTTGCCCGGATCCAGCTTGCGGATCCACGACATGCCGCCCGCCTTGGGATCGTCGAAGGGCATCACCAGGCTGTCCCAGGATGCCAGGATCACCATCACCACCAGCGCCGCCACCAGCGTCCAGTCCAGCAGGTGCAGCAGGTCGAGCAGCGCCTGGTCCTCGGGCGAGGAGAACACCCCCGTCCCGAACTTCACCAGCTTGGTCAGGAAGCGCGCCGCGAAAAGCCCCAGCGCCACCGTCAGCCCGAGCAGGAACACCGCCGCGATCCAGCGGCTTGCCAGAATGACACTGGTGAGAATCGGGCGCATGGGACGAACCTTCGGCACGACGTGCGAAACCCGCCCCGGCCGACCCGGGGCGCCGCGGGCTTATGGCCGAGTTTCGGCCCTTGAGGGAGTGACCCAATGACGCGCATCCGCCGATTGGCCGAAGAAGCCCGCCTGTCCGGCGCGGTGGTGGCGGGCGGCATGGTCTGGCTGGCCGGCCAGGTCGCCGACGACGCCACCCTGGATGCCGAGGGCCAGACCGCCGACATCCTGGCGCAGATCGACGCCCTGCTGGCGCAAGCCGGCACCGACAAGTGCGCCCTGGTCAGCATCACCGTGGTGCTGGCCGATATCCGCGATGCGCCGGCGATGAACCGCGCCTGGGATGCCTGGATGGACCCCGCCCACAAGCCGGCCCGCATGACGATCGAGGCGCCGCTGGTCGACCCGGCCTGGAAGGTCGAGATCACCGGCGTCGCCCTCGCGCCCTGACCACCATGCCGGCGTCACCGCGCCAGGTCCTGCCCGAAGGCTGGCTGCGGTCGGTCGCGATGACGCTGGGCTTCGGCCTGGTCGTCGCCGGCGGGCTGGCGGACCAGGGCACCCTGTTTCCCTTCCTGGTCATCGGCGTGGCGGCGCTGGGCCTGGGCACGCTGTTCCTGCTGTTCCCGCACGGGATGCACTTCGCCTTCGGGACCAGCGCCGGGCTCGCGGTCTATGCCTGCCTGTTCGCGGTGATGGGCCGCGCCGCCTTCCCCGAGGCGCCGGCGCCGGCGCGCGCCGTGGCCTTCCTGCTGCCGGTCGCGACCTTCCTGCTGGCGGTCTGGTGGCGCCGGCGATCGCTGCGCCTGGTGGCCGAGGCGGCGCATCCCTTCGACCTGGGGCACCTGCCGCGGATGGCGCGCTGGCTGCTGCCGGTCTGGGCGGTGGGCGCCTTCTCCCTGGCGCTGCCGGTGAACCGGCTGCCGGTGTTCGAACAGGGGGTCGGGCTGGTCGGCGCGATGCTGGTCATCGCGATCATCGTCGCGGCGTCGGTCCGCGGGGTGGTTCTGCTGCTGACCGACATGGCGCTGATCACCGAGGAACTGGCGGCGCGTGCCGCGCGCATGCTGGTCCCGGTGGTGGCCTTCCTGGCCATGTACGCGATGCTGGTGATCCTGTTCGCCTGCTTCTACCGGATCGCGCAGGGGCTCTCGATGGTGCCGCTGTTCCATGGGCCGTCCGGGCCGGTGCCGCTGCCCTTCCCGGATGCGCTGTATTTCTCGCTCGTGACCCAGGCCACTGTGGGCTACGGCGATGTCACGCCACATGACGACGGCATCCGGCTGCTGGCCTCCCTGCAGGTGGTGGCGGGCCAGGTGCTGCTGCTGTTCGGCTTCGCCGAGATCATGCGGACGCGGCGCGTGCTGGCGGCGGAGGCGCCGCCGCGCCGGTCCAGCGAATGAGGCCGCGGCGCGGGTGGTCCCGACCGCGGCGGACCGCGCCGATGTGCCTGCCGGTCATCCGCCCCGGCGCCGCCGGCGGGCCATCGCAAATCAGCCCCGCGCACGGCGCCATTCCGCCGCAATCGCGGGCCAGGATGCCTTCATTGGACAAGGACGCGACACGGCAATGGTGACCCCCGATTTCTGGCGCGGCCGGCGTGTCCTGGTGACCGGGGGCGCGGGCTTCCTGGGGTCCAACCTGTGCCATGCGCTGGCCGGGTTCGGCGCGCGTGTCACCGCGCTCGATGCCATGATGCCCGATGGCGGTGCCTCGGCCCGCAACCTCGAAGGGGCGGGGGTGATGCTGGTGCGCGGGGATATCCGTGACACCGAACTGCATTCGCTGTGCGAAGGCGTGGACGTGCTGTTCAACATGGCGGCGCAAACCAGCCACATGGGCGGCCAGAAGGACCCGGTCGCCGACATCGCCATCAACGCCGTGGCGCAGGTGCGGCTGATCGGCGTGATGCGCGAAGTGGCCCCCAAGGCCGCCGTGGTGCATGCCTCGACCCGCCAGTTCTACGGCCGCCCGCGCGCCCTGCCGGTCGATGAACTGCACCCGGTCAATCCGCCCGACGCCAATGGCGTGTCGAAATGGGCGGGCGAGCAGTACTGGCTGCTGGAACAGCGCGTCCATCACCGCCCGGTCGTCTCGCTGCGCCTGACCAATTGCTACGGCCCGCGCCTGCGCATCCGCGATGCGCGCCAGACCTTCCTGGGCATCTGGATCCGCCGCGTGCTGGAAAACGAGCCCTTCGAGGTCTGGGGCGGCGCGCAATTGCGCGACCTGACCTATGTGGAGGACGTCACCGACGCCTTCCTGGTCTCGGCCGAAAAAGCCGCGGAACCAGGGCTTTCGGGTCAGGTGTTCAACCTTGGCGGCAGTCCGCCAACCTCGCTGATCGACCTGGCGAACCGCCTGATCGCCGCCAACAACGGCACCGGGTCGTTCGAACTCCGGGAATTCCCCGCCGACCGCGCGCCGATCGACATCGGCTCCTACGCCGCCGACGACACCGCCTTCCGAAACGCTTCAGGCTGGGCGCCGAAGGTGGACCTCGATGAGGGGTTGCGACGCTCCCTCGCGTGGTATCGTCCCCGTCTGTCCGACTACCTGTAAGGCATCCCGCCATGAACGCGCCCACCCTCGTCATGATCCCCCAGGCCGACCCCGGCGCCGGCTACCGCGCCCAGAAGGCCGAGATCGACGCCGCCGTCGCGCGCGCGCTCGACAGCGGCTGGTACATCCTCGGCAAGGAGGGCGCCGCCTTCGAGGCCGAATTCGCCGCCTGGCTCGGCGCCGGCCAGCACGCCGTCGGTTGCGCCAACGGCACCGATGCGCTCGCACTGGTGCTGCGCGGCCTGGGCATCGGCCCGGGCATGTCCGTCGCCACCGTCTCGCACACCGCCGTCGCCACCGTCGCGGCGATCGAGATGGTGGGCGCCACCCCCCTGCTGCTCGACATCGACCCCGACACCTACACCATGGACCCGGACGAGCTCGCCAGCGTGCTCGACCACCCGCCGCCGGGCCTGCCGCCGCTGCGCGCGGTGATCGCCGTGCACATCTATGGCCAGGCCTGCGACCTCGGCCCGATGCTGGACGCCTGCAACGCCCGCGGCATCCCGCTGATCGAGGATTGCGCCCAGTGCCACGGCGCAACACTCGATGGCCGGATGCTCGGCACCATCGGCACCGCCGCGGCCTATTCCCTGTATCCGACGAAGAACCTCGGCGCGCTGGGCGATGGCGGCGTGCTGTCCACCGCCGATGCGGAGCTGGCCGAACGCATCGCCGCCATCCGCCAGTATGGCTGGCGCGAGCGCTACATCAGCAGCCTGGTCGGCATCAATTCGCGCCTCGATGAGATCCAGGCTGCGATCCTGCGCGTGAAGCTCACCGCGCTCGATGCCGGCAACGCACGGCGCCGTGCAATCGCCGGCGCCTATGACGCGGCGCTGGCCGGCTCCTCGCTCGCCCCCCCGCACCGCCGCCCCGGCGCCGAGCACGTGTTCCACCAATACGTCCTGCGCACCGAGGACCGCACCGCCATCCAGGCGCAACTCAAGGCCCACGGCGTCGGCACCGGCATCCACTACCCGGTGCCGGTCCACCTGCAATCCGCCTACAAGGACCGCACGCCCCTCGGCCCCGCCGGCTGCGCCGAGACCGCGAAGGCGGCAGGCGAAGTCCTCAGCCTGCCGATGTACCCCGAACTGACGGACGCGCAGGTGGAGCGCATCTGCGAGGCACTGCGCGGGCTGTGAGGGCGCGGCGGGGAGGGCTTGGCCCTCCCCGGACCCCTCCCACCAAGGGCTTAAGGCCCTTGGATCCCTCAACGCCCCCGCCGCGCCCCGTCACGCCGCCGCGCGCCGCCCCCAGTTTGCGTTCACCAGTGGCGATCCGGCGCTCAGGCGCGCCCGCGCTGCCGCGTATTCGCTGGCCAGCCGGTCCACCAGCGCCGCGGCCGGCACCACCGCGTCGATCCCGCCGACCGACTGCCCTGCGCCCCAGATGTCCTTCCACTTCCGCTTGCGGTCGGTGCCGAAGTTCATCTGCGACCCTTCCACTCCCGCCAGGTTGTCGGGATCGAGCCCGGCATTGCGCAGCGAGGGCTTCAGGTAGTTGCCGTGCACGCCGGTGATCAGGTTGGTGTAGACGATGTCCCCGGCGGCGCTCTCGACGATCATGCGCTTGTAATCCTCGACCGCGCGGGCTTCCTCGGTCGCGATGAAGGCGCTGCCCATATAGGCGAAGTCCGCGCCCATCGCCTCGGCGGCCAGGATGCTCCGGCCATGCGCGATGGCGCCCGACAGCGCGATCGGCCCGTCGAACCAGGCGCGGGTTTCCTGCACCAGGGCGAAGGGCGATTGCGCGCCCGCATGGCCGCCCGCCCCGGCCGCCACCAGCACCAGGCCATCGGCGCCCTTGTCGATGGCGCTGTGCGCGAAGCGCTGGTTGATCACGTCATGGATGGTGAAGCCGCCATAGGAATGGATGGCGTCATTCACCTCCGGCCGCGCGCCCAGGCTGGTGATGATCAGCGGCACCTGGTGCTTCACGCACAGCGCCAAATCCTGCTCCAGCCGGTCGTTCGACCGGTGCACGATCAGGTTGATGGCGAAGGGGGCCGCGGGCCGGTCCGGATGCGCGGCATCGTGCGCGGCGAGGCGTTCCTTGATCTCGGCCAGCCATTCATCCAGCTGTTCGACCGGCCGGGCATTCAGCGACGGCATCGACCCGATCACGCCCGCGGTGCATTGCGCGACCACCAGGTCGGGCACCGAGATGATGAACAGCGGCGACCCGATCAGCGGCAGGCGCAGCCGCCCCTTCAGGCTCTCGATCAGCGACATGCGGTCTCCCCCGTGGCGTCCTGGCGCAACCCTCGCCCGCCCTGCCGCCTTCTGTCGAGACTCGCGCGGGCGGATCGGTGGCCCCGCGAGCTCCGCCGCGCTGGGCCAGGCTCCCGTGCGGAACGCCGTGCCGGCCGGCGCCGCGCGGCGACACCGCCGCCTCGCGCCCCCGTGGCCGACGCCGCGGCGCCGCGATTTCGTGCTGGCGCCCGGGCACTTCGCAAGTGCAGCATGACGCCATGGACGATGCCGCCGCCCCTCCGGACCTGCTCGCCCGCCTGCGCCTCGCGCGGCAGGCCTCCGCTGCCGACCCCTTCGGCGATCCCGTGCTGCTGGTCGCGCTCGACATCAGCCGCGCGATGGATGAAGGGCGGGTCACGCTGGACCACCTGGCGGCGCTGATCGCCGGCCTGGCGCGGGATGCGGCGGCGGATCGCGCGGCGCGGCTGGCCGGCTATGTCGGGATTGGCGACGACGCGGCGGCGCTGGCGCGGCTCGCCGCACGCCTGGTGCGCCCCGACCCCGAGGACAGCCCGGTGCCCTTCGCCGCCTTCCGCGACGCGGTGGAACGCGCGCGCTTCGCCGCCGTCTTCACCGCCCATCCGACCTTCTCGCTGCCGCTCGCGACCTCGACCGCGCTGGCCGAGGCGGCGTCGGGCAGCGCGCTGCCGGATGGCCTGTCGCATCGTCCGGCGCCGGTCACGCTGGCGCAGGAATTCGACCAGGCGGCGGCCGCGATCGCGCGCGGGCGCGACGCGCTGGACGACCTGTCCGCCGCGCTGTTCGACGCCGGCCGGGCGGTGTGGGGCGAACGCGCGCTGGCGCTGCTGCCGCGCCCGGTCATCCTGTCCAGCTGGGTCGGCTACGACACGGATGGGCGCACCGACATCGGCTGGCAGGACACGCTGCGGCTGCGGCTGCGCATGAAGCGCCTGCAACTGGACCGGCTGGCGGATCGCCTCGAACCGCTGGGCGACTGCGCCGCGCCCATCGTGGCGCGGGCGCGCGAGGCCGCTGCCATGGTCGCCGCGCAGGAAGCCGCCGCGCCCGAGAAGACCGACGCCGCCGCCGTGCAGGATTTCGCCCGCCGCATGGTGGATGGGCGCGATACCGCGTTGACCGCGCCCGACCCGCTGGTCGCGCTGTTCGCGCAGGCGATCGAGGCCGCGCCCGACGGCGCCACGCGCCAGGCGCTGGCGGTGCAGCGCGCGGGGCTGGTCGCGCATGGGCTGGCGCTGGCGCATACCCATGTCCGGCTGAACGCCGCGCAGGTGCATAATGCGCTGCGCCAGCGCCTGGGCATCGCCGCCGCGCCGGAGGACCGCGCGGCGCGGCGCGGGCTGCTGGCCCAGGTCAATGCCGCGCTGGGCGAGGTAGCGCCGATGCCGGTCGATTACGGCGCGCTGCTGGCCGAACAGGCCTCCGCCGTGCGGCTGATGATGACCATCGCGCAGATGCTCAAGCATATCGACGCCAGCCAGAAGGTGCGCTTCCTGATCGCCGAGACCGAGACCGGCTACACGCTGCTGGCCGCGCTGTGGCTGGCCAGGCGCCTGGGCATCGCCGAGCGCATCGAGATCTCCCCGCTGTTCGAGACGGCGGACGCGCTGGAACGCGGCGAGCGCGTGCTGGAAGAAGCCCTGCGTTCCCCGCATTACCGCGACTATCTGCGGGCCCATGGCCGGCTCTGCCTGCAATTCGGCTATTCCGATTCGGGGCGCTATGTCGGGCAGCCGGCGGCGTCCTACCTGGCGGAGCGGCTGAAGATCCGGCTGTCGGAGTTGCTGCGCCGCCACGGGCTCGATGGCATCGAACTGGTGCTGTTCGACACCCATGGCGAGAGCATCGGCCGCGGCGGGCATCCGGACAGCCTGGCGGACCGCTTCGCCTACCTCTCGCCGCCCGCCGCGCGCGCGGCGCTGGCGGCGGCCGACCTGCCGCTGCGCGAGGAGACCGCCTTCCAGGGATCCGATGGCTACATGCTGTTCGGCACGGCCGCGCTGGCGCGCGCCACCGTCGCGCGCATCGCCGAACACGCCTTCGGCGGGCCGGCGCCCGACCCCGACCCGATCTATGCCGAGGCCGATTGGGCGACCGATTTCTTCGCCACCGCGCGGCGCGAAATGGCCGCGCTGGTCGAGGACCCGGGCTATGCCGCGCTGCTCGGCGCCTTCGGCCCGGGCCTGCTCGACAAGACCGGCTCGCGCCCGGCGGCGCGGCAATCGGATACCGGCGGGCCGGCGCGGATCAGCCATCCGTCGCAACTGCGCGCCATCCCGAACAACGCGATCCTGCACCAGATGGGCTGGCTCGCGAACACGCTGCACGGGTTGGGCGCGGCGGCGGCGGCCAATCCGGACGCCTTCGCCGACATGCTGGCGCGATCGCCGCGCTTCGCCCGCGCCATGGCGATGGCGGCGCGCGCGGCGGCGTGTTCGGACCTGGGCGTGTTGCGCGCCGCGGTGGACATGCTGGACCCATCGCCCTGGCTCGACCGCGCCGGCTTCACGAAGCGGCCCGGCCGGCGGGAGGCGCTGACGGCGGTTGCCAGCGCGCTGGAACGGCTC
Organism: Roseomonas sp. CECT 9278; assembly: GCF_918698155.1. Classification (GTDB taxonomy): domain Bacteria; phylum Pseudomonadota; class Alphaproteobacteria; order Acetobacterales; family Acetobacteraceae; genus Neoroseomonas. The sequence continues at coordinate 109,340 of NZ_CAKKLX010000002.1, forward strand.
GACCTGTCGCCCGCCACGCGCCGGATGTTCCGCCGCCTGCAGGCCGACCACCAGGCGTTGCGCGCGGCCTGGCCGGACCTGCCCGAGATGCCCGACCGCCTGGTGCTGGTGCATGCGGTGCGGCTGTGCCTGGTGCAGCGGCTATGGCTGCTGGCGGTGGCGCTGCCCGAATTCAGCCCGCGCCATGGCGCAACGCGCGACAGCCTGATCGCCCGGCTGCTGCAGCTGGACGTGCCGCCGGTGCTGGAGCTGCTCGGGCAGATCTTCCCCGCCGCGCCCGACCCGGCGACGGGCCTGGACTTCGCCGAACCCGCCGCCCCGCGCGAAGGCGCGTCCTATGCTGCCGAGCACGCCGCCATCCTGGCCCCGATGGCGCGCTGCTTCGCGCTGGTGCGCGAATGCTCGGCGGTGGTCAGCCACGAGGTCGGCGCCTTCGGCTGATGGCGCCGGCCGGCAGCATGACGCACTGGCCGTGAACGGTTTCGGCGCGCGCTGGCGCCCGGCCGTGGCAGCAAGGGCGCGATGATCGCGCGCCTGCTGGTCCTGCTCTCGCTGCTTGTCGCGGCACTGCCTGGCGCGGCGCAGCAGCCCTGCCCGGCGCGGCGCAACGTCGATTGCGCCGGCGCCGCGCGCGCGGTGGACGCCGCCATCGCGGCCGATCCCTGGCTGGCCATCCTGGACCAGGCGCAGCGCATGCGCCTGGCTGAACTAATGCCGCTGCTGGGGGCGGATGGCGCGGCGGAACTGGCCGTCCAGCAGGCCGCCTGGCGGCGCAGCCTGTCGCGCGACCTGTTCTTCCACCCCGATGGCACGCTGGACGCGCCCGACCCGCGCGGCGCGCTGCGCGGGGCGATGGAATACCGCCTGGCGGGGCTGATGCGCATCGCGCACGACCCGTCCGGCCTCGATGGCACCTGGCGCGGCGCGCAGGGCCAGGCGGTGGTCGAGCCCGCCGGCGGCGGCCGCTACCGCGTCCTGGTCAGCACCATCGACATCAATGCCCTGGCCTGGATGTGCGACTACGACGGCGAGGGCGACGGCACGTCGTTCGAGCGCCTGGAAACCCGCGACGGCGCGCTGGCGATGTGGCGCGAGGGCGCGATGCTGCGCGTGCGGATGCTGGCGCCCCGGCCGTCGGATTTCTGTGGCGCCGCCGGCAGCCTGGCCGGGCTGTTCTTTCGCGTCGGCACCGCGCCCTGATCAGAATCCGACGCAGGCGGCGCGATAGACCGTCAGCACCGATTGGTGCCGGAAGCGCGCCTTCCAGGCCTCCTCGACCGGGCGCAGGCGCGCGCGGGCGGCGGCGGCATCGGCGCCGGGCATCACCACCACCAGCACCTTGCTCGCTTCGGCCAGGATGGTGCCGTCGGGGCGGCGCCACTGGCCGCGGCCATCGAGTGCGGTCAGCCCGTCGGGGAAGGCCGGCGTGACCGTGCCGGCGAGGAAGTCGCGCCATTCCCCCTCGGTGATCGCGGGTCCGTCGCGGCGGGATTGGCCGAAATAGGCCTCGGCGACCGTCGCCTGCGTGGTGCCCTCGGGGCAGGGCGGCGCTGGCGGCGCGCAGGCGGCGGCCAGCGCGACAAGCCCGGCCGCCGCGACGCGGGCGCCCTCAGCGCCCAAGGCAGGCCGGCACCAGCCGTGCCTCGACCGGTGCGTCGGGGAAGCGGGCGGTCCAGGCGCGCACCACGCTCAGCACCGGCGCGGGCATCGGCGGCGGCGCGTCGGGGCTCCAGGCGGCGCGCACCTCGATGATGGCGTTGCGGAAACGCTGCGGGCGCGGCTGCGTGACCGGCGGTTCGTCGCGTTCGGTGACCGGCGCGCGCAGCACGGGGTCCATGATGTCGCTGCGGAAGGTGCGCCACTGCGCCTCGGTCACGTCGTCGCCATTGGGCAGCACCAGGGCGAAGCGCAGATACGCCAGCACGCCCGGGCGCGAACCCGGCGGGCAGGGCGTGAGCGCGCCGGCCGGGCGTGCCAGTGCCATGACGCCCAGCAGCAGCGCGCCGCGGCGCACCATGGCGCGCCGCGGCGCATCCGGCGGGCGCATCACGCGGTGGTCGCCAGCAGCGCCACGCCGGCCGCGATCAGCCCGATCGCCGCGATCTTCTGCATCCCGAGCGTTTCCCCGAACATCGCCCAGCCGACGATGGCGATGACGACATAGGACGCAGCCGTGCAGGGCAGCGCGACGCTCATGGGGATGCGCCGCAGCGCCACGATGTACAGCAGCGCCGCGCCGCCGTAGCAGACCAGGCCCACCATGGTGGCCGGGCGGAACAGCTGGTCGATGAAGCCGCCCGCGGCCTCGACCGCGGTATTGGCGCCCGACTTCAGCAGCACCTGGCCGACCAGCGAGGTGGTGATGGCGGCGGCCAGGGCGATCCAATGGGCGGTCATGCCGCGCCCTCCCGCGGGGCGATCACTTCGCGCACCACGCCCTGCGGCTTGCCATTGGCCGACATGAAGGCGCGCCCGACGTATTCGCCCAGCACGCCCAGGATCATGAACTGCACGCCCGCGATCAGCAGCGTGACCGTCATCAGGGAGGCCCAGCCGGAGGGCGTCTCGCCGACCAGCGCCTCGAACACCACCCAGGCCGCGGCCAGCAGGCCGAGCACGCCCATCGCCACCCCCGCCACCACCGCGAGCCGCAGCGGCAGCACCGAGAAATTCGTGGCCAGGTTCATCCACAGCCGGATCAGCCGCGTCATGGTGTAGTTCGACCGGCCCTCGACGCGCGCGAAGTGCTTCACCTCGATGCTGTCGAGCCGTTGCGTCACCTGCATCAGCAGCCCGTCGACATACGGGTAGGGGCCGCGATACTTCACCACCTCGGCCACCGCGAGCGCCGACATGCAGCGGAAGGACGACAGATACAGCCCCTTGGGCTTGTCCATCAGCTGGTCCGCCACCCAGTTGGCGAAGCGGCTGCCGATGTTGCGCCAGCCGTCATGTTCCTTCACGGCGTAGCGCGTATAGACCACGTCGAAACCGCCTGTGCGGGCGTGGTCGTAGATGCGGATGACCTCCTCGGGCGGGTTCTGCAGGTCGTCATCCATGGTGATGACATAGGCGCCGCGGGCGTGGCGCAGGCCGGTCATCACCGCGTTGTGCTCGCCGAAGTTGCGGGCGTGCTCGATGTACGTGAGCGGGATGGTGGCGCTGCGCGCGAGCTCCCGGCAGACATCGCCGGAATTGTCGGGGCTGCCGTCATTGACCAGCACGACCTCGATGCCGCCCTCCGGCGCCAGCGCCGACAGCGCGGCGACCAGCGCGCCGACCGTGGCGGCGCCGTTGTAGACCGGCACGACGATGGACAGGCCGACCGGGTGCACGACCCCGACCGCGGGACTGGACATGGAAGGGCTCTCCGACATCACGGCCGCGTCGCGACCACCAGGATGGACCCGCCCGCAGGATAGCGCAGGCCGAGGCGGGCGAGGGTCCGCTCGGCCGCCGTCACGCCATGCAGCGTGGCATCGAGCCAGGGCGGGAAGGGGGCGACGTCGCTGCTGTCGTGCGCGGCGTCGGATTTCAGGACCTTGCGCTGCACCACCATCAGCGGCAGCAGAAGCGCGTTCCAGTAGCGTGCCTCGATCGCGGCGAAGCCCGCGGCGCCGACCATCGCGCGGGCGCCCCCGGCGGTGAATCGCCGTGAATTGTGGACACGTTCGTCATGCGCCGAATGCAGCCATTCATAGGCCGGAAGGTTCAGCACCAGCGTGCCGCCCGGCGCCAGCACGCGCGCGAACTCCGCCAGCGCCGCCGGCGGATCGACCGCGCGATGGCACAGCACGTCGCAGGAGGTGAGCGCGGCGAAGGCGGCAGGCGCAAAGGGCAGGCGATTGGCGTCGCCCGCCGTGGCCACCGCGCCGGATTTCGCCGCTGCCCGCCATGCGGCCTTCGGATTGAAGTCCAGCCCGACCAGCGGCCGCCCCAGCGCGCCCAGCCGCCGCAGCAACCCCCCGGTGCCGCAGCCGGCATCCAGCACCGCGCCAGGCGGCCCCGGGCGGCGCGCCAGCGCATCGGCCACGCGGGCATGCAGCGCGCGGTACCACCACATGCGCTGCTCGGCCGCGTCCATCAGGTCGTATTCGGCAGGTTCCACAGGGCCGTTGCATCGCATTGCAGCAAGGCCGGAACATGGCACGCGCGGGACAGTCCTGGCACCGGTTCATGTTGCGTCCGGCGCGCATCGCCCCGAGGATGTGCAACCCATCCATGACGTTTCACGATCAGCCCCCCCGCCGCAGCGCCGAGGCCCGCCGGCAGCCCCCCGACCGCGGCGGCGCGCGCACCCGCCGACGCGGCCTGGGCGCGCGATCGCCCGGCCGGCGGGCAGGGCGGCTGGCGCCCGTTCCTGCGCCGCCCATGACCGCCCCGCGACGGACTGCCCATGCCTGAAGCCACGCCCATGCGCACCCGCGGGCTGAGCGTGCCGACCGGCGCGGAAGCCGTGCGTGGCATCCTGCTGATCCTGGGCGCCTACCTGGTCATCACCGGCGCCGATGTCGCGGTGAAATGGGCACTGCCCGAGGTCGGGGTCGCGGTGTCGATGATCGCGCGCGGCGCCGTCGGCGCGCTGGCGGTGCTGGCGATCACGCGCGGGCACGGCATCGCGCCGGGCAATGTGCGCCTGCTGACCATCCGCGGCCTGCTGCATTGCTGCGTCTCGGCCATCTGGTACTGGGCCTGGCTGTCGGGGATGGCGCTGGTCGATTCCTATGCCATCGCCGCGGCCGCGCCGCTGTTGATGACGCTGTTCGCCATCCCGATGCTGGGCGAACAGGTCGGCTGGCGGCGCTGGACCTCGACCCTGGCGGGCTGCGCGGGCGTGCTGTTCATGCTGCAGCCCGGCGGCGACCTGTGGCGGTTCGAAACGCCCTTCCTGCTGGTCGCGGTGGTGGCCATGGCGGTGACGCGGATCTGGACGCGGATGCTCTCGGCGACCGACACGCCGGCGTCGATCGCGTTCTGGCTGATGGTCGCGCATGTGCCGGTGGGCCTGGCGCTGCTGCCGGCCTTCCCGGCGCCGGCGGCGATCCCGGGGCCGCCGGTGATCCTGGCGCTGGTGTTCTTCGGCGTGGCCAATGCCATCGCGCATATCCTGTTCGCGCGCGCCTTCGCGCTGGCGCCGGTCTCGGCCCTGGCGCCCTATGAGTATTCGCCGCTGCTGATCGGGGGCATCCTGGGCTTCCTGATCTGGGCCGAGGTGCCGGCCTGGACCACCGTGGGGGGCGCCGTGATCGTCATCATCGCCGGGCTGTACAACCTGCATCGCGAAAGGGTGCGGCGCGCCGCCGAACGGGCCCGCGCGTAGTGCCGCTGCGCCACGACATCCGCCGTGGCGCCCTGCTGATGCTGGGGGCGACATCGCTGTTCACCATCATGTCGGCGCTCATCAAGGGCCTGAGCGAGAACATCCACTTCATCGAGACGATGTTCTTCCGCTCCGCCTTCGCGCTGCCGGTGGTCTTCGCGGTCGCCGCGCGCGGGCGGAACTGGGGGGTGCTGCGCACGAAGCGCATGCCCGGCCACCTGGTGCGCGCCTTCACCGGCACCATGGCGCAGGGCTGTGCCTTCTATGCGCTGACCGTGCTGCCATTGGCCGAGCAGACCGCGCTGACCTACACCACGCCGCTGTTCGTCACCCTGCTGTCCATCCCCTTCCTGGGCGAGAAGGTCGGCATCCATCGCTGGTCGGCCGTGCTGGTCGGCTTCCTCGGCATCCTGGTGATCGCGCTGGGCGATGGCGCCTTCCAGGGCGGCGGGCCGGACCGGGTGATGGCGATCGGCATGGCGGTCGCGGTCGCGCAGGGGGTGTGGTCGGCCGCCACCACGCTGCTGGTGCGATCGCTCTCGGCGACGGAATCCTCGACCACCATCGTGCTGTGGCAATCCCTGCTGATGACCGCCTTCACGCTGGTGGCGCTGCCCTTCTTCTGGACCACGCCGACCTTCTTCGAACTGGTGCTGCTGGTGCTGGTCGGGCTGATCGGCGGCGTCGCGCAGATCATGCTGACCGAGGCGTATGCGTCGGCGCAGGTCTCCGCCCTCGGGCCCTATTCCTACACCTCGATCCTGTGGTCGGTGGCGATCGGCTGGGTGGTCTTCTCGGATGCGCCGGGGATCGGCACGCTGGCCGGCGCGGCGCTGATCGTCGGCGCGGGCCTGTACATCCTGCACCGCGAGATCACGCGTGCCCGCCAGCGGAGGACCCCATGACCATCCCCTTCCTCAAGCACGACACGCTGCCGCCCGGCGCGGTGCAGCAGGTCGCGCCCGGCGTGCGCCGCGTGCTGTGCGGCAATCCCGGCCCCTTCACCTTCCGCGGCACCAATACCTGGATCGTGGGCGAAGGCCTGTCGGTGGCGGTGATCGACCCGGGGCCGGAGGATGCCGACCACCTGCGCGCCATCCTGGCCGCCACGCAGGGCGAGCGCATCACGCACATCATCGTCAGCCACACGCATCGCGACCATTCGCCCGGCGTCGCGGCGCTGCGCGCAGCCACCGGCGCGACCAGCTTCGGCTTCGGCCCGCACCTCACGCCACCGGACCAGGGCGGGGAGGGCGGCGACCATGCCTTCCGCCCCGACGTGACCGTGCCCGATGGCAGCGATATCGGCGGCGCCGGCTGGTCGCTGCGCGCCATCCACACGCCCGGGCATTGCGCCAACCACCTGTGCTTCGCGCTGGAGGGCACCGGCATCCTGTTCAGCGCCGACCATGTGATGTCGTGGTCGACCACCGTGGTCAGCCCGCCGGATGGCGACATGGCGGCCTACATGGCCTCGCTGGCCAGGCTGCGCGCGCGCGACGACCGGCTGTTCCTGCCCGGCCACGGCCCGCCGCTGCCCGACCCCGCGCCCTTCATGGCGGCACTGGCCGCGCATCGGCGCGAACGCGAGGCAATGGTGCTGGACGCCCTGCGCGCCGCGAAGCGCGCCACCGCGCGCGAGCTGGTCGGCGCGGTCTATGGCCCCGCGCTGGACGAACGGCTGGTGCCGGCGGCCGCACGCAGCCTGCTCGCGCACCTGGTCAAGCTTGGCGCGGAGGGACATGCGCGGCGCGAGGGCGAGGCCTGGGAAGCGCGGTAGCGCGCCGCCCTCATGCCCAGCGCGCGTGATCCGCGCGATCCGCGGCGGTCAGCAGCGTCGTGGTGCAGACCACCGTCCAGTCGCACAGGTCGTAGCGGCGGCTGAGCGCATCGCGCACCGCCGTCTCGCTCTCCCCCTGCGGCAGCTTCGAACGCTCCCACATCGCCAGGTCGGGCCGGCGCGTCAGCAGCAGGCTCGCGATCGCGCCCGGCGGGACGGGCGGCAGGAGATCCGCGCCCGCGGCACCGGTGCGATCCTGCGTGCAGCGCCACAGGCCGATGACCTGCGAATCATAGGCCGCCTCGAAGCCCGGCCAGCCCTCGGCACAGAGCGCGAGGAAGGCCTCCCAGTGCTGCTCGGGTGTCACGAACCAGCGGAAGGCGTAGTTGCCCTGGCGCGCCGGCGGGGTGGCTTGGTGCGGGCGCAGCGTCGGGTGCATGGCAAGGCTCGATGCCGCCTCGATGCCCTCGTGCGTGCCGAGCAGCAGCGCCTCCGCCGTGCCGGCCGTGACGGCCGAGGACCAGGCGGTGATCGCCACCACCTCGTCGCGCGGACGGCCGATCTGGCTGCGCCAGAGGCCGTAGAGCGCCCCGCCCGTGGGCGCCAGTGCCGCGGCATTGCGCGCCAGCATGTCGGCGGCTTCGCGCCAGCGGCGCGGCGCGCAGGCAATGCGGTGATGGATGTAGGTGGTCATGGCCTCGCTCCCTTGCATGGGCAGGCTACAGCGATGCCTCGGGATCGAGGCGGATGACATAGGAACGCCAGTCCGCACGCTCGGCGATGCGCTCGTACAGCGCGATGGCGCCGCGGTCGGCCTCGGGCACGATCCAGCGCAGGTGCGACCAGCCGCGTTCGCGCCCCAGCGCGACCAGTGCCGCGATCATCGCGCGCGCGATGCCCTGGCCGCGGCGATCGGCCCGCACGAACAGGTCGTCGAGCGCGCCGCAGCGCCGCGCGAAGACCGCCTCGGGCAGGTCGAAGACGATGGCGAAGGCGATGATGTCGGCGCCTTCGGACGCGGCCAGCACCTCGGCGCGCGGATCGGCGGCGAGCAGCGCGGCGGCGGCCTGGCCGGATGCGGGGCGCGATCCGGCGAGCGTGTGGCGCATCTCGGCGGCATAGGCTTCGAGCAGCGGTGCCAGGCGATGGCGTCGGTCCGGCGGCAGGGTGGCGATGATCATCAGGGGCCTGGAAGCGATTGGGGCGCCGCCCGCTCACGCGGACGGCGCCCCGACGCCGGGATCGGCGCTGTCGTCAGCTCGCGGGCGTGTCGTTCGACGGCGCGGCAGCGGCAGCGGCGGCAGCGGCCTTCTTCGCGGCGCGGGTGGCGGCGGCCTTCTTCGCGGCCTCCGAACGGGCGCCGGACTTCACGGCAGGCTTCTTGGCGGCGGCGGCCTTCTTCGGAGCGGCCTTCTTGGCGGCCGGCTTCTTGGCAGCGGCCTTCTTCGGCGCGGCCTTCTTGGCAGCCGGCTTCTTCTTGGCGGCGGCCTTCTTCGGCGCGGCCTTCTTGGCAGCGGCCTTCTTCGGAGCGGCCTTCTTGGCGGCCGGCTTCTTGGCAGCGGCCTTCTTCGGAGCGGCCTTCTTGGCGGCCGGCTTCTTCTTGGCTGCGGCCTTCTTCGGCGCGGCCTTCTTGGCAGCCGGCTTCTTGGCGGCGGCCTTCTTCGCGGCGGGCTTCTTCGCCGCCGGCTTCTTCTTGGCGGGCGCCTTCTTCTTCGCGGCGGCCATCGCCATCGCCTGGGCGCGCGGCTCGGCGCCCTCGGCGTCGGTGGTCTCGATGATGTCGGTCATGATGCGTCGTGTCTCCATGCGTTCCGGTGAAGCGGGGACGTCGCGCATCGGCGCGCAGGCCCCGGGGGGTACAGCAGATGGGTGCGGGCGGATGCGAAGCGCGCGGATCCCGTCGCGCGCCGTCGTTCCCGTGCGGTGAGCCCCATGACGCAGGCGCCGGTGCGACGTGCGGTGGCGTTCCGCCGCGCGCTGCCTCCGACGTCTCGGCCGTCCAGGCCGTGCACCGTGGCGGTGCCGGCTGGCGGTGACGGATCGGCGGAGTGGTGCGCCGCCTGTCCGATGAGCCTGCGGTCCATGGACCGTCCTTCCCTGCTGCGGCGTTTCAACCCATCGATGCGTCGTCCGGTTTCACTGCACGTTGCCGCGTCGATGAGTCGCGCGGCGCAGAACCAATTCGACGAATCGCACAAGATGATTCGCGCGCACACCACGCTATCTGCACGCGCAATATGTGTGTCAACAGAATCCGCACATGCACGCGCGCAAAATGCGCGTCGTGGTTCATCGCGCTCATCGGTGTTGCGTGCGCGTCGCGCTTTTGCGCCGCGCGTCGCGTGCGGCGTCGCGCATCGTGGCGCGATCGTGGCAGCGGGACGCGCGCATGTGCGCGTCCCGACAGCGCGCTACCCGCGCGGAGTTGGCGCGCTACCCGCGCGTCGATCCCGCGCGCTACCCGCGCGCCGATCCCGCGCGCTACCCGCGCGTCGATCCCGCGCGCTACCCGCGCGCTATCCGCGCGACGCCAGCGGCACCACCGCGCGCTCCGCCACGCCCGTGTAGTGCGACAGCGGGCGGATCAGCCGGTTGTCCGCCCCCTGTTCCAGCACATGCGCCGCCCAGCCGGTGATGCGCGAACACACGAAGATCGGCGTGAACATCGGGATGTCGAAGCCCATCAGGTAGTAGGCAGGCCCGGCCGGGAAATCGAGGTTTGGGTGGATGTTCTTCTCCGCCAGCATCACCTGCGCCAGCACGGCCGATGTCTTCATCCACCGTTCATCGCCGACCACCCGGGCCATCACCTCGGCGTATTTCTTCATGGTGGGCACGCGCGAGTCGCCGGTCTTGTAGACGCGGTGCCCGAAGCCCATCACCAGCGCCTTGTGGTCGAAGCGATCGCGCAGCCAGGCTTCCGCCACATCGGGGGAGGGGATCTCCTTGAGCATGTGCATCACCGCCTCGTTCGCCCCGCCATGCAGCGGACCCTTGAGGCTGCCGATCGCGGCCGTGATCGCCGCATGCATGTCCGACATCGACGACGTGACCAGCCGCGCCGTGTAGGTCGAGGCGTTGAAGGTGTGCTCGGCATACAGGATCATCGAGACGTCGAAGGCCTTGATGACCTCCGGCTGCGGCACGCGCCCGAACACCATGTGGAAGAAATTCTCGCAGAAGGGCAGGCCCTGGTCGGGGGCGATCGGCGCCAGGCCCTTCGACAGCCGGTTGGCGGCCGCCACCGCGGTCGGGATCTTGGCCAGCAGCCGCATCGCCTTGCGCCGCTGCGCGGCATCCGAGATGTCCGACGCCTCCGGATCCTCCATGCCCATGAACGACACCGCGGTGCGGATCGCATCCATCGGGTGCGCGTCGCGCGGGAATTCCGCCAGCACCCGCAGCAGCGCCGGGGACAGGACGCGGTTCGCCTTCTCCTGGGTGCGGAAGGCGTTCAGCTGCCCCTGGCTGGGCAATTCGCCGTGCCACAGCAGGTAGGCGGTCTCGTCGAAGGACGCGTTCTCGCACAGGTCCTGCACCGGATAGCCGCGATAGGTCAGGGAGTTGGTCTCGGGCATGACCTTCGAGACGGTGGAGACATCGGCATAGACGCCGACCAGGCCCTTCTTGATGTCGGGGGTGTCGCTCATGGGGGTGGTCTCGCTTCCTTCGCTGTTGTCGTCATGCGCCCGGCCTGGTGGCCGGACGCATGTGCGTGCAGGGCTGCGTGGCGGCTGCGCGCGCCATCGGCGCCATACCAGCGGCCGCGCGGGCGTTTAACAAGTGCGGGCGGGCCGGGGCTGGTATGCCGGCGGCCGCCGCCGCCCTGCGCCACGCCGCGCGCCCCATCGCGCCCTCAGAAGATGCCGGGCTTGCCGGTGCGCAGCCCGCCCGCCGGCAGCGCGACATTCAGCGCGCCGAGCTCGCCCGCCTTCAGCCGCGGCAGCTCCTGCGCCACCTCCAGGAAGCGGTTGGCCTCGCGCGCCGGCAGGATGCCCTCGGTCAGCGTCCGGAACTTGCGGATGTAGTCCTCGCGCGCGAAGGGGCGCGCGCCGTTCGGGTGGGCGTTCGCGACACCCAGCTCATCCACCAGGGTCGAGCCATCCCGGAAGGTGATCTCCACCCGTCCGCCGAAGGCGAGCTCGTCCGGGTCCTTGGCATGGTAGCGGCGGGTCCATTCGGGATCCTCGCGCGTCTCGATCCGGTGCCACAGCCGCACGGTATCCGCCCGCCGCGCGCGCTTCGGCGCGTAGCTGTCCGCGTGATGCCAGCGCCCGTCCTGCAGCGCGACCGCGAAGCTGTACATGATGGAATGGTCGAGCGTCTCGCGGGACGCCGCCGGGTCCATCTTCTGCGGGTCGTTCGCCCCGGTGCCGATCACGTTGTGCGTGTGGTGGGAGGTGTGGATCACCACCCGCGCGATCTCCCCGACATCGGCGATCCGCTCGCGCATCCGGAAGGCCAGGTCGATCAGCGCCTGCGACTGGTATTCGGCCGAATGTTCCTTGGTGTAGGTCGCCATGATCGCGCGCTTCGCTTCGCCCGGTTCGGGCAGCGGCACCTGGTAGTAGACCGGCCCGTACACGTCCTGGCGGTTCGACCGGCCCGACAGCACCCAGGCGATCACGCTGTCCTCGCCCTCATATATAGGTGAGGGCGCGCCCTCGCCGCGCATGCAGCGATCGACCGCCTCGACCGCCAGCTTGCCGGCATGGGCGGGGGCATAGGCCTTCCAGGAACTGATCTCCCCCTTGCGCGACTGGCGGAAGGTGACCGACGTATGCAGCGCCTGCTGGATCGCCTGGTACACCACGTCCTGCTTCAGGCCGAGCAGCGTGCCGATCCCCGCCGCCGAGGCCGGGCACAAATGGGCGATGTGGTCGACCTTGTGCTCGTGCAGGCAGATCGACCGCACCAGGTCGACATGCAGTTCGTAGCCGGTGGCGATGCCGCGGACCAGGTCGCGCCCGGACTTCCCCATCGCCTGCGCCACCGCGAGGATCGGCGGGATGTTGTCGCCCGGGTGGGAATAATCGGCGGCCAGGAAGGTGTCGTGCATGTCGAGCTCACGCACCGCCGTCCCATTCGCCCAGGCCGCCCATTCGGGCGAGACGGTGGCGCCGGCGCGCAGCCCCATCACCGGCGCGCCGCCCGCCTTCTTCGCATGCGCCCGCGCCATGTCGCGCGCCGAGACCACCGCGCGGCGGTTGATCGCGGCGATCGCCACGCCGGCATTGTCGATCACGCGGTTGACGATCATCTCCTGGACGTCGCGCGCGACCGCCACCTTGTCGACCGCGACCCCAGCCATCTTCCAGGCCAGCTGGTCCTCGCGCGGCAGCAGCGCCCTGGAGGGATGGACCTTCACGGGATGGAGCTTCATGGCGCCTTCCTCCTCGGCAGGATTTTTCGCCGGTCTTGTGCGCCCGTCGCGCGCGGTCGTCCAATCCGCCGGCCCGCCGCCGGGTCAGAACCGCTCCCCCGCCAGCGCGAACAGATAGACCGCGGTCGCGAGCACCGCGGCATAGGGCAGCGTGACCGCGACCAGCAGGCCCATCGCGAGCGCCGCCTGCCGCCGCTGCCCGCCACGCCGGAAAGCAAGCCCGCGCACGAACAGCGCGACCCCCGCGGCCGCCAGCCCGACATGCAGCGCCACACGCCCGACGCCCTGCCCGGAGCCGAGCCAGTCCACCGCCGCCGCCAGCAGCGCGATGCCGAGCGTCGCCACGCCCACACCGCCCGCCACCACCAGGATGCGCCAGGCCATCGCGCGCCCCTCAGCGCAGGAACCGCGCCTCGATCTCCCGCATCGCGCCATCGCCCTGCAGCGCGAAGATGTCGGCGACGCTGGCGATGCGTGCTTCCACGCCGGCGATGCCGCCCTCGGCCAGGATCGCCGCGAAGGTCTCGCGCATCGCCGCCACCGCGGCGCGGATCGCGTGGTTGCCGCAGATGATCAGGCCAACCTTCCCCAGCGCCGCGACCTCGGCGAAGGACACTTGCGGATAGGCGGTCGGCACCACCACCAGCGGCACCTGGCCCGGCCAGGCCCGGCAGAAGGCGATGATCTCGTCGGGCGTGGTCTGCTTGGAATGGATCAGCACGGCATCGGCGCCGGCCTCGGCATAGGCGGCGCCGCGCTTCAGCGCCTCCTCCTGCCCGAGCCCAGCGATCAGCGCCTCGGTCCGGGCGATGACCAGCGGGCCGTCCGCGATGCGCGCCGCTTCGATCTTGCCCTGGAATTCCGCGACCGGCACCAGCGCCTGCCGGCCGCCGGGGCGCAGCGAGGAATCCTTGGGGAAGGTCTTGTCCTCGATCACCACGGCGGCGACGCCGGCGGCGGCGTAGCGCGGCACCAGGTAGGCGACCGACACCGCATTGCCGCCGCCGGTGTCGATGTCGGCCACCACCGGCGCGGACTGCACCTCGACCATGGCGCGCATCGCGGCCAGGTGCGTCTCCCAGGACAGGATGGACGCATCGGGCACTGCATGGGCGGCCGAGAGTTCGAACCCGCTGCCCCAGATGGCATCGAAGCCGGCCTCGGCGGCGAGCTTCGCGCTGAGTGCATTGTGCGCCGACATGGCGATGGCGGGGCGGGCGGTGTCGAGGCGGGCGCGCAGGCGCGCGGCGGGCGTGTCCATGCACCGATGGTCGTGCGGCCCGGCGCGCCCGGCAAGCCCGCCCGGGGTGGGCATGTCGCGCGCCAGGCGGTAGCGTCCGGCGCGCGATACCCCCGGGAGCCTGCCGCATGTCCGACGCCACCCCCTTCGACCGTGTCATCCGCGGCGACATCGTCCTGTCCGACCGGGTGCTGCGCGACGGCTATGTCGCGATCCGCGGCGAGACGATCGCCGCGATCGGCGAGGGGCCAACCCCGCCCGCCAAGGACAGCGTGGACTTCACCGGCAAGTTCGTGCTGCCCGGGCTGGTGGACGGGCACATGCACACAGCGTCCTCGCGCGGGTGGCCGGGTATCCGCGGCGCGTCGCGCACGGCGGCCGCCGGCGGTGTCACCACCTGCGTCGACATGCCCTATGACGTGCCGCGGCCGGTGACGGATGCCTCGATCCTGGCCGAGAAGATCGAGCAGGTGAACGCGCTGTCGCACGTGGATATGGCGCTGTACGGCACCATCCGGAAGGACGGCGGCATCGACGCCATCGCCGGCATGGCGGAAGCCGGCGTGTGTTCCTTCAAGCTCTCGACCTATGAGTACGACCCGGTGCGCTTCCCGCGCATCGACCACCCGACCATGGTCGCGGCCTTCCGCGAGATCGCGAAGACCAACCTGATGGTCGCGATCCACAACGAGGACCAGGAGATCGTCGTCCGCCTGACCGAGGAAGCCAAGGCCGCCGGCCACACCCAGCCGATCTGGCACTGCCGCACCCGCCCGCCGCTGTGCGAGACCATGGCGGACCTGGAGATCTTCGAGATCGGGCTGGAAACCGGCGCCCACGTCCACATCGCCCATTCCTCGCTGGCGCGCGGCTTCGAGATCGCCGAGGTGTTCCGCCGCATGGGCGGCAAGGCCTCCGGCGAGGCCTGCATCCAGTATTTGTGCATGACCGAGGAGGACATCATCCGCCTCGAAGGCTTCGGCAAGTGCAACCCGCCCTTCCGCACGCAGGATGAAGTGAACCGCATGTGGGAGGCCTTCGCGGCGGGCAAGATCGCCTATGTCTCCACCGACCATGCGCCCTGGCCCTATGACCGCAAGGTCTACAAGGGCGACATCTTCAGCGTCGGTGCGGGCCTCACGGGCATGCAGTCCTTCGCGCCGCTGATGTACACGCTGCTGAGCGAACGCTCGATGCCGGTGACGCTGATGGCGCAATACTGCGCCGAGCGGCCGGCGAAGTTCCATGGGCTGTTCCCCAAGAAGGGCGCGATCCGCGTGGGCTCGGACGCCGACTTCGTGGTGCTGGAGACCGGCGACTTCACCTTCGACGCGAAGGACATCCAGGACGACGAGGATGCCCGCTGGTCGCCCTATGACGGGCGGCGCGTCTCGGCGCGCGTGGCTGCCACGTATCTGCGCGGCGCCTGCATCTGGGACGGCAGGGCGGTGCTGGCGCAGCCAGGTGCGGGGCGCTTCGTGCCACGGCAGCACAACGGGACCTATGTCGGGGAAGAATGACCGCCCGCCGCGGCACTGGGTGAAGCGCCCGCCGCGGCCCTCGCGCACCGGCCCCGCCGCGCCGCCGCCACGCGACAAGCCCGGCTTCGGCCAGGCGGCGCTCGCGGTCGGCGCTGGGCTGGTGCTCGGGTTGCTGGGCGCGAGCCTCGCGGCCCAGGCCGGCCTGCGCGAGGGGCTGCCCGGCCTGGTCGCCGGCAGCGGCTTCTGCCTGGGCTCCGTGCTGGTCTGGCGCGCCTTCGGCGGCACGCTGCAGGATGTACGCGACCTCTGGCGCTAGGCAGGCGTTGCGGGCAGCGCCGTGGCGCGGGCAGGCGCATGCGGTCGGACCCGCGAGCGCGATGTTGCGCCGCGCGCGGTGCTGGAGGACCATGCCGCCTGGCTCCGGAGATCGCGCCATGGCCCAGGCGTCGCCACTGCCCATCTGCATCGCCGGCGGCGTCGGCGCTGCCGTCGCCCGTTTGCTGACCGGCCCCTGGCCCGCCGATGCCGGGGATTGGATCGGCGTCGCGGGCCTTGCCGTCGCGGTCACGCTCGGCGCCTATCTCGCGCTTCGCTTCATCGCCAGGAGACGGCAATCTTGAGGTCCCGCACCCTTCGCATCGCCGGCGCCCAGATGGGCGGCAACCAGAAGTCCGACAGCCGCGCGGCGATCCTCGCGCGGATGATGGCGCTGCTGGAGGATGCCGCGGCGCAGGGGGCGAAGCTGGTGGTCTTCCCCGAACTGCCCTTCACCACCTTCTTCCCGCGCTGGCTGATCGAGTCCACGCAGGAGCTCGACACCTACTTCGACCGCGCCATGCCCTCGCCGCAGACCCAGGCGCTGTTCGACCGCGCGCGCGCGCTGGGCGTGGGGATGTATGTCGGCTACGCGGAACTCACGCCGGCGGGGCAGCGCTTCAACAGCGCCATCACCACGGGGCCGGACGGCGCGGTGCTCGGCAAGTACCGCAAGATCCACCTGCCCGGCACGGTCGAACCGCGCGTCGGCGATCGCTTCCAGCAGCTTGAGAAGCGCTACTTCGAATATGGCGACATGGGCTTCCCCGCCTTCCGTGGCCCAGAGTCCTGGGGCCGCCCGGTGCTGGGCATGCTGATCTGCAACGACCGCCGCTGGCCGGAAGGCTGGCGCGTGTACGGGTTGCAGGGCATCGAGCTGATGCTGATCGGCTACAACTCCGCCGCCTACGACCCGATGGGCGGCACGACGGAAAGCGCCGACCTGCGCACCTTCCATTCCACCATGGCGGTGCAGGCCAATGCCTACATGAACGCGACCTGGGCGGTGTCGGTCGCCAAGGCCGGCGACGAGGACGGCTCCGGCCTGATCGGCGGGTCCTGCATCATCGACCCGAATGGCCAGGTGGTGGCGCAGGCAAGCACGCTGGGCGACGAGGTGATCGTCGCCGACATCGACTTCGACGCCTGCCGCCAGGGCAAGGAGAAGATGTTCAACTTCGCCGCCCACCGCCGCCCGCAATGGTACCGGCCGATCATCGACCAGGTGGGCGCCCTGCCGCCGGCGTGACCTCGGCCACCCAGGCGCGGACGTCGGTGTGCGCCGTCGCCAGGCCGGCCTCGACCTCCGGCCCGTAGCGCGGCGCGACATGCGCCAGCACGAGCGACAGGAAGCGCGCCTCGTGCTCCAGCGCCGCCAGGTCGTCCGGCATTGCCTGGTCAACCGACAGCGCCAGGATATCGAGGCGCTGGAAGGCCTCCCGGATCTCGGCCACGCCGCAGCGCGGCGCCATGGCGATGGCCTCGGCGAGGGGCATCGGCGCGCCGGCGTCCAGCCCGCGGCGTGCGTGCTGTTCCAGCGTATCGAGGCCCGACAGGTCGTTGCGCACCGCGCCGCCCCAATCGCGCTGGATCGCGCCGGCGATGGCGCAGCCCTCGGCGAACCAGGCCTGCTCCGTCGCGAGGTCGGGGAAGCGGATCACCCCGCGGTCGTCATTGTCGAACCACGGCTGGAAGCCGGCATCCCAGGCCGCGATGCGCGCGACCAGCCCAGCCCCGAGCCCGAGCGTCGCCGCATCGACCGGTTCGTCCGCATCGGCACGGCGCAGCGGCGACTGGCGGTAGGCCGGGACCAGGCGTAGCGGCGTCATCCGCTCCGTCGGCACGACCGGCACCGCGGGCGGCCGCCACGCGGCGTGGCGCAGCAGCACCGCCGAGACCATCGCGGCAATGCCCGCCAGCACGCCCAGTTCGAGCAGCGCCGGCTCGACCCAGTGGCGCCACAGCCCGCCCTGATCGAGCCGCCAGACCAGCACGCCCACCGCCAGGACCAGCAGGCCGCCGCGCAGCGTGGCGCCGGGCGTCGCCACCAGCACGCCCAGCGCCGCCAGGGCGAAGGCGAGCGGCGTCCAGCGCGACAACGCCAACAGCGCGATGCCGGCGAACAGCCCCAGCACGCCGCCCAGCATCCGCCACCGGCTGCGGCGGCGCTCGGCCGCCGCGCCAGGATCGCCCAGCGCGGCGAGCATCCGGTCCAGCACCGCCTCCGCCGCCAGGCGGTGCAGCGTGGCGGCCGCGCCCGCGGCGCAGAGCAGCCCGGCCAGCATGCCGAGGATCGACAGGGGGTCCCACATGCCCGCGCATGATGGACCAGGCGGCGGCGCGGCGCAGCCCGCTTGCCCTGCCCGGGGCCGGACCGCACACTCGCCCCACCCGCGCAGGCGGGGCGCGGAGGAGATGGCACCATGGACGGCATCGTGACCGGCACATCGCTGGAGGCGGCGGCGGATGGCTGGCTGCGGGACTTCGCGGAGGCGCTGGATGCCGGCGACCCGGTCGGCCTGGCGGCGCTGTTCGCCGCCGAGTGCCATTGGCGCGACATCCTTGGCTTCGGCTGGGACCTGCGGACGACGTCCGGTGCCGAGGCCATCGCGGCCGGGCTGCTGGCCGGCGCCGCGACGGCCCGCCCGCGCGGCTTCGCGCTGGCGCCCGGGCGCACCGCCCCGCGCCGCGTCAGCCGCGCCGGCACCGACTGCATCGAGGCGATCTTCGCCTTCGAGACCGCGACCGGCCCCTGCACCGGCGTGATCCGCCTGGTGACCATGGATGGCACGCCGCGCGCCTGGACACTGATGACGGCGCTCGCCGAGATCCATGGCCACGAGGACCCCGCCGAGGGCCGCCGCTGGCAGGATGTGGACTGGAAGCGCAATTTCGGCGGGGAGAACTGGCTCGACCGGCGGCGCCGCGCGGTGGCCTATGACGACCGCGACCCAGCCGTGCTGGTGGTGGGCGCCGCGCAGGCGGGGCTGTCGGTGGCGGCGCGACTGGGCTTGCTCGGCGTCGATACGCTGGTGGTGGATCGCGAGGCGCGCATCGGCGATTCCTGGCGGCGCCGCTACCATGCGCTGACGCTGCACAACGAAACGCGCGTCAATCACCTGCCCT
The DNA here is from genome assembly GCF_918698155.1 of Roseomonas sp. CECT 9278. Lineage (GTDB taxonomy): Bacteria > Pseudomonadota > Alphaproteobacteria > Acetobacterales > Acetobacteraceae > Neoroseomonas. Next base: position 127,985 of record NZ_CAKKLX010000002.1, read on the forward strand.
ACATGCCCTTCCCGAAATCCTTCCCGGTCTTCATCCCGAAGGACATGCTGGCGAACTGGTTCGAGCTGTACGCCGAGGCGATGGAGCTGAACGTCTGGACCGGCACGGAACTCACCGGCGGGTCGTGGGACGAAGCGGCGCGCTGCTGGTCCGTCACGCTGCGGCGCGCCGATGGCTCCACGCGCACCATGCGCCCGCGCCACATCGTGATGGCGAATGGCACCAGCACGACGCCGCGGATGCCCGACCTGCCGGGGCTGAAGGACTTCGCCGGCGCGGTGCGGCATTCCTCCGCGATGGGCAGCGGGCTGGACTGGGCCGGCAAGCGGGCGCTGGTGCTGGGCACCGGGACATCGGGCCACGACACCGCGCAGGACCTGGCGGTGTCGGGCGCGGCCAGCGTGGCCATCATCCAGAACCGGCCGTCGCTGGTGGTCAGCCTGAAGGAAGCGCAGGCGCCCTATGCGCTGTACGACGAGGATATCGCCTTCGAGGACAAGGACCTGCTGGCCACGTCGTTTCCCTATCCGGTCTACAAGCGCGGCCACCAGCGCATGACCGAGATGACCAGCGCGGCCGATGCGGCATTGCTGGAAGGGCTGCGCCAGCGCGGCTTCCGCCTGACCTTCGGGCAGGACGATACCGGCTGGCAGATGATGTATGCGCAGCGCGGCGGCGGGTACTACTTCGATGCCGGCTGTTCGCAGATGATCATCGATGGGCGCGTCGGGCTCATGCAGTTCGCCGACATCGACCGCTTCGTGGCCGAGGGCGCGCGGATGAAGGACGGGTCCATCGTGCCGGCCGACCTGCTGGTGCTGGCGACCGGCTACGAGGGCCAGGCGCAGGCGGCACGCCGGCTGCTGGGCGATGCGGTGGGCGATCGCGTCGGCCAGGTCTGGGGCTGGGACCCGGAGGGAGAACTCGCCGGCATGTGGCGCCCGACCGGCCAGGACGGGCTGTGGTTCCATGCCGGCGGCCTGGCGCAGTGCCGCATCTACTCCAAGGTGCTGGCGCTGCAGATCAAGGCGCGCGAACTGGGCATCGCGCCATGATCGAGGTGGTCGAGGACGAGCAGACCGGCCATTTCCGCGTGGTGAGCCGAAGCGGCGAGACGCTGGGCATCACGACCACGCGCGCGGCGGCGAACGACCTGTCTGAGCTGATGCTCGAAGCCTGGGAGGAGGCGCTGGCCGCCGCCGCGGCGCGGGCGCGGCTGAAGCACGGGGCGGCGGTCATCGAGCCGCGCTGAGCGCAGCGCGCGCCGCGCTGCGTCGCGGCGGTGGACGGGGGCGGATTCACAGCTTCAAGGAGCAAGGGCCGGCACGTCAGTCCTGCGCGTCCCGGCGCTTCAGCGCGGCGGCGCGGGCGGGGTTGTCGTCGGGCGCGGCATCGGGAACCCTGGTAGGGAACCGACCCGCCGGAGCGCCACCGCCATGACCCGATCGCTTGTCCTCGCCGCCGCGCAACTCGGCCCGATCCAGAAGGCGGAGGGGCGCGATGTCGCGGTCGGGCGGATGGTGCGGCTGATGGAGAAGGCGCACCGCATGGGCGCGCAGGTGGTGGTGTTTCCCGAACTGGCGCTGACCACCTTCTTCCCGCGCTGGTACGAGGAGGATATCGCGCAGGCCGACCATTGGTACGAGAGCGCGCTGCCATCCAACGAGACCGCGCCGATCTTCGAGGCGGCGCGCAAGTACGGGATCGCCTTCCACCTGGGCTATGCGGAGAAGACGCCGGACGGGCACCGGTACAACACCGCGGCCTTCGTCAGCCCGGGCGGCGACATCATGCTGAAGTACCGCAAGGTGCATCTGCCCGGGCATGCCGAATACGACCCGATCCGCCGCGTCCAGCACCTGGAGAAGCGGTTCTTCGAAGTCGGCAACCTGGGTTTCCCCGTGGTGCGCGCGCCGGTGGCGGGGCAGGACGTGAATGTGGGGATGATGATCTGCAACGATCGCCGCTGGCCGGAAGCCTGGCGCGTGATGGGGTTGCAGCAGGTCGAGCTGGTGATGCTCGGCTACAACACGCCCAGCCTGAACATGGATAACCGGGGGTTCGAGGCGCACCACCTGCGGGTGTTCCATTCGCACCTGACCATCCAGGCGGGCTGCTACCAGAATGCCTGCTTCGCGGTGGCCACGGCCAAGGCGGGGACGGAGGATGGGCACGAGCTGTTCGGCCATTCCATCATCGTCAACCCGCAAGGGGAGATCATGGCGCAGGCGACCTCCTGGGGGGATGAGCTGATCGTGGCGGAGGCCGACCTCGGCATGTGCGAACTGGGGCGCACGACCATCTTCAACTTCGCGAAGCATCGGCGGCCGGAGGCCTATGGGCGCATCACCGGCCAGGTGGGCAGCGAGGCGCCGGCGGTGTGGGCGCCGGGGCAGGCGGCGGAATAGGGCGCGCGCGGGGGCGCCGCCGCGCGCGCTGGGCGCTGGCGCGGGGCGGAGCAGGGCGGCGGCGCGGGCGGGGGTCACGACCAGCCCAGGCGGAGGGCGCGGCGGAGGTATTTGAGGCCTCCGGCGCGGCGGTGCAGGCCGCGCATGTCGCGCAGCAGGGCGCGGCAGGCGTCCAGCGGGGCGGCCCAGAGCGCATCCGCGGGCGGCAGGCTGAGGCGCGCGCGCAGGGTTTCGGACAAATCGGGGTCGGCGACCTTGTCGGGCGGGCCTGGCAGGGCCTGGGGCAGGCGCAGGCGGCGGACCAGGGCGATGAAGGCCAGGCCCAGGATGCGCGCGGCGCGGCGGCAGGCGCGGAAGATGAGCGGCGCGATCTGGTTCAGCGGGTGGTTGGGATGGTTGTCCTTGATGGCGAGGAGCAGTTTCTCCCACAGGCCGGCATGGGTGAGGCGGCGGAAGTAGCGCGAGACGGTGGCGGGGCGGCCGAAGCGGTCGGGCAGGTCGCACCAGGGGCCGGTGCCGGACGCCACGAGGAATATGGCGTCCATGCGGGTGCGGAGGTCGCCGATCTGGCGGCCGGCGGGGGAGCGGGGGAGGATGTAGGGGAGGAGGGCGTGGAATTGGAGGTCAGTGAGGGGGAGGGCGTGGGGCATGGCGGGAGGGTGGCATGGGACACTGAAATAGGCAATGATTCCTTTTTTTCGTGTGCCAAGGATTCATGAGATGAACCGCGAAACGGTTCAGTCGGCTTGCGGCAGCCAGCGCTTGGCCTCGTCAGGCGCCCGAGTGCGCCGTTCGATGCTGATCCCAGTGATGACAGCCGCTGACCTTCATTCGGTGCCGGTCCCGAAGGCTCACTCGAAGGTGTTCAGCTTCCGTTTTTATTCATTGATCCGTCGTTGCCATCAAGGCCGGCGATTCGAGTGTTTATCTTGTCGCCAAGAAAAGCAACGTCGATTGTGCGGAGATAGAACAAATACCAATCGTTGCTGGAATGATATTCGATACGCCGCTTTCTAGGCCGCGTGGACAAACTGCACGAGGGGGATTCCCCCGACGCGGTTTGATGTGATTCGAAGCTGGTCTTCCTGTGGGAGACCAGTGGTGATCCGAGGCCTTCTGACCGACGAGGAGTGGGCGTTCTTCGCGCCCTTCGTGATTGAGAGCGGTGCCCGGGGCGGTCGTCCACCCGTCGACCATCGGCGTGTGCTGGACGCGATTTTCTGGATCACGCGGACCGGCGCGCCTTGGCGTGATCTGCCCGACGCGCTGGGCAACTGGAACTCGGTGCACCGGCAGTTTCGTCGCTGGACGGCGAGCGGGCTGTGGGACGCGATGCTCGACGCGTTGAGCGCGGGTGGCGGCGATGCGGCGCTGCAGATGATCGACAGCACCATCGTCCGGGCGCACCACTGCGCCGCCGGCGCAAGGGGGGGACTCAAAACCAGGCTCTTGGCCGCTCGCGCGGCGGCTTCTCGACCAAAATCCACCTTCGAACCAACGCTCAGGGTCTTCCGGTCGCTGTCCTGCTGACCCCAGGCGAAGCCCACGACAGCACCGTCTATTCCGACCTGATGGCCGCGCACGACTGCGATCCCGATGTGCTGCTGGCTGACCGCGGCTACGACAGCGATGCGATCCGCGACGACGTGCGCATTCGGGGCGGCATGCCCGAGATCCCCACAAAGAAGAACCGACGCGTGCAGCATTCCGTCAACCGCGCGCTCTACGCGCTGCGCAACCGCATCGAGCGCTTCATCAACCGCCTGAAGAACAGCCGACGTATTGCCACCCGATACGACCACACCGCCAACAGCTTCGTCGGCTTCGTCCTGCTCGCCGCCATCAGGCACTGGATCAAGTTTGTCCACGCAGCCTAGAATGTTATATTGATATCGGATTCATGAGTATTCTGAACGCCGGTCCTCCGCGCGCACCTCCACCGCCTGGTCGAGCGAAACGCGCGCCGCCACCATCACCGAACCCGGGATGCGGACCGCGGCGCTGTTGCCCCACTTCTTCACGGTGACGCGCGTGATGGCCTCGGGCTTTGCATGGAGCGCATCCTGGGCCGCCCCGCGCGCCGCGCCAGCCATGCGCCAGCCGGGCGGCTCCGTCGTCCAGCCCGGGCAACCCCCGCCACTTCCCCGATTCCGCCCGCGCCCGCCACGCGCTACGGTCCCGCCCATGACCACGAGACTCACCCGCCCCATGCGCTGCCTCCTCCTGCCCGCGCTCCTGCTCTGCGCCGCCTGCGCGCAGGAAGCGCCCATCCCCGTCACCTATGTCCCGCAGCCCGCCACCCCCGCCGCCGCCGGCACGCCGGAGGAACAGGCCGCCCGCCGCCTCGACCGCGCGCTTGGCCAGGATGCGCGGCGCGACCGCGCGCGCGACGCCGACCCCTATGCCGCCTCCGCCGCCGGCACGCCCACGCCGGGCACCAACCTCGAGATCGGCGGCGGCGACGCGCCCCAAGCCACGCCGCAGATCGGCATCCCGTTCCGCTGATGCCGGCGGTTCACGCGCGTCAAGCCGCTTCTGCCCGCCGCAGCCCGCAGGACTTCGGGATCTGCTCCAGCCCGTTGTTTTCAGAGCATCTTCGCGCGTTCAGATGAGTCCATCTGAACGCGACCTGCCCTAAAGCCCGCAGGCGGCATCCAGGAACGACCCGCCGAGCGTGGCGGGTTCGGCCGGGCGGAAGGCGGTGCCGCGCGGGCGTTCGGCATGTACCGGGTCGACCGCGTTCTGGCGGGCGAACCAGGCGCCCTCGATCGGGCGCCATTGCCGTTCGGCGCAGCGGTATTCGCCCACGAAGCGCACCGATTGCGCGCGGCCGCCGGTCTCGGGGATCGGGATGGGCTCGCGCAGGTTGAGCAGGATCCAGGCGCGGCGCACCCGCCCGCTGGCGAGCAGGCCGCGGGTCTGGACATAGCCGCTGACGATATCCCCGCTGGTGTTGAGTGCCGGGATCGGCTGCCAGCCCACCGGCGGCGGTGGCGCGGGGGGAGTCGGGTCGGCCGGCGGCGGTTCGGCGGCGCAGCCGGCGACCAGCAGGGCGAGGAGGGCCGCGCGCCCGAACGCGGCGCGGCGCGGGCGCGGGGCGCGCATCACGCCATGTTCACCATGATGGTTTTCTTGTGCGTGAAGTGCTCGAGCATCGCCTCAAGGCTGGCCTCCTTGCCCAGTCCCGACGACTTCACGCCGCCATAGGACAGGTTCGCCTGCACCACCAGGTTCTGGTTGATCTGCACCAGGCCCGCTTCCAGCCGATGCGCGAGATCCAGGCCCACCTTCAGGTTGTTCGTCCACAGGCTGGCAGCCAGGCCGTAGTCGGAATCATTCGCCTCGGCCAGCACGGATTCGGCGTCGTCGAAGGGCTGCATGACGGTGACGGGGCCGAAGATTTCCTCGCGCACCAGGCGGCTTTCGCCGGTCAGGCCGGTGAAGATCACGGGCTGGATGAACAGGCCCTTCTTCAGCGCCGGGTCGCTCGGCATGGCGGAACAGACATGCGCGGTCGCACCGGGCGTCGCGGTGCCCTCGGCGATGAAGCCGCGCACCTTCTCCAGCTGGCCTTCGGAGACGATCGTGCCGATGTCGGTCTTCTCATCCAGCGGGTCGCCCATGACCATGGCGTTCACCGCATCCGTCATCGCCTTGACGAAGCGATCGAAGATCGGGCGCTCGACATAGATGCGCGACGCCGCCGTGCAGGATTGGCCCTGGCGGGTGAAGCGCATCGAGGTCAGCGCCCCGGACACGGTCTTGTCGAAGTCGCAATCGGCGAAGACGATCATGGGCGACTTGCCGCCGAGTTCCAGCGTGACCGGGATCAGCTTCTCGGCGGCGGCGCGGGCGACGATCTTGCCGGTCTCGACGGAGCCGGTGAAGGTGACTTTCCGCACCAGCCGGTGTTCGACCAGCGGCGCGCCGCAGTCGGGGCCGAAGCCGCTCACCATGTTGAACACGCCTGGCGGCAGGATGCGGTTCATGATCTCGCAGATGCGCAGCACCGCGAGGGGGGCTTCCTCGGCCGACTTCACCACCACGGCATTGCCGGCGACCAGCGCGGGCGCGACCTTCAGCGCCATCAGCAGCATGGGCACGTTCCACGGGATGATCGCGCCGACCACGCCGAGGGGTTCGCGGATGGTGACCGAGAGCATCTTCGGGTCGAAGGGGACGCTCTCGCCCTTCAGTTCGGACCCCAGCCCGCCGAAGAATTCGAAGACATCGGCGACGACGCCGGCCTCGACGCGGGATTCGGTGCGCAGCGCCTTGCCGGTCTCGAGCGCGATCAGGCGGCCGAGCTCGTCGACATGCTGCTTCAGCAGCTGGGCGCATTGATGCACCAGGGCGCCGCGCTTGCGGGCGGGCACCTTCGCCCAATCCTTCTGCGCGCGCGCGGCGTCCTGCACGGCGGCATCCACGTCGGCCGCGTCGCCCTCGGCGGCACGCGCCACCTCGGCGCCGGTCGCCGGGTTCACCACGGCGAAGGTCTTGCCCGAGCGCGCGGGCACATAGGCGCCGCCGATGAAATGAACGCCGGACAGCGCGCGGGCCAGCGCGAAGGGGTCGGTGGAGGGCGCGGCGGGGGTGGGGTGCGGGCGGTCGAGCATTCGGGCGCTCCTCGGCGGTCTCGTTCGGGCGGGCAGCAATAGACCCGGCGGCGCCGCGAGGGAACCGCCGGGCCCGGCTATTGCCGCGTGATCCGCACGCCCGTCTCGGCCACGACGCGACGCCAGCGATCGCCTTCGTTGCGCACGAAGGTCGCGGTCGTCTCGGGCGTGCTGTCCGGCACGGCGATGGTGCCGACCTCGGCCAGGCGGCGGACCAGCTCGGCCTCGGCCAGCGCGGCATTGAAGGCGGCGTTGAGCCGCGCGACCACCGGCGCCGGGGTGCCGGCGGGCGCGAAGGCCAGGATCCAGGTCTCGGCATCGAAGCCGGGGATGCCCAGTTCGGCGATGGCGGGCAGGTCCGCCTGCGGGCCGGACCGGCGCAGGCTGGCCCGCGCGAGCGCCCGCAGCCTGCCATCGGCGATCGCACCCGCCACGGTGGGCGCGGATTCGACCATGTAGGTGACCTCGCCCGTGAGCAGCGCCTGCAGCGCCGGCCCGCCGCCGCGATAGGCGACGTGTTCGACCCGCACGCCGGCCCCCGTGGCGAACCATTCGCCCGCCAGATGCGGCATCGATCCCACCCCGGCGGAGGCGTAGTTGTGCCGCCCCGGTTCGGCCTTCAGCCGCGCGACCAGCGCGGCCATGTCGGCAATTCCCGCCGCCGCCGGCACCACCAGCACGAAGCCGGTCACGCCCAGCAGCGCGACAGGCGCGAAGTCGCGGATCGGGTCATAGGGCAGGTCGGTGAACAGCGCCGGGTTCACCGCATGGGTCGACGCCGTGCCGATCAGCAGGGTGGCGCCATCGGCGGGCTGGCGGCGGACATGGTCGGCGGCGGTGGCGCCGCCGGCGCCGGCGCGATTCTCCACCACCACGGCCTGGCCGCCGAGATGCGCGCCGAGGCGCGCGGCGACCAGGCGCGCGCCGATATCCGTGGTCCCGCCCGGCGCAAAGGGCACCACCAGCGTGATCGCCCGCCCGGCCGGCGCCTGGGCGAGCGCGGCGGCGGGCGACAGCGCGAGCGCGGCGGCCAGCGCCTGGCGGCGGTGGAAGGTCATGCGCGTGTCTCCTCCGGTTCTTGCGGGCAGCCTGCCATGAAGCGGCCGCGCAGCGGAACAGCCCCGACCGCGCGCCACGCCGGGTTGCCGCATCGATACGCCGCGACTAAGCCTGCCCGCGAGCCAAGGGAGTTCCGCATGACCAGCCCCGCCGGCCCGCTCACGGGTCTTCGCGTCCTCGACCTCACCCGCGTCCTGGCCGGGCCGACCTGCACGCAGATGCTGGGCGACCTGGGTGCCGAGGTGATCAAGATCGAGCGCCCCGAGGCCGGCGACGACACCCGCGGCTTCGCCCCCCCGTTCTGGCCCGAGACGAAGGAATCCGCCTACTTCCTCGGCGTGAACCGCAACAAGAAGTCGGTCACGCTGGACATGGCCAAGCCGGAGGCGCAGGCGATCCTGCACCGCCTGCTGGAATCCACCGACATCCTGGTGGAGAACTTCAAGGTCGGCGCGCTGGCGAAATACGGGCTGGGCTGGGAACAGCTCTCGAAGAAGTATCCGCGGCTGATCTATTGCTCGATCACCGGCTTCGGGCAGACCGGCCCCTATGCGCCGCGCCCGGGCTATGACGCGCTGATCCAGGCGATGGGCGGCGTCATGTCGCTGACCGGCGAACCGAACGGCTCCCCGCAGAAGGTCGGCGTGCCGGTCGCGGATTTGTTCGCCGGGCTGTATGGCTGCATCGGCATCCTGGCCGCGCTGAACCACCGCACCGCGACCGGGCAGGGGCAGCAGATCGACATCGGCATGCTGGACACGCATGTGGCCTGGCTGGCCAACCAGGGCATGAACTACCTGTCCACCGGCGAGAACCCGGCGCGGCTGGGCAACCAGCACCCGAACATCAGCCCCTACCAGGAATTCCCGACCAAGGACGGCTACATCATCCTCGCGGTCGGCAACGACCCGACCTTCGAACGCTTCTGCAAGGCCTTCGGGCAGGACCACCTGTTGGCCGACGAACGCTTCTCGACGAACCCGAAGCGCGTGGCGAACCGCGACCTGGTGACCGCCACCCTCACGCCCGTGATGAAGACGCGCACCACCACCGAATGGGTCGATGCGCTGGAAGCGCAGAAGATCGGCTGCGGCCCGATCAACACGCTGGCCGACGTGTTTGCCGACCCGCATGTGCAGGCGCGGCAGATGACGCTCGAGATGCAGCACGGCTCCGGCGCGACCGTGAAGGTCATTGCCAACCCGGTGAAGCTCAGCGCGACGCCGCCGACCTATCGTATCGCGCCGCCCGTGCTGGGCGAACATACGCAGGAGGTGCTGTCCGGCCTGCTGGGCATGACGGCCGAGGAGATCGCCGCGCTGCGCGCCAGGGCGATCCTGTAGCCGGCCCCGCCGGCGTGAGGAGCAAGTGATGCGCCCGGGCGCGGTTCGGTGGCTTTCGCCGGTCGGCTACTTCACCCTGCGCTGGTGGGAATGGGGGCCGGCCGACGGCGCGCCGGTGGTCTGCGTGCATGGGCTGACGCGCACCGGGCGCGACTTCGACGCACTGGCCCAGGCGCTGGGCGCGGCCGGGCGGCGGGTGATCTGCCCCGACCTGCCCGGGCGCGGCGCGTCGGACTGGCTGCCGGCGCCGGCGCTCTATCAGCCGCCCAGCTATGTCACCGCGCTGTCCTACCTGCTGGCGCGGCTGGATGGCCCGGTGGACTGGGTCGGCACCTCGCTGGGCGGCATCTGCGGCATGGCGGTCGCGGCGACGCGCGGCAACCCGGTCCGCCGCCTGGTGCTGAACGATATCGGCGCCACCATCCCGCAGGCGGCCATGGCGCGCATCGTCGACTACATGGCCACGCCGCCCCCGTTCTTCGCCGATGTCGCGGCGCTGGAGGCGCATCTGCGTCGCGTCCATGCGCCTTTCGGCGCGCTGACCGACGCGCAGTGGCGGCACCTGGCGGAGACCTCGGCCCGGCCGGTCGATGGCGGCGTGGCGCTGCACTACGACCCCGCCATCGCCGACCCGATCTGCGAGCAGGAGCCCGAGGCGGTGGACATGCGGGGCCTGTGGAACATGGTCCGCCAGCCCGTGCTGCTGATCCGCGGCGCCGAGAGCGACCTGCTGCTACCCGGGACGGCGCGCATGATGGCCGAAGCCGAGCATGTGCGGCTGGTCGAGATCGCCGGCGCCGGCCATGCCCCGGCGCTGATGGACCCGGCGCAGATCGCGCTGGTGGCGGGGTTCCTGGATCAATAGCCCGGGCGCGGCACCAGCCCCATCATCACCTGGTCGAGCCCGCCATCCACCAGCAGCTCGGCGCCGTTCACATAGGCGGCGCGCGGGCTGGCCAGGAAGGCCACGGCATCGGCGATGTCCTGCGGCGTGCCGACGCGCCCGGCCGGCACCAGGGCGGAGCGCCGCTCCAGCACGCCGGGCGCCTGGTAGAAGGCCTCCGACAGCGCGGTGCGGATCAGACCGGGGCTGACCACGTTGCTGCGGATGCCCTCGGCGCCCCATTCATCGGCCATCTGGCGCGACAGCATCGCCACGCCGGCCTTCGATGCGCTGTAGGCGCCCGAGCGCGGCTGCGGGTTCGATGCGGCGATCGAGGCGATGTGGATGATCGCGCCGCCGCCCTTGGCCAGCATCTGCGGCCGCACCGCCTGCGCGCAGGCGAGGTAGCCGGTCAGGTTCACCGCCATCAGCGCGTTCCATTGCGCGATCGGCAGGTCCGCCAGCGCGCCGGGCCGCAGGATGCCGGCATTGTTCACCAGGATATCGGCATCGCCCAGCGCGGCGCGCGTCGCGGCCAGCGCGGCGGCGATGCTGGTCTGGTCGGTGGTGTCGCAGGCGGCGGCGACCGCCGTGGCACCGCCGGCGCGCAAGGTGGCGGCGCGGGCCTGCGCCGCCGCGCCATCGAGGTCGAGCAGCGCCACGGCCGCGCCCGCCCGCGCCAGTTCCGCCGCGATGGCGCCGCCGATGCCGCCACCCGCGCCGGTGACGATCGCGACGCGCCCCGCGAGCCCGAGCCAGTCCTGCGTCATGGTGGTGATCCTCCCGGCGCGAGCCTCGCGCGCGGGAGGGCCGGCGTCCAGCGGCAGCGTCACGGGCGGCGCGCGCCGCCCGCCGGGTGGGGTCAGCCGCGCCCGAGGCCCAGCCGGCGCCGCAGCTTCTGCCAGGCCGACAGCGTATCGGCCGGGGCGGCCGGCAGCGGCGGCAGGCGGTCGGCGCTGCCCGCGCCCAGCACCGCGACGCGCCGTTCGCGCAGCGCCGCCAGGCGCCGCCAGGCGCGGGCCTGGTCGGGCGATCCGGGCGGGGTGCGGCGCCAGGCGATCAGCGCCTCGACCTCCGCGCGATGCAGGCGGATCGCCAGCACCTCCGGCGCGTCGTCGCGGTCGGAGGCGCCGTGCCAGGGGCGGCGCAGCGCCTCCTCCGGCTTGCGGGCCTCAGCCATGGCGCAGCCGCTGCGCGGCCTCCACGGCGAAATAGGTCAGCACGCCATTCGCCCCGGCGCGCTTGAAGCCCATCAGGCTCTCCATCATCGCGCGATCCTGTTCGATCCAGCCATTCTGCACGGCGGCCATGATCATCGCGTATTCGCCGCTGACCTGATACGCGAAGGTGGGCACCGCGAAGCGGTCCTTCACGCGGCGCACGATGTCGAGATACGGCATGCCCGGCTTGACCATGACCATGTCGGCCCCTTCCGCGAGGTCGAGGGCGACTTCGCGCAGCGCCTCGTCGGAATTGGCCGGGTCCATCTGGTAGGTCTTCTTGTCGCCGCGCAGCGCCTTGCCCGAGCCCAGCGCATCGCGGAACGGTCCGTAGAAGGCGCTCGCGTACTTGGCGGCGTAGGACATGATGCGCGTGTCGATGAAGCCCTGCGCATCCAGCGCGCCGCGGATCGCGCCGATGCGGCCATCCATCATGTCGGACGGCGCGATCACGTCGATGCCGGCCTCGGCCTGGTTGACCGCCTGGCGCACCAGGATGGCGACGGAATCGTCGTTGTGGACGTAGTCGCCGGTGCGGGTTTCGCGCAGCACGCCGTCATGGCCGTGGTCGGTATAGGGGTCGAGCGCGACATCGCCGACCAGCCCGACCTCGGGGAAGTGCTTCTTCAATTCGCGCGCCGCGCGGCAGATCAGGTTGTTGGCGTTCAGCGCCTCGGTGCCCTCGGCGTCCTTGGCCTCGGGCGGGGTGACGGGGAAGATGGCGATGGCGGGCACGCCGAGCGTCGCGGCGCGCTCCACATGCTTCGCGACGCGATCCACCGTCACGCGCACCTGGCCGGGCATGGAGGCGACGGGGCGTTCCTCGTTGGAACCCTCGATGACGAAGATCGGCCAGATCAGGTCGTCGACCGACAGCGTGTTCTCGGAGACCAGCCGTCGCGTCCATCCGTCGCGCCGGTTGCGGCGCAGCCGCACGGTGGGGTAGGCGCCCGGGGTGTCGGGCGCCTCGATGCTGAAGGGAGCGCCCTGGCGGCGATCGGCGTTCATTCGGCGGCCGCCTTCATGGACGGGCCGCTCGCCGCCGCCAGCGCCTGGTCGAGGTCGGCCAGGATGTCGTCGATATGCTCGATGCCGATCGACAGGCGGATATAGCCGGGCGAGACGCCGGACGCCGCCTGGTCGGCCTCGTTCAGCTGGCTGTGCGTGGTGGTGGCGGGATGGATCGCGAGCGAGCGCGCGTCGCCGATATTGGCGACGTGGTAGAACATCTGCAGCGCCTCGATGAACTTCTGGCCGGCGTCCTTGCCGCCCTTCAGCTCGATGCCCATCAGGCTGCCATAGCCGCCGCGCAGCGTGGCGTCGGCGCGGCGCTTCGCCTCGCCGGTCATCAACGAGGGATGGATCACGCGCGCCACCGCCGGGTGCTGTGCCAGGTGCGCGGCGACACGCAGCGCGTTCTCGCAATGGCGTTCGATGCGCAGCGGCAGGGTTTCCAGCCCCTGCAAGGTCAGGAAGGCATTCATCGGCGCCATCGGCGCACCGAGGTCGCGCAGCAGGATCACCCGCATGCGGATGATGTAGGCGATGGGCCCCAGCGGCTTCACGGCCTGCGTCCAGACCGCGCCGTGATAGGAGCTGTCGGGCTTGTTCAGCGTGGGGAAGCGTTCGGGGTGCGCCTCCCAGTCGAAATTGCCGCCATCGACCACCACGCCGCCGATGCTGGTGCCATGCCCGCCGATCCACTTGGTGGTGGAGTGCATGACGATGGCCGCGCCGAGCGCCAGCGGCTTGCACAGCACGGGTGCTGCGGTGTTGTCCATGATCAGCGGCACGCCGATCTTGCGACCCAGCGCGGCCACTTCCGCGATCGGGAAGACCTGCAGCTTCGGGTTGGGCAGGGTTTCGGCGTACCAGCAGCGGGTGCGCGCATCGGTGGCGCGCACGAAGGCCTGCGGGTCGGTGGGGTCGACGAAGCGGACCTCGATTCCGAAGGTCTTGAGCGTGTTCGCGAACAGGTTCCAGGTGCCGCCGTACAGGTCGGTGGAACTGACGATGTTGTCGCCGGCCTCGCACAGGTTCAGCACCGCGAAGGTGGTCGCCGCCTGGCCCGAGCCGAGGGCAAGCCCGGCCACGCCGCCTTCCATCGCGGCGATGCGCTTCTCGAGCACATCGACGGTCGGGTTCATGATGCGGGTGTAGATGTTGCCCATCTCGGCCAGGCCGAACAGCCGCGCCGCGTGGCCGGTGTCCTGGAACTGGAAGGAGGTGGTCTGGTGGATCGGCACCGCGACCGAGCCGGTGGAGGGGTCCGCCCGCCAGCCGGCGTGCAGCGCGATGGTCTCGGGGTTGGTCCAATTCGGCGCGGACATGGGGGACCCTCCGTTGGTGGCGTTTTCCTGCGCATCAAGTGCCACGGGTTCGGGGGCGGCGAAAGCGAAATGCGGGACCGGCGGGCGCATCATCCGTTCAACCGCCACCAGCCGGGCGGCGAAGGCTGCGCGCGCCGGCGTGAACGGCGGATCGATCGACCGGATCCCGACCGGATGGACGGACGCGGCCGGCCAGGATGCGCGCAACAGCGCGGCGCCGGAGGCAGTGGCGCGCGCCGGGAGGCGTGCGGGCGGGCCGGGCGGATCGGCACGCGCGGCGCGGCGCGATGGCGTTCGCGGCGCTGGCCGCGGCCCGCGCCTCAGGCGGCGACCAGGCGCCCCAGCTCGCCCCACAGCCGCGCCCAGCCGGCATCGCGCCCGTATTCCTCGGGCGCGCCCGTATTGGGCGGCACCGTGCCGTCGCGCCGGTCCAGCAGCGACAGCACCAGCGCGGTCGAGACGAAGCCCCGCGTGCGATACGACATGGCCGGCGCGGTCGGGACCACCGCCGGCGCGCTGTCGTCGCCGAAGCGCAGATGCGCGATGCCGGCGCGCAGCGCGACCTCGCGCGCTGGCAGCGCCGCGCGCGGGCGGCCGTGTTCCAGGATGAAGGCGGGGCGGCGCGTGGCCCAGCTGGCCGGGGCGAAGAAGGCCGCGAGCGGCGCGCGCGTCACGGCCTCGGCGCGCACCGCGAGCGGACCGCTGGTCGGCCAGGCCGGCGGTGTCGCGGCGGGCGGGCAGAACAGCGTGACCTCGCGGCCCAGCAGGCCGGTCAGGCAGGCGAGCACCGGCAGGATGTCGCGCGCCGCCACATCGGCGCAGATCAGCGCGACCGGGCCGGGCGGGCTGCCGCGCAGCGCCGCCAGCAGGCGGCTTTCCTCGCCGCGCCAGAGCAGCGGCGCCAGCACGCGCTCGGCGCCCGCCGCGCGCATCACCACGGCGGCATCGTGCGAGGGTGTTTCCTCGAGCAGCAGGAAGCGCGGGAAGGCGCGGGCCAGGGCGGCGACGTCCAGCGGGTCCGGCAGCCCGCCATCGAGCGACAGCGCGCCCAGGTGGCAGGTGCCCAGGCGGGTCCGCACGGGCACGCAGGGCAGGTGGTCGGGCATGGCCGCGAACCAGGCCATCAGGTGCGGTTCGTGCAGCAGCGCGCCGAGGCTCGCCAGGCGCGGTGGCGCGTCGTCGAACAGGATCTCGGCGATGTCATCGGGCAGGGGGGCGGCGCGCGGATCCACCACGGCGCGCCCGCGCGCGGCCAGCAGGCGCAGCGCCGCCGGGTCCGCCGCCGTCGCTTCCCCGGCGAAGTGGAACACCACCGGCGCGCGGAAGCCGGCATAGCGCGCCGCATCCAGCAGGTGGTCGAAGCCGAGCGCGCCGAGCCGCGCCTGGTCGAAGCGCAGCGACACCACGACCGAGGGCGGTAGTTGCCCGGCGCGCCGGCCGGCATCGGCCAGCGTATCCGCGATCCCGGCGGCGGCTTCATCGACCGAGCGGCGCGACGCCTCGGCCAGCGTGTCGAGCGCGGCGGGGTCGCGCACCAGGCGATGGATGGCGCGCATCATCGCGTCGAAATCGGCGCATTCGTGGAAGGGGTGGGTGGCGACGTAGCCTTCGAAGGCATGGACATGGCTGATCAGCGGCTTGCCGCGCGACAGTGCCTCGCCGACCTTGATCTTGAGGCCGGTGGAGAAGGCCAGCGGCGCCAGCACGGCATCGACCTGGTCGTAGAGCTCGTCCATTTCCTCGACCCGGCCGAGCAGGCGCAGGTAGGGCAGGCGCAGGCCTTCCAGCAGGTCGCAGACCGATCCGCCGACCACGATCTCGATCGGCAGCAGGGTGCGCCGCAGGTAGGCGTCGGCGGTCTTCAGGAAGCCGCGGATGTTGCTGGCGTTGATGTTGTTGCGCCCGCCCACGATGCCCAGCCGCAGCACGCCGGCGGCGCGATCGGGGGCGGCCGGCGCGGCCGCCGTCACGGCGGGTGGTGGCGCGGCGCGCAGGGGTTCGGCGTGCAGCAGCGTGCGGACCGGGCGCGCGGTGATGGTGCGGAAGAATTCCGCTTCCTGGTCCTTGATGGCCCAGACCAGGTCGGCGCGGTCCAGTGCCAGGCGTTCCTGGTCCTGCGTGGTGTGGAAGTATTCCGGCGGCAGGCCGTTCTGCGCCAGCAGCGCGCGGCGGTCGGAAAACCGGTCATGCGTGTCGAGGATGCGCAGCACCCCGGCCGGCGCGTGTTCCAGCGCCTTCGACAGCCAAGTGTAGTTCACCAGCAGCGCGTCGTAGCGCCCGACCTTGAACAGCCAGTCGAGCATCTGGCCGATCGCCGGGTCCCACCAGTCATCGGCGGCGTGATCCTCGCCTTCCGAGGGGCGGGTGTGCAGCGGGCGGGTGACGGGGCAGGTGAAGACCTCGTCCCATTGCCGCGCCATCTCGGCCAGGGCGGCGCGCGGCAGGCGCACGCGCCATTCGTCGTCGGACGGGTAGTGCAGCAGCGACACGCGCGCGCCCTCGCGCTGGAGGGCGCGGTTGACCTGCACGATGCGGTTGCGGTTGCCCAGCGTGATCGGCCAGGTCGGCACCGGGGAGAGCACCAGGACGCGCAGCCCGTCCCAGGCGCCGGGCGGCGCGGGGGGCGATGGCGCGCCGCCGCCGGGCGCGTCAGAGGTCATCGCGCTCATCGAGGCCCGCGAGCAGCGCGGTGACGGCGTTGTAGACGGCCGAGACCTGCCAGCGGAAATCCGGCGCCGATGCCTGTTCCAGCGCCAGCCCGCGCATGGTGCGGTCGGCCGGGTTCTGTTGCAGCAGGAAGCCCTTCACCGCGCCCCAGGCTTCGTCGCGCTTGGCCAGGCGCGCCTTGGGGTCGCGCAGGTAGTCCGACACCGCCTGCCAGGCGGCGCGGCGGCGGAACCAGCGCTGCGTCAGCCGGTCGGGATCGACCCAGTGGTCCACCGCCGCCAGCGGGTCGTAGGCGACCTGGCCGCCCAGCGCGCGGATGCGGTCGGTCACCGCGGTCTCCTCGGCCGACAGCAGGCTGGCGCCGCCGCCGGTCCGCCCGAGCGAGGTGTCGAACCAGCCGGCCGCCGCCAGCGCCGAGACGCGAAACGCGATATTCGCGCCGGCCACCCATTCGCCATCGGCCAGCAGGCGGCGGTGCGGGCCGAGGTCGACCACGGTGATGTCGCCCAGCATCTCGTCGGCCAGCCAGTCGGGGCGCGGCGCGCCCCACCAGGGGCGGATGCGCCCGCCCACCACCTGCACGGCGGGGCCGAACTGGTCGAAGCAGCCGGCCACGTTCTCGAGCCAGACCGCATCGGCGCGGGCATCGTCATCCAGGTAGGCGACCAGCGGCGCGCCGGCCAGCCGCGCGGCGACGTTGCGCGCATTGGACAGGCCCGGGCGCGGTTCGTGGTGCCAGACCAGGTTGTCGTGGCCGGCGAAGGCCGCGGCTTCGCGCGCCGAGCGTTCGGGATCGGGCGAATTGTCCACCACGACGACCTGGAAGGCGTCGCGCGGGAGGGACTGCGCGAGGGCGGAATCGATCGCGCCGGGCAGCAGGTCGTAGCGTTCGTAGGTGCAGATCGCCGCGGTGATGCGGCGTGCGGACACGGTCATGGGCCTGAATCCTCAGGCCGGTTCGATGCGCAGGCGCTGGAATGCCACGCCGAGCACGCGGCGGTCGGCGGCACCGCGCGCGGCAGGGGAATGCAGGTGCGGCACGCGCAGGGTGATGCGTGTCGGCCCGTTGCCCGGGCGGGTCGCGATGGGCTCGGAGCGCAGCAGCTTGTCCTTGCCTTCGCGCGCCAGCGGATAGGCGGTGCCGTCGACCTCGATGGCGAGTTCGCCGGCATTGGCGGGGGTGCCGAAATGGAACAGGCGCAGCGTGGCGACCAGCGGGATGGAGCGGTCGACCCAGGTGTCGAAGCCGACATCCTGGGCGGGGCCGGTCCAGCGGAACGCGCCCTCGGGGCCCCATTCGAGCTGGTAGAAGCCGTCCTGCACCGGCAGCAGCTGGTCGGCGGCGATGTCGAAATGGTCGGGCAGGGGAAGGGTGGCGGCGGGCCCGGGGGCGGGCCCGGGGGGCTGGTCCAGGGCCGCGTCGCGCAGCTGCAGGATGCGTTCGTAGGAGTCCATGCGGGCACGCAGGTCGGCGACCTCGGCGCGCAGGGCGGCGAGGTCGGGGGCGGCCTCGTACCCGCCATCGGTGGTCACTGACATATCCTGACCTTGAGCCTTTGCCTATTGCCACGCGACGGCGCCATGGGGTGTTTAGATCAGCGAAGGGCCGCCTTGAAGCCTCAACCCACCCCATCGGCCGACGCCAGCCCCGCATCCAACGACGGCGCGCGACAGGATCGCACAATGCACGAGATTCACAATTCCGCGGCGCTGCGCGTCTATTGGTCGGGCGGCGTTGGTGATGCCGTCGTGGTCACGTTCTCGCATGTGGGCCATGGCGATGCCGATGGTGAATTTTTCGCCAGGACCGTGGTCGAGAAGCTGGGCCTGCCGGCGATCGGCATCGTCGATCGGCATGACGCATGGTTCCCGGCCGAGGCCATGCGGGCCGCGATCGGGGAGATCCGTGCGCGCATCGCGGCGTTCCGCGAGGTCGTGCTGTTCGGGTCTTCGATGGGTGGCTACGGAGCGTTGCGATGGAGCCGGGACCTTCAGGCGACGACGGTCATCGCATGGGCGCCGCAATGGTCCATTTCGCCCAACGACGTCGGCGATGCTGACCGGCGGTACCGGCGCTTCTACGTGCCCGGCCTGCATGACGGCATGGCGGTCACGCACGACGCCGTGGATGGCCGGGCCTTCGTTTTCTTTGACCCTTGCGAACCGCCGGATCGCTTCCAGGCGGGGCGTCTCGCCGCGGTCGCGCCGGACCGTGTCAGGCTGGTGCCGATGCCGCGCCTTGGCCATGAGGTCGGGCACGCCTTCGCAGCCTCGGCCACGATACGCGACCTGATTTCCGTATGCAGGCACGGCAGCGCCGGCGAGGCGGTCGCTTTCGCGCTCGGCGCCAGGCGGCGTTCGCCGCGGCGGGTGGTGGGGGTGTCCTGCGCGTTGCTCGATCGTCGGGCTGCTTGCGCCCATCGGCTGTTCGAGGCGGTGGAGCACCGCCTGCCCGAGAACCTCCGGCTGTCCTGGATCGAGGCGGCCGCCGATGCCGCGCATCGCGCCGACGACCGCGTGAGGCTCGCGGCTCTCGTGGCGAAGGCGACGGGCTTCGCGCGAACCGCCCCCGAGCGGGTCCAGCGGTTGGTCGAACGCCTGGGATGATGCCCGGCGCGCGACCACGCGCCGGCGCCCGTGGTCAGTCGAGGCGCCAGACGCCGATGAAGCGGTCCGTCTGGTTGTTCTCGGCCGGATCGGGGAGCATCTCGATCGGCGGTCCGAGATCGAAGGGTGCCTTGGCCAGGTTCACCTGCCGGTAGTGACCCGGGGCGATATCGCGCTGATTGTCGGCATTGATGAAGGTCGTCGCGAGGATATAGGTCATGCCCGCGCGCCTGCAGTTCGCGATCGCGGACAGGCACAGCGGCAGGGGCAGATGGATCATCATGTCCCGGCAGAACCACGCATCGGCCTGGGGGAAGGCGTCCGAGGTGGCGTCCAGGTGGACGAACCGCCGCAGGTCGTTGCCATAGGTTTCATTGTTCTTGTCGATGAGGTCGGCAACGATGTCGCCGCCGATGTAGCGCACGCCGGCGGGGAAATCGACCAGTCGCATCCAGTTGAAGTCGCCGCATGGCGCGTCGAACAGCGTCTGGACGCGAGGGTTCCGCGCCAGCCACGCGCCCAGGTTTTCGCGGATCGCGACCGTCGTGGCGAGTTCCGACCCGCGGCCGCTGACGCTTTCCTCCGAGCCCCACCAGCCGGAGCGGAAGATGCGGGTAAACGTCTCTTCGAGCGTTGGCTTGTTCACCAAGAGGTCCTCGTCCAAGGGGGGGCACAGACCGCGCGAGCGGGAAGCGCGGACGAGGCGCGGCGGATGTCGCGCCCCGGCCTGCTGAGGCCCGGCTCATGCACCGTAGGGTGGCCGCAGGAAGACCTCGGCTTCCTCACGCTGGGCAATGAGGCCGCGATCAACCCAGAAATCGGTGACCCGGTCCCGCTGCGCCTCGTTCAGCAGCCCGACGGCCGCATGATGGATGGCGAAGCTGAGCGTGTGGGGCTGGCTCGCGGCGAACAGCACCGAGCCGAAGCGGTTGTGGTCCAGCACCTTGTCCTTGAACAGGATGGCGCTGTTGGGCCGGTCGCCGAAGACATAGCGCGCGCCCAGATCGCCCTGCGAGCGCAATTGACAGGCAGCGATGAGGAAGAATTCCGTCATCCTGCAGTCGGAAGCCAGGAACGTCTCGTGGAACTCGGCCCCGAACCTGACATACAGGGCGTCGAGGCATTCCCGGATATCGGCGACCGGGAACGCCATCGGTGTCACCGTCGGGGTCCAGTGGTCGATATGCGGTTCGACCGGGACATCGAAGGCGGCGACGGATGCGCGGAAATACTGCTCCATGTGCCCGCGGTGGTGGGATCGCCAGGTCCGCAGGCGGCCATCGGGTGCGCGGTAGCTGTCCGCCGCGATGGGGCGGATGAAATGGTTCTTCGAATCGAGCACGAGGACATCGCCCTCGGCGAGGTGCCGCGACGCGAGCAGCTTGAGCAGCTGCTGCGAGCGCCAGCCGTGGCGCCAGTGCCGCGGTTGCGCCAGCTCGTCGCGATGCATGAGCGTGACGCTGCGCGCATGCGCGCCGTATTCCGGGCGGACCTGCGCGTCGAACTGATCGCGGAACGGCGCCATGGCCGGTTCGTTGCAGATGACCACGATGGCGCCGGCGTGGCTGGGGTCGAGGAAACGCGCCACCGAACGCGCCTGCAGCCGCAGCGCGGCCAGCTCCGGCGTGTGGGTGATGGTGAGAAGGTGCAGCGGTCGCGCAGGGCCGAGGACGGGTATCGGATCCGTCATGCCGGCGGTTCCGGAAGATCGCCGTCGACATCCAGCGTCAGCAGGTCGGCGATGTCCTGGAAATTCGTGATGATCGTCTCATAGGCCGGGGTCGTCTTGATGAAGAACGACTTGATCTCCGTGACGTGCGAATGGGTCAGGGAGCCCAGCAGGCTCCAGCCCGGCGAGGGCACCGACAGCAGGTCCTCGTAGTGCAGTTCGGCATGGTGGTTGCCCTCGATCCATGTCCGGCACAGGTTGATGGACTGCCGCAGCAGGCGTGCGCGTTCGATCAGCAGGTCCCGGTCGATGTCGATCTGGATGGTCTGCAGTTCCTCGGTGGAGGAGGCGCGCCAGACACCGGTGGCGCTTGCGTACATGTTGGAGATCACGGTTTCGAACACACGCCGGCGCACCAGGTGGATGATCGGAATGCCGCGTGACTTGGCGATGTCGAACAGCAGCGGTCGTGACAGGACATCCCACCAGCCGCTGGTGAAGTTCATGAGGTGCCCATACTTGATGTCGAGGATCATCGGCGGGGCAACGCTGGCGCCGATATCGAGGCAGTGATCAAGATAGGCATTGATCAACTGTTCGGTATTCCTGACGGACGGGACGAACATCTCCGGATGCGCCAGCAGGTAGTCGCGGCGAAAGGCGAAGAAGTTCAGCGTGTCGCCCGGTTCGGGGTCGACCGATGCATTGGCGACCTCGCCGAAGGCGCGGCCCGCCCGGTTCTGGTTGATGACCGACCGAACGTAATGCGTGCCGGACCGCTCCGCGGCGACAAGGATGGCCAGTTTTTTCTGATCAGACATTCCGTAAGGCTATCCCAGTTCGCTTCCTGATCGGTTAGGTCTCGGCCCGCGGCGCGGGCGACATCGGGTCAGCTGCGGCGCCGCCAGCATGACGAGGCTTCACCATGGCCGGCGCGATCGCGCTCCCCCTCGCTTCCGACCACGCCGGCCTCCCGCTCAAGCTCGCCCTCAAGGCAGCCCTCGAGGCGGAAGGCCACACCGTCGCCGACCTCGGCACCCACGGTCCCGATTCCGTAGACTACCCGGACTTCGCCGCCAAGGTGGCCGAGGCCGTCGCCGCCGGCGCCGCCCCCTTCGGCATCCTGGTCTGCGGCACCGGCATCGGCATGGCGATCGCCGCCAACCGCCACCCCGGCATCCGCGCCGCGGTGCTGCACGACTCGACCGAGGCGCGCCTCACCCGCGGCCATAACGATGCCAACATCGCCTGCCTTGGCGCCCGCACCATCGGGGTCGAGACCGCGCTCGACGCCGTGCGCGCCTTCCTGTCCACCCCCTTCGAGGGCGGGCGCCATCAACGGCGGGTGGACAAGCTGAGCCCCCCCGGCGCAAAACCCGGCGCATGACGCGCCCCGCCCCCGCCCCGACCCGCTCCCCCGACGGCGCCGCGACCGGCTCCGCCCCCCCCGCCGGCTTCTTCGGCGCCACCCTCGCGCAGGCCGACCCGGCGATCGCCGCCGCGGTCGCGCAGGAACTGACGCGCCAGCAGGATGGCATCGAGCTCATCGCCAGCGAGAACATCGTCTCGCGCGCCGTGCTCGAAGCCCAGGGGTCCGTGCTGACCAACAAATACGCCGAGGGCTATCCCGGCCGCCGCTATTATGGCGGCTGCGAGGCGGTCGACATCGCCGAGCGCCTGGCCATCGAACGCGCCTGCCAGCTGTTCGGGGCAGGCTTCGCCAACGTGCAGCCGCATTCCGGCGCGCAGGCCAACCAGGCGGTGTTCCTGGCCCTGATGCAGCCGGGCGACACCTTCATGGGCCTCGATCTCGCCGCCGGTGGGCACCTGACGCACGGCTCGCCGGCCAACCAGTCGGGCAAGTGGTTCAAGCCGGTGCCCTATACGGTGCGGCGCGAGGACCAGCGCATCGACATGGCCGAAGTGCGCCGCATCGCCCTGGAATCGAAGCCCAAGGTGATCATCGCGGGTGGGTCTGCCTATGCCCGCGCCTGGGATTTCGCCGGCTTCCGCGCCATCGCGGACGAGGTGGGCGCGTATTTCATGGTGGACATGGCGCATTTCGCCGGCCTGGTCGCCGGCGGCGCGCATGACAGCCCGGTGCCGCATGCCCATGTGGTGACCACCACCACCCACAAGACGCTGCGCGGCCCGCGCGGGGGCATGATCCTCACGAATGACGAGGCGCTGGCGAAGAAGTTCAACTCCGCCGTCTTCCCGGGCCTGCAGGGCGGGCCGCTGATGCATGTCATCGCCGCCAAGGCGGTGGCCTTCGGGGAGGCGCTGGAGCCGGGCTTCAAGGCCTATGCCGCGCAGGTCGTGGCCAATGCCCGGGCGCTGGCCGAGGAACTGAAGGCCCAGGGCCTCGACCTGGTGACCGGCGGCACCGACAACCACCTGCTGCTGGTCGACCTGCGGCCCAAGAAGCTCAACGGCAAGGTCGCCGAGGCGGCGCTGAACCGCGCCCACCTGACCTGCAACAAGAACGCCATTCCCTTCGATCCCGAGAAGCCGATGGTGACCTCCGGCGTCCGGCTGGGCACCCCCGCCGGCACCACGCGCGGCTTCGGCACGGCGGAATTCCGCCAGGTCGGCCGGCTGATCGGCGAGGTGCTGGACGGTGCCGCAGCCGCCAATGCCGAAGGCGGCAACAGCGCGGTCGAGGCCGCGGTGGCGGCCAAGGTCCTGGAGCTCTGCCGCCGCTTCCCGGTCTATTGACCGATGAAATGCCCCTTCTGCGGTTCCGAGGACACGCAGGTGAAGGACAGCCGTCCGGCCGAGGACAGCGCCGCGATCCGGCGGCGCCGCGCCTGCCCGGCCTGCGGCGCACGCTTCACCACCTTCGAGCGCGTGCAGCTGCGCGAGATCACGGTGCTGAAAACCGACGGCCGCCGCGTGCCCTTCGACCGCGAGAAGCTGGCGCGGTCCGTGCGCGTCGCGCTCCGCAAGCGCCCGGTCGATGAGGACCGCATCGAACGCCTGGTGAATTCCATCCAGCGTCGCCTGGAAACCGAGGGCGAGACCGAGATCCCGTCCCGCAAGATCGGCGAATTGCTGATGGAATCGCTGCGCGAGCTCGACCAGGTCGCCTATGTCCGCTTCGCCAGCGTCTATCGCAATTTCAGCGAGGCGAAGGACTTCCAGGCCTTCCTGGGCGAACTCGGCCAGAAGGACTGACGGCGGGCGGCATGGTCGTCATCGGCGGCGTCATCCTGCTGCTGCTGGTCTTCGGGCCCATGGCCTATGTGAAATGGGCGATGGCGCGCCATGGCGCGGATCGCCCCGACCTGCCGGGCACCGGCGGCGAATTGGCCCGCCACCTGCTGGACCAGGCCGGGCTGCCGCAGGTGGGCGTGGAGCCGACCGACCAGGGCGACCACTACGATCCCGGCGCGCTGATGGTGCGGCTGTCGCCGGAACACCTCGATGGCCGGTCGGTCACCGCGGTGGCGGTGGCGGCGCATGAGGTCGCGCACGCCGTCCAGCATCGCGACGGGGCGCCGCTGTTCAACCTGCGCCTGGCGCTGGCGCGCATCGTGGGACCGCTGCGGATGGTGGCGATCGCGCTGATGACGGTGCTGCCGCTGGTCGGCGTGGCGACCGGGGCGGGGCACCTGGTGCTGCCCTCGATGCTGCTGGCGCTGGCGGTGTTCGGGCTGTCGGTGGGCTTGCAGCTGGTCACGCTGCCGCTGGAATTCGATGCGTCCTTCGGGCGCGCATTGCCGGCGCTGCAGGCGGGCGGCTACCTGGCGGAGCGTGACCTGCGCGCCGCCCGCACGGTGCTGAAGGCGGCGGCCTTCACCTATCTGGCGGGGGCGCTGCTGTCGCTGCTGCAATTGGCGCGCGTGGTGCGCTGACCCCGCCGGCTTGCCGCGCGCCCGCCGCCGCGCGACAACCCGGCGCCCCGATGTCCGACGACCTGTCCCACATGCGCGCCGCCCTGGCGCTCGCCCGCCGCGGCCTTGGCAATGCCTGGCCGAACCCCGCGGTCGGCTGCGTGCTGGTGCGCCATGGCCAGGTGGTCGGGCGCGGCTGGACCCAGCCCGGCGGGCGCCCGCATGCCGAGACCGAGGCGATCCGCCGCGCCGGCTCGAAGGCCCGGGGTGCCACCGCCTATGTCACGCTGGAACCCTGTTCGCACCACGGCCGCACGCCGCCCTGCTGCGATGCGCTGGAAGCCGCCGGCATCGCCCGCGTGGTGATGGCCATGCGCGACCCCGACCCGCGGGTGAATGGCCGCGGCCTGGAGCGCCTGCGTTCTGCCGCCATCCTGGTCGAGGAAGGCCTGTGCGAGGCCGAGGCGCGCGCGCTGAACGCCGGCTTCTTCCGCCGCATCGAGGCCGGGCTGCCGGTGGTCACGCTGAAGCTCGCCTCCACGCTGGATGGGCGCATCGCCACCGCCGCCGGCGAATCCCGCTGGATCACCGGGCCGCAGGCGCGGCGCGAGGTGCATGCAATGCGCGCCCGGCACGACGCCATCCTGGTGGGGTCCGGCACCGTGCTGGCCGACGACCCCGACCTGACCTGCCGCATCCCGGGCATGGAGCGCGCGCCGATGCTGCGCGTGGTGGCCGATGCCCGCCTGCGCACGCCGGTCGCCGCGCGGCTGGTCGCGACGGCCGGCGTGGCGCCCAGCTGCATCATCACCGCGCCGGGCCATCCGCCGGCCGCGCTGGCGCCCTACATCGCCGCCGGCGTCGCGGTGCAGACCGTGGCCCCCGATCCCGCCGGGGGTCTCGACCTGCGGGCGCTGCTGGGCGCGCTGGCGCGGCGCGGCGTGACGCGCGTGCTGGCCGAGGGCGGTGCCGGGCTTGCCGCCGGCCTGCTGCGCGCCGGGCTGGTCGATCGCCTGGCCTGGTTCCACGCGCCGGGCATCATCGGCGCCGAGGGCTGGCCGGCCGCCGAGGGCTTGCGCCTCGCGGCCCTGGCGGCCATGCCACGCTTCCGCAGGGTGGCGGTCCGCCCCCTGGGCGCCGATATCCTGACCGAATTCGAGGAGAGCCCCTGATGTTCACCGGGATCGTGACGGCGCTTGGCAGCGTGCGCGACATCCTGCCGATCGGCGGCGGCCACGACCTGCGCCTGGTGATCGGCACCGACCCGGCCTTCCTGGCCTCGCCGGCCCCGGCCGTGCTGGGCGCTTCCATCGCGTGTTCGGGGGTGTGCCTGACGGTGGTGCACCTCGCCGCCGATGCCTTCAGCGTGGATTGCTCGGCCGAGACGGTGGCGAAGACGACCGCCGGCAGCTGGAAGCCCGGCGCGCGCATCAACCTCGAACGCCCGCTGCGCGTGGGGGATGAGCTGGGCGGGCATATCGTCGCCGGGCATGTGGATGGGGTGGGGGAGGTGGTCTCCGCGACGCCGGAGAACGCCTCGGTGCGCTGGCGCTTCCGCGTGCCGCACGACATCGCGCCCTATATCGCGCCCAAGGGGTCGGTCGCGATCGATGGCGTCTCGCTCACGGTCAACGAGGTTGACGGGGAGGTCTTCGGGGTCAACATCATCCCGCACACTGCCTCGATCACCACCTTCGGCACGCTGCAGCCCGGCGACCGGGTCAACATCGAGGTCGACACGATGGCGCGCTATGTCGCGCGGCTGCGGGAGTACCAGCGTTGAGCGCGACCACCCAGACCGTCCGCACGTCGTTCTCCGACTTCCTCTCGCCCACCGAGGAACTGCTCGAGGAAGCGCGGCGCGGGCGCATGTTCATCCTGGTCGATGACGAGGACCGCGAGAACGAGGGCGACCTGGTCATCCCCGCGCAATTCGCGACACCGGATGCCATCAACTTCATGGCGCGCTTCGCCCGCGGGCTGATCTGCCTGGCCATGACGCGCGCGCGCGTCGAGCAGCTCGGCCTGCCGCTGATGGCGCAGTCGAACGGCACCCGCCACCAGACCGCCTTCACCGTCTCCATCGAGGCGCGCGAGGGTGTCACCACCGGCATCTCCGCCGCCGACCGGTCGCGCACCGTGGCGGTCGCGATCAACCCGGACCTCGGGCGCGAGCACATCGTCACCCCGGGCCATGTCTTCCCGCTGGTGGCGCGCGAGGGCGGCACGCTGGTGCGCGCCGGCCATACCGAAGCCGCGGTCGATTTCGCGCGCATGGCGGGGCTCAACCCGTCGGGCGTGATCTGCGAGATCATGAACGACGACGGCACCATGGCGCGCATGCCCGACCTGGTCGCCTTCGCGCAGCATCACGGCCTCAAGCTCGGCACCATCGCCGACCTGATCGCGCATCGCCGCCGCACCGAACGCCTGGTGCAGCGCGTCGAGGACAGCACCCTGCCGCAGGCGATCGGGGGCGACTGGCGCGCCGTGGTCTATGCCAGCACGGTCAGCCCCGGCGAGCACCTGGCGCTGGTCAAGGGCGACATCACCGGCGCGGAACCCGTCCTGGTGCGCATGCACGCGGCCTCGTTGATCAACGACCTGGTGGCCGGGCGCACGCTGGGCGAATTGCATGGTGCCATGCGCATGATCGCGAAGGCCGGGCGCGGCGTGGTGGTGCTGCTGCGCGATGGCCGCGCCGATGGGCTGTCCGACCAGATCCGCCGCGGGCGTGGCCGCACCGTGGCGCCCGAATTGCGCGACTACGGCATCGGCGCGCAGATCCTGTCCGACCTTGGCCTCAGCCGCATCATCCGCCTGTCCAACAACCCCCGCCCGATCGTCGGCCTCGAAGGCTATGGGCTGGAGGATGTCGAGACACGCCCCATCGAATCGGATTCCAACGCGTGAGCACCCTTGATTCCCCCGAGCGCGGCCCTGCCACGCTGGCCGGGCCGGCCCCGCGCATCCTGGTGATCGCCGCACCCTATTACCGCGACGTGGTCTACGGCATGCGCGACGGTGCCGAGCGCGTGCTGGCCGACGTGGCCGCCAGCGTCGATATCGTCGAGGTCGCCGGCGCCTATGAACTGCCCGCCGCGCTGGCGATGGCGCTGGCCTCCCCGCGCCGGTGGGATGGCTTCCTGCTGCTGGGCTGCGTCGTGAAGGGCGAGACCGACCACTACAGCTTCATCTGCGACGCCATCTGCCATGGCGTGATGGAACTCTCGACCAGGCACGCCGTGCCGGTCGGCTTCGGCCTGCTGACCGTGGACAACCTGGCGCAGGCCGAGGCCCGTTCGTTCGGCGACCGCATGAACAAGGGGGCCGAGGCCGCGTACGCCGTGCTGGGCCAGATCGACCTCGCGCGCGGCTGGAGCGTGGCGGGATGAGCCAGCGCCAGACCCCGGCCGGCCGCCCGCGCACCGGCGCGCGCGTCGCCGCCGTGCAGGCCCTGTTCCAATCCGAGCAGACCGGCGAGAGCGCCGAGACGGTCGCCGACCAGTTCATCCGCCACCGCATCGGCGCCGGCGAGGGTGCGGAGGCCTTCGAGGATGGCGGCGTGCCGCTGGCGAATATCCCGCTGTTCCAGGCCATCCTGGGCGCCGCCGCCAAGGGCAGCGAGGCCGGCGATGCCGAGATCCGCGCGCATCTGAGCAAGGACTGGACGCTGGAGCGCCTGGACCCCGTGCTGCGCGCGGTGCTGCGCGCGGCGGCGGCGGAATTGCTGGCGGGCCGCGAACCGCCGGCGCGGGTGGTGATCAACGAATACCTCGATGTCGCGCGGGGGTTCCTCGATGAGGAGACGGCGCGCTTCGCCAATGGCGTGCTGGATGCCATGGCCCACGCGCTGCGCCCGCAGGAGTTCGGGGCCGCGCGGTGAGCCTGCCGGCGGAATTCGCGCTGATCGCCCGGCATTTCCGGCCGCTGGCGGGGCAGGGGGCGCTCGACCTGGCGGATGACGCGGCGGTGCTGGACATCCCGGCCGGGCGGCGGCTGGTGATCGCCGCCGATGCGATGGTCGAGGGCGTGCACTACCTGCCCGACGACCCGCCCGAGACCATCGGGCGCAAGCTGCTGCGGGTGAACCTGTCGGACTTGGCGGCGATGGGTGCGGCGCCGCTCGGCTACCTGATGACGACCACCTTCCAGCGCGGCGTGGGCGATGACTGGATCGCCGCCTTCGTGCGCGGCCTGGCCGAGGACCAGCGGGAATTCGGCCTGCATGTGCTGGGCGGCGACACCACCGTGACGCCGGGGCCGACCTGCCTGTCGCTGACCATCCTGGGCACCGTGGCGCCGGGGGCGGTGCTGCGGCGCGCCGGCGCGCGGCCGGGCGACGATGTCTGGGTGTCGGGCACGATCGGCGATGGCGCGCTGGGGCTGCGCGTGCTGCGCGGGCAGGTGCCGGGGGATGCCGAGGGGCATCTGGCGTCCCGCTACCGCCTGCCGCGGCCGCGCCTGGCGCTGGGGCAGGCGATTGCCGGGCTGGCGCGGGCGGCGATGGATGTCTCGGACGGGCTGGTGCAGGACCTGGGGCATCTGTGCCGGGCCGCCGGCTGCGGGGCCGAGGTGGAGGCGGATGCCGTGCCGCTGTCGGCCGCCGCGCGGGCGCTGGTGGCGAACGAGCCTGGCCTGCTGGCGGGCCTGCTGACCGGCGGGGACGACTACGAATTGCTGTTCGCCGCGGCGCCGGAGGCGGCGGATGACCTGCGCGCGGCGGCCGGGCGCGCCGGCACGCCTGTCGCGCGGATCGGCCGCATGGTGGCGGCGGCGCCGGAGGTCCGGGTGCGCGATGGCGCCGGCGCGCTGCTGGAGATCGCGCAGGGGGGCTGGAGCCACTTCTGAGGCCGCGCGGGGGGCGCGCTGTTCGGCGCGGGCCGGGGCGCCGCGCGGGCCTGCGGCATGCGCGGGTTCGGATGATGATGCTGCGCGAGGAGCGCGCGTGAGGCTGTCGCGCGAGGAGCGCGCGTGAGGCTGTCGCGCGAGGAGCGCGCGTGAGGCTGTCGCGCGAGGGGCGTTCCCGGGGTGGTCGCGCGGAAACGGCGCCCGAGGCTGTCGCGCGAGGGGCGCATGGCCTATCGCGCAGGCACCACGCCCGTGGCGCGACCGCGGCCCCGCCGGGCCTGCGCGCCCAACCGCCCCGACCGGCGCCCACGCAAGGCAGGGTTGCCCCATCGCCCCTTTGCGAAGCCTTCGCCCTGCGGCATGTCTGCGTGACAAGGCATCCTCCGTGGGTGCCGGATTGGGGAAACGCCGTGTCCGAAACCGCCGCTGCCGCGCGCATGAAGCGCAATGTCTGGCTGCTGTTCTGCTGCCAGGCGCTGATGGGCGCCAGCATGATCGGCCAGGTCGCGATGGGCGCGCTGATCGGCCATTCGCTGGCCGACGACAAGTCGCTCGCGACGCTGCCGATGGCGCTGCAGATGCTGGCGACGATGTGCGCGTCGATCCCGGCCGGCATCGTGTTCGGCCGCTTCGGGCGGCGCGCCGGCTTCCTGATGGGGGCGGCGGGGGCGATGGCGGGGTCGCTGGTCTTCGCGCTGGGCGTCTGGCGCGGGGACTTCCTGATCTATTGCCTGGGGGCGATCCCGGCCGGGCTGGGCTTCGGCATCTCGCAGCACTACCGCTTCGCCGCCGCCGAGGTCGCGACCCCCGCCTACCGGCCGCGCGCCATCGCGCTGGTGATGGCGGGCGGCATCGCCTCGGCCGTGATCGGGCCGGAACTGGTCAAGCACAGCAAGGACATGCTGCTGCCGTTCCTGTTCCTGGGCACCTACCTGCTGCTGGCGCTGCTGCCGCCGGTCTGCGCGGCGATCCTGATGGTGGTGGACCTGCCGCCGGCGCCGCCGCGCCAGAAGGTGGCCACGCCGGTCATCGAGATCATGCGCCGCCCCGCCTTCATGGCGGCGGCGCTGTCGGGCATGGTCGCCTATGGCGTGATGAACCTGGTGATGACCTCGACGCCGCTCGAGATGATGCTGTGCGGCTATGGGGTGGCGGCCAGCGCCACGGTCATCCAGGCCCATGCGGTGGCGATGTTCGCGCCGGGCTTCGTGACCGGGCGGCTGATCGCGCGGCACGGCGTGCGCCGGGTGATCGTGGCCGGCGCGGTGCTGACCGCCGGCTGCGCGGTGGTGGCGGTGACCGGGCGGTCCTTCGCGCATTTCACCGCGGCGCTGGTGCTGCTGGGCATCGGGTGGAACTTCATGTTCGTGGGCGCCACGCAGCTGCTGGCGACCGCCCATGCGCCCGAGGAACGGGTGCGCGCGCAGGCGGCCAACGACGTGCTGGTGTTCGGCACCGTGGCCTGCACGGCCTTCGCCTCGGGCGCGGTGCACGACCGGGCGGGGTGGGAGGTGCTGAACCTCGGCGTGCTGCCCGCGCTGGCGCTGGCGCTGGCGTTGCTGGCCTGGCAGGGCTGGCGGGGCCGGGTGGCGCGGCAGGCGATGGGCTGAGGCGGCCCTTGGCGACTGGCGCACCCGGCCGCCATCATCGAGAGGCCCGCGGCGGAACGGATCGGTGCCGGAGCCGCCGATGCGCCTGGAGGCGCGGTCTCAGCCCGTTCCTGAGGCGGCCGTCGCTGCCGCCTTGGCGGTCAGTACCGCCCGCCGGTGTTCGCCGGGTTGGTCGAGCCGGCGCCGGCCAGGCCCGGCCGGCCGAGATTGCCGAACAGCGCCTGCAGCAGCGTGCGTTCGTTGCCCGGCACCGGCGTCTCGCGCCGGACCACGGCGACGTTGCGGCCATCGGCATCACCCAGTTCGCGCACGCCGCTGACCACTCCCTGGCGGTTGAACGAGATGGCGACCACGCGCCGGTCCTCGACCTCGAGGAAACGGGCCGGCTGCAGGCGGGTGCGGGCGCTGATGTAGTACCAGTTGTCCTCGTCGAAGGTGCCGCGGGCGGTGGGCGACCCCAGCAGCGCCTCGACATCGGTGCGGGTCTGCACCCCCGGGGTGATCTGCCCGAGCCGGTCGGAATCAACGCGGTTCCCGCGCATGACGGGGTCGGGGCCGAGGGTGTCGGTGACCCAGCCGCAACCGCCCAGCAGGACGAGCGCGACCAGGCACGAAGCTGCGGGGCGGGCCAAGCGAGCGTTGACCGAACGGGGATGGCGGGCCATGTCGCGGCAATCGATAGACAGCATGCCGCCCCCCGGTCAACGGGAATGGCGGCCGGAGGCATTCGCCAGGATGGGCCTGCTCGCCATGTTCCGCCGCCGCCCGCATGAAAGGGCCGGGTTCGAACTGTACGGGGCCGCCGTGGCGGCGGCGCGCGACCCCGCGCTTTTCGCCGGCCTGGGCGTGCCCGACACGATGGAGGGCCGCTTCGACCTGGTCAGCCTGCATGTCGCCCTGCTGATCCGGCGCCTGCGCACCGATCCCGATGCGCGCGGCCCCGGCCTGGCCCAGGCGGTGTTCGACGCCATGTTCGCCGACATGGATGTGAACCTGCGCGAGATGGGCGTGGGCGATCTTTCGGTGGGCAAGCGCGTGCGCGGCCTGTGGGAGGCCTTCCACGGCCGCGCCCTGGCCTATGAGGCGGCGCTCGATTCGCCGGACCCGGACGCGCTGGCCGAGGCGCTGGCCCGCAATGTCTGGCGCGGCGAGCCGCCGGCGGGCGCGCCGGCGGCGCTGGCCGACCTGGCGCGGGCGCAGGCGGCGCGCCTGGCCGGGCAGGACATGGCCGCGCTGCTGGCCGGCCGGGTCGCGTTCCAGGCCAGCGGGGGGGCGGGCGATGGCGCCTGAATTCTCCCGCCCCGTGCTGCTGGCCCGCCTGCCTGAGGCCGGGCGCGAGACGGTGCTGCGCGCCAGCCCCGCCGAATGCGCCGCGCTGGCCAGGCGATTCGCGATCGCGGCGGTGGAGCGGCTGGAGGCCAGCCTGCTGCTGCGGCCCGAACCCGGCGGCGGCGTGATGGTCAGCGGCCGGCTGCGCGCCGATGTGGTGCAGGCCTGCGTGGTCAGCCTGGAACCGGTGCCCGAGCGCGTGGACGACCCCGTCGAACTGCGGCTGCTGCCGCCCGGGACCGATCCCTCCGACGACCCCGAGGGGCCGGACGAGATCCCGATCGAAGGCGATGCGGTGGACCTGGGCGAGGCCATGGCCGAGCAACTGGCGCTGGCGCTCGACCCCTATCCGCGCGCCGCCGGGGCGGTGCTGCCGGGCGCCGAGGGGGCGCCGGACGGGGCGCAGGGAGCCTTCGGGGCGCTGGCGGCGCTGCGCCGGGCGGATGGCACACCCGAGTGAGGCGCCGGGCGGGCGGGCGCCTGCCGAGCCTTGCGCCCGTGCGGGGCGGGTGCTAATGCCCCGCCCTCCCGCTATCCTGCACGTTGATTGATGAAAGAGGCTCGGCACCATGGCCGTTCCGAAGAAGAAGGTTTCGCCCTCCCGCCGCGGCATGCGCCGCAGCCACGAGGCGCTGAGCGTGCCCTCCTACCAGGAGTGCTCGAACTGCGGCGAGCTGAAGCGGCCGCACCATGTGTGCTCGCATTGCGGGCACTATGACGGGCGCGAGGTCGTGGCCGCCGAGCGCGTGGGCCAGACCATCCGCAGCTGAGCCGCGGTGCTGACGCCCGCGCGCGGAGAGCCTTGATCGTGCCGCAGGACGCGACGCCCTTTTCCCTGGCGATCGATGCGATGGGCGGCGACCATGCGCCCGACGTGGTGCTCGATGGCCTGGAACTGGCCGCCGAGCGCCATCCCGACGCGCGATTCCTGCTGGTGGGCGACGAGGCCCTGGTGGCCGGCGGCCTGGCGCGGCGCAAGCGTGCCGCGCGCGCCTGTTCGCTGCGCCATGCGCCCGAGCGCATTTCCTCCGACCTGAAGCCGACCGCCGCGCTGCGCATCCGCGGGTCGTCGATGCGCGTGGCGATCGACGCGGTGGCGACCGGCGAGGCCGCCGGCATCGTCTCGGCCGGCAATACCGGCGCGCTGATGGCGCTGTCCAAGATCGTCATCAAGACCATGCCCGAGATCGACCGGCCGGCGCTCGCCGCGATCGGGCCGTCGGCGCGCGGCGACGTGGTGCTGCTGGATCTCGGCGCCAACGTCCAGTGCGATGCGCGCAACCTGGTCGAGTTCGCGGTGATGGGCGATGCCTTCGCGCGCGCCGTGCTGGGCCTCACCAGCCCGTCGATCGGCCTGCTGAACGTGGGCAGCGAGGAATTGAAGGGCGACGACCGCGTGCGCCACGCCGCCGAGGTGCTGCGCGATTCGCATATCGGCGCGCAGTTCCGCGGCTTCGTCGAAGGCCACGACATCACCGCCGGCACCACCGATGTCATCGTGACCGACGGCTTCACCGGAAATGTCGCGCTCAAGACCGGGGAGGGCGCGCTGAAGCTGATGCGCGACCTGCTGCGCCAGGTCTTCACGAGTTCCGTCCCCGCGCGCCTGGGCTACCTGCTGGCGCGCCCGGCGCTCGACCGGCTGCGCGAATGGATGGACCCGCGCCGCTACAACGGCGCCATCCTGATCGGGCTGAACGGGGTGGTCGTGAAGTCCCATGGCGGCACCGACGCTCTGGGCTTCGCGCATGCGGTCGATGTCGCCATGGACATGGTGACGCACGGCTTCAACGAGCGTATCCGTGAAGGCCTGACCCGCCTGTCCAC
The DNA here is from genome assembly GCF_918698155.1 of Roseomonas sp. CECT 9278. Lineage (GTDB taxonomy): Bacteria > Pseudomonadota > Alphaproteobacteria > Acetobacterales > Acetobacteraceae > Neoroseomonas. Next base: position 162,240 of record NZ_CAKKLX010000002.1, read on the forward strand.
GGCCGGCCCGCGGATCGCGGCCGACCCCCGCTAGAAAGCAACGACGTCCATGGTCCTGCGCGCGAGGATTGCCGGCTGCGGTGCCTATCTGCCGGCGCAGCGGCTGTCGAATGACGAGCTGGCGGCGCTGCATGGGCTCGATACCTCCGATGCCTGGATCCGCGAGCGCACCGGCATCGGCTTCCGGCACATGGCCGCGCCCGGCGAGACGGCCTCCGAGATGGGCGCGGCCGCGGCGCGCGAGGCGCTGGCCCATGCCGGGGCGCAGGCGTCGGAGGTCGATGCGATCCTGGTGGCGACCTCGACCCCCGATTCGGCCTTCCCGGCGACCGCGGTGCGGATCCAGGCGCAGCTCGGCGTGACGCGCGGCTTCGCCTTCGACATGGCGGCGGCCTGCACCGGCTTCGTCTATGCGCTGGGCGTCGCCGACAGCCTGATCCGCAGCGGGGCGGCGCGCTGCGTGCTGGTGATCGGCACCGAGGTTTTTTCGCGCATCCTGGACTGGACCGACCGCGGCACCTGCGTGCTGTTCGGCGATGGCGCCGGCGCGGTGCTGCTGCGCGCGGAACCGGGCGCGGGCACCACGGCGGATCGCGGCATCCTGTCGTGCCACCTGCATGCGGATGGGCGCCACGGCGACATCCTGCACATCGAGGGCGGCGCCGGTTCGACCGGCGGGGCGGGCCTGCTGCGCATGGCCGGCAAGGAAGTGTTCCGCCATGCCGTGACCAAGCTGGCGGCGGTGGTCGATGAGGCGCTGGCGGCGAATGGCATGACGCATGCCGACATCAACTGGCTGGTGCCGCACCAGGCCAATGCCCGCATCATCGAGGCGATGGGCCGCAAGCTGAACCTGCCGCGCGAACGCGTGGTGATGACGGTGGAGCGCCATGCCAATACCTCCGCCGCGTCGATCCCGCTGGCCTTGTGCGAGGCGCGGCGCGATGGGCGCATCGCCGATGGCGACCTGGTGGTGATGGAGGCGATCGGCGGCGGCCTGACCTGGGGTGCCGCGATCGCGCGGTTCTGAGCGCATCGGCGCGCCGCGGCGGCGACGCCCACGCCCGCCGCGTGAGGGTCATGCGGGGTTTCGGATGGTGCGGATGCACGATCCGCGCGCGCGACACGCGACCGCGCCCAGGCCAGCGATGGCCGCCCGCGCGGCAGCCCATGGCGCGCAGGCAGGCGCCGCGGATTCGGCCCGCCCGTCGATTGAGGGCATCAATCTGTTGACGCCTGCACAGGTTCCCGGTTTTCTTGAAGGATCAAGGGACTGCGGGGCATCGGGGGCATGAATACGGTCACGCGCGCGCAACTGGCGGAGGCGGTCTACGCCAGCGTCGGCTTGTCGCGCAACGAAAGCGCCGCCTTGCTGGAGACCGTGCTGGAACGCATGTCGGCGGCGCTCGAAGCGGGGGAGGCGGTGAAGATCTCCGCCTTCGGCACCTTCCTGGTGCGCCAGAAGGGCCAGCGCGTGGGGCGCAACCCCAAGACCGGGATCGAGGTGCCGATCCTGCCGCGCAAGGTCTTGTCCTTCCGCCCGTCCCAGGTGCTCAAGGCACGCATCAACAACGAACCGGTGGGCAGCGACGAATGAGCGAGGACCTGCCGGAAGCCGAGGCGCGCGGCAAGACGCGCAAGGCGCCGACCGCCTTTCGCACGATCAGCGAAGTGGCCGACGACCTGCACATCCCGCAGCACGTGCTGCGCTTCTGGGAAACCAAGTTCCCGCAGTTGAAGCCGCTCAAGCGCGGCGGCGGGCGGCGGTATTACCGGCCCGAGGACATCGCGCTGCTGCGGCGGATTTCCGACCTGCTCTATACCCAGGGCTACACCATCAAGGGCGTGCAGCGGCTGCTGCGCGACGGCACCGACGAAGGCCCGCAGGCGGCGACCGCCGAACTGCCACTGGGCGACCCGCCGCCCGCCGCCGAGGAACAGGAGACGGCGGCGCTGCGGGCCGCGCTGGCGGAACTCGAGCAGATCGCGCGCGACCTCCGTGCCTTGACCGGCTGAGGGAGCTCCTGGGCATGCGCCGTCCGATGCAATTCGGTGCCGGCGGGCGCAAACGGATGCTCAGGGGTTTGACGCGGGCGCGGCGGGTGCTACACCGCGCGCCTCGGTCGGGCAGTAGCGCAGCCTGGTAGCGCATCAGTCTGGGGGACTGGGGGTCGTGGGTTCGAATCCCGCCTGCCCGACCAATCCGCCCGATCGCCCGAGCGCCGGGGAACCTGCCATGGCCGCCCCATCCGTCCCGCGCCGCTTCGTCTTCGCCCGCTGGTTCATGTCCTTGAGCCTGGCCTGCGTGGTGGCCTCGGCGGTCGGCACGGCGGTCGTGCTCTCGCGCTTCCTCACCGAGCACATGCTCCAGCGCGACGCCGAGGTGAGCGCGGATTTCATCGAGAGCATCGTGCGCGCCGAACGCACCTGGGGCTGGTTCGCCGACCCGGGCCGCGACGATGCGCGCCGCCCGCTCGACAGCTTCTTCAACCACGTCGCGCAGATGCCCGGCGTGGTCCGCGCCAATGTCTACCAGCGCGACGGCACGGTGCTGTGGTCGTCCGACGCGGCGATGATCGGCCGGCGCTTCGCCGGCAATCCTGAACTGGACCAGGCCTTCGCCGGGCGCGTCCTGGTGGAATACGGCGATGTCGATTCCGACAAGCCGGAGCACATGGCGCTCGATGCCGCGACCGGCGGATCGCGCTTCATGGAGGCCTACCTGCCGGTATGGGATGCCGAGCGCCGCGAAGTCATCGGCGTGGTCGAGATCTACCGCCTGCCGCAGGCGCTGTTCCGCGCGGTGGACCAGGGCGTGCGGCTGGTCTGGATGTCCTCGGCCGCCGGCGCACTGCTGCTTTACCTGGCGCTGGCCTGGCTGGTGCGGCGCGCCGGGCGCGCCATCCGCGAGCAGCAGGACCGCCTGGTGGAGGCCGAGGCGCTGGCGGCGATCGGCGCGGTCGCCTCGGCGGTGGCGCATGGCATCCGCAACCCGCTCGCCTCGATCCGGTCCTCGGCCGAACTTGCCGCCGAGGAGGCGAGCCCGGAGGCATCGCGCGAGGGCTTCGCCGACATCGTGCGGGAGGTCGACCGGCTGGAAGGCTGGGTGCGCGACCTGCTGCTGCAGGCACGCGGCGAACAGGTGGTGCCCCAGGCCGTGGCGCTGCTGCCCCTGCTGCAGGCGAGCCTGCGCAGCCTGGCGCCGCTCGCGGAGCGCCGCGGCGTGCGCTTCGACATCGCCGCGCACGACGTGCCGCCGGTGTCCGGCACGCCCGGCGCGCTGGCCCAGGCGATCGAGAACATCCTGGGCAATGCGGTGGAGGCGATGCACGACGGCGGCGCGGTGAGCGTGGGCCTTGGCCCGGCCGAGGATGCGCGGATGGTCGAGATCCGCATCGCCGATACCGGTCCCGGCCTGCCGCCGGGGCTGCCGCGGGAGGGGCCGCCGACCTTCTTCTCGACCAAGGCGCGCGGGACGGGGCTCGGCCTGGCGCTGGCGCGGCGCATCATCGGCGGGCATGGCGGCAGCCTGGCCCTGGCGAGCACGCCGCGCGGCACGGTCGCGACCATCCGGCTGCCGGCGGTGGCGGCGCGATGACGCTCGCGGTGCTGATCATCGAGGACGAGGAGACGCTGGCGCGCAACCTGGTGCGCTACCTCCAGCGCCAGGGCTTCGATGCGCGCAGCGCGCCGACCGCCGCGGGGGGGCTGGCGGCCTATGCCGAGTTCGGGCCGGACGTGGTGATGCTGGATCTCAACCTGCCGGATGCCTCGGGCCTGACGGTGCTGTCGGAGCTCCGCACGCGCGACCCCGCCGCCAAGGTCATCGTGATGACCGGGCATGGCAGCATCGAGACGGCGGTGGAGGCGATGAAGGCCGGCGCCTTCGACTATGTGGGCAAGCCCGTGGCACTGGGCGAGGTGCGGATCCTGATCGAGAAGGCGGCGGGCCAGGAGCGCATGGAGGGCGCGCTGTCGTACTACCGCGGGCGCGATGCGCGTGGTGCGGGCGCCGCGGCGATCCTGGGCGATTCGCCGCCGGTGGTGGCGCTGCGCCAGTCGATCGCGCGGCTGCTGGTGGCCGAGCGCAACATGCAGGGCGGCCAGCCCCCGGCGGTGCTGGTGCGTGGCGAGACCGGCACCGGCAAGGAACTGGTGGCGCGCGCGCTGCACTTCGACGGACCGCGGCGCGATGGCCCGTTCATCGAGCTGAACTGCTCGACCCTGCCGGCGCATCTGCTGGAGGCGGAGCTGTTCGGCCATGAGCGCGGCGCCTTCACCGACGCCAAGGAACGGCGCATCGGCCTGGTCGAGGCGGCGCAGGGCGGCACCCTGTTCCTGGATGAGATCGGCGATGTCGAGCCCGCCGTGCAGGTGAAGCTGCTGAAGCTGCTGGAGGACCGCATGGTGCGGCGCATCGGCGCGGTGCGCGACCGGCAGGTGGATGTGCGCTTCGTGTCGGCCACGCATCGCGACCTGGAGGCGCTGGTGCGCGAGGGCCGCTTCCGCGCCGACCTGTTCTACCGGCTGCGGGTGGTCGAGATGGAGGTGCCGCCGCTGCGCGCGCGCGGCGCCGATGTGCTGACCCTGGCGCGGCATTTCCTCGCCGAGAGCGGGCGGCGCTATGGCAAGCCGGCGCTGCGGCTGGATGACGCCGCGACGGCCGTGGTGGCGCGCCATGCCTGGCCGGGCAATGTGCGGGAGCTGCGCAACGCCATGGAGCAGGCGGCGCTGTCCACCGACGGCGACCTGGTGGGGGCCGGGAACCTGGCGCTGGCGCCGGTGTCGCGGGCGATGACGCGCGAGACCCTGCCGGGCATGGAGCGCGAGCTGATCGAGCGGGCGCTGGAGCGGAGCGGGGGCAATGTCTCGCGCGCGGCGCGGGACCTCGGGATCAGCCGCGACACGCTGCGCTATCGCCTGGCGCGGCGCGACGACGAGGCGGGCTGACGGGCGCTGCGCGCGCCGGAGCGCGGGTGCGGGCGGGCGCCGGGTGGGTGGGGCATTTCCCCCAATCCTGGGGGTGAAGCCCCAGCCCGCCGGCCTGGCATCCGGAATATTATGCTTTCAATTCAAAGTCTTGTGTCCGACCGGCCGGCTGGCACGCGCGGTGCAATTGGCAGGGGGTGCCGCGCCGCGTCGCGCGCCATCCACCTGCAGGGAGGCCTTTCATGGCCAACGATCTCTATCGCTTCACCATCACCGGCGGCCAGGTCACCGGCGTGCTCGAATTCCACAACGGCGCCTGGCGCGCCAAGTCGATCGACAGCACCGATGTGTTCACGCTGGCCGATGGCCAGGTGTTCTGGAGCGAGCTGTATCCGACCCATCGGGAGGTCAAGGTCTATAGCCCGACCACCGGCGGCGACTACATCGAGACCGCGGAGTTCCACACCCAGGCCGACGGCACGCCCTTCCCGCCCGGCGCCTACTTCGGCGACGACGGCAGCAACAGCCTGAACGGCGATGATTCGAACGACACCATCAGCGGCGGTGGCGGCGACGACAGCATGGGCGGCGGCGGCGGCACGGACACTCTGTACGGCGGCGTCGGCGAGGATTCGATCCGCGGCGGCCATGGCGCCGACGACATCGGCGGCGATGACAGCGACGACAGGCTGTATGGCGACGATGGCAATGACCGGATGCGCGGCGGGCGCGGCCGCGACGACATGGATGGCGGGCTCGACGACGACCGGTTGCATGGCGAGGGCGACGACGACCGGATGCGCGGCGGGCATGGGCGCGACGATGTCGATGGCGGCGACGGCAATGACGACATGGGCGGCGACAGCGGGCGCGACACGCTGCGCGGCGGCCGCGGCGACGACAGCATGGATGGCGGGCTGGACGACGACCGGCTGAGCGGCGGCGACGGGCGCGACCGCGGCACCGGCGGCGGCGGCCACGACGATGTCGGCGGCGGGCGCGGGCAGGACACGCTGCGCGGCGGCCTGGGCGACGACAACATGCATGGCGACGACGGCAACGACCGGCTGTTCGGCGAATCGGGGCGCGACTTCGTCGATGGCGGGCTGGGGCATGACGTGCTGGCGGGCGGCGGCGGGTCGGACGTGTTCCGCTTCGCGAGCCATGGCGCGCTGAATTCCGACCTGGTGCTGGACTTCGTGCACGGCATCGACGGCATCGCGCTGTCGGGGGCGGTGTTCGGCGGGCTGGCGGCGGGGCCGCTGGGGGCCGGGCTGTTCGAGGCCAATGCCGGTGGCGCCGCGACGGATGCGGCGACGCGCTTCATCTATGAGACCGACACCGGGCGCCTGTCCTTCGATGCGGACGGGTCGGGCGAGGGGGCGTCGTCGTTGATCGCGACCTTCACCAACCTGGCGGCGGTCAGCGCGAGCGACATCGCGATCTTCTGAGCCGACGCGCCCCGGGGCATCCGCGGATGCGCCGGGGCGCGCGGATCACCGCCCGCGCAGCGCCGTCACGATGCGGCGCAGTGGCGCGGTGGCGCGCCAGGTGGTGCTGGCCTCGATGCCGCGCAGGGCCGCGAGTTCGGCGTCGAGCCGCGCGGTTCTGGCGCGCAGCGCATCGAGTTCGGGGTGCGGCGCCGACGCGGGCAGCGGCGCCAGGGCGTCGCCCCGTTCGATCGCGGCTTCGACGATGCTGCGCCAGATATGGCTGCGCGCCCTGCGGATGAAGTCCTCGCGATCGGCTGCATGGGGTACCAGGTGGCGTTCGACGGCGTCGGCGCCGTCGTCGATGCCGATGGCGCCGACGCGGTCGGCCATCAGCACGGTGCGAAACGGCCGGCCGAGGTGTTCCAGCATGCGTTCGGCGTTGCGGATCGCGTCGATCACCAGGTCCGCATCGTGAAAGGCAATGATGGCGCCCTGCGCGAGCAACGGCAGCATGCTCACGACATCCGAGAAGGCGGCGGGGTCGGTGTGCTCGCCATCGATGAGCACGAGGTCGAGGCCCGCGGTCTGCGGCGATGCCGGCACGTCCCGCGCGTCGAGGTCGAAGGTCAGCAGCTTGGCGAGTGATGCCTCCGGCACGCTGTCGCGCAGCGCCGCGATCATCTTGGCGGTCGAGTTGTCGTCGTAGTCGAAATCGTGGCCGCGCTCATCGGGTTGCGACAGGGGGCGCGGGTCGATCGACACGATGGCCGTGCAGGCGGGGTCCAGCAGGTGCGGCACCAGCGACCCGCCGAGATGCGAGCCGATCTCGCCATACCGGTAGGTGGGGCGGAAGGACCGCACCGCCGCCTGCACGCGCAGCAGCGATTGCCGATCCGCCTCGGAGGTCTGTGAGGTGTCGGAGAACAGCGTGACGTCGAGCCGTTCGAGACGCTGCTCGAACGCGGTGGTGGCGGGGGGCGTGCCCATCGGTCGCGGTGCCCTTCCGTGACGCGCCGCGAAGACCATCAGCGCAGGGCGGAACCATAGCAGCGTCCGGTGGCGCGCGACAGCGATGCGGGCCGCGCGCCGCCCCGGCGCGTCAGGCGGCGGGCGCGCCGGCGCCGCGCGATTCGCCCATCCCGTAGTAGAGCGCCACCGTATGCGTCGCCTCCGCGAACATCAGCCAGCGTTCGGCGAGCAGCCCGGCGATCGCGAGGCCCGTCGCGAGCACCGCCAGCACGCCTGCCAGCGCGCCGCCGGTGACCAGCGCCAGCGCCAGCAGCACCGCCGGCGCCGCGAAGCCGCCGATCGACGCGATGCGCCGCAGCCGCGCGGCATGCACGCGCGCGATGCGGAAGGCCATTTCGCGCAGCAGGTAGTTGGTCTCGGTATGCGGCGGGTCGAGCACGCGCACGGTGCCGATGCCGCCGAGGCCGGTGGCGGATTCCATCGTCGCGACCGGCGGTGCGGCATCGACGCTGGACCAATAGGCCTGCTTGAGAATGAAGCCGCCTGCGCCGAGCAAGGCCGCGATCGCCGCGGGCACCGCCGCCTGGCCCCAGAAGCCGGCCAGCATGGCCAGCAGCGCGGCACCCGAGAAAGCGCCGAACAGCATGTAGCCGGGCGCGACCAGCGGGTGGTGCCATTGCCGGATCGGCTTCAGCGAGGCGTAGATCATCCCGGTGCACCAGACCGTCACCGCGGCGCCTGCCGCGCCCAGCAGCCCCGCCGGCAGCGCCAGCCGTTCGGTGTGGCCGATGACGGCGATGAAGAACAACCCGGCCGGCGGGAAGGTCACCACCGCCGCAACGCCTTCGCGCGACAGCCAGGACGACCGCCATTGACTGAGTGCCCGCCAGGCGCGTTCCGGCCGCCCGAGATGCGCGGTGGAGGACAGCAGCCCCAGCATCACCAGCACCAGCGCGATGCCGACCGCCAGCGCGCCGAACCCCGCGCTGCCCGGCACCAGGCCGAGCGGGCGCAGCAGCCCCACCCAGAACAGCAGCCCGTAGCCCGCGCCGGACGCCACGGTGAAGAAAACGATCGAGGGCGCCGGATTCATCGCGTCAGGACCTTGTCCACCCAGCGCAGCAGCGGGTTCTTGATCTGGGAGGGGAGGGGACCGGCATCGCGCGGCGGACCCGCATCGGCCTTCGGCGCGCGGCGTGGCGGGAGGTAGCGGTTGACCGGCTTGTAGCCGAGCTCGGGCATGAGTTCGTACCCGCCGCGTTCGGCGACCAGTTGCGACACGGCGCTGTTGGGGTCACCGAGGTCGCCGAAATGCCGCGCATTGGCCGGGCAGGTGGTGACGCAGGCGGGCTGGCGCTGCGGTTCGGGGATGGTCTCATTGTAGATGCGGTCGACACACAGCGTGCACTTCTTCATCACGCCGGCATCGTCGTCGAATTCGCGCGCGCCATAGGGGCAGGCCCAGGCGCACAACTGGCAGCCGATGCAGATGTCGGTGTTGACCAGCACGATGCCGTCCTCGGCGCGCTTGTAGGAGGCGCCGGTGGGGCAGACCGTGACGCAGGCGGGCGTTTCGCAATGCAGGCAGGACCGCGGGAAGTGGACGGTGCGGCCGTCCTCGCCATCGCCGGCCTCGTAGGAATGCACGCGGTTGAACCACACGCCTTCCTGGCCCGCGGAATACGGGTTGTGGTCGGGCAGCGGGGCCATGTGGCCGCTGGTGTTCCATTCCTTGCAGTTGGTCGCGCAGGCCTGGCAGCCCACGCAGGTATCGAGGTCGATGACCAGGCCGAGTTTCTTCGCACCGGGTTGCGGCAGGGAGGTCATGGCTTCGACCCTCCTTCGTTGTAGCGCAGGATGTCAGGCGTGCCCGGCATGTCGGGCGGCGGGTCGAGCATGGTGGGGAAGGGGTCGGTCACGCCTTCCTCGCCCGGCGCGCATTTGCTCACCTTCACGCGCAGGTCGTACCAGGCGGCCTGGCCGGTGACGGGGTCTGCATTCGCCAGCCGCGGGCCGGTCTGCGCGGGAAGCCACTCGCTGATGACGTGGTTCAGCAGGAAGCCGCGCTGCGCCTCCGCGGCATCGGGGGTGAGCATCCAGGCCCCCGCGCGCTTGCCGATGGCGTTCCAGGTCCAGACGGTGTCGCGGTTGACGCCCTCCATCAGCGACAGCTGCGCCTTCACGCGGCCGCTACGGCTTTCCACCCAGACCCAGTCATCCTGGACCAGGCCCTCGGCGGTGGCGCGTTCGCGCGACATGTAGAGCTTGTTCGAGCCATGGATCTGCCGCAGCCAGGCATTCATCGACCCCCAGGAATGGTACATCGCCATCGGCCGTTGCGTGACCGCGGACAGGGGATACGGGTCAGTGTCGTGCTGTTGCTGTTCGAGCGGCGCGTACCAGAAGGGCAGCGGGTCGCAGTAGGTCCGCACGCGCTCGCGCAGCGCGGCGGGCGGCTGCTTGGCGCCATGGCCTTCCGCGGCCAACCGGAACTTCTGCAAGGGCTCGGACCAGATCTGCAGCACGATCTGGTTCGACTGCCCCTGCATTCCCATCGCCTTGGCATTCGCCAGGTACGTCGCGTTGGCGTGCTTGAAGTAGGACTCTTCCGGCGCGAGGTTGTGCCGCCAGAAGCAGCCATTCTCGATGTAGCGCTGCAGCTGGTCCTGGTTGGGTTCACCGACACCCTTCTTCGTGCCGTCCTCGCCGCGCCAGCCGGCCAGCGGGCCGACACCGGGCATGCGCTGGTGGTTCACGATGTAGTCCGGATAGTCCTTGAACTTCGGCGACCCGTCCTCCTTCACGAAGGCCGGCAGGCCGAGCCGCGCGCCCAATTCGATCAGCACCTCCTGGAAGGGCCGGACGTCGCGGTCGGGCTTGATCACCGGCTGGCGGATCGCATCGCCCGGCCCATGCGAGGACCCGATCGGGCGATCGAGGATGCTGATCGCATCCCAGCGTTCGAGATACGTCGTGTCCGGCAGGATCAGGTCGGCGTAGGGGACCGTCTCGCTGAAATAGGCGTCGGAGTAGATGACGTGCGGGATGACGTAGTCGCCGTTCTCGTCCTGCGCGGTCAGGCAGGCGATGGTCTCCATGGGATTCATCGCGCTGTTCCAGGCCATGTTCGCCATGAACATGAACAGCGTGTCGATCTTGTAGGGATCGCCCTTCGCCGCATTGCCGATGACCGTGTGCATCATCCCGTGCAGGCCGAGCGGCGCCTCCCAGGAAAACGAATGGTCGATGCGCAGCGGCGTGCCGTCATCCTCGACCAGCAAATCGTCCGGGCCATGGGTGAAGGACAGGATATTGCCGGCGAGCGGCGTGTTCGGCTTCGCCCCCTTGCCGGCCGGCCCGGGACCCGGCGGGATCGGCCGCGGGAAGGGCGACTTGTAGCGCCAGGAACCCGGCGTATCGACCGCGCCCAGCAGCATCTGCAGGATGTGCAGCGCGCGGCAGGTGTGGAAGCCGTTGGAATGCGCGCTGATGCCGCGCATCGCGTGGAAGGCGACCGGGCGGCCGACCATGGTTTCGTGCTTGCGGCCCCACACGTCGGTCCAGGGAATGTCGAGCGTGAGGGGGTGGTTGAAGGCGATGTCGGCGACCTCGGCGGCCAGGCGCCGGATGCGATCCGCCGTCATGCCGCAGCGTTCGGCCACCGCATCGGGCGCGTAGTCGGCGCCAAGGTAGCGTTCGGCCATCAGGTTGAAGACCGGCTGCACGCGGCGGCCGTCCTCCAGCGTGAAGTCGCCGACCAGCACGGGCGAGAGGTCCGCCGTCTCGGCCGCGATGGCGCCGCGCGCGCGGTCCATCGCGAGCGGCTTGCCATCGGCATTGCGCGCGAACAGCCCGTCATCCGCCCCGCCCGGATTGCGCACGACCAGCCAGGGCGCATTGGTGTAGCGCACCAGGAATTCGCCATCGACGCGATCAGTGCGGATCAGCTCGTGGATCAGCGCCATGATGAAGAGGCCGTCCGTTCCCGGGCGGATGCCGACCCATTCATCGGCGATCGCGGAATACCCGGTCCGCACCGGGTTCACCGAGACGATCTTCGACCCGCGCTTCTTGAGCGCCGCCAGGCCGGTCTTGATCGGGTTGGAATCATGGTCCTCGGCCACGCCGAAGATCATCAGGTACTTCGCGTGTTCCCAGTCGGGCTCGCCGAATTCCCAGAAGGACCCGCCGATGGTGTAGAGTCCGCCCGCCGCCATGTTGACCGAACAGAACCCGCCATGGGCTGCGAAATTCGGCGTGCCGAATTGCGCCGCCCAGAAGCCGGTCAGCGACTGCGACTGGTCGCGCCCGGTGAAGAAGGCGAGCTTCTTCGGGTCCGTCTCGCGCACATGCTTGAGCCAGCCGGTGGCGGTCTCCATCGCCTCCTCCCAGCTGATCTCCGCATATTCGCCCGACCCGCGCGGACCCACGCGCTTCAGCGGCGCCTGCAGCCGCGCCGGCGAATACTGCGTCATGATCCCGGCGCTGCCCTTGCCGCAGAGCACGCCCTTGTTCACCGGATGATCCGGGTTGCCCTCGATGTAGCGGACGCGGCCATCCTTCAGGTGCACGCGGATGCCGCAGCGGCAGGCGCACATGTAGCAGGTGGTGGTCTTCACCTCGTCGCCGATCGGCGCCGAGTAGATGATCTTGTCCGTCGAACCGCCGTCAGCCGGCATGATCTGTCCCGTCCATCGCTATCCTTGGGGTGAGTAGCGCACGCCGCCCCGCCTTCGCAAAGGGGGCCGGCGCGCCATATCTGCCGCATGACCCGGAGTGCCCCCGCATGGCCGCCCGCCTGCCCGCCATCCTGTCCTCCCTGCTGCTAGGGGCCTGTTCCGTCGTGGGCATCCGCAGCGGCACCGAGGAACCGCGCTTCGAGGTGGTCGAGACCATCGGCGAGGTCGAGATCCGCCGCTACGCCCCGCGCATCGCCGCCGAGACCACCGTGCCCGGCGAGGAGGAGGCGGCGCGCAACGAGGGCTTCCGCCGCCTGGCCGGCTACATCTTCGGCGGCAATGCGCGGCGCGACCGCATCGCCATGACCGCACCCGTCGCGCAGGCGCGCGGCGAGCGCATCGCCATGACCGCGCCGGTCGCGCAGGCCGGCGACGCGGCGGGCTGGACCATCCGCTTCTTCATGCCAGCGCGCTTCACGATGGACACCCTGCCGATGCCCGACGATGCGCGCGTGACACTGGTGATCGTGCCGGAGGAGACCGTGGCCGTGCTGCGCTTCTCCGGCGTGCCGCGGGCCGAGGTGGTGGCGCGGAGCACGGCCGCGCTGAGGGCTGCGCTGGCCGAATCGGGCTGGACGGCCACCGGCCCCGTGCAGGGCTGGTTCTACGACCCGCCCTGGACCGTGCCGGCGCTGCGGCGGAATGAGGTCGTCGCGCCCGTGGCGCGCCGCGAGTGAACGCGCCCGTGGCGCGCCGCGAGTGAACGCGCCCGTGGCGCGCCGCGAGTGAACGCGCCCGTGGCGCGCCGCGAGTGAACGCGCCCGTGGCGCGCCGTGGATGAACGCGCCCGTGGCGCGCCGCTGACACGCTGGCCGTGGCGCCGTTGATCAGCGCGCCGGGTGCGCGTGGGTCATACGCGCGCCGCTGGAGCGTCCCGGTCTCGGCGCGACTCTGGCGCGCCGCTACTCCGCCCGCCGCGCCGAGAAGGCCAGCGTCATCTCGTCCGTGCGCGCCTCGTAGGTCACGCCGCGGCGCATCGCCCAGGTGTTCACCTGGAAATACAGCGGGATCAGCGCCGTCTCGTCGCGCAGCGCGCGGCGCGTGGCGTCCTGCGTCAGGCGCGCGCGCTCGGCATCGTCCATCGTGGTGCGGGCGCGCTGGATGATCGCGTCGATCGCCGGGTTGCCGAACCGCCCGCGGTTCGCCGTGCCCAGGCCCAGCGTGGTGTTCCAGGAATGGATCTGCGTCTCGAGCATGCCGAGCACTTCCGGGTTCGGCGAGAACCCCGCCAGGTTGACCGAGTAGCGCAGCTGCGCCGCCTCGGTCAGCCAGACGCCGCGGGGCTTCACCTCGACGCTCGCGGCCAGGCCGATGCGCGTCCAGAACTGCGCGATCGCCTGCACCACCTGTTCGTCATTCACGTAACGGTCGTTCGGGCCGTTGACCTGCACGGTGAAGCCGCGCGGGAAGCCGGCCTCGGCCAGCAGGCGCCGCGCGGCGTCGGGGTCGTAGCCCGGCGGCGTGAGGTCGGGCGAGGTGCCGAAATACCCCGCGGGGCCGAGGTCGCCGGCCGCCACCGCCTGGCCTTGCAGCGTGCGGCTGACGATCGCCTCGCGGTTGATCGCGATGGACAGCGCGCGGCGCACCCGCGCATCGCGCAGTGGGTTGCGCAGCGGCGCGCCGTCGGGGACGCGGATGTGGGGGCTCTCCTCGCGCCCGGAATCCAGCGTCAGGAAGATCAGCCGGTTGGATGGGCTCTCGGCCGTGGTGAAGGCGGCATTGGTGCGCAACCGCGCGAATTGTTCGGGCGGGACGATCTCGACCAGGTCCACGTCGCCCGCCTGCAACGCCGCCACGCGCGCGCCGGCATTGGGAATGGGGCGGAATTCGACGGTCGCGAAGGCGGGTGCGGCGCCGGCGAAGGCGTCGTTGCGCGCGTAGCGCACCGGCTGGCCTGGCTGCCAGGACACCAGGCGATACGGCCCGCTGCCGATCATCGCCGAACCATCGTTGAACGCGGCGGTGGTCAGCCCGTCGCGCTTGGGCACCACCATCACCAGCGCCAGCTGGTTCAGCAGCAGCGGGAAGGGGCTGTGCGTGCGCAGCCGGATGGTGTGCGGGCCGACCTGCTCCACCGCCGCCACCGGACGCGTGGCGTAGCGGAAGGATGATGGGCTGTTCGGCACGTCGCCGGCGCGCGCGATGGAGAAGGCGATATCCTCCGGCGTGACCGGGCGCCCGTCGGAGAAGCGCGCATCCGGGTTGATCTCCAGTTCCCAGGTGGTGTCGTCCACCACGCGCCACGACCGCGCGATGGCCGGGCGCAGCACCTGGCGCGCATCCTGTTCGACCAGCGGCTGGAACACGTGCCGCGCATAGGCGATGTTGGTGATCAGGCTGGCGTAGTGCGGGTCCAGGCTGGTGGGGCCGGCCTCGACGCCGATGCGCAGCGCGGCGCGGTCCTGCGCCGCGGCGGCCAGCGGCAGCGTCAACAGGGCGGCGAGCAGCAGGCGCTTCATGCGGAGACATCCCCCAGGGTTTCGGTCGGCACGGACCCCGCGCGCGGCAGCCAGCCGCCGGGCACGCGCGTGAAGATCGGCGTGGCGAAGGCGGCGCGCACGGGAATGTCGGCGGGCCAGGCGGCGCGCCAGCGGTCGCCCTGCGCCATGGCCAGCAGCAACGCCACCGGCCGCACGCCCGCGCGTTCCAGCAGCGCCACGCCGGCCAGCGCGGAAGACGCGGTCGAGATCACGTCATCCACCAGCAGCACGCGCCGCCCGGCCAACCGGTGCACGATGCGCGGGTCGATCCACAGCCGCCGCGCATCCGGCGCGGTCGACGACGACGCCGGCACCGACAGCGCCGCCTCGTACCACCGCTTGCGCGACCAGCCGGGGGCGACCCAATTCGCGTGGCCGAGCGCCTCCGCCACCAGCGGCGCGAAGACCTGGCCGAGGGTGGGCATGCCGACCACGACCTCCGCGCCCAGGCCGCGCGCGGCCTGGGCCATCCAGCCGCCGATGCGCTGCGCGACGCGGATCGCCGCCTGGTTGGCGATGAAGCCGGCCACCGCGATCTCGCCATAGTCGCGCAGCGGCAGCATCAGCCGCGTGCCATCGGGCATCGGCGCGGCGTAGCGGTCGGTGAAGGGGCCTTCGTCGCCCTTGGCGGGCGGGGCGAAAGCTTGCCAGAACTCCATGGTGCGGCCCGTGGTGGAAGCGTGCGCAGCGTGGCATCTTCGCCGCAGCGCAGCAACGGAGGCCCCCGTGCCCACCCCCGACGACCTCGCCCCGCTCGCGGCCGACATGACCGCCTGGCGGCGCGACTTCCACCGCCACCCGGAACTGGGCTTCGAGGAAACCCGCACCGCCGGCATCGTCGCCGACCTGCTGCGCGGCTGGGGCATCGCGGTTGAAACGGGCATCGGCGAGACCGGCGTGGTCGGCACGCTCACCGGCACGCGCGGGCCGGGCGGCAACCGCGCCATCGGCCTGCGCGCCGACATGGATGCGCTGGCCATGCCGGAGATGACCGGCGCGCCCTACGCCAGCACCACGCCCAACACGATGCATGCCTGCGGCCATGACGGGCACACCGCCATGCTGCTGGGCGCGGCGCGCTGGCTGGCGATGAATCGCGACCGCTTCGGCGGCACCGTGCAGTTCATCTTCCAGCCCGCCGAGGAATCGCGCGGCGGCGCGGCGCGCATGGTCAAGGACGGGCTGTTCGACCGCTTCCCCGTCGATGCGGTGTACGGCATGCACAACCTGCCCGGCCTGCCGCTCGGCAGCGTGGCGGTGCCCAAGGGGGCGGTGCTGGCCAGTTCCGACACCTGGGAGGTGCGCTTCCGCGGCGCCGGCGTGCATGGCGCGCGCCCGCATCTGGGCACCGATGCGCCGCTGGCGGCCGCGCAGTTCATCGCGGCGCTCCCGATGATCGTCGCGCGCGAGATCGACCCCTTGCAGGCCGCGGTGCTGAGCGTCGGCCACATGGCCGCCGGCGCGCCCAATGCGCCCAACGTCATCCCGTCCGAGGTGTTCCTCTGCGGCACCGCGCGCGCCTTCACCGAAGCCGTGCGCGCGCATCTGGAAGCGCGCATCGCGCAGGTCGCGCACGGCATCGCCGCGACCTGCCGCCTGCGGGCCGAACCGCGCTACATCCGTCGCATCTCGCCGACCATCAACCGCGCCGAGCAGGCCGCCGTCGCGCTGCGCGCCGCCCGCGCCGCGGTGGGCGATGCACGGGCCATGGACGACCACCCGCCGCTCACGCCCGGCGAGGATTTCTCCGACTTCCTGGCGGAACGCCCCGGCGCCTATGTCTGGCTCGGCACCGGCGATCCGGCGCATCCCGAGGGCTTCCACCACAACCCGCATTTCGACTTCAACGACGCAGCACTGGCGCATGGCGCGGCCTTCTGGTGCGCGCTGGTGGAACAGGAACTGGCATGACGCGCCGCGTCTGCATCATCGACACCGATCCCGGCACGGACGACGCCATCGCGCTGTGGCTGGCGCTCGCGGCGCCGATGCTGGACGTGCGGCTGGTGACGGTGGCGGGCGGCAATGTCGGGCTGGCGCATACGTTGCGCAACGCGCGCGCCATCGTCGGCCTGTCGGGCCGCGTCGTGCCGGTGGTGGCGGGTGCGGAAGGCCCGCTGCTCGGCGCCTTCCGGTCGGAGACGCAGGTGCATGGCGCCGATGGCCTGGCCGGCGTGGCGCTGCCCGAGGGCCCGCCCGCCACGCCGGGCATCGCCGCCGACGCCATCCGTGCGCTGCTGCGCGCCGAACCGCGTGTCACGCTGGTGGGCATCGGTCCCGCGACCAACCTGGCGCTGGCGCTCGCCACCGAACCCGCGCTGGTGGATCACGTCGAGGAGATCGTGCTGATGACCGGCGCCTGGGCCGAGGGGAACATCACGCCCTCGGCCGAGTTCAACGCCTGGTCCGATCCGGAATCGCTGGCCGTGCTGCTGGAATGCGGGCGGCCGGTGACGCTCGCGACGCTCGAGCTGACGGCGCAGGCGCTGGTGACGCCGGCGCGCATCGCCGCGCTGCGCGCGCGCGGCGGCGGGGCGTGCCTGGATGCGGCCGCGCGCATCATGGCCAGCGTGCCGGCGTCGCGCCGCTTCGGGCATCGCGGGCACCCGCTGCACGATCCCTGCGCCATCGCCTGGCTGCTGGCGCCGGGGCTGTTCAGCTCGCGCGACGTGCATGTGCATGTCGAATGCGGCGGCGTGACGCGCGGGCGCACCGTGGTGGACCGCTGGGAGCGATCCGGCGCGGCGCCCAATGCGCGGCTGCTGGAGGCGCTGGACGCCGAGGGGTTCTTCGCGCTGCTGGGTGAATTCCTCTTCACCTTGCCGTGACTCGGGCGCGCTTCACGGTTTGTTAAGCGCAGTCTCCGCAAATGGTTGCGAGGGCCCGAACCGCTCCCCCCGATGCGCCGATGGCGCCGGTGGCGGCCAAGGGACCGCTCTGCGGCTGGCAGGATGCCTGGCCTCCACCCCCTCGCGCGCCGTGCGGCGCGCGTCCTCGGAGACCTGACAATGGTGAAGACGTTCGTGGCGCGCCTGTCCGCGCTGAAGGCCGATACGCGTGGCGTGACGGCGATGGAATACGGCCTGATCGCCGCCTTCATCGCGGTGGCGATCATCGGCGGGCTGACGCTGCTGGGCGGCAACCTGGATGCGATGCTGAACGGCATCGCCGCGAAGTTCGTGGCGCCGACCTGATGCGGGCGGGGCGGCGGGAGAAGGACCCGCCGCCCCTTGCCGCAGGCCGGCCGGCGTAGCGTTAAACACTTCCTTCACGGGGGCCCGCGATGATCCCGGCGATGGTCCCGAACACCCTCCAGATCCTGTCGGATGGCGCCATGCTCGCGGCGATCGGCGCGCTTGGCGTGGCGGCGCTGCGCGACGTGGCGTGTCGCGAGATTCCCAACCGGGTCGTCGCCGCGGTGGCGCTGGCCGGCGTGCTGCGCCAGGTCGCGTTCGGCGCGCCGGTGATGGCGGCGTCGGTCGCCGCCGGCGTGCTGCTGGCCGCCGGCGCGCTGTGGTTGCGCGGGCTGCTCGGCGGTGGCGACGTGAAGCTGCTGGCGGCGGCCAGCCTGCTGGTGCCGGCCGCGGCGGTGCCCGCCCTGCTGCTGGCGGTGGCGCTGTGCGGCGGCGTGCTGGCGGCGCTGCATCTGGGCCTGCGCGGGCGCATCGCGGTGCCGCGGCACGCCGATGGCGCCTGGCGCCGGATCCTGCGCTGCGAGGCCTGGCGCATCCGTCGCGGCGCGCCGCTGCCCTATGGCGTGGCGATCGCCCTGGGCGCGGTTGTCGCCATGACCCGGCCGGGGGCCTGAACCGATGGCGATGCGCCTGGTGCTGATCGTGGTGGTGATCATCGGCGTGGCCGGGCTCGGGCTGCTGGGCGTGGTCGCGCTGGCGCCCACGCCGCCGCCGCCCGCCACCACGGCCGCCGCGCCGGCGGCGCGCATCAGCCTGCTGGTTGCCGCGCGCGCCGTGCAGGCCGGCACGCTGCTGAAGCCCGAGGACCTGGGCGCGCGCGAATTCCCCACCGAGGACCTGCCCGCCGGCGCGATGCGCGATTCGCCCGAGGCGCGCGTCGAGATGATCGGCGCCATGGTGCGCCGGACGCTGGCGCAGGGCGACGTGCTGCGCCTCGATGCCGTGCTGCGGCCTGGCGAGAACGGCTTCCTGGCCGCCGTGCTGGCGCCGGGGATGCGCGCGGTGACGGTCGGCGTGGATGCGGTGACCGGCACGGCCGGGCTGATCTGGCCCGGCGACCGTGTCGACGTGATCCTGACCCAGGCCTTCGACGAGAACGACATCGCGCCGGCGCGCCGGGTGGCCGGTGAGACGGTGCTGGCGGCCGCGCGCGTCATCGCGGTCGATCGCCACCTGGTGCAGGGCATGCAGCCGGCCGCGGTCGGCGACAGCCTGCGCGAGAGCAACCGCACCGTCACCATCGAGGTGACGCCCGAACAGGCGACGCGCGTGGCCGTCGCGACGCGGCTCGGGCGGTTGTCGCTCGCGCTGCGCGCGGCCGGCACGGCGGTCGAGGAAACCATCGCGCAGCGCCCGGTCTGGGGCGGCGATGTCAGTGGCGCCTTCGCGCCGGCCGGCGCCACCGCGGCGACCGCGACCGGTTCGGGCGCGCGCATCCGCGTCTTCGGAGGCCCAGGACGGGTCGAGGAGATCCAGTTCCGATGAATCACCGCATCCTTCGCGCCGCCCTGGCCTGCACGGCCGCCCTGGCGGCGTGGCCGGCGGCGGCGCAGACCGATCCGCAAGGGGCGCTGCCGGTCGTGCAGTCGCCGCCCGGCCTGCGCGTGGAACGCATGTCGCTGGAGGCCGGCACCGGGCGCGTGCTGGTGCTCTCCGCACCCGCCGCGAGCCTGTTCGCCGCCGATCCGCGCATCGCCGAGATGCGCCCGGCCAGCCCCACCAGCGTCTTCGTGTTCGGGGTGGCGCCGGGGCGTACCACGCTCGCCGCCATGGACGCGGCGGGGCTGCCGCTGGTGCAGTGGGAAGTCACGGTGCGGCCCTCGGCGTTCCTGCTGTCGGACCTGCAATCGGCGCTGCGCCGGGCGTTTCCGGGCAATCGCAGCCTGCGCGTGGAATCCGGCCCGGGCGGCCTGGTCGTGAGCGGCACGGTCGCAGCACCCGCCGATGCGGATCGGGCGCAGACGCTGATCCGATCGCGCGTCGAGGACCAGCGGCTGCCGATCGACAACCGCATCGCGGTCACTGGCGTCACGCAGGTGAACCTGCGCGTGCGGGTGGCGGAAGTCTCGCGCGAGGTGACGCGCCAGCTCGGCGTGAACTGGCAGGCGCTGGGCAATATCGGGCGGATCGGCACGGCGATCGGTGGGCCGGCGGGCATCGCCGCCGAGACCTTCAACTTCGCCTTCGACCGCACCGCGCCGTCCGACCGCATCGGCCTGGGCTTCCGCACCGGCAATGCGGAGCTGCGCGACATCAATGCCATCATCGATGCGCTGGCGCAGGACCGGCTGGTGACCATCCTGGCCGAGCCGAACCTGACCGCGACATCGGGCGAGACGGCGTCCTTCCTGGCCGGCGGCGAATTCCCCATCCCGGTGTCGCAGCGCGAGAACCAGGTCACCATCGAGTTCAAGCAGTTCGGCGTGGGCCTCGCCTTCGTGCCGACGGTGCTGTCGGACGGGCGGATCTCCTTCCGCGTCAGGTCCGAGGTCAGCGAGCTGTCCGACCAGGGCGCGGTGCGGCTGCTCTCGGGCAACAACAACACCATCACCGTGCCGGCGCTGACGGTGCGGCGCGCCGAGACGACGGTCGAGCTCGGCTCGGGCCAGGCCTTCGCGATCGCCGGGCTGCTGCAGGATACGTCGCGCCAGACCGGGCGCGCGCTGCCCTATGCGGGGGAGGTGCCGATCCTGGGCGCGCTGTTCCGCTCCGACCGCTTCCAGCGCAACGAGACGGAGCTGGTCATCATCATCACGCCCTACCTGGTGCGGCCGGCCGAGAGCCCGCGCGCCATCGTGGCGCCGACCGATGGCTACGTGCCGCCGAACGACGTGGAACGCATCCTGCTGCTGCGCCAGACCGGGCGGCAGCCCAACCGCGCCGCGCCACCGGCGCCGCCGGCGCGCAACCTGTCGGGCATTCCCGGCTTCGTGCTGGATTGAGGCAGGCCATGATGCGTCGCGCGGTGGTCCTGGTGCTGTTGCTCGGTGGCTGCGAGCAGATCGATCCCTACACGCGCGAGGGCGCCTGGCGCCCGCTGCGCGCCAACGAGGCGAACCTGCGCATCCATGTCGCCGATCCGGCGATGCTGGACCGCGGCGTGGATGATCCGCGCGCCGATGGCGCGGTGACGGCGGCGGCGGTGCATCGCTATCGCACCGACCGGGTGAAGCCGCTGGCGGCCTCGGGCGTGGCGCGCATCCAGGCGACGGGGGCGGGCGGTGCCGCGGCCCCCGGAGGCGGTGGCGATGGCGGGCGTTGACGGTCCCGATCGCGTCGCGCCTGGCGGCGCGCAATCCAGCGCGGCGGCCGCCGACCGCGCGCCGCTGATCGCCTTCGTCACCGACGCCGACAGCGACGCGATCCTGCGCGAGACGCTGCTGGCCGAGATGGGCGAGGGGGCCGAGGTCCGCCGCGGCGACATCGTGGCGGCGACCAAGGCGCTGAAGCGCAGCAACACGCCGCTGGCGCTGGTGGTGGATGTCTCGGGTGTCGAGCAGCCGCTGACGGCGCTCGAGGAACTGGCGCTGGTGGTCGAACCCGACGTGCGCGTGCTGGTGATCGGCGAACGCCAGGATGCCGCCTTCTATCGCCAGCTCACCCGCGGCCTGGGCGTGCTGGAATACCTGTTCAAGCCGCTGACCCAGGAGATGGTGGCGCGCCACCTGCTGCCCTATCTGCGGCAGGGCAGCACGCAGCGCGACGTCCATCTGCGCGGCGGGCGCGTGATCACCGTGACCGGCGTGCGCGGCGGCGTCGGCGCCACCACCATCGCCGCCAACCTGGCCTGGCACCTGGGTGAGGAAGCCCGCCGCCACACCGTGCTGTTCGACGCCGACCTGCATGCCGGCGCCGCGGCGCTGCTGCTGGGCGCGCGCACCACCAACGGCCTGCGCGCCGCGCTGGAACATCCCGAGCGGGTGGACGAGCTGTTCGTCGAGCGCACCGCGCAGCCGGTCGGCGAGCGCCTGCACGTGCTGGCCGCCGAGGAAAAGCCGGGCGACGCGGTGAAGGCCCAGCCCGGCGCCGCGGCGCGCCTGATCACCATGCTGCGCCGGCGCTACAATTTCGTCGTGGTGGACCTGCCGGCGCGCAGCGCCCCCGCGGCGCGCGAGGTGCTGGACATGGCGCACCAGCGCATCCTGGTGACCGATCCTTCCCTGGCCGGCGCGCGGGAGATGCTGCGCTACGGCGCCATTCCGAACGCGCCGACGCAGTCGCGCCGTGCCGTCACCGTGCTGAACTGCGTCGGCCAGCCGGGCCTGCTGACCGCCGCGCAGGTCAAGGAGGCGATGGGCGAGGATCCCGACCTGGTGATCCCGTGGCTGCCCAAGGTGGTGCCCGCCGCGGCCGACCTGGGCGAGGCCGCCGGGGCGAAGCGCGGCCCCTTCCGCACCGCGCTGCTGAAGCTGGTGCAGGAAGTCGCCTCGATCCGCGCCGAGGGCGAGGAGCAGGAGAAGCGGGGGCTGTTCAAGCGATGGTTCCGCTAGACAACGCCGCGCCCGCCTTCGGGCGGCTGGTCCGCAAGGATGTCGCGACGGCGGCGCCGCCCGCCTTGCCCGAGGCGCCGCCGCCCGAGGCCCCGGTCGCGCAGACCGCGGCGCTGACCCCGGTGCAGCGGCAGAAGCAGGAATTGCGGACGCTGTGCCTTGCGCGTATCGACCCGGCCTCGGTCGCGGCGCTTCCGCAGGAGGCGCTGTTCGCCGAGGTCGAGCGCATGATCGCCGAGATCGCCGACGGCCAGCGCATCGGCCTGTCGGCGCGCGAGCAGCGCGAGGTCGCGGCCGAGCTGGTCGACGACATGCTGGGGCTGGGCCCGCTGGCGCCACTGCTGGAGGACGAGACCGTCACCGACATCATGGTGAATGGCCCGTTCCGCGTATTCATCGAGCAGAAGGGGCGCCTCACGCAATCGAACGTGCGCTTCCGCGATGGCACGCACCTGGCCGGCATCGCGCAGCGCATCGCGGCGCAGATCGGCCGGCGCATCGATGAAAGCAGCCCGATGGTGGATGCGCGCCTGCCCGACGGGTCGCGCGTCAACATCATCTTTCCGCCGCTGTCGTTGCTCGGCCCCTGCCTGTCGATCCGCAAATTCGCCAAGCGCAAGATCGACTTCCAGCAGATGGTGAAGAACGGGTCGATCCCGCCGGCCATGGGCCGCGTGCTGGAAATCGCCTCGCGCGCACGGCTGAACGTGATCGTCTCGGGCGGCACGGGGTCGGGCAAGACCACCATGCTGAACGCGCTGTCGCGGCTGATCGACCCGACCGAACGCATCGTCACCTGCGAGGATGCCGCCGAGCTTCAGTTGCAGCAGCCGCATGTCATCCCGCTGGAGACGCGCCCGGCCAACCTGGAGGGCCGCGGGGAGGTCACGCAGCGCGACCTGGTGAAGAACGCGCTGCGCATGCGGCCAGACCGCATCATCCTGGGCGAGTGTCGTGGCGCCGAGGCCTTCGACATGCTCCAGGCCATGAACACCGGCCATGACGGGTCGATGTCCACCATCCACGCCAATACCACGCGCGATGCCGTCACCCGCATCGAGAACATGGTGCTGATGGGCCAGACCGCGCTGCCGGCGCGCGCCATCCGCCAGCAGATCGTCTCCGCCGTGGACCTGATCATCCAGATCGAGCGCATGCGCGACGGCGTGCGCCGCGTCACGCAATTGACCGAGGTGTGCGGGCTGGAGGGCGAGGTCGTCGTGCTGAACGACATCTTCCAGTGGGAGTACGAGGGCGAGGACCCCGGCGGCAAGCTGCGCGGCATCTACCGCATGAGCCGCGCACGCCCGGGATTCGCGCCGCGGCTGTCGTATTTCGGGCTGGAGCGCGCCTGGTATGCCGCGCTGGAGGAGGAGGAGGCATGACGCCGCTGCTCCTCGCGCTGCTGGTCGGCATCGGGCTGGCCTTCTGGGGCCTGCACACGACCGGCAGCAAGGGGCGCGGGCGGCGGCTCGCGGCGCGCTTCGCGGCGCATTCGCTGCCCCATGCGCGGGTGCGGATGGCCAGCCGCCTGGCGCAGCGCGCCCCGCAGGCCAGCCTGATCCGCATGCCCGCGCCGCTGGAGGCGAGGTTGTCGGCGGTGTTCGGCTGGGATTCCGAACGGCTCGACCAGTATCCGCTGGCGCCGACGCTGATGGTGCTGCTGGCGGCGCTGCCGGCGGTGGCGGGCGGCGCCTATGTGGCGAAGCTGGCGGGGCCGGCCGGCTGGTTCGCGACCGTCGTGATCTGGGTGATGGTGGCGCGCTGGGTCTTCGCCTCGATCCACCGCAAGCGTGCGGATGCGCTCTACAAGCAGTTGCCGGATGCGCTCGGGATGGTGGTGCGGGCGGTGCGCGCCGGCATCCCGGTGGTCGAGGCCTTGCGCACGGTCGGGCGCGAGATCCCGGACCCGACCGGCGCGGAGTTCCGCCGGCTGTCCGACCAGCTGGCCATCGGCATCACCATGGAGGATGCGCTGAAGCGCCTGGCGCGGCGGTCGGGCCTGCCGGAATACCGCTTCTTCGCCGTCTCGCTGACCTTGCAGAACAGTGCGGGCGGCAACCTGACCGAGACGCTCGACAACCTGGCGGATGTGGTCCGCAAGCGCGTCGCGACGCGCCAGCGCGGCCATGCGCTGGCCTCCCAGGCGCGGGCCAGCGCGTATGTGCTGTCGGCCGTGCCGGTCTTCGCGGCCTCGGCGCTGCTGCTGATCAACCCGCGCTACGTGCTGGTGCTGTTCAACGACCCGCGCGGCAACATCGTGCTGGCCTGCGCGATCGCCTCGCTGGCGACCGGGCTCGGCACCATGAAGGCGATCATCCGGCGGAGCCTGTCGTGAACCGCACGCTGCTGCTCCAGGCCGGGTTCGGGATCGTCGCGGCGATGCTGCTGTGCGTGGCGGTGCTGGTGCCGCGGATGCGGCGCGCGGAACGGATGCAGGCGCGGCTGGGCACGCTGCGAGGTCTGGCGCGGCGCACCCAGCCGGACGAGGCGCCGCTGCCCCAGCGCATCGCGCGGTCGGTCGGGCAGGCGGTGCTGGCCTCGGGCATCGTGAAGGGCGAGACGCTGGCGGAGTTGCAGCGCACCGTGGTCGCCGCCGGGTTTCGCGGCACGCGCCCGGTCGCGGTGTTCATCGGCGCCAAGGTCATGCTGATGGGCGCGCTGCCGGTGCTGATGCTGCCGCTGTCCTCCGGCTTCGGGCCGATGGGGCGCAACCTGCTGGTGGCCGGGGCCGCGGTGGCTGGCCTGGTGCTGCCGGACATGATCCTGCGGCGCATGAAGGAAGCCCATGCGCGGCAGGTCGAACGCGGCCTGGCGGATGCGCTGGACCTCATGGTGATCTGCGCGGAATCCGGCCTGCCGCTGGAAGCCGCGGTGGAGCGCGTGTCGACCGAGATGGTCGAGGCGAACCGCGCGCTGGCCGCCGAATTCGCCAATGTCGGCACCGAGTTGCGCATCCTGTCCGACCGCCGCCAGGCGTTGCAGAACATGGGCGAGCGCACCGGGCTGGAATCGCTGCGCCGCCTCGGCGGCACGCTGGCGCAGACGCTGCAATACGGCACGCCGCTGTCGCAGGCGCTGCGCACGCTCTCCACCGAACTGCGCCACGAGACGCTGATGCGCTTCGAGGCGCGCGCGGCGCGGCTGCCCGCGCTGCTCACCTTGCCCACCATCGCGTTCATCCTGCCCTGCATCTTCCTGATCGTCGGCGGCCCCGCAGTGCTGCGGGTGCTCGATATCGCCGCGCGTCCCTGAAGCCGAAGGAATTGGCATCATGCGCAAGACCCTGATCCCCGCCTTCCTGTCCGCCGCCCTTGGCGCCTGTGGCGCGACCGGGGGGGGTGACGCCGACCAGCAGGCGCGCATCGCCTCGGCGGCGATGGCGACCGGCAATCCCTCCGCCGCGCTGGCGGCGAGCGCGCATGCCGCTGCCGCCAGTCCGCGCGACGGGGCGGCGCAGCTGCGCCATGCCGAGATGCTCGCCGCCGGCGCGCGCTGGGACGAAGCGGTGCAGGCCTATGCGCGTGCCGTGCAGGCCGATGGCGCGTCGCGCGCCGCGCGGCTTGGGCTCGGCCGGGCGCGGCTGCGCGGGGGCGATGCGGCCGGCGCCGAGGCCGCCTTCCGCGAGGCCATCGCCGCCCTGCCGCGCGACCCCGGCGCGCAGAGCGGGCTGGGCGTGGCGCTCGACCACCAGGGCCGCCATGCCGAGGCTCAGGCCGCCTATCGCGCCGCGCTGGAGCTCGATGCCGCGCATGCCGGCGCACGGACCAACCTGGCGCTGTCGCTGACGCTGTCGGGCCAGGGGGCGGAGGCGGTGCGCACGCTGGAAGGTGTCGCGCGCGCGCCGCAGGCCACGCCGCGCCAGCGGCACAACCTGGCCCTGGCCTATGCCGCGTCGGGCGATGCGCCGCGCGCGGCGGAGATGATGGCGCCCGAACTGGGCGACAACAGCCGCGAGGCGGCCGCCGCCTGGCGCCTGGCGCTGGCGGGTCCATGACCGGGCGACGGCACGGCATCGCGGGACGGCGCGGCACCGTCCTGCTCGAATTCGCCCTGGTCGGGCCGATGCTGTTCGCCCTGATGATGACCGTGCTGGAAGGGGCGTGGCAGGCGCTGACCGCCGCCACGCTCGACATCGGCGCGCGCGAGGCATCACGCTTCGGCTCGACCGGCCAGGCCATGCCGGACTGGCTGCCGCCGCCGGCCCCCACCTCGCGCGAGGAAGCGGTGCGCCGCGTGGTGCTGCATTTCGGGCCCTATGTGCTGCACCAGGATCGGCTCAGCGTGACCGTCACGGCGTTTGCCGGGCCGCAGGACCTGGCCTCGCCGGGGGCGGCGCGCGCCGGTGCCGGCGGGGCGAGCGAGACGGTGCTCTATGACCTCGCGTACCAGCAACCTTTCCTCAGCCCCTTCCCGGCGATGGTCCTCGGGCGCGAGAGCCTCGAGCACCGGTCGCGGATGATCGTGCGCAATGAACCCTTCCCGCCGTCCTGAGCGCCGCCGTCGCCGCCGCGGGTCGGTGGCGGTGGAATTCACGCTGCTGGCGCCGATCCTGGCGGTGCTCGGCCTTGCCGTGCTGGACGTGGTGGACTTCCTGCGAATCGCGCTGCGGCTGGAACGCACGGCGGGCGAGGTGGTGAACGTCGTCGCGCAGTACCAGGCGCTGCGCGAGGCGGATTTCGCGACCATCTTCGACCTGGCCGGGCGTGTCGCGGCGCCGTATCGCGTCACCCAGTCCGATGGCGCGGTGATCCTGACGGGGCTCGGCAATACCGGCACCGGGGCGATGGTGATGTGGCAGCGGCGGCAGGGTTCGGGCGGCTATGCCAGCGCCTTCGGCACCGAGGGCGGCGCCGCCACCATCCCGGCGCGCTCGGCGGATCTCAGCCTGGCGGTCGGGCAGGGGGCGCTGGTCGCCGAGATCTTCTACGCGCGCGAACCCTGGGTGCTGTCGGGGCGCTTCCTGACGGCGGACCCGTTCTCGCGCCTGCAGGCCTTCGCGCTGCAGCGGCCGCGCATGGTCTCGATCCTGAGGATATCCACGCCATGACACGCTTGCGGAAGTTGCTGGCCGACCGGCGCGGCGCGGTGGCCATGCTGGCGGGGCTTGCGGCGATCCCGCTGCTGGCGATCGCCGGCGCGGCGATCGACCTGACGCGGTTGTACCTGCTGCATTCGCGCCTGGTCACCTCGGTCGATGCGGCGGCGCTGGCGGGCGCGCGCGTGATCAACGACCTCGATCGCGACGCGCAGATCCAGCGCTGGTTCTGGGCCAACTTCACGCGCGAGAGGCAACTCGGCCAGACCGGCTTCCTGGGGGCGGAGATCACCAGCTTCAACATCAGCGTCGAGGAATCGAACCGCGTGGTGCGGCTGCGCGTGCGGGCCGCGCTGCCCACCACGGTGCTGCGCCTGTTCGGGCAGGACACGCTGGTGGCGACCGCCGACCACGCGGCGCGCCGGCAGGATCGCGGCATGGAGCTCGCGCTCGTGCTCGACGTGACGGGGTCGATGGCGGGGGCGTCCATGACGGCGCTGCGCGATTCCGCCACCGAGCTGATCACCATCCTGTTCGGGCCGAACGAGACGGTGCCGAATTTCTACATGTCCGTGGTGCCCTATACCTCGATGGTGAATATCGGGCGCGGGCGGACCAATTGGCTGGCGGCGGGCAGCCTCGATCCGACAGCCTATGGCAGCACGGTCTGGCGCGGCTGCGTGCAGGCACGCCACCAGAACCGTGAGGACGAGACCGACACGCCGCCGACCATCGTGCCGTTCCAGCCGTATGTGTGGCCGTCCACGGTGGGGCGCTACAGCCCGAACCGGGGCGACAATGAATGGTCCACCTGGTCGATCACCGAACCCAACCCCGAGAGCCCGGCATCGGACAGCGCGCAGAATGCCATCGGCAATGAGGCGCGGGGTCCGAACCTGGGCTGCGGGCGCGCCATCACGCCGCTGATCCAGTCGCGCGCCACGCTGCTGACCGAGATCGCCAGCCTGCGCGCCACGCATCGCGGCGGCACCATGGCCAATCTGGGATTGCAGATGGGCTGGGCGACGCTGTCGCCGCGCTGGCGCGGGCTGTGGGGCAGCGCGACGCTGCCGCTGGCCTATGACACGCCGTACATGGACAAGGTCCTGGTGCTGATGACCGACGGCAACAACGAATGGCATGACTGGGGCGAGGGCGCGCCCGGTTCGTGCCGCACCAGCGGCAGCAACCCGCCCTGCCGCAGCGGCTATGCCAGCGACGGCGATGCCGACATGACCGCCTATGGCCGGCTGCGCGAGAACCGCCTGGGCGTCGCCGGCATCACCAATGCCCGCGCGCTGACCGAGATCAACGCCCGCATGTCGCGCCTGTGCACCAGCATCAAGGCGACCGGCATCATCGTCTACACCGTCACCTTCAATGTCGGGTCGAGCACGACGCAGAACCTGTACCGCACCTGCGCCACGCGGCCGGAATACTACTTCAACAGCCCGGACGCGGCATCGCTGCGCGCGGCCTTCCGGGAGATCGGCGGGCAATTGGCGAATCTCCGCCTGATCCGCTGACGCCTTGCCTGCGCCCACCCAAAGGGAGTAGGCGCGGGGGACGGAAATCGGGAGCCGTCCAATGAACCGCAGGCATGTCATCGCCGCCGCCGCATTCCTTGCCGCGCCTTTCGCCGCGCGCGCGCAGGATGCCTGGCCCAGCCGCCCCGTAACGCTGCTGGTGCCCTTCGCCGCGGGCGGGTCGAACGACGTGGTGGCGCGGCTGATCGCGCCGGTGCTGGAAGCGCGCCTGGGCCAGCCCTTCGTGGTGGAGAACCGGCCGGGTGGCGGCGGGTCGCTCGGCATGGGCATGGTGGCGCGCGGGCGGGCGGACGGGTCGGTCTTCCTGATCTCCTCGGCATCGAACCATGTGTTTCATCCGCTGGTGTCGGGCGACCTCGGCTACGACCCGCGCGAGGCACTGCCGGCCATCGCGATGCTGGTGGACGTGCCGAACGTCCTGGCCGTTCATCCGGGTTTCGGCGTGACCAATGTTCAGGAGCTGATCGCCAAGGTGCGCGCGACGCGCGGCGGCGTGTCCTTTGCCTCCTCCGGCGTGGGCACCTCCAACCATCTGGCGGGGGAGCTGTTCAGGCTGCGGACCGGCGTGGACCTCACGCATGTGCCCTATCGCGGTGGCGGGCCCGCCATCAACGACCTGATCGCCGGCACCGTGCCGATGGCCTTCATGAACCTGCCGACCGTGGCGCCGCCGGCCTCCGACGGGCGTGTCCGCATCCTCGCGGTCTGCACGGCGGAGCGCGTGTCGATCCGTCCGGACCTGCCGACCGTGGCGGAACAGGGTGTGGCCGATTACGCGGTGCGGTCCTGGACCGGGTTGTTCGCCCCGCGCGGCACGCCGGCGCCGATCGTCGCGCGCTTCACCGCGGCGGTGCGTGAGGCGCTCGCCGCGCCGCAGGTCGCCGGCCGCCTGGTCGCGATCGGCAGCGAGCCGCTGTACATGCCGCCCGCCGAGACCGAGGCCTTCGTGCGCCAGGAATTCGACCGCTGGGCGCCGGTGGTGCGCGCCGCCGGCATCACGACGCAGGGCTGAGCCCGCGTTGACGCGCGCGCGCGCCTGCCACAGCCTCCGCGTGAAGCGGAGGGTTGCACGATGAAACTGCCGGGCCACGGGCGCTACGCCCATAGCGCCATTCCCTCGCGCCCCACCTATGACTGGCCGAACGGCGCGCGGCTCGCGGTGGTGGTGTGCAACAACATCGAGGCGTTTGCCTATCGCGCAGGGCTTGGTTCCGACAGCACCGGCGCGGCGGCCCCGCAGGGCCAGCGCAACTACGCCTGGCGCGACTACGGCAATCGCGTCGGGCTGTGGAACATGCTCGATATGCTGGACGAGCTGGACATTCCCTGCGCGCACAACGTCAACGGCGCGGTGCTCGATGCCTGCCCGGAGATCGCGCCGGCGCTGCGCGCGCGCGGCGATGAATTCATCGGCCATGGCCGCACCAATGCCGAACGCCAGGACGGGATGTGGGAGGAGGATGAGCGGCGCCTGATCGCAGAAAGCCGCGACGCCATCATCCGCCATGCGGGCAGCGCGCCGGCCGGTTGGCTCGGCCCCTATATCGCGCAATCGGCGGTGACGCTGGATCTGCTGCGCGAGGAAGGCTTCACCTACGTCATGGACTGGCCCGCCGACGACCAGCCCTTCTGGATGACCACGCGCGCCGGGCCGATCCTGTCCGTGCCCTATTCCATCGAGCTGAACGACAGCCCCGCGCAGGTGTTCCGCCAGCATACCGGGCGTGAGTTCGCGCAGATGATCATCGACCAGTTCGACGAGATGCTGGAACAATCCCGCAAGCGCCCACTGGTATGTTCCATCGTGCTGCACCCCTTCATCGTCGGCCAGCCCTTCCGCCTGCGCGCGCTGCGCGATGCGCTGCGGCACGTCATGTCGCACCGCGAGCGCCTGTGGGTGGCAAGGCCGGGTGAGGTGGCGCGCTACGCGGCGTCGCTGCCCAAGGGCATCGTGCCGGGGTAGGAGATGCTGCCATGACGCGCGTTCTGCCGGCCTGGCGGTCGCTGCTGTATGTGCCCGCCAGCGCGGAGAAATTCGTCGCGAAGGCGCATGAGCGCGGCGCGGATGCGATCATCCTGGACGTGGAGGACGGCGTCGCGCCGGATGCGAAGGACGCGGCTCGGGCCGGGCTGGCGGCATCGGCCGCGAGCGTGCGGCGCAACGGCGCGGATGTGGTGGTGCGCATCAACCGCCCGCTGCGCATGGCGGCGCGCGACATCGCCGCGGCGGTGGCGGCGGGCGCGGATGGGCTGGTCTGCACCAAGATGATGGGCGCGGATCATGTGCGATTGCTGTCGGAACTGACCGCGGAATCCGAAGCCGAGGCAGGCCGCGCGATCGGCTCCGTGCGCTTCATCGTGCTGATCGAGGATGCGGCCGCGCTCGCGCATGCGCAGGCCATTGCGTCGGCCGATCCGCGCGTGGTCGCGCTCGGCGTTGGCGGCGAGGATCTCGCGACCGACCTCGGCGCCGAACCAACACCCGATGCGCTGGACCTGCCCAAGCGCATGGGCGTTGTCGCGGCACGCGCGGCGGGCGTGCTGCCGCTGGGATTCATCGGCACGGTGGCGGGGCTGAAGGACCTCGATGGCTATCGCGCCATGCTGCGCCGGTCGCGCGCCATCGGCTTCGCCTGCGCGTCCTGCGTGCATCCCTCGCAGGTGGCGATCATCAACGAGGAATACGGCGCGCGGCCCGAGGAGGTCGCGCGCGCGCAGCGCCTGGTCGCGGCCTTCGAGGCGGCGCTGGCCGAAGGCAAGGGCGCCGTGGCCTTCGAGGGCGACATGATCGACAAGCCGATCGTGGACCGCGCGCGGCGGCTGATCGCGCGGGCGGGCTAGACCACGGCGGTCATCCCGCCATCCACGAACAGCAACTGACCGTGCACGAAGTTCGATGCCGGCGCCGCGAGGAAAACCGCGGCGCCGATCAACTCCTCCACGCGGCCCCAGCGCCCTGCCGGCACGCGCTGGCACAGCCAACTGGTGAAGGCGGCATCCTGCACCAGCGCGCTGGTCAGTTCCGTATCGTAGTAGCCCGGCGCCAGCCCGTTCACGTTCACCCCGTGCTTCGCCCATTCGGCGCACAGCGTGCGCGTGAGCATCCGCAGCGCGCCCTTGCTGGCGGCATAGGGCGCGATGGTGGGGCGGCCGAGTTCGCTCTGCACGGAACAGATGGTGATGATCTTGCCGCGCCCGCGCGCGACCATCCGCTTGCCCGCCGCCTGGCAGCAATACCAGACGCCGTCGACATTCACGTCCATGACGCGCCGCCAGGTCTCGGGCGGCATCTCGACCGACGGCGCGCGCAGGTTGATGCCGGCATTGGCCACCAGGATGTCCAGCGGCCCGTGCGCGGCCTCGATGGCGGCGACGCCGGCCTCGACCGCCGCATGGTCGGTCACGTCGAAGGCCGCCGTCACCGCGCCGGGCACATGCGCGCGCGCGGCCTCCAGCTTCGCACCGTCGCGCCCGTTCAGCACCACGCGCGCGCCGGAATCGGCCAGGCCGCGCGCCAAGGCCAGGCCGATCCCCTGGCTCGATCCGGTCACCAGGGCAAGCTTCCCCGTCAGGTCGAACAGCGCGCGCGACATCGGCGTTTCCTCGTGTTAGGTCGCGCCAAGGCTAGGGGGAGGGACCACGCATGGACAAGCCGGGACTGCTGGTGGTGGGCGTGCTGCCCGACTGGGACCTGGAGGCGCTGGCGCGCCGCTTCACCCTGCACCTGCTGTACGAGGCCCCCGACCGCGCCGCCTTCCTGGCGCAGCACGGCCCGTCGATACGCGCCATCGCGACCAAGGGCGAGCTCGGCGCCGACCCTGCCATGATGGATGCCTGCCCGGCGGCGAAGATCATCGCCTGCTACGGCGTCGGCGTGGATGCCATCGACCTGCCCGCGGCGCGCGCCCGCGGCATCGCGGTCACCAACACGCCGGACGTGCTGACCGAGGACGTGGCCGACATGGCCTTCGCCCTGCTGCTGGCGACCGCGCGCGAAATCCCCGACTGCGACGCCTATGTGCGCGCCGGCACCTGGGCGAAGCAGGGGCCGATGCGCCTTGCCACGCGGGTGTGGGGCAAGCGGATCGGCATCGTGGGCCTGGGCCGCATCGGGCGCGCCATCGCGCGGCGCGCGGAGGGCTTCGGCATGGCCATCGCCTATTCCGGCCGCACGCAGAAGGATGTGCCCTACAGCTTCCATCCGTCACCCGCGGCGATGGCGCCGCATGTGGACATCTTCGTCGTCTCCGCCGCTGGTGGCGCCGCGACGGCCGGCCTGGTGGACCGCGCGGCGATCGAGGCACTGAACCCCGGCGTGATCTTCGTGAATGTCTCGCGCGGCAGCGTCGTTGACGAAGCCGCGCTGGTCGAAGCCCTGCAACAGGGCCGCATCGCCCGCGCGGGCCTGGACGTCTTCCACAACGAACCCGCCATCGACCCGGTCTTCGCGACCTTCCCCAATGTCGTGCTCTCGCCGCACCAGGCGTCCGGCACGGTGGAAACGCGCAAGGCCATGGGCGCGCTGATGCTGGCGAACCTGGAAGCGCATTTCGACGGGCGCCCGCTGCCCACGCCGGTGCCGTGATGCGCGCCGTCGTCATCCACGCCGCGCAGGATTTGCGCGTTGAACAGCGCGAGGCCGGCGAACCCGGCCCGGGGCAAGTGCGCGTGCGCATCGCCGCGGGCGGCATCTGCGGGTCGGATTTGCACTACTTCCAGCATGGCGGCTTCGGCGCCATCCGCGTGAAGCACCCGATGGTGCTGGGCCACGAGGTCGCCGGCGTGATCGACGCGGTGGGCGCGGGCGTCACGACGCTGAAGCCCGGCCAGGCGGTGGCGGTGAACCCGTCCTTGCCCTGCGGGCGCTGCCGCTACTGCCTGGAGGGTGCCGCGCAGCACTGCCTCGACATGCGCTTCTACGGCAGCGCGATGCGCGACCCGCATGTCGATGGCGGCTTCCGCGAGGCGCTGGTCTGCGAGGCCACGCAGGCCATCCCGCTGCCCGAGGGCCTCGACACCACCACCGCCGCCTTCGCCGAACCGCTCGCGGTCTGCCTGCATGCCGCGCGGCAGGCCGGCCCGCTGCTGGGCCGTCGCGTGCTGGTCACCGGCTGCGGGCCGATCGGTGTGCTGGCCATCGCCGCCGCGCGCATGGGCGGCGCGCGGGAGATCGTCGCGACCGACCTGTCCGACGCGCCGCGTGATGTCGCATTGAAGATGGGCGCGGACCGCTTCCACACCGACGGTCTCGACCGCTACGCCGCCGACAAGGGCTTCTTCGACGTCGCGCTAGAAGCCTCCGGCAGCCCGCGCGCGCTGCTCGGCATCCTGCCGGTGGTGCGCCCCGGCGGGACCATCGTGCAGATCGGCATCGGCGGCGACGTGCCGGTGCCGATGTCGGTGCTGGCCGCGAAGGAGATCACCTGGCGCGGCACCTTCCGCTTCCACGCCGAATTCGCCATGGCGGTGGAGGCCCTGGCGGCGCGGCGCATCGATGTCGCGCCACTGCTGACCGAACGCTTCCCCATCGAACGCGCGGCGGAGGCCTTCGCACTCGCCGCTGACCGCACGCGCGCGATGAAGGTGCAGATCGCCTTCTGACGCCTCAGCGATTCGTGCCGCGGATCGGGTAGTTCATTTCCTGGATGCGCTTGGCGCCGCGCGCGATGGCCGCCAGGTCCGGCCGCGCGAAGGGCGCGTTGGACACATCCACGATCTGCACGGTGCCGGCCGGGTTGATCAGGAACAGCCCCGGTTCGGCAAACGGCCGGTCGGTTTCCTGCGGGGAGCGCGGGTCCGACACGTACAGGCCCAGCTCGCGCATCTGCGCGATGGTCAGCCCATAGCCCAGCGGGAAGCGCCACTTGTATTCGGCCGCATCGGCCGCGGCCTTCTCCTGCGGATCGGCCGAGATCGCCATGACCTGCACGCCGGCTTCCGCGAAGGTGTCGATCAGCCCATCGAGGCCGGTCAGATACGGCTTGCACAGCGGGCAGTGCTTGCCGCGATACACCACGACCAGGCGCCAGCCCTCCATCGCGGCGGGCGCCACTTCGCCGCCGCCCAGGCGCGGCACGCTGATGGCGGGGAAGGGCGCGCCGGCGGGAATTGCGTTCATGTCCGTTCTCCTCAAGCGCCAAAGCACGGCGCACGACGCGCCATGCCGCCATGCAGGTCGAGCATCCGCTCGCGCCACGCATGGATGATGTCGTCGGCTTCCAGCAGCGGCAGCGGGCTGACGCTGCGCGCCCACATGAAGCCGCCGAACACCGTGTAGTCCGCATAATCCGGCGCCGCGCCGCCCAGGAAATCCCGCCCGCGCAGCGCGTGGCGCAGCGGCAGCAGGGAAGCGCGGAAGGCGGGCAGGCGGTCCTCGCGCCCGGCCGTCACCTCGGCCAGCGGCTTGCGGAAGCGCGCTTCGCGGCTCTGCACGAAATAGGCGCTGTCGGCGGCATCCAGCAGCGGCGGGATGTCGGAGACGACCAGGCCGGCGACGCCCGCATGCAGCACGGTGTCGGTCCAGGCGCCGATGAAGGCGTAGGGTTCGGCATTGCCGTGCATCAGCGACGGCGCATCCGGATAGGCGGCGTCGAGGTGCTTCGCGATGGCGAAGGAATCGACCACGACGGCATCCCCATCCACCAGCACCGGCACCTTGTCGTAGTTGGCGAAAGCGAGGCGCGCGGCTTCCGTGAAGCGCCAGGGCACGCTGTCGAAGTCCAGGCCCTTGTGCGCCAGCGCCATGCGGCTGCGCCAGCAGAAGGGGCTGAAGACGCGCGCAGGATCCGTGCCGTAGAGTTCAAAAAGTTGCCGTGCCATCATGCCTCTCCTGTCAGTGGCGCCGCGCGGGGCGTGCCGCGTCCCGCGATGTCGTCGATGGGTCCAGCAGCGCCAGCGCCTCGCGCATCGCACCGCGCAGCAGGGCCGGCTCGGGCCGCGCGCGCGCCAGCACCCGCAGCCCCATCACCGTGGTCAACAGCAGCCGCGCCAGGTCGCGCGCCGCACGCCCGCGCGCGATGCTGCCCGCCCGCTGCCCGGCCACCACGCAGCGGCGCAGGAAGCCTTCCAGCTCGGCCAGGCGCTCGGCCACGATGGCGCCGATCGCCGGATCATGCGGGGCGACTTCCAGCGCGGTGTTCACCAGCAGGCAGCCGCGCCGGTCGGCCAGCGACCGCGCCACGATCTCCTGCAGGAAGGTCTCGATCGCCGCGCGCGGGGCGTGCGTCGCCTCCAGCCGCGCGATGCGTTCGCGCATGTTGCCATCGAGGTAGCGATCCAGGCAGCGCGCGAACAACGCATGCTTGTCGCCGAAGCTGTTGTACAGGCTGGCCGCGCCCAGCCCCATCGCCTGGCCGAGGTCGCGCACCGAGGTCGCCGCATAGCCGTGCTCCCAAAAGCGCAGCATGGCGGCGTCGAGGGCGGCGTCCTCGTCGAAGGTGCGGGGTCGGGCCAGGGCGGGCGGTCTCCGGTGGGCGCCGCAGGATATGGAACGGTCGTTCCAATATCAAGCCGCGCTGCGCGGCGCTGTGTCGCGCACCACGCCCAGCCCGCGCAGCCGCGCGAGTTCCGCCGTGCCCAGGGCCGCGCCCAGCACCTCGTCGTTGTGCTCGCCGATGCGCGGTGCGGGGCGTGCGAGCACGCCGGGCGTGGCGGACAGGCGCGGCACCATGCCGTGCATCGGCAGCCAGCCGCCGGGCATGTCGTCGTCCGGTACCTCGATCAGCGCCTCGCGTTCGATGGTGTAGGGGTCGGTCTCCAGCATGGCGGTGTCCATGATGGGGCCGATGGTCACGCCCGCACGGTCGAAATGCGCGACGTTGTCGGCCAGCGTGCGCTGCCCGATCCAGCCGCCGATGATCGCGTCCAGCTCCTGCCAGTGCTGCAGCCGCGCGGGGTTGTTCGCGAAGCGCGGGTCGGCGATCAGGTCGGGGCGATCGATCGACCGGAACAGCTTTTCCGTCATGCCCTGCGTCGAGGCCGACAGGCACACCCATCCGCCATCGCTCGTGCGGTATGCGTTGCGCGGCGAGGTATTGGTCGAACGCGACCCGGTGCGCGGCTTGCGCCTGCCGGTGATGCGCCAATTCGCCACCTGCGGTTCCAGCACGCTGAACAGCGGTTCGAACAGCGACACGTCCAGCACCTGCCCGCCGCCGCCCGCTTCCGCGTGGCGCAGCGCGATCATCGCCACCGACGCGCCATACAGCCCCGCATAGGCATCGCCCATGAACATCGGCGGCAGCACCGGCTCGCGGTCGTCGAAGCCATTCACCGCGGCGAAGCCGGAATAGCCCTCGACCAGCGTGCCGAAGCCCGGCTTGTGGCGATACGGCCCGTCCTGCCCCCAGCCGGAGATCCGCACGATCACCAGCGCGGGGTTGATCGCCAGCAGGTCAGCCGGCGCCAGCCCCATCGCCTCCAGCACGCCGGGGCGGAAGGATTCCACGAACATCGCGGCTTCGCGCACCAGCGCCTTCACCGCGGCGACCCCTTCCGGCCGCTTGAGGTCCAGGGCGACCGACTTCTTGTTGCGGCAGATGGTCTTCCAGGATGTCTCGACGCCGCCCACGCGCCAGGCGCGCAGCGTGTCGCCCTCGGGCGGTTCGACCTTCACCACCTCGGCGCCGTGGTCGGAGAATACCTTGGTGAGCACATTCCCGGCCACCAGGCGCGACAGGTCCACCACGCGCACGCCATCCATGGCGCCGCGCGCGGCGGGGTCGAAGGCCTTGCGATGGATGCCGGTCATCACTCGATCCTGATGTTCGCGAGTTGCGCCACCTCGCGCCAGCGGGCGATGTCGGCGCGCAGCATGTCGGCGAATTGCGCCGGCGTGCCCGGGGACGGCGTCGCACCCTCGCCCTGGTAGAGCCGCGCCATGTCGGGGTCGCGCAGCGCGACATTGGCCTCGGCGTTCAGCCGTTCGAGGATCGGCGCCGGCAGGCCGTGCGGCGCGAACAGCCCCCACCAGATCGCGATGTCGTAGTCGAGGCCACTGTCCTTCACCTGCGGTGCGGCCGGCGCACCCGCCGGGATGCCCTCGGCGCTGTAGGCCAGCAGCCGCACGCGCCCGTCGCGCACCACGCCGGCGGCGCTGGGCAGCGTGGTGATCATCAGCTGGATATGCCCCGCCACCAGGTCCGTCACCGCCGGCCCGGTGCCGCGATAGGGCACGTGGTTCATCTGCACGCCGGCGCGCTGGGCGAAATACTCGGTGACGAAGTGGTTGATGCCGCCGGGGCCGGAGGTGCCGTAGTCGATCCGCCCGGGCCGTTCCTTCGCCAGCCGCACCAGGTCCTGGATGCTGCGCACCGGCAGGTCGTTGTTGACGATGACGATGAAGGGCGATCGCGCGAGCAGCGCGACCGGCGTGAAGTTCTCCAGCACGCCCCAGGGCACGCGCTGCGAGACCGAGGTGGTGGCGAAGGAGGATGACGACACCATCAG
The DNA here is from genome assembly GCF_918698155.1 of Roseomonas sp. CECT 9278. GTDB lineage: Bacteria > Pseudomonadota > Alphaproteobacteria > Acetobacterales > Acetobacteraceae > Neoroseomonas. The sequence continues at coordinate 200,506 of NZ_CAKKLX010000002.1, forward strand.
CGTGTAGCCATCCACCGGCGACTGCGCGACGTTGCTCGCCCCGATCGCGCCGCCCGCGCCGGCGCGGTTCTCGATCACCACCGGCTGGCCCAGCTTCTGTTGCAGCCGTTCGGCCAGCGGGCGCGCCACCACGTCGTTCGACCCGCCGGGCGGGAAGGGCACCACCAGGCGCACCGGGCGGCTGGGCCACGGTGCCTGCGCCCGCACCGCCGGCGCCGCCAGCACGCCCGCCCCGGCCAGCAGCGTGCGCCGCCCGAAGCCGTCCATCATCGTCATGTCGCGTTTCCTGTCCCGAACGGGCGCAGTCTTGCCCATCCCGGCGCGCGCCGGAAGCGCGGGGCGTACACGCGGCATTCACCCGCGCCATGGCACATCGCAGGCAGGGACCAGGAGGGTCTTGGCGCCATGCCGGAGGACAGGCCGTTCCGCGAATGGCCGCTCGAACAACTGGCGGAGCAGGCGATCCTGCATGTCGCCAACCGCGCCGTGCTCGATGGCTTGGCGGCCGAGGTCGCGCACCGGCCCGGCACGCGCGCGCGCGCCCTGCTCGCGCGGCTGCAGCGCCTGCAGGAGGAAGCCGGCGCGGCGCCGCGCGGCATGGCGGTGGCCGACCTGCGCGACCTGCTGGCCTCCGCGGCCGGGGAGATCGTGCGCCTGCGCGCCGCGCTGGCGACCGCGCAGGCGCGCCTGGCCGCCGCCGGGGAGCAGGACGACCCGGGGCCGCATCGGCGCGTCTACCTGACCCCCGATGCGCCGGCCTGGCTGGTCAGCGAGGTGCGCCGCGCCTTCCGCCGGCGCTACCATCCCGACAGCCACGCCAATGCCGGCCGGCGCGGCCGCGCCGAGGAGGTCTTCAAGCGCGCCGAGGCGGTTTTCGCGGAAATCGAAACGCGCGGCTGAGCGCGCCGGCGGCCATCGACCACTCCGGCGCGGCATGGCCCGCCGCGCTGCCATCCCTGCGCGAGGCGCCCGGGGCATTCCGCCCGCGAAAGCAACCAAGGATTGTGCGAACCCAACCCCTGATGCGTAGAACGCCACTCGCAAGACTGCTAGGTCTCAAAAATAATGGAGGGGCCTTTCCAGAACCCGATGTCGGACACCTCGCCGCTCGCGAACAAGAAGGCCCTGACCAACTGGCCTTCCTCGCGCCTGCTGGAGTTCGCCGAGGCACATCCTCGGGATGTGGAACTGCTCGCCTTCATCCTGGGCGAGCTCGGGCGCCGCGATGTCGAGGTCGCGCAATCCGCGGCGCGGCGTGTCGGCCAATTGCTCAACCGCGCCGAGAATGGCGCGACGCAGAACCCGACCGAGGTCGCGGCCGAGCGCGATGGCCGGCTGGAACACCTGCGCGCGCGCCTCGAAGCCACCGAGGCGCGGCTGCGCGAGGCCGAGCAGCGCGCCTCGGCCGCCGAGCGCGCGCTGGCGACCGAGGCGCTGCCGGCGCGCAGCAACGCCCTGCTGCGTCGCGTCCATCTGTCGGAGACCGCGCCGACCTGGCTGGTCGATGCGGCGCGGCGCGCCTTCCGCCTGCGCTTCCACCCGGACCGCTTCGCCGATCCGGCGATGAAGGCGCGCGCCGAGGAAACCTTCAAGGAGGCGGAGGAAGTGTTCCGCCAGATCACCACCGCCCAGGGGGGGTGAGCCGCGCGCGGCGCCTCAGCGCCGTGCCGCGATCTCGCGCGCCAGGTCGTCGCGCGGCGGGCAGGCGGCGGGGCACAGCGCCTCCAGCCGGCGCAGGTTCGCCGCGGCACGCTCGCGCTGGCCGGTCTCGAGGAACATCACGCCCTGGTAGGCGAGGGCGGGCAGGTGCGCCGGGTCGCGCGCCAGTGCCTGGTCGTAGCGCGCCGCGGCCTCCGCGAAGCGACCGTCGCTGCGCAGCGCCAGCGCCAGGTAGGTGAGCACGTCGGGGTCGCCGGGCAGCCGCGCCAGCACGGATTCCAGCAGCGGCACCGACAGGTCGTAGCGGCCGGTCGCCTGCAGGCGCACGGCCTCGATGGCGGCGGGGTCGTCCATCGGGTCCGGCGGCGCGGCGGCGGCGGCGGCGGGCAGCAGCAGGGCGGCGAGCAGGACGGCGGGACGCATGCCGGCCATCATGCGCCGGGCGCGGGCGGCGCCGGATGAAGCCTGCGGGACATCGCGGCCGGCGCCGGTGCCGTTTGCCTGGGCGCGCCGCGAGGCCTCCAGCCGCTTGCTTGCACGAGCACCGCTACCGGACCGGATGGGGCGCATCGGACCGGCATCCGATCTATTCGGCGGCGAGGCGCATGCGGCCGCCGCGTGCCGCGACCACCGCCAGCAGCGCCTGCGTCACCGCCGCCTGGCAGGGTTCGATCACCGGCACGCCGCAGGCCTGTTCGGCGAAGTCGCGGTGGCCGGCCATGCCGGCGCAGCCGAGGATGACGGCCTCCGCCCCCAGCGCGACCAGCTCGCGCGCCGCATCGGCCAGGCGGGCGCGCGGCGCGACGGGGTCCGTCAGCACCTCCATGTCGAGGTTGAGCGGGATGGTGCCGGCGAGGCGTGTGTCGACGCCCATGGATTGCAGCGCGCGGCGCTGGCGCGGCTTCGACTTGTCGGTGAAGGCGATGATGCCGAAGCGTTCGCCGCGCATCATGGCGGCCGCGACGGCGCAGCGCAGCGGGCCGAAGACCGGCTTGTCGGTCACCGTGCGGACCGCCTCCAGCCCCGGGTCGGAGACGCAGCCGATGACGTAGGCGTCGGCCGGTTCGGCTTCCACCATGCGACACAGGGGTTCGGCCACGGCGTACCAGTCGCGCCAGGTGACGATCGCGCCAGGGCTGTCGGGCAGGCGCGTGACGTCGAGGCGCGGCAGGCCCGGTGCGGCGAAGGGCGCGATGGCGCCGGCGATGCCGTCCGTGCAGGACAGGCTGGAGTTCGGATTGATGACCAGGATGCGTTCGACCATGGCGCATCCTCGCGCCGGCGGCGCGCCCTGTTCAAGCCCGGCATTGTGGGGAATGCTTGAATTCGTCGGCCGGAGCGCCGACAATGTTGCGTTGCACAATGGGCGCCCCAAGGCGCCTGCGGGCGGAGTGCCCGCGAAAGGAACGCCGATGCCCCTGGACCCGAGGCGCGACCCCGCCGCGTTCCCCGTGACGCACCCGCCGGTCGGCGTGGCGCTGGCGCGCGGCGCCATGTTCCGCTGCCCGGCCTGCGGCCAGGGCAAGCTGTTCGACGGCTATCTGCGGCTGGCCGATGAATGCTCGGCCTGCCACGTGCCGCTCGGGCGGATCCGGGCCGATGATGCGCCGCCCTATTTCACCATCCTGATCGCCGGGCATGTGCTGGTGCCGGGGGTGTTCCTGGTCGAGAAGCTGTGGCGGCCCGAAATGTGGGTCCATATGGCGATCTGGCTGCCGCTGTTCGCCATTGTCTGCACGCTGATGCTGCGGCCGGTGAAGGGCATGGTCGTGGCGTGGATGCTGCGCCTGGGCCTGACCGGGGACGAGCAGGGGCCGGCGATCCCGGCCGCCGTGCAGCCGGCCGGGCCGGCGCAGCTTGCCGTGCGACGGCCGGCCGGCGATGCCTGAGCAGCGCCTGGTCCGCATCGAACTGCCCGAGGAGCCGCCGGCGCCGTCGGTCTATGCCGAGGCGGACCGGCGCCAGGCGATCGCGGACCTGCTGACCGGCAATCGCTTCGACCCGGCGAACCTGGCGCCCGGGCCCTATGCCCTGGCGGTGTCGGTGCGGGAGGGGCGGTTGGTGCTCGATATCCGCGATGTCGACAACCGGCCGCTGCATGTGCTGGCGCTGGCGCTGGGGCCGTTCCGGCGCCTCATCAAGGACTACCACATGGTGGTCGAGGCGCATGAGCAGGCGGTGGCGGAATCCGGCCCGGAAAGCCGCGTGCAGGCGATCGACATGGGCCGGCGCGGGCTGCACAACGAAGGGGCGGAACTGCTCCAGGCGCGGCTGGCCGGGCGCATCGCGGTGGATTTCGAGACGGCGCGGCGGCTGTTCACGCTGGTCTGCGCGTTGCACCAGCGGATTTGAGTGGACCAAGTGGACTTAGTCCGATAGATCTTCGGCATGTCCACGCTGAATATCCATGAGGCCAAGACGCATTTCTCCCGCCTGGTCGACCGTGTCGGGGCCGGGGAGAGCGTGGTCATCGCGCGGGCCGGCAAGCCCGTGGCGAAGCTGGTGCCGCTGTCGGCGTCCGACGTGCCGGTGAAGCGCGTCGGCTTCCTTGCTGGCGCCTTCTCGCTGCCTGCCGACTTCGACAGCATGGGGCAGGACGACATCGTGAAGCAGTTCGACGGCGCGTGAGCCTGCTGTTGCTGGATACGCATCTGCTGCTCTGGGCGGCGCTGGACGACGCGCGGCTGACGCCCGGCGCCCGCGCGCTTATCGAGGATCCGGCGCAGCATTTGCTGTTCAGCGCGGCCTCGATCTGGGAGGTGGTGGTGAAGGCGGCGCTCGGGCGCGCGGATTTCACCCTGGATGCGCGGGTGCTGCGCGGCGGGTTGATGGCGGCGGGGTATCGCGAACTGCCCGTCACCGCCGAGCACGCCATCGCGCTGATGCGCCTGCCGCCGCTGCATCGCGACCCCTTCGACCGCATCCTGCTGGCGCAGGCCGAGACCGAGGGCGCGACGCTGCTGACCGCCGACCGCGCGCTGGGGCAATATCCCGGGCCGGTGCGGCTGGTGGCGTGACGGGCGCCGGATCGCGCCCGGAAGGCTGGTGGCGCGCCCGCGCGCCGGACATGACACGGAGACACGCATGAGGGTCGAGGGCATCTGGCACCGTAGCGTGCGCGTGGATGAGGCCGATGGCTGGTCGGTCCGCATCCTCGACCAGACGCGGCTGCCCTGGGCGGTGGAATGGCTGCGGCTGACGGATGAAACGCAGGTCGCGCATGCCATCCGGTCGATGCAGGCGCGCGGGGCGCCGCTGATCGGCGCCACGGCGGCCTATGGCGTCGCACTCGCGATGCGGCGCGATCCGGCGGCGCTGGAGAACGTGTGCGCCATGCTGGCGCAGACCCGCCCGACCGCGATCAACCTGCGCTGGGCGATCGACCGGATGCTGGGCGCGCTGCGCAACATCCCCCCCGCGGCGCGCGCGCCGGCCGCCTATGCCGAGGCCGCCGCCATCGCCGACGACGATACCGCGACCTGCGAGGCGATCGGCCGGCACGGCATGCCGCTCCTGGAGGAGATCGCCGCGCGCAAACGCGGCGCACCGGTGAACGTGCTGACGCATTGCAATGCCGGATGGCTGGCCACGGTGGATTGGGGAACCGCGCTGGCGCCGATCTATACGGCGCATGATGGCGGCGTGCCCGTGCATGTCTGGGTGGATGAGACGCGCCCGCGCAACCAGGGGGCGGCCCTGACCGCCTGGGAACTCGGCGCGCATGGCGTGGCGCATACGGTGGTGGCGGACAATGCCGGCGGGCACTTGATGCAGCACGGCCAGGTGGACATCGTCATCGTCGGCACCGACCGCGTGACGCGCACCGGCGATGTCGCGAACAAGATCGGCACCTACCTCAAGGCGCTGGCGGCGCACGACAACGCCGTGCCGTTCTGGGTGGCGCTGCCGCATTCCACGCTGGACATGCGCGTGGGGGATGGTGTGGCCGAGATCCCGATCGAGGAACGCAGCCCCGCCGAGGTCACCGACGTCACCGGCCGCACCGCCGATGGGCGGATCGAGACCATCCGCGTCGCCGCCGCCGGCAGCCCCGCCGCCAACCCGGCCTTCGACGTGACGCCGGCGCGGCTGGTGACCGGCCTGATCACGGAGCGCGGGCGCATCCCCGCGACCGAAGCCGCCATCGCCGCGATGTATCCCGAAAAGGCGACGCCGGCGTCTTGACCGGCACGCCGGCGGGCGCAGGATCGCGCCCATGGGAACGATCCAGCACCTCGCCGCAACGCTCGGCGACCGCAACTGCCTGACCGCCGCCGACGACATCGCGCCCTATGCGGTCGATTGGCGCGGCACCTATCGCGGCATCCCGCGCGCCGTGCTGCGGCCCGGCAGCGTCGAGGAAGTTCAGGCCGCCGTGCGCGCCTGTGCCGCCGAGGGCCTGGCCATCGTGCCGGCCGGCGGGCGCACCGGGCTGTGCGGCGGCGCGGTGGTGGCGGAGAACGGGCCGCCCGCGGTGGTGCTGAGCCTCGAACGGCTGAACCGCATCCGCGATGTCGATGCGCGGGATTTCTCGCTGGTGGCCGAGGCCGGCTGCGTCATCCAGACCGTGCAGCAGGCCGCCGCCGCGGTCGACCGGCTGTTCCCGCTGTCCTGGGGCGCGCAGGGGTCGGCCATGGTGGGCGGCGCGCTGTCCACCAATGCGGGGGGCATCCGCACGCTGCGCTGGGGCAATGCGCGCGACCTGGTGCTGGGCCTCGAAGTCGTGCTGCCGGATGGGCGCGTGCTCAACGACCTGCGGCGCGTGCGCAAGGACAATTCCGGCTACGCGCTGCGCCACCTGTTCCTGGGCGGGGAGGGGACGCTCGGCGTCATCACCGCCGCCGCGCTGCGCCTGGTGCCGGCGCTCAAGCGGGTGGAGACGGCCTTCGTCGCGGTGCCCTCGCCCGATGCCGCGCTGGCGCTGTTCTCGCGCATGATGGCAAGCGGGGCGGAGGTGATCGCCTTCGAGATCATGATCCGCCGCTGCCTTGAGATCGTGGAACTCATGGGCAATGGGTTGCGCTCGCCGCTGCCGATCGACAGCCCCTGGGTCGTGATGGTCGAGATCGCCGCGTCGCACCCCGCCGTGCCGCTGCGCGAGATGCTGGAGGACACGCTGGCCGCCGCGATGGAGGCTGGCGACGTGACCGACGCCACGCTCGCCGACAACGAGGCGCAGCGCGCGACCTTCTGGCGCATCCGCGAGGACTGGCCGGAGTGCCACCGCCGCCACGGGCCGGCGATCGGCGCCGATACCTCGGTGCCGGTCTCGGCCGTGCCGGAATTCTGCGCGCGCGTCGCGGCGGCCTTCGCGCAAGGCTGGCCCGAGGGCGAGTTCATCGCGCTGGGCCATGCCGGCGACGGCAACATCCACATCAGCCTGAACGCACCGGCGGGCATGTCGCGGGAGGATTGGCGCGAGCGTGCCCGCGATGCCGAGGCGGCGGTGAACGCGATCGCGGTGGACCTCGGCGGCTCCTTCTCGGCCGAGCATGGCATCGGGCAGTCCAAGCGGCACGCGATGGCGACGCACAAGGACGCGGTGGCACTGGACCTGATGCGCGCGGTGAAGGCGGCAATCGACCCGGGCGGGGTGATGAATCCGGGGAAGATGCTGCCGTGAGGGGGGGGGCAAGTTCATGAAGCCACTTGTCCGTTTTCGGCGCTGGTAGCCACGCGACAGACTTGAAGTCCGACTTGAAATCCCGTATCAAACTCACGGAGTGCCTAGCCAGCGAAGGCAGGTCGTTGACCGACTCGGCTGGATAGGTTGGGGTAGACGGAAGACTCGTGGCCTGATTGGTACCCTACGGACTCAGGCTGCGGACATCGGTAGAATCGGGCCGTTGTCCTGCGACATTCCCGATCATTGGATTTGGCTGCTCGGCATTACGCTGGGCAGCCATTTACAACGAGGATGTCGCATTGTCTCTAAATGAGAACGCCAACGCCAACGATAGCGATGTTTCGCGCATTCGTGAGGCCCTCCGCAGGTATGCCGGCCTTGAGAAAACGGGAAGTCAGCTGAAGTCGCTTATTGAGGCGGTGTGCCCAGATTTCAATTTGCGTGAAGCAACAGGGATCTTGGTCGGTCCGGGCGCGCTAACGAAATTTCTAGCGACGGAAGTCGCAGATCTCGTCCAACCGATTGGAAAGCGGGGGGGCGACCCAATATACCTAATCCACGAATCTCCGGCGTCCACCGATGACAGTGATGGGCGCGTGGAAAAGAATCCCGATCTTTGGAGTATTTTTTCCAGCCCATCATTAAGGCAACAGCTGATATACTCCCCATCCGAGAAAAGAATGCATAGTAAATTTATTGATTCACCCACTCCTGATGGATATTTAGCAATTAAGCCACTCGAAAAGGAAGATTTTCGAGAAATATCAAGAAAATTCCTTGAAATTGCACCAAAGGAAATTAGTAATCTATTGGAAGAAGTGCTAGAAAGAGAAAATTACTACACGGAATGGACCTCCATCTTGAGATCGCAATTTCCTTTGTATTATCAAAGGTGGGGAATTTTTCGAGTCGGTACGATTAAGGAATTGTTTCGAGAGAATATGCGGGCGAGTGGATTGCCTGAGGCGGAGATTCAGCAATTTGTGTCGCGGATGGAGGCGGAGCAGGTGCGTGCATTCCGGGAGAGGGTTTCCCGGATGGTCCAGACGACGCAGGCCGAGCGGCCCATCGAGATGGGGGCGGCAAAAGTTCCAGCGAGGCCATCGCGTGCGGCGTTGTCAGAGCAACCTGTTCACGACTTGCGATCGGTTGCCAGAGCCGCTATCGAGCACATGGCGATTGAGGATGTTCGTCGGATCGCGATACCGTTGGGTGTGTTAATCGACGCGGGCCTTCTGAGGCAACCTTGATGGGGGCGATTCTGTCCAGCTATGGTGGAGCGCCTTATCCTTGTTGTTTCTGAACTAGAGTTTGATAGAACGAAAGAGTATCTTAACGGAATCGCGTCTTCGGGTTGGTCTAATGAAGTCAAGTTGATCGCTGCGCCCGCACGAAAAAGAGCGGGCGATTTTGCGAGCGCTCAGGCAAAAAAATTTCTAGATGAGGCAGAACAGTTTGGAGCGCAATGCTTAATTATTGCTAAAGATGTTTGCTGTGACCAAAGGACTCTTGATGTATATTCACAATTTGATATTCGGCGTGCGACTATCAGTCTCTTGAGGCAGCGACTGCTGCGTCAAGAACTTAGTCTTCGCGGCCTTCTTTGGAAAAAAAATATCAGCGAGCAGCTAGAGAAGTGGGCGGCTAAAAGAACTGATGTCGATCATTGGCTTGAACAGTTTGATCATTTTGGAATCCGGTTTATCGGCGAAAATTTGTTGCGTCAGCTCGAAATTATTGGCCCGGACGAGCTCAACAGGGCGTTTATACTTCCAGCTCATTCGTATCTCGGGCAGCGAATGAAATTCGCATTCGTCCCTGAGATGGATCCAGCCGCAAGTTCAAATCGAATTGGCGCAATCCTAGTGCAGCTTTACGGAAAGGATCGTGTTTGTGGGGAGCCGGATCTGAGGTTTGATTGCCACGACGTGGATAGGATCATTCTCTGCGAAGATGCACTCTGGACGGGAAATGAAGCCTGCAAAATCATCGAGCAAGTTGCGTCGAATGATATGTTTGGTGATCACAGTCCGCTCAAGAGAATCGACTTTCGTCATGCTCTCGTTACAGATTTTGGGCTCCTGTGCTGTAGACAATTCATCGAAAAGAAAAATCTAGTAGGAAAAATTGACTTTATATTAGATGGGAATCAGAAGGTATTAAATTTAATTTCGCCTTCGATTCGAGAAATCGATATCAAGCAGAACTGGCACCTATCTCCTCGGGACTTCGAGCGCTGGATTTCAAACCATGTCGAGCCACTGGCTTTTCGGAATAAGCTAATTTGGAGAGATCAATATTTTGACGCACTGAATATTTGTCAAGAATTGGGGCATCAGCTCATTACTAAATATGTCGAAAAGCACGATAAAAACTGGCCGGCTGACATAATGTCAGGATTTTCTCTGGGTGCGCATAGATTTGGTGCGTTTACGGTATTTTCACACAGTATACCAAAAACGTGTTTGCCTCTAATTTGGCTGGGTGGAAGAATAAAATTTGGCCATGACTCGTTAGAGTGGCTACCTTTACTATATGACGCGCGGCGATTTGAGTCATAGAAAGAATAATAATAGAATCAAAATTTGTTATATTTGATATAGTATACTTCAGTGATATTTATTGTTTGAGGGTAGATGGGTGCGTATTGTCTTTTTATTCTTTAATTTCGAGCCATTTTTTTCCGCGAATATACAGGTCTTCGACCACCGGTCCGGTCAGGCCCGGCATGTCGCGCTTCACGTTGTAGCCGATGCGCGTCTGGATATAGGCGAGGTGCCGGTAGCCCTCTGGGAATTCCGCCAGCAGCGCGGGGTCGAGCGCGGGCGTCGCGGCGGGATCCACCGCGTCCATCCGGTCCTTCTCGTAGATGGGCTGGCGCAGCACCACGGCCCAGCGCCCGTCGCGCTTTTCGCAGAAATCGTAGAAGCGCCCGGTGCAGACCACGTCCACCAGCACGCCTTCCGCCTGGGCGCGTTGGCTGATGGTCATCTTCGTCTGCACGATCGCGCGGGTGCCGGCGATGTCGACGCTGGTGCCGCCCAGGAAGTGCAGGATGCGCACGCCGCGTTCGAAGCCGGCACGCGAGACCTTGATGAACTCGCTGGCGGGCCCCTGGAACCAGGTGGCCATCATGCGGGCGTCGTCGTGCCAGCAACCGGCGAAGCGGTCCCAGTCGCCGGCGTCGCGCCACACGGCCCAATCCTGCACCAGGCGGCGCAGCGCGAGGTCGTCGAGCAGATGCGCGTCCGTCATGCCGGCGACCCCAGCGCGCCCCAGGCACCCAGGTGCGTGAATTCGCCGATCGGCTTGCGTGCGCGCGGCGCGGCCTCGCGCGCGGCCAGCGCCTCGGGCAGCGCCGACGCCGGGCCGGGATAGCCGAGCGTGATGGCGGTCATCGGGTCGAAGCCCTCGGGGATGGCGAAGGCCTCGCGCGCCTTGGCCGCGTCGAAGCCGGCCATCTGGTGCGCCTGCAGCCCGAGCGCGGCGGCCTGCGCCGCCAGGTTCGCCGTCGCCTGGCCAAGGTCGTAGCCGGCGTGGCGGTTCGCATTGCCGTTGGAGGCGAAGGCGGTGCGCGCCACGCCCAGCATCAGCACCGGCGCGCGCACCGCCCAGCCCTGGTTGTTCACCGACAGGCAGGCGAGCAGCCGCGCATGCGCCTCGGGCTCCTTGGCCTTGCGCGCCACCAGGAAGTTCCAGGGCTGTTCATTGATGCAGGACGCCGCCCAGCGCGCGGCCTCCAGCACCTGCGCCAGCGCGGCGTCGGGCACCGCGCGGTCCTCGTAGGAGCGCGGGCTCCAGCGGGCGGCGAGCATGGGGGCGATGGCATGCGCGGCGGGGGCGGTTCGGTCGGTCATGGCGGGTGGTTTTCTCCTGCTGCGGGGGACGGCCGGCGCGGGCGCGGCGGTGGCGGCGGCGCTGCGTCGCGACGTCCTCGGCTGCCGTCTCGCCCGGCGGCGGCGGGGGGTCAAGCGCGGCGCCGGGTCGCGCGGATGCGCCGTGGCGCCGCGGTGTCAGGCGAGGTCGGGATAGCCGAGCGCACTGGCCTCGGCCTCGTAGCGGGCGAGCACGGCGTAGTCCGCGGCATCGGGCGGCAGGATGGCGCGCAGGCGCAGCGCCTGGCGCAGCGCGGCGTGGGCCGGCGCCTGCCCGAAGGCGGCCAGCGCGTCGCGCAGCGCGGCCTGCGTCGCGCTGTCGGTGGCGGCGGAGGTGACGAAGGGGATGGCGGGGCTCGGCACCGTGGCGGCCAGGATGCGCAGGCCGGCCACCGCCTCGGGCTGGTGGTCGGCATGGAAGGCGTAGGTGAGGCTGTCGATCGACGCCGCATCGGCGCCGCCCGATTGCACCAGCGCCATCGAGGCCGGGTGCGTGCCGGTGATCGCCACGCGCGCGAAGAAGGGTTGCCCGCCGGCGAGCGGCGCCAGCGTTCGCCGCGGCAGGTTCATGCCCGTGTTGGAATGCCGGCTGTTGCAGGCGAAGACGCGCCCGCGCAGGTCCTCGATGCGCTGCGCGGGATCATCCGCGCGCACCACGAACAGGCCGCGATGGGTGCCGGGCGCGGACGTCGCGGGGCCGTCGGCTTCGCGATAATCCGGCACGCCGAGCAGCGCGTGCTGGCCGCGATAGATCGTGCCGAGCGGATAACCGCAGGTCTGGGTGAACAGCACCTCCGGGCCGATGGCGTCGGGCACGGCGGGTCGCTCGAAGGCCAGCGTCGCCGGCAGGTCGTGGATGCCGCGGTCGCGCAGCAGGGCCGCCAGCGCATCCCAGAAGGCCGCATTGACCGGGCGCATCGGCGGCAGGTTGTACATCGGCAGCGAGGCGCTGCGCGTCACGGCGCGGGCGGGACCGCGGCCAGGTCGCGGAACACCGGCTTGCCGGCGGCGGCGAAGCGGGCGACTTCCGCATCGGCGCCGGCGCTGTCGCCCGGCAGGCGCAGGATGGCGTCGCAGCGTTCGGCCAGCGCGAGCGAGAGCGGCAGCATCACCTCGTCATGGGCATCGTGGCCGGCCGCGGCAATGACGGGCAGCGCCATGTTCACGCCAATGACGGGCACGTGGCCGAGGCGGAACAGCGCGAGTGCGGCGCGGTTCATCGCGGCCAGGCGCCCCGCGCGCAGGGCCGCATCCGCGCCGCCGGTCGCATAGGGCCCGGCGACCATGATCCACATCAGCCGAAGGTGGCCAGCAGGTCGTCCACCTGCGCGGGCGTCAGCGTGCGGGCGGGCGCGCCGCGCAGCAGCAGGGCGAGGCGCGCGGATTCCTCCAGTTCCTCCGCCGCCGCGACGGCATCGGCCAGCGTGCGGCCGGACACCACCGGGCCGTGATTCGCCAGCAGCACGGCCTTGGCGTTCTTCGACGCTTCGTGGATCTCGGCTTCCATCGCGCCGTCGCCCGGGCGGTAGTAGCGGATCACCGGCAGGCTGCGCCCGACGCGCATGACGAAATAGGGCGTGAGCGGCGGGATCGGTGCGCTCTCGCCGGGTTCGGCCAGGCAGCCGATGGCGGTGGCATGGGTCGAATGCAGATGCACCACGGCGCCGGCATCCGGCCGCGCGGTCAGCACGGCGCGGTGCATGAAGACCTCCTTCGAGGGCTTGTCGCCGCCGATATGCGACCAGTCCGGCGCCAGCTTGCTGATGCGCGCGGGGTCGAGCCGCCCGAGGCAGGAATTGGTCGGCGTCATCAGGTAGCCATCCGGCAGCCGCACCGAGATATTGCCCGCCGTGCCGACCGAATACCCGCGGTCAAACAGCGAGGCGCCGAGCATGGCCAACTGGTCGCGCAGCGCTGCCTCATCCATGGGAGAAGGCCTTCAGGAAGAAGTCGCGCGCGCCGAAATTGCCGGATTTGAGCGCCAGGTGGATGCCGCGCGGCGTGGCGTAGGTCCAGGGCACGCCGGGGTCGATCTCCGGGCCGATGCGCAAGGTCGTCACGCCCAGGCGCTGCACCACGGCGCCGGAGGTCTCGCCGCCCGCCACCACCAGGCGGCCGACGCCGCGCGCGACCAGGCCCTCGGCGATGGTGGCGACGGCGTGTTCGACCAGCGCGCCGGCGGCGTCCCGCCCCAGCTTCGCCTGCAGCGCCGCGACGCGTTCGGGCGCGGCGGAGGCGGCGATCACCACGGGGCGGTCGGCGGCCAGCCTGCCCTCCACCCAGCCCAGCGCCTGCGCCGCCAGCGCCGCAGCGTCGGGGGTGGCCAGCGCGTCGAGCTCCAGCACCGGCGCGTGGTCGCGCGCCAGCCCGATCTGGCCGAGCGTGGCGCGCGAACAGGACCCCGCCACCACGGCGGCGAAGCCCTGCATGGGCGGCAGCAGGTCCGCATCGGCGCGCGCGGGCAGCAGGCCGGCACGGCGGAAATTCTCCGGCAGGCCCATCGCGACACCCGACCCGCCGGAGACCAGCGCATGGGGCTGCACCGCCTCGCCGATTGCCATCAGCTGCGCGTCGGTCACCGCATCCACGATCGCCCAGCGGCGGCCGGCATCGGCCAGGCGCGTCATCTCGCGGCGGATGGCGGCGGCACCCTGTTCCACCGTGTTGAAGGGCACGAGGCCGACGCCGCCGGAGGTCTGGCGCGACAGCACGCGCACCAGGTTGGGGTCGGTCATCGGCGTCAGCGGATGGTCCTGCATGCCGCTTTCGTTCAGCAGCGCGCCGCCGACGAACAGGTGGCCCAGGTAGATGGTCCGCCCATTGGTCGGGAAGGCCGGGCAGGCGATGGCGAAGCCCGAGCCCAGCCGCTTCAGCAGCGCATCGCCGACCGGGCCGATATTGCCGGCATCGGTGCTGTCGAAGGTCGAGCAGTATTTCCAGAACAGCTGCCGCGCCCCCGCCGCGACCAGCGCGTCGCAGGCGGCCAGCGACTGCGCCACCGCATCGGCCACCGGCGCGGTGCGGGTTTTCAGCGCGATGATGACGGCATCGGCCTGGGGCAGCGGCCCGTCGGGCACGCCGATGACCTGCACGGCGGACATGCCGCCCTTCACCAGCGTGTTCGCGAGGTCGGTCGCGCCGGTGAAGTCATCCGCGATGCAGCCGAGCAGCAGGGGCATGGTCGCCCTCCTTCAGAAAACGGGCGTGCCGTCCTTGCGGCAGTAGACGGATTTCCCGTCCGGGCCGGGGCGGATGTCGAGGTCGTCGTCGGGATAGATCACGCGCTCGAACAGCGTGCGGTCGCCGACTTCGAGATAGACGCAATCCGCATCGCCGCGATTGACCAGGTGATGCGCGTCCCAGGTGCCGGCGGGGAAGCCCGCGCACATGCCGGCGCTGAGCGGCGTGTCGCCGGCATCGGTCACCAGCGTGCAGGACCCCGCGACGATGTAGACGAATTCGTCCTGCTTCTCATGCGCGTGGCGCAGCGCGGAGGCCGCGCCCGGCGGCAGGCGCGTGATGTTCACGCCGAAGTTCCGCAGGCCGAAAAGGTCGCCCAGCGTGCGCTTTTCGCGGTCGCCGATCTTTGCCACCAGGTCCGCCGGGTAGCCGGACAGCCTGGCGCGCGGCGGCACCTCCATGGCGGTGACGGCGATGGGGCGTTGGCTCATGGCGGGCGTCCTCAGGCGGGGGGCAGGGCGAGCACATCCTGGTGGCCGATGCGCACCGACAGCAGCGCATCCATCGCCTGGTCGCGGCGGGCTTCGATCCAGTCCTCGATCTTCCAGGCCTCGCGCCGTTCCCAGGCCATCGCGGCGGAGCCGTGGCCGGTCGCGATCTCCTGCGCGAACAGGCGCGAGCGGCGGTCCACCACCCAGTCCGACGGCGCGCGATGCACGCTGTAGCCATGCGCGGCGAAGGCCTCGGCGATCACCTCCGGCGCGGCGGGGCCCAGCGCGATGCCGCCGAAGCCCTTGTCGCGCCGCTGGTCGCGGCGGAAGCCGCGCGCCACCAGCGCATCGCCGGGCCAGGGCGGCGAGAAACGCTCGCGCCCCGTCACGTTCAGCGCGGCATAGAAGGGCAGGCGGCGGCGCGCGCAGGCCGCGGCCATCGCCTCGATCCAGTCGCGCGAGACCAGGTCGCACAGCGCCGTGTTCACCACGGCATCGACGCGGTCGAGCGGCAGGTTCGCCGGCGCCAGCACCAGGTTCGCGATCAGCCCCTCGACACGCCAGGCGCCTTCGGGCGAATGCACCAGCAGCGTGTTGCGGCTGGGCCAGGTGGCGGCCCAGCCGACCGCCTCGGCGCGATCGGCGATGGTCTCGAAGGCGCGTTCGATCAGCGCCGCGTCACGGTCCACCAGCGTCCAGGCCTGGGCGCGGCCGATGAAATGCCCCAGCCAGCGCAGCAGGGAACCGGTGCCCGCGCCCAGGTCCAGCACGCGCGGGCGGGCCGGTAGCGCGGCCGCGAGCCTGGCGGCCAGCCCGGGATCGCGCGCCGCGGCATCGTAGGGTTCGCGCAGGTCGAGCCAGTCGCCGTCGAATTCTTCCGCCACTATGCGAATGCCTTGTCGAGTTCGGCGCGGAAGGCCTGCGCGCGGTCGGTCCAGCGCGGCAGGCGCTGGCCGCCCTGCCAGGCGGCCGCGGCCATCTCGGCACGCAGGTCGGCGTCGAAGATCGGCCGGCGCATGCCCTTGGACAGCGACATCGCGTCATCGACCGGGGAGACGATGGCGGAGCCCTGCACCACGACTTCCGCGATCGCGCCGCCGGCGGTGATCGCGAGCGGCAGGCCGCGGGCCATGGCCTCGGCCGCCGCCATGCCATAGCCCTCCCAGCGGGTGGCCAGCGCGAACAGGTCGGCGTGGTGGTACAGCGCCTCCAGCGCGTCGCCCGCGACCTCGCCGGCGAAGGTGACGCGCTGCGCGATGCCGAGCTCCTCGGCCAGCGCGCGCAGGGTCTGGGCGTGGGTGGCGTCGCGCCGGTCGTCGCCGGCGATGGTCAGCGTCCATTCAAGGTCCGTCAGCCGCCCGAGCGCACGCAGCAGCACGTCGTGGCCCTTGCGCGGCACCAGCGTGCCGACCGACAGGATGGCGCAGCCCGGCCCGCCGGACCCCGCCGCGCGCGGCGCATCGTCGGTGCCGGGTTCGACCACGCCGATGCGCAGCGGTTCGATGCCGAAATCCTCCGCCACGCGGCGCGCCGTGAGCGGGGAGGTGCAGACCAGCCGCGCGCAGGCGGCGAACAGCGCGCGTTCCTTGGCCTTGAGCACGGTGCGCGTGGCGTCGTCGGCGCCGTGTTCCAGCGCGGTCGGGTGATGGATCAGCGCCACCGCGCGCCGCGCCGTGAGCTCCTGCGCCAGCGGCAGGAAGGCCGGCAGGCCAAGCCCGTCGACGATGATGCGCGCATCGGCGGGCAGCGCCTGCACGGCGGCGCGCGCACCGGCCTCGGCGGCCTCGTCCGGGGCGGGGTGGCGGCCGGGGAGTTCGACGACCTCGACGCTCTCGCCGAGCGCGCGCAGCCCGTCGACCATGCGGCGGTCGTAGATATAGCCGCCCGAGATCGCATCGAACGGCGCGGGGACGAGGAGGTGCAGGGTCAAGCGGCGGGCGCCCCTTCATAGGCCGCCCAGGCGATGTGGCTTTCCTTCAGCAGCACCTTGATGCCGGTGACGGCGCGCCCGCCATCGCCGAGCAGCCCTTCGGCCAGCGCCACCGACAGCATCCGGTGGATATGGGCGCAGAGGAATTCGGTGGTGGTGTTCTGCCCGGCGAATTGCGGTTCGGCATCGAGGTTGCGGTAGTCGAAGGCGTCGAGGATCTTCCGCAACTCCACCTTGGCGGCCGCGATGTCCACCAGCAGGTTCAGGCGGTCCAGGCCGGGGGCGCGGAATTCCGCCTCGACCACCATGGTGGCGCCGTGCAGGCGTTGGGCCGGGCCGAATTCCTCCCCGCGGAAGGAATGGGCGATCATCACGTGGTCGACGACGGTGAGGCTGTACATGGCGCCCTTTTAGCGCCGCCGCGCCGCGCCGTCACGGCGGGCCTGCGGCCGCCCCGCCCCTGGGTCAGCCGCCGAAGGCGAACCACAGCCCGCCGAGGGCGGCGATGGCCAGCACCAGCGACACCAGCAGCACGTAGCGCATGACGCCGAGCGTCACGCCCTGCCGCACCGCCGTGGTTTCGCGCGCGCGCGGGGTCATGGGTGGGCGTGTCTCGTGCTGCGCCATGGCGCCGTGTCTCCCGGATGTCATGCGGGGAGAACGGCCCGGCGCGCCCCGGGTTGCCGGGATCAATCGTAGGTGACGAGCGGGCAGAGCGGGGGCATCTCGCCGGGCGGGGGGTTGAGCAGGCCGGGCATGGCGGCGGGCAGGTCGTCGAAGCGGGTGGCCGGGCCGACCAGGGCATCGAGCGCCGGGTCGGCCAGCAGCGACAGCGCGAGGGCCAGGCGCTGGCCGTGGGTGCGCCGCCCGCGCAGCGCCGGCGCCACCGCGCCGACCTGGGTCGAGACGATCTGCAGCCGCTTGCTGTGGAAGGCCTCGCCCAGCGGCAGCGTGGCTTCGCGGGTGCCGAACCAGGAGGCCTCGACGATGCGGGCCTCGAAGGCGCAGAGGTCGAGGGCGCGGCGCAGGCCGGCGGGGTCGGCGGAGGCGTGGATGACCAGGTCGCGCTCGCCCGGGGCGTCCTCTGGCGCGCAGAAGCCGGCGCCCAGGGCTTCGGCGATGGCGCGGCGGCGGGGGTCGATGTCGCAGACCGTCACCGCGATGCCGGGGATGCGGGCGAGCAGCCAGGCGGTGAGCAGCCCGACCACGCCGGCGCCGATCACCAGGGCGCGTTCGCCGACCAGCGGGCGGGCATCCCACAGGACATTGACCGCGGTTTCCATGTTGGCGGCGAGGATGGCGCGGCGGTCGGGCACGCTGTCGGGGATCGGCGCGCACATGGCGGCGGGGGCGACAAAGCGGTCCTGGTGGGGGTGCAGGACAAAGACGCGCTGGCCGGCCCCGGAGCCGGCCTCGATGGTGCCGACCGCGCTGTAGCCGTACTTCACCGGGAAGGGGAAATCCCCGTCCTGCAGCGGGCAGCGCATGGTGGCGTATTGGTTTTCCGGCACGCGGCCCATCAGCACCAGCCGTTCGGTCCCGCGCGAGATGCCCGATGCCGTGGCGCGGATGATGCGCTGGTCTGCCCCGGGTACGGGCAGGGGTTCCGTGCGGATCTCGCAGCGATTGGCCGCGACGGTCCAGAGTGCGCGTGCGTCCTTCACCCGTCAGTCCCCAAAAGCCAGAAAAAGGAGGGGGTGTGGGGGAGTTCTCTCCCCCACTGCTTGCTTCTCATGTGGTCCCTGGCCGCGCGCGATCGACCACGATATCCAACAGGATGTCGGGTGGAATCTCGTGCACCTGCCAGGTGAACCGCAGCCCATCGGATATGCGGCTGACTTCCGGCAGCGTGAAGGCCGGTATTCCCGACCCCAGCAGCACCGGTGCGACGGTCACGTGCAGCCGGTCGAGGCAGCCCGCCGCCAGGAACCGGGAGACGGTGAGCCCGCCGCCCTCGACGAAGATGCGCGTGAGGCCGCGGGCCGCGAGGGCACGCAGCAGGGCGCCCGGCGCGATGCCGCCGGTTGCCTCGCGCGGCAGGCGCAGGACCTGGGCGGTGCCGTGCGTGTCGGGGCCCGGCGCGTCCTGCGCGCAGGCCAGCAGCGTCGGTGGGCCGTCGCGGAACACGGCGTAGTCGGCCGAGAGCCGCCGGTCGGTGTCGATCACCACGCGGACCGGGTCGGGGCCGGGCACTTCGCGCGTGGTCAGGCGGGGGTCGTCGTGGCGCACCGTGCCGGCGCCGACGACGACGGCGTGGCACAGGGCACGCAGGCGATGGGTATGCAGGATGTCGCCCGGCCCGCCGATCCATTGGCTGCTGCCCGATGCCGTGGCGATTCGCCCGTCCAGCGTCTGCGCCAGGCGGCCGACCACGCGGCAGCCATCGGGTGCGGTGGGTGGCGCCAGCACCGGGGCGAACAGCGCCGAGAGCGGGCCGGCGGGCGGCGCATCGTCGCGCGCGGCCAGCAGCGCCGACCATGCGGGGTCGAGGGGCTTGGACTGCATTGCCGGCGTCATGCCCGAAGCCGGCGGGGCGCGCCAGGGACATCCCCGCGCGCCTGCGGCGCACCGGGGACGTTCCCGCGCGCCTGCGGCGCGACAGGGACTCCCGCGCGCCTGCGGCGCACCGGGGACTCCCGCGCGCCTGCGGCGCACCGGGGACTCCCGCGCGCCTGCGGCGCGACGTCAGGGCCGGCCGAGGCCGATCGGCACCACCGCCACCACCGCCTCGGCCAGCAGCCCCGCGAGGATCGGCAGGGGGAAGGCGGCGATCAGGCGGATCGCCACGAAGCGCCAGCCCAGCACCGGATATTCCCAGGTGATGATCCGGTGCAGCGCGAAGATCGACCAGCCGGTGATCAGCGCCGCCATCTGCGGCACGCCCGCACCGGCCTTCGCGAAGGCGAGCACCAGCGGGAAGGTCACGAAGGGCCCGCCCGGCATCAGCCCGCCCGCGAAGGAGGCGACCAGGATGCCGTTGAGGCCGGACTCCGGCCCGATCCAGGTCACCGCCGCATCGGCCGGCATGAGCTCCGCCAGGAAGGCCGCCATCGGCAGCGCCACCGCGAAGGTCGGCAGGATCTTCCACAGCCCCTGGCCGGTGTCGATGACGGCGCGCCGCGCCGTGCCGGGACCGCGGCGCAGGCACAGGCCCAGCGCCATGCAGGCCACCACCGCCAGGAAGACCTGCCCGCCGGTCACTTCGGCGGGTCCCAGGCGATCGGCAGGCGCCGCGCGATCCAGCCGGCGACCATCGGCATCGGCAGCGTCACCAGCGTGCGCATGATGGCGAAGTCGGGCCCGAGCAGCGGCATCTCGTAGACCAGCAGCTTCTGGAAGCCGTTCAGCGCCCAGGACAGGATATAGGCGACCAGCGCGCCGCGATCCGCCCCGGCACCCGCCAGCACCAGCACCAGCGGGAAGGCGGCCATCGGCCCGCCGGGCGTCAGTGCGCCGGCCAGCGTGGCGACGGCCAGGCCGAACCAGCCGCTCTCGGCCCCCATCCACCGCGCCAGTGCGCCCGGGGAGATCAGTTGCCGCAGCGCCGCGGCCAGCAGCAGGCCCGCCAGCAGCGACGGCGCGATGAACAGGAACAGCTCCCACGCATGCAGCAGCGCGGCGCCGACCGCGGGCGCGCCGTCGCGCTGCCACAGCGCGGCCGCGGCCGCGACCCCGATGGCGGCAATCACCATCAGGCTGGCATGGCGTCGGAGAAGGGCGATCACGGCGGCAACCTGCGCCGGCGGCGCGCGCCGGGCAAGGCGGGCCGATGGACAAGCACGGCGCTGCCGTCCACACCGAGGGCGATGACCGGCCTGCCCCCCTTCCTGGCCGCCGCCGCCAGGCTGTCGCCCTCGGCGCCGGCCGAACTCGCGCGCCTGGCCGGGCTGCTGGCGCAGCTCCGCCTGGTGGTGCCGGACGGCCAGCGCATCGGCCCGCTGTGGCAGCAGGCGCAGATGCTGGCGCGGCGGCTGCCGGCGGCCGCGCCGGAGGGCGGCGGCGTGCCGATCCTGTCGGGCTTCGCGCCGCTCGAGCTGTTCCGCGACCCGGCGCGCATCGCGGCGCTGCTGCGCGGGCCGGATGCCCTGCTGGAAGGCATCCGCGCCGGCCAGGGGCTGGTGGTGATCGACGGGTCGAACGAGGGACGCCCGGTGGTCGGGCGCTACATCGACAGCCTGCATGCCGCGCTGGCGGCGGCCGGCATCCCGCCGGCGCGCACGGTCTGGGTGCAGCAGAACCGCGCGATCGCGGCGCCCTACGCCGAGGCCTGCGCGGCGCGCGGGGTCGCGCCGGTGCGGATGGTGGTGGCGCATTCCCACGCGGCCGAGCTGTGGGCGCGGCTGGTGCTGCGGCGCGGCGGCATGAATTGGGATTTCGGCTTCGCGGTGGCGCATGACGGGGCGCGGCGGCATCGCTGGGTCTGCCTCAACTACCACCTGCGCCCGCACCGCGCGCTGCTGGTCGCCTGGCTGCGCGAGCGGCCGGAGCCCGGCTACCTGTCCTTCTCGGTGACGCGCGAGGTGCAGGGGCGCGACCAGGCGCGGCTGCTGGTCGCGGAGGCGGCGGCGCTGGATCGCGCCGATCCGGACGGGGCGCGCGCGGCGGTGCTGCGGCTGATCGATGCCGGGCTGCACCACGGCAGCGACATCGACGGCTTCGACCACCCGCGCGAGCGCATCTACAGCCTGCCGGCGGCGGAGGTCGCGCAGGCCGAATTGTTCATCGTGACCGAGACCGAGATGCTGGGCCCCGGCCTGCTGCGCTGGACGGAAAAGACGCTGAAGGCGATCGGGTCAGGCCTGCCGCTGGTGGTGTTCGGCAATCCGGGGGTGGTCGGCGCGCTCACGGCGCTGGGCTTCGACATGCTCGGGGATTTCGTCGATCACGGCTATGACGCCGAGCCCGAGCCCGCGCGGCGCTTCGCGGCGGCGCGCGCCGCGGTCGAGCGCTTCCTGGCGCGCCCGCCGGGCTTCACCGCGGCCGAGCTGGCCCGGCTGCGCGCCGCCGCGGCGCACAACCACGCGGTCTTCGCGCGCGTGATGCTGCGCGATTCGCTGCTGGACCCGATCGCGGCGATCCTGGAGGCCGCGCGGGGCTGAAGCACCGCTTGATGGTGCACCGGCCGGCGCAGCCTGGAGCGGTCCCGCACCCCTGTCAGACCCGCGCCGAGATCGCCAGCGCCGGCGGGCGCGGGGCCGGCGCACGGCCGGCCGGCGCATAGCCCTGCACCTGCGTGCGCGGCAGCGCCGCGCCGGCGATGGTCTCGATGACGCGCGATTGCAGCGCCACGGCGCGTTCCAGCAGGCGTCGATTCTCCCGGCCCAGCGCGTCGAGCCGTTCGGCCAACTGGCTGGCGGCCTGGCGCACCGGGCCCTCGGGCGCGCTGCCGTGCTTCGCCTGCGCGGCATAGGCGACGGCGAAGGCGTCGGAGGCGGCGATCTTGGGGGCCGCCAGGCGCGCCGCGCGCGGCAGGTCGAGCGCGGCGAGCGCCTCGTTCTCGGCGCGCAGGGCTTCGGCCAGGCGATGGCCGGCGAGGATCAGGGTGTCGATCATGGCGTGGGCTCTCCCGTATTGGGGGGGGTGGAGGCGGCGGCGCGCAGGCGGTGCATTTCCCGCAGCACCAGGTCGGCCAGGCCAAGCCCGGCGCCCGCGCGCGTGGCGGCGCCGGCATAGGCATCGACCAGCATGGGCTGCCACTGCGCCTCGGCCGCGCCGCCGCCGTAGCGGCTGCGCGAGAAATCGACCGTGGCGAAGACCGGCTGGAGGAGCATGGCGAAGGCCTGCGCCTCGAAATCCTGGGCGGCGCGGCGCATCGCGGCCTCGTTGCCGGCGGCGGCGGGGGCGCGGAGGGCGCGGGGCTGGGCGGGGGCGACGGCGGGGGTGTCCATCAGCGGACCTCCAGCTCGGCCTGCAACGCGCCCGAGGCCTTGATCGCCTGCAGGATGGTGATGAGGTCGCGCGGCCCCACGCCCAGGCTGTTCAGCCCGCGCACCAGGTCCTGCAGCGTGACCGCTTGCGGCAGCACGCCCAGCCGCCGGTTGGACTGGTCGTCGACCTCGACGCTGGTGCGCGGCACCACCACCGTCTCGCCCCCCGCCAGCGCGTTGGGCTGGCTGACCTGGGGGGTTTCGGTGACGCGGATCGTCAGGTTGCCCTGCGCGATCGCCACGGTGGAGACACGCACGTTGGAGCCCATCACGATGGTGCCGGAGGCCTCGTCGATCACCACGCGGGCGATCTGGTCCGGCGTGACGCGCAGCTGTTCGATGGCGGACAGGAACACCACCGGGTTGCGGCCGCCCAGGCTGACCGTGACGGTGCGCGAATCGGTGGCGGCGGCCAGGTCGCCGCGCTGGGAGCGGTTGATCGCCTCGGCGATGCGGCGCGCGGTGGTCAGGTCCGGGTTGCGCAGCGCCAGGCGGACGCGGTCGCGCCCGGCCAGGGCGAAGGGGACCTCGCGCTCCACGATGGCGCCGTTGGAGATGCGCCCGGCGGTCGGCACCCCGCGCGTGACCGAGGCCCCGGCGCCGCGCGCGCTGATCGCCCCGGTCGCGACGGCGCCCTGCGCCACCGCATAGACCTCCCCGTCCGCGCCGAGCAGCGGGGTGACCAGCAGCGTGCCGCCGGTGAGGTTGGTGGCGTCGCCGAGCGCCGAGACCGAGATGTCGATGCGGCTGCCCGGCCGCGCAAACGGCGGCAGGTTGGCGGTGATCATCACCGCGGCGACGTTGCGGGTATCGAGCTGGCGTTCCTGGTCGCGCGTATTGACGCCGAGGCGTTCCAGCATGCCGACCAGCGACTGGCGGGTGAAGACGGCGGAGCGCAGCCGGTCCCCGGTGCCGTTCAGCCCGACCACCAGGCCGTAGCCGACCAGCTGGTTGTCGCGCACGCCCTCGACATCCGCGATGTCCTTGATGCGGACCTCCTGCGCCAGGCCGGGCAGGGCCAGGCCGAAGGCCAGCAGCAGGGCGGCCAGCAGGGTCTTCGTGCTCGCGTAAGCATTGGTGGCCAAGATGCCTCTCCCGCAGGCCGCCGGCGCGGCATGGTTGCCGGTGCGCCGCACCGCCGGCCTGCGGGGCAGGGCGGCGGGGCAGGGCACGGTCGGCGCGGATGGACAGCGCAAGCGGCGTGCCAGGACGAAGCCCCGCCGGGCGGTGGCGCAGGGCGGCAGGGCTTGCCGGGCAGCGGCGAAGCCTGCCGCAGGGCGGAAGGAGAGGGTGCATGGCGCCGATTCGCGGCGTGGGTGGCGGGACGACGATCCGCGGCGGGCGCGCGCCCCGCGGCGCGGGGGGCGGATTCCACCTCGGTGCCGGGGTGGCCGAGTCCGGCGCGACGGAGGCCGCCGAACGCCCGGCCGCGGCCTCGGCGATCGGGCTGCTGGCGCTGCAGGAAACCGCCCCGGCGGCCGAGCGCGACGCGCGCGCCCATCGCCGCGGGGAGGCGATGCTGCGCGAGCTTGCTGCATTGCAGCGAGACCTGTTGGCCGGGCGGTCGGACCCGGCCCGTCTTCACAGCCTGCTTGAACTCACGACCGGGGAGGCGGCGGCCGACCCGGTGCTGCGCGACGCCGTGGCGGCGATCGCGCTGCGGGTCCGTATCGAGCTTGCGCGGCGGCAGACCGCGGCTTTCCTGTCACCGGACTGAAAACCACGCTGTTTCAGGGATTTGTCGTCAAACCCCCCTTTTCTTTCCGGCAGCCCCGCGTCTATGTTCCGCCCGCTTTGAACGGGGGTATCGGGTCGCTGTCGGGAAGGCGGCCCGGACCCGGCGCCGGGGGAATTGGACTGATGCTCGTGACGCTGCCGCCCGACTATCGCCCCTCGGACTCCGAGGAGTTCATGAACCCGGTGCAGCTGGAGTACTTCCGGCAGAAGCTGCTGCGATGGCGCCAGGACCTGTTGCGCGAGGCGGGCGAGACGCTCTCCTCCCTGTCCGAGGGCGGCATCGCCGAGCCCGACCTCACGGACCGCGCCTCCGTCGAGACCGACCGGGCGCTGGAACTCCGCACGCGGGACCGCGCCCGCAAGCTGATCAGCAAGATCGACCAGGCGCTCGATCGGATCGAGACCGGCACCTACGGCTATTGCGAGGAAAGCGGCGAGCCGATCGGCCTGCGCCGGCTGGAGGCGCGCCCCATCGCGACCATGAGCATCGAGGCGCAGGAGCGCCACGAGCGGATGGAGCGCGTCCACCGCGACGATTGAGGCGCGCGCCTACCACCCCTTGCGCAGCATCGGCCAGGTCGCGACCAGCAGCGGCACGGTCGCCACCAGCCCCCAGGTGATCCAGCGCCGGCACAGCCGCCAATAGCCGGGCGGGATCGGCGCGCCGGCGCCGAAATCGCGCGCCATCCTGGCCTGCTTCACCTGGATCGGAACCAGCACACCGAGCCAGATCGCGCCCGCCAGCACGAACATCACCGTCGACCACGCGATCCAGTCATCGCGAAGCACGTCGAACCCCGCGGTCCAGGCGGCGCCGAAGCCGCCAACCACGAGCAGCACCACCCCCCACAGCGTGAAGAACAGGTCGGTGGTCGTCACCAGGCGCTGGGCGAAGGCGATGACCGCGGGGTCGCGCGTACGGTCGGCCGCGAGCTTCCAGATCGACGTGACGGTGACGTTGCCCAGCAGCAGGACCACGCCCAGGACGTGGAGGAAAACCCAGGTGTCGTAGATACGTGCCTCCCGCCGTTCGAACCGGGCGCCCGCGTGACGGCGCCCGCCAAGGCAACGCGCCAGGGGAGGATTCGTCGCCGCGCCGTCGGCCGGCGGGGAGTCAGGCCAGGGTGGGCGGCGGGTCGTCGAGCCCGGGCGGCGCGACGGCGAGCGGGTCGCGGTCGATCAGCCCAGGATCGTCTTCCGCGACGCGCCCGACGCGCGTGCCGACCGGCCAGAAGGCCAGCAGCGAATCCTCCGCCGGCTTGAGCAGCGCGGCGGGATCATCGCCGTGCAGCCAATCCTCCCAGGCCGGGCGCGGCAGAATCACCGGCATCCGGTCGTGCAGCAGCGCCTGGCGGCCGGCGGCGGCGCAGGTGACGATGCTGAAGGTCCGCAGCCATTCGCCGTCGGGCTGCTTCCAGCCTTCCCACAGCCCGGCGCAGGTCATCGGTTCGCCAGACGTCAACGAGCAGGCGAAGGGCTGCTTCGCCTTCCCCTCGGTGCGCCATTCGTAGAAGCCGTCCATCGGCACCAGGCAGCGGCGTTTGGCGAAGGCGTCGCGGAAGGCGGGTTTTTCCGCGACCGTCTCGCCGCGCGCGTTCATCATGCGCGCCGCACCCGTCGCGTCCTTCGACCAGCGCGGCACCAGGCCCCAGCGCAGCACATCGAGGTGCCGCGCGCCGGTCTCGGGATGGCGGCGGATCACCAGGCCCTCCTGCGTCGGCGCCTTGTTGAAGGATGGCAGCAGGTTCGGCGTGGCATTCGTGGTGGCGTAGTACCGCGCGATGTCGCCCGACCCGCGCGCCTGGAAATACCGTCCGCACATGTGTTTGTCCGCCGGGAGGTTTGCCGCCACGCCAACCCTAACCGCCCGGCGCAAGGGGGGGCAAAGCAGCCCCCCCTAGGCCCCCCGGCCACGGCGCACCGCGGCGGCCCTCCTGTTCGGTGGCGGTGGCGCGGCCGGTGCGTCTACGCTGCGCCCCCGCAACGGAGCACCGCCCATGGCCCAGACCGCCGCCGATTTCCTCGCCGCCAGCCTCGAAGCCGCGGGGGTCAAGCGCATCTACGGCGTGGTCGGCGACAGCCTGAACGGCGTCACCGACAGCCTGCGCCGGCGCGGCGCGATCGACTGGGTGCATGTCCGCCACGAGGAAGCCGCCGCCTTCGCCGCCGGCGCCGAGGCGCAGCTCACCGGCCAGCTGGCGGTCTGCGCGGGCAGCTGTGGGCCGGGCAACCTGCACCTCATCAACGGGCTGTATGACTGCCAGCGTTCCGGCGCGCCGGTGCTCGCGCTGGCCGCGCATATTCCCAGCAGCGAGATCGGCATCGACTACTTCCAGGCCACGCACCCCGAGATCCTGTTCCAGGGTTGCAGCCACTATGTCGAGCTGGTGTCGAACCCCGCCATGCTGCCGCAGGTGCTGCAGCGGGCGATGCGCGTGGCCGTCGCGCGCCGCGGCGTCGCGGTGGTGGTGCTGCCGGGCGACGTGGCGCTGAAGCCGCTGGCGGCGACGCCCGCGCCCTGGGTGGCGCCGGAGCCGCCGCGCATCATCCCGGCGGTCGACGAACTCGCGAAATTCGCCGCGCTGCTGAACACGTCAGGCCGGACCACGCTGCTGTGCGGGGCGGGCTGCGCCGGCGCGCAGGCCGAGGTGATGGCGCTGGCGGGCAAGCTCAAGGCGCCCATCGTCCATGCGCTGCGCGGCAAGGAACACCTGGAATACGACAACCCCTACGATGTCGGCATGACCGGCTTCATCGGCTTCGCTTCCGGCTACGCCGCGATGAAGGACTGCGAGACGCTGGTCATCCTGGGATCGGGTTTCCCCTACCGGCAGTTCTATCCGGAGGGCGCGCAGGTGGTGCAGGTCGACATCAGCCCCGAGGCGCTGGGCAATCGCTGCCCGCTCACGCTCGGCCTGGTGGGGGATGTGCGGGCGACATTGGCGGCGGTGCTGCCGGTGATCGACGACAAGCCCGATCGCGCCCACCTGGATGCCGCGCTGGCGCATTACGCCACGTCGCGCCGCGACCTCGACGCGCTGGCCGAGAGCCGGCCGGACAGCGACATCATCCACCCGCAATACCTCTCGCGCCTGGTCAGCGAGCTGGCGGCGGACGACGCGGTCATCACCTGCGATGTCGGCACGCCGACCGTCTGGGCGGCGCGCTACATCCGCATGAACGGGCGGCGCCGGCTGCTCGGGTCGTTCAACCATGGCTCCATGGCGGGCGCGATGGTGCAGGCGATCGGCGCGCAATCCGCGCATCCGGGACGCCAGGTGGTCGCGATGTCGGGCGATGGCGGCTTCACCATGGCGATGGGCGACCTGATCACGCTCACGCAGATGGGCCTGCCGGTGAAGGTGGTGGTGCTGAACAACGGCACGCTGGGCTTCGTGGAGCTGGAGATGAAGGCGGCCGGCTTCCTCGACACCGGGGTGGAGCTGAAGAATCCCGACTTCGCGGCGATGGCGAATGCGATGGGCATCAAGGGCATTCGCGTCGAGAAGCCGCAGGCGCTGCGCGGCGCGTTGATCGAGGCGCTGGCCCATGACGGCCCGGCGCTGGTCGATGTGGTCAGCGCGCGGCAGGAGCTGGTGATCCCGCCCAAGACCAGCTTCGGCCATGTCCGCGACTTCGGCCTGTTCATGCTGAAGGCGGTGATGGACGGGCGCGCGCGCGAGGTGGTGGACCTGGCGAAGGTGAACCTGCGCCGCTGATTCGCCGAAGGCGCCAGGCGCGCCGGGGCGCCTTCGTCATTCAACGTTCATGCCGGTGCCCCAGGCGCGCAACATCGGCGGTCTTTGGTGCGGCCTCGTTCATCGGAGGCCGCGCCGGCCATGCGCGCACTGCACACTGCGTCCCTGTCCATTTCCCTGTCGCGCCGAGGATTCGTCGGTGCCGCGCTTGGCAGCCTGCCGGCCTTCGGCGCTGCCGCGCAGGAGAGGTCCCAGTCGCTGAGCGGCGCGGGATCGACCTTCGTCCAGCCGCTGATGGACCGTTGGGGCCGCGCCTTCGCGGCGCATGAGGGGGAGGGCGGCGCC
Organism: Roseomonas sp. CECT 9278; assembly: GCF_918698155.1. Classification (GTDB taxonomy): domain Bacteria; phylum Pseudomonadota; class Alphaproteobacteria; order Acetobacterales; family Acetobacteraceae; genus Neoroseomonas. Next base: position 228,974 of record NZ_CAKKLX010000002.1, read on the forward strand.
GCGGTGGCGGGCTATGCGCGGCTCGACTACGAACCGGTCGGTTCGGCCGGTGGCGTGGTGCGGCTGCTCCAGGGCGCGGTCGACTTCGCGGCGACCGACGTGGCGATGGCGCCCGAGGAACTGGACCGCCACGGCCTCGCGCAGTTCCCGGTCGTGAGCGGCGGCGTCGCGGTGGCGGTGAACCTGCCGCTGCCGACCGGCGCGACGCCGCGCCTGAGCGGTGCCGTCCTGGCGCGCATCGGCCTCGGGCAGATCACGCGCTGGTCCGACCCCGCCATCGCCGCGCTGCAGGATGGCGTCGCGATGCCCGACGCGCCGATCACGGTGCTGCGCCGCGCCGACGGATCCGGCACCACCTGGAACTACACCGCCTTCCTGGCGCGACGCAGCGAGGCCTGGCGCACTGCGCCGGGCGTGGGCTGGAGCGTCCCCTGGCCGGTCGGCACCGCCGCGCGCGGCACGCGCGGCATGGTCGAGGCGCTGCGGGCGACGCCCGGCGCCATCGCCTATCTCGAGGCAGGCGAGGCGGCGCGCAGCGGGATGCGCGTGGCCGCGATCGACAATGCCGCCGGGCGCTTCGTGATCCCGGATGCGGCGGCACTCGATGCCGGGCTGGCTGCGCTGCCCTGGGCGACGGCGCGGCATTTCCATCAGGAGGTGGCGGAACCGCTGGTCGCCGATGCCTATCCGATCCTCGCGACGGTCTTCGCGGTGATGCGCCGGCGGCCGGCCTCCGCGACGGGCAGCCGCGCCGCGCTGGCGTTCTTCCGGATGGGCCTGGCCGAGCGCGCCGACGATGCGCGGGCGCTGGGCTTCGTGCCGCTGAGCCCCGCCCTGGTGTCCCAGGTCGCCGCCCATTGGCCCGCCGTGATCCGCGGCGCGCGCTGAACACCACCCGAACCGAACACCGACGCCAGGAGCGCGTGCATGCAGGTTGATATCTTCACCCAGGTCATCGTGCCTGTGGTCGGCGGCCTCGGCATCTTCATGCTGGGGCTCGAGTTCATGTCGAACGGCATCCAGGCGCTGGCGGTCGCGCGGATGCGCGACCTGCTGGCGCGCTTCGCCGGCACGCCGATCAAGGGGGTGCTGGCGGGCACCTTCATCACCGGCATCATCCAGTCCTCGACCGCCATGACGGTGATGACGGTGGGGCTGGTGAATGCGGGCGTGGTCGGGCTGCGCCCGGCGATCAGCGTGATCATGGGGGCCAATATCGGCACCACCATCGGCAACGGGCTGATCGCGCTGCCGCTCGGGCCGCTCGGGCTGCTGCTGGGGGGCTGCTTCGCGCTGCTGTACATCTTCGCGAAGTCCGACAAGGTGAAGAACATCGCGCTGGCGTGCATGGGCTTCGCGCTGATCTTCTACGGGCTGAACCTGATGACCGGCGGCCTGCGCCCGCTGCGCAACATGCCCGAGGTGATGAGCGTCATCTCCTCGCTGCGCGCCGACAGCTGGGGCGGGTTGCTGACCTGCGTGCTGACGGCGGCCTTCGTGACCGCGCTGATCCATTCGTCGTCGGCGACCATCGGCATCGTCATGGGCCTGGGGTCGGCCGGTGTGCTCGACTGGCAGACCGCGGTGGCCTTCTCGCTCGGCGTCGACCTCGGCACCACGATCACGTCGTGGATGGCCTCGCTGAACCTGTCGAAGAACGCCAAGCGGGCGGCGTACGCGCACATCACCTTCAACATCATCGGCGTGATGGTGACGATACCGCTGTTCTTCGTGTCGATGGACGTCCTGCAATGGGCGATGGGCTGGTTCGGCGGCGACCCCGGCGTGCCGGTGATCATCAACGGCCGCGAGACCTTCCCGCTGGTGCCGGTCGCGGTCGGCCTGTATTCGACCGTCTTCAACATCTTCAACGTGGCGCTGCTGTTCCCCTTCACCGGCGTGTTCGAGCGCGTGCTCTCGCGCGTCGGGCGCAATGCCGAGGAAGACATCGAGGACTATTCGACGCCGAAATTCCTGACCGCCGATGCACGCACCAGCCTGCACACCGCGGTGCCGGCGATCCGCCAGGAGATCGGGCGCCACCTGCAGGCCAGCGCGCTGTTCCTGCAATCGGCCCGGCGCGTGGCCACCGCGCCCTCCGACCTCGATGAGCACCGCCTGGCGATCGACATCCTCTCGCGCGATATCCGGGGCTATGCCGCCGGGCTGTTCGTGCCGGGCATGTCGCGCCACCAGGCCGACCTGGTGGCGAGCCTGATCGAGGAGGAGGACTTCGCCTCCTCGCTGGCCGAGACCCTGCACCAGGTGGCGCGGCGCGTGCAGCGCGACGAATTCTCGCCCGCCGCGCGCCCGATCGTGGCGGCGGTGCTCGACCGCGTCGGCACCGCCATGACCCGGGTGCTGCCCAGTGCCGAGGTGGCCGGCCCGCCGGACATGGAGGAACTGCTGGCACTGCGGGCCGAGGTGCTGGCGCTGGGCGATGACGTGAAGCCCTTCGAGCGCGGCGCGCTGCTCGCGCTGCTCGGCAGTGCCGAGCGCGCCTTCCTGCTGATCGGCCGCATCGAGGAGGAGCGCCGCTCGGTGCCACGCGCGGTGGCCGAGCCGGTCGTGGTGGAACGCGACAGCGGCTTCGGCGCCGCCATGCCCGCCCCGGCGGAGTGAGGCTGACGGCGCCGGGGGTTCGCCCCCGGCGTCGCCCGTGCCAGGGCCGCTGCCGCGCGCCCCGGCTCGCTTCCCGGCCTCCGCAGCCGTGGTGTCACGACCATCGCCACCCGATTGGATGCTGCCATCCGGCGTTGGAGCATGCTGCGTTCGCGCGCGCTCACTTCGCAGGCTCTAGCCTGTTGTTTTCAGAGCATCTTCACGCGTTCAGATGATTCGACCTGAACGCGATCTGTTCTAGAACGGCAGGATGATGTCGAGCAGCTCCTGGCCCACGCGCGGGCGCTGCACGTCGCTGATGGTGCCGCGGCCACCATAGGCGATGCGCGCCTCCGCCAGGCGGTCGTGGCGCACCGTGTTGTCGGAGGCGATGTCCTGCGGGCGGATCACGCCGCCCACGGTCAGGTCGCGCAGTTCGGAATTGACGCGCACCTGCTGCCGCCCGGTCACCACCAGATTGCCGTTGGGCAGCATCTGCGTGACCGTGGCCGCGACGCGCAAGGTCACGGATTCGCTGCGCCGCGTGGCGCCGGTGCCGTTCACCCCGCTGGTCGAATTGCCCTGCACCATGTTCGACGGGTCGAAGCCGCCGGGGAACAGCCGCGCGTAGGACGCATCGAGGCCGAGCAGCCGCGGCACGCCCATCGATTCGGAATTGTCGCGCGATCGCGTCGTGCGGTTCTGCAATTCGGCATCGTCCTGGATCGCCACCAGCACGGTGATGATGTCGCCGACCGCGGCCGCGCGCTGGTCGCGCAGGAAGGTGCGGCTGCCCGGCCGCCACAGGGAATTGCTCGCCAGCGGCGGGTCCTGCGGGTTGGGCATGGGCATGCTGACCGGCCGCCAGCGCGGATCGGCGGTGGGGTTGGTGACGCCCGCCATCTCGGGCGGGTCGCCCAGCCGCGACAGGCGTTCCGCCCCCGAGCAGGCGGCCATCGCCAGTGGCAGGGCCAGGATCGCGAGGCGGCGCATCGTTCAACGCCGCCCGGCGAACTGCAACGGTGCCGCGCCCTGGCGCACGCGCACCCGGCCGGGGCCGACCACCTCGGCCTCGACCACCTGGCGGGAGGCGAGGTTCATCACGCGGACGACCTCGCCGATCGCCGCATCCTCCAGCGCGCGGCCCTGCGCGCTCAGCGCCAGGCCGGGGGCTTCCAGCAGCATCAGCACGGCCTGGTTCTTCGCCACCACCACGGGCGCGACCAGGTCAACCGTGGCGAAGGGCATGTCGGTGCCGACCGGGCGGCGCAGCTGGCGGCCGATCACGTCCTCGGCGCGCTGGGCCATGCCGGGGCGCACGCGCTCGGCACGCAGGCGGCGTTCGTCGATATCGGTGGCGCGCACCACCTCGCCCACCGCCATGCGCCGCGCGGCGAGCACCACCGGCACGGTGGGCGCGACGCGACCGGCGATGCGCTGGCGCTGCATCGCCATGCCCTCGGCGGCCACCACCAGGGTCGCGGCGAAGCGGCGCGTCGCGCTGTCGTAGTGGGTGGCTTCGAGCGCGACCTCCGGTGCCGCGGAGATCGGCACCAGCGGCGGGGCGAAGCCGGGCAGGTCCAGTTCGAACTCCGCATCGGCGCCGTGGCGCGCCAGTTCGAGGCGCAGCAGGGCCTCGATCTCGTCGCGCGGCACCGGGCGGCCGGGGCGCTCGACGATGCTGCGCTCCTCGCCCGAGAGCGGCCGCCAGGCAAGCCCGTGGCGGCGCGCGATGGCCGACAGGTTGGCGGCATCGAGCAGCATCCGCCGCCCCGGCGCCGGCGCGGCGCCGACCGCCTGGTGCGCGAGCGGCCCGGCATTCTCGAACAGGTCGCCCAGGCGCAGCATGGCGTCCTCGGCCAGGACGACAGGCCGCGGGTGCGGCGGCAGGGTGTCGCCGCGCGCCGGCAGGGCGAGCAGCGGCAGCATCAGCATGGCGCGGCGGATCATCAGCGGAGCCTCGTGAGGGTGGAGAGCATCTCGTCGGATGCGGTGATGACGCGGGAGTTCATCTCGTAGGCGCGCTGCGCGGTGATCAGCGACGTGATCTCCTGCACGACGTTCACGTTGGATGTCTCGATGAAGCCCTGCATGGTCTGGCCGTAGCCCGGCGTGCCCGGCGCGCCCTGCTGCGCGTCGCCGGATGACGGTGTCGCGAGGAACAGGTTGTCGCCGACCGCCTCCAGCCCGCCCTCATTGGGGAAGATCGCGAGCTGGAGCTGGCCGACATTCTGCGGCTGCACCTGGCCATCGAGCTTGGCCAGCACCTCGCCATTGGCGTTGATGGTGACGTCGCGCGCATTCGCCGGGATGGTGATGCCGGGGTTCACCACGAAGCCTTCGGCGGTGACGATGGTGCCTTCCGCGCTCAGGCCGAAGGTGCCGTCGCGGGTATAGGCGGTCTCGCCCGAGGGCATCTGGATCTGGAAGTAGCCATTGCCGCGGATGGCGACGTCGAAGCGGTTCTCGGTCTGCTGCAGGTTGCCCTGTTCGGGGATGCGATAGACCGCGGCGGTGCGGACACCCAGGCCGATCTGCGCGCCGGAGGGCAGCGTGGTGCCGGTATCGGCCGATTGCGATCCGGTGCGGCGCAGGTTCTGGTAGATCAGGTCCTGGAATTCCGCGCGGCGGCGCTTGTAGCCGGTGGTGCTGATGTTGGCGATGTTGTTGGAGATGACCTCGACATTGTTCTGCTGGGCCATCATGCCGGTGGCGGCGACGTGGAGGGATCGCATGGCAGGTGATCCTTACGAGCGCCGGCGCAGGATGCGCTCGACGGCAGTGGACAGGCGTTCGCCTTCCTTCTCGGCGAATTGCGCGGCGAACTGGAATTCGCGCAGCTCGGCGGTCAGGCGCGTCATCTCGATGATCGGGCGGACATTGCTGCCTTCGAGGACGCCCTGGCGCAGCGCCGGGCGTTCGACCGCGACGGGGTCGGCGCCGGCGGCGTCGAACACCCGGTCGCCCTCGGCACGCAGCGCCTGCGGGTTGTCGAAGCGCACCACGCGCAGGCGGCCGAGCACGCCGTTCTCGCTGCGGACGGTGCCGTCGCCCTGGATCTCGATGCGGGTGTCGTTGGGCGAGAAGGCGATCGGCGCGCCCTCGGCGGTGAGCACGGCATTGCCTTCCATGTCGACCAGGCGGCCGCCTTCGCCCAGGCTGAAGCGCCCGCCGCGGGTGTAGCGTTCGCCGCGTGGCGTCTCGACGGCGAAGAAGCCCTCGCCGGTGATCGCGACATCGAGCGGATTGCCGGTCACCTGCATCGCGCCCAGGTCCATCTCGCGCCAGGTGGCGCGGTCCTGCACGAAGGCGACCGGGCGGCCGCCCGGCGGCGAGCCGCCGAGCTCCTGGCGCTGGATCACCTCCCCGAACACGGGGCGCAGCGCGCGGAAGCCGGGCGTGTCGGCATTCGCCAGGTTGTGCGCCAGCACCTGCGTCGCGCGGGACTGCAGCGCGAGGCGCGAGAGGATGATGTAGCCCGGGCTGTCCATGCGGCGTGTCTCCGGCGGTGGTCCGGGACGGGAAAGGCAACCGCCGTGCCAGCCGCAGGCGGGCCTGGTGCCGGCAAAACCTGCCCGCGACCGGCAGCACAGGCCCGGCCTGCGGCACTTCCCGACCGGCGCAAGCCTTCCTTAACGGCGCCAGCGGAGGATGCGCCCCTCGGCAGGAGGCTGTGGATGTCGGCGGCGCCGGAAGCGGCAGAAGGAACTGAATCGGCCAAGGGCGGCGGGGGCAAGAAGAAGCTCGTGCTGCTCGCGGTGCCGCTGGTGCTGGCCGGCGTGGGCGCGGGGCTGTGGTTCACCGGCATCCTGCCGCCGCTGCTGGGCATGGGCCCGCCGCCGCCGGCCGCCGATGCGGGCGCCGCCGCGGCCGAGGCCGCGCCACGCCCGCCGGCCTTCTTCGACATGCCCGAGATCGTCACCAACCTGAACGCCAGCGGCCGCCGCCCGGTCTTCGTGAAGCTGCGCTCCAAGCTCGAGATCACCCGCGCCGAGGACAGCGCGCAGATCACCGCCGCGATGCCGCGCCTGCTCGACCTGTTCCAGACCTACCTGCGCGAGACGCGGCCTGAGGAACTGCGCGGGTCGGCCGGCACGCATCGGCTGCGCGAGGAACTGATCGCGCGCGCCAATATTGCGCTGAGCCCGCCGCCCGGCAGCACGCAGCCCGCCCCGCGGGTCACCGACGTGCTGTTCGTGGAGATCCTGGTCCAGTGAGCGGGCAGGGCGAGAATGGCGGGGAGGACGACGACCTCGCGGCCGCCTGGGGCGCCGCGCTCGAGGAAGAAGGCGCGCAGCCCGAGCCGGAAGCGGCACCGCCGCCCGATGCCACGCGCGTGCTCAACCAGGCCGAGATCGACAGCCTGCTGGGCTTCGAGGGCGGCGGGGGCGGGGCCGCCGAGGAAAGCGGTATCCAGAAGATCATCTCCTCCGGCCTGGTGTCGTATGAACGCCTGCCGATGCTGGAGATCGTGTTCGACCGGCTGGTGCGCCTGATGTCGACCACGCTGCGCAACTTCACCTCCGACAATGTGGAAGTCTCGATCGACGGCATCGTCTCGCTGCGCTTCGCGGACTACCTGAATTCCATCCCGCTGCCGGCGATGCTGGGCGTGGCGCATGTGAAGCAGTGGGACAACTACGGCCTGGTCGTGGTGGATTCCGCGCTGATCTATTCGGTGGTGGACGTGCTGCTGGGCGGGCGGCGCGGCACCGCGGCGATGCGGATCGAAGGGCGCCCCTACACCACCATCGAGCGCACGCTGGTCGAACGCCTGATCGGCGTGGTGCTGGAGGACGTGACCTCGGCCTTCGAGCCGCTGTGCCCGGTGAAGTTCGAATTCGACCGGCTGGAGGTGAACCCCCGCTTCGCCGCGATCTCCCGCCCATCCAACGCCTGCGTGCTGGTGCGGCTGCGGGTGGACATGGAGGACCGCGGCGGCAAGCTCGAATTGCTGCTGCCCTATGCCACGCTGGAGCCGGTGCGCGAGCTGCTGCTGCAGCAGTTCATGGGCGAGAAATTCGGCCGCGACAGCATCTGGGAGACGCACCTCGCGGAGGAATTGCGCTCGACCGAGATCGCGCTCGACGTGGTGCTGGATGAACAGCTGCTGCCGTTGTCGACGGTGCTCGACCTCAAGGTGGGCGACCGCATCTCGCTCGGTGTCGCGCCGGGCGCGCCGGTGCGGCTGCGCTGCGGCGACATCCCGATGTTCGAGGGCGAATTGGGCCGGCAGGAACAGCGGCTGGCGGTGCGCATCGCGCGGGAATTCGGCCGCGCGCGACGGATGGAGGCCTGAGGCATGTCGGTCCTCGAATGGGGTTTGCAGATCGTGCTGCTGGGGCTGCTGGGGGCGGCGATTCCCTTCGCGCTGCGGCTGGAGCGCGCGCTGCGCGAGATCCGCCGCGACCGCGGCGCGCTGGAGGGCAGCGCCCAGGGCCTGGGCGAGGCGGCACGCATGGCGGAGGCGGCGATGGTGCGGCTGCGCGCCTCGGCCGAGCTGGCCGGCCGCCAGGTGGCCGAGCGCACCGCCGTGGCCGAACCGCTGCGCGATGATCTGCGCTACCTGATCGAACGCGCCGAGACGCTGGCCGACCGGCTGGAAGGCCTGGTGCGCGCGGGCCGGCCGATCGCCGCCGAGGCGCCGCGCGCGCCCGAGCCGGCGCTGCAAAGCCAGGCTGAACGCGACCTGGTGCGCGCGCTGGCGCTGGGCGCGTCGCGGGGCGGGGCGTGATGCGGCGGCCGCGCCTGCTGCCGGTCGCGATCGCCGCCATGGCGGGGCTTTTCGTCGTCAAGGCGGAAGGGCTGCTGGGGCTGCTGCGCGGTGGTGCGACGGTGGTGGCACCCGCGCGCGCGGCCGACCCGCCGGCCCCTGCGCCAGCCCCCGCGCCGGCGCCGGTCAGTGCCGCGCGCCCGGCCCCCG
>NZ_CAKKLX010000003.1 GCF_918698155.1 Roseomonas sp. CECT 9278
GAGCCCGCCGGCGGCAGGCCGCGCGCGCGCCGCCAGGCGCCATGCGCGGCGGCGATGGCGGCGGCCAGCATGGCGGGGTCCTGCGCCCGCGCCGCGTCCAGCGTCGCCGCATCGGGTGCGCCGCTTTCCTCCACGCCCAGATGCGCCTGCAGGTCGACCAGCGCCTGCATCGTGCCGGCTTCGACCGCGTAGGCGAACAGCACCAGGTCCGGCCCGGGCGCCAGCCGCGCCGCACCCAGCGGCGACCAGACCATGGCGCGCAGGATCCGCGCCGCGCCGTCGCGACCCAGCGCACGCAGGTCCCGCGCATCCGCCGGCCCGCCCACCCAGACCGAGAGCAGCCCGAGCCCGATGCCATGCGCCGCCGGCCCATCGACCAGCGCGTCATGCGGCGTGAAGCCGCCGCGCGCCGCCATGACGGTCGCGCTGCAGGCTGCGAAGCGATCGGATGAGGAGAAGGCCATGGCGCCACCCTGCCGCCACATCCGTTAATGAAGGCTTGCGCGGCGGGGCGCCGTTCAGCCCGGCAGGCCGGGCTTCCAGGGATTGCCGCCGCGCGCCTTGCCGTAGCCATAGGCGAACAGCGCGCGCAGATAGTCCTGGCCGAAGGGCTCGACCTCCTGCGCCGTGAAGTCGTCCTCGATATAGGCCAGGCGGAAGGCGATGCCGTGCTGGCGCGCGGTCGCCTCGATGCGGAACACGTCGTTGACGCCGGCGGCGCCGATCAGGGTCGAGATGGCGCGCGATGCGATCGGCAGGACGCGCCGGCGCACCGGCCCGCCGCTCAGCGCCAGCCGCCCGTTGCGCACGACATAGGCGGTGACCGCGGGCGGCGTCAGGCCCTGTCGGATGCGCTCCGCCCGGCTGGCGCCGAGCGCCGGCGGGTACAGGTAGGCCTGCGCGTAGGTGCCGCCATCCACGTGCATTTCCTGATAGGGCAGGCCATCCACCGTGACGTCGATCATCACCGGCGGAAACACCCCCGGCACGGCGGCCGAGGCCAGCAGCACCTGGCGCGAGAGGTCCAGCGCGCGCGGATGCCCGCTGGCGGCGATGGCCCCCAGGTTCCACGCCACCGGCCGCTGCGCATCGAGGTTGGTGGTGGCGATCACCAGCTGCCGCCCGCGCGCATAGCCCTGCGCGACCTCGGCCATCAGCGATGCGTCGTAGAAGCGCGCGATGGTGCGCGCCAGCGGCGCGCTGTCGGCCAGCGCATCATCCACCAGCGCCGCCAGCAGGCCGCGCTCGGCCAGCACGTCGGCCGCGGTGATCTCGGTATAGGCGGCGCGCAGCTGGGCATCGCGATGCGGCCCGGCGAAGACCAGCGGCGCGGTCAGCGCCCCGGTGCTGATGCCGGTCACCAGGTTGAAGGATGGCCGCGTGCCGGCCTCGGTCCAGCCGCAGGCCAGGCCGGCGCCGAAGGCCCCGTTCTCGCCCCCGCCGGAGAAGGCGATGATGTGGCCGTCCGGCAGGCGGTCGCGCGGACCCAGGCCGAAGGCGGCACGCTGGCGCCGGCCGGCCTGGTTGAATTCCTCGACGATGCGCGGGATGTCGGTGGGGTCGGTGACGCAGAAGCGTTCATTCGGCAGGCCCAGCACCTGCGCGTTGCGGATGCGGTCGGTCGGCACCGGGTCGGCGCGCTCGGGCAGGGCGCAGCCCGCCAGCAGGCCGGCGCCGCCGACCAGCGTGGCGCGCCGGGCCATGACGGCCGCTGGCGGGGTCGGGTTCATCGCGGACGGGATATGGGGGCGGCGGCGCCGGCGGGAAGACGGGCCGCGCCGGCAGGCACGCCCCTCCGGCCACGCATCAGGCAAGCGCCCGGCGCAGGGCGCGCGCGCCTGCGCCACGGCGGTGGGCGTGCCGCACGGCGCCGCGCGGCGCGTTCGCGCAAGCGCGCCTCACGGCGGCTGCTTCGCCCAGTCATAGCCGCGCCGCGCACGTTCGAAGCCGAAGTCGAACAGCGCGCGCATGTAGGCCTGCTCGAAGGGTTCGCTGTAGGTGGCAGTGAAGTCGCGCGGGATGAAGGCCAGGTTGTAGTCGATCCCGTCGCGCTGCGTGGTGTTCCAGATCCGCACCACGTCGTTGTACCCCGACGATGCGATCATGGTGGAGATCGCCCGCCCGGCGATCGACATGGCGCGCCGGTCCACCGCCGCCCATTGCGCATCGAGCCGCCCGTTGCGGATGACATAGGCGCTGGCCGGCACCACCGGCTGGCCGCGCCGCAGCCTTTCGCGCCGTTGCTCGGTCACCTGGCGCGGATACAGGAAGACCTGGCTGAAGGCGCCGCCATCGACATGCATCTCCTGGTGGGTCACGCCGTTCACCGCCACGTCGAACATCACCGGCGGGAAGGCGCCGGGGATGGCCGCGGAGGCCAGCAGGATGCGCCGCACCAGGTTCAGCGCGCGCGGGTCGCCGCTGGCGGCGATGGCGCCGACATTCCAGATCACCGGCAGCTGCGCATCCAGGTTGGTCGACCCGATCAGCAGCAGCCGCCCCGATTCATGCCCGCGCGCGATCGCCGCGAGCATGCGTTCATCGAGGTAGCGGGAGATGGTGCGGAACAGCGGCGCGCTGTCGGCCAGCGCATCGTCGAAGATGGCGGCGAGCAGCCCGCGGGACCGCAGCACGTCGCCCGGCGTGATCTCGGTATAGACGCTGCGCAGCGCGCCATCCCATTCGCTGCCCAGATAGGCGAAGGGCGCGGTCAGCGCGCCGGTGGACACGCCGGTCACCAGTTCGAATTCCGGGCGCGTGCCATGCGCGGTCCAGCCGCACAGCAGCCCGGCCCCGAAGGCCCCGTCCTCGCCACCGCCGGAGACGCCCAGCAGCTGGAAGCGCGGCAGTTGCGAGGGATGCGTGAGCCCCAGGTGGCGCATGCGGCGGCGCCCGGCCTCGCGGAAGGCCGCCTCGATCGCCGGCAGGTCCTGCGGCAGCACGAAGCGTTCGTCCGGCACGCCCAGCACCGTGGCGCCGCGCGTATCGGCATGGGGCACCGGCGGGCCGCGTTCGGGCAGGGCGCAGCCGGCCAGCAGCGCCGGGGCGCCGGCCAGCACGGCGCGGCGGGAGGCAGTGGCGCGCATCACAGCGGCGGCCGCTTCGCCCAGTCGTAGCCGCGGCGGCCACGTTCGTAGCCGTACTGGAACAGCGCGCGCATGAAGCCCTGGTCGAAGGGCGCGGGCAGTTGCATGTCGAAGTCGCTGCCGATGAAGGCCAGGTTGAAGCCCACATCGTCGCGCTGGGTGGCGTTGTAGATGCGGATCACGTCGTTGTAGCCGCTGGCGGCGATCATGGTGGAGATGGCGCGCCCGCTGATGCCCAGCGTGCGGCGTTCCACCGTGGCCCATTCGGGGTCGAGCCGGCCGTTGCGGATGACATAGGCCTCGACGTCGCGTGCCGCGCCGCCACGCACCAGGCGCTCGCGCCGCCGGCGCCCGACCGAGAGCGGGTACAGGAAGGCCTGCGCGAAGGCGCCGCCATCCACGTGCATCTCCTGCCGCGCCTCGCCATCCACCGTCACGTCGATCATCACCGGCGCAAACACGCCCGGCACCGCGGCCGAGGCCAGCAGGATGCGGCGCACCAGGTCGAGCGCGCGCGGATGCCCGCTGGCGGCGATGGCGCCGATGTTCCAGATCACCGGCACCTGCGCATCGAGGTTGGTGGACCCGATCAGCAGCAGCCGCCCGCCCTCATGCGCGCGGGCGATCGCGGCGAGCATCGGCTGGTCCAGGTAGCGCGAGATGGTGCGGAACAGCGGCGCGGTATCGGCCAGGGATTCATGGAACACGGCCTGGAGCAGCCCGCGCGAGGCCGCGATGTCGGCCAGCGTGAGGTCGGTATAGACCGCGCGCAGCTGGGGGTCATAGTCGCGCCCCAGAAAGGCGAAGGGCGCGGTCAGCGCGCCGGTGCTCACGCCGGTCACCAGGTTGAATTCGGGCCGCGTGCCGAGTTCCGACCAGCCGCACAGCAGGCCGGCGCCGAAGGCGCCGTTCTCCCCGCCACCCGAGACCGACAGCAGGTTCAGCTGCGGCAGCGGCTGGCCGGGGCGCAGCCCGAGCCGGCGGCGCATGCGGTCGGCGGCGGCGTCGAACTCGGCCTCGATCGCGCGCTGGCCCTCGGGGCTGGTGACCACGAAGCGTTCATTCGGCAGGCCCAGCACCTGGGCGGCCAGCGTCCGGCCGCGCGGCACGGCGGGGCCGCGCACCGGCAGGGCGCAGCCGGGAAGGCCGAGCATGGAGGCCGCGCCGGCAGCCAGCAGCGACCTGCGTCGCGCGGTGAGTCTCGTCATCGATGGTCTTCCCCGAAGCAGCACGGGCAGGGCCGCGGCGACCTGCCCCCCTGGCAGAGCCGATGTTTGCAGGAATTGGGCTCTGCCGTCACTCTCGCGCGAACAGGACAACCACCGGAGGAACGCCATGACCATTCGCCGCCGCATGCTGGGCGCGATCGCCACAGCCGGTGCCCTCGGCCTGCCGCGCCTGGCGCACGCCGCCTGGCCGTCCGACCGGCCGATCGAGGTGGTGGTGCCCTACCCGCCGGGCGGCGGCGTGGACACCATGGCGCGGATGGTGCTGCCGGTGGTGCAGGCGAAGCTGCCCGGCGCGCGCTTCGTGGTGGTGAACCGCGCCGGCGCCGGCGGGCAGCTCGGCTGGGAACAGGTGTTTGCCGCGGCGCCGGATGGCTACATGCTGGCCGCGACCAGCGTGCCGGCCATGGTGACCTATCCGATGGAGCGCACGGTGCGCTACCGTCCGATGGAATTCACCTTCATCGCGAATGTGGTGGACGATCCGGGCGGGCTGTTCGTGCGCGCGGATTCGCCGATCCGCTCGCTGGCGGACCTGGTGGCGGCGGGCAAGGCGCGCCCGGGGCAGATCAGCTACGGCAGCACCGGCATCGGCTCGGACGACCACCTGCTGGTCATCGCGCTCGAGGATCTGGCCGGCATCCCGGCCATGACGCATGTGCCCTTCAACGGCATGGCGCCGCTGTCCACCGCGCTGGCCGGCGGGCATCTCGATGTCGGCGCCTTCAACATGAGCGAGAGCCTGGCGCTTCTGCAGGCCGGGCGGATCCGGTCGCTGGGGCAGGCGGCCGCCACGCGCTGGTCCGGCACGCCCGACGTGCCGACGTTCAAGGAACAGGGCCAGGACCTGATCAGCGGCGCCACGCGCGGCATCGTCGCCCCGCCGAACCTGCCGGCGGAGATCCGCGAGCGGCTGGAGGGCGCCTTCCGCGCCGCCCTGTCCGACACCGACTTCGTGCGGGAGGCGCAGCGCCTGGGCCTGCCGCTGGCGCCGCGGATCGGTGCCGACTTCCGCAACGACATCGCCGCGCTGGAGACGCAGCTGCGCGGGCTGTGGCAGCGGCGGCCGTGGAAGGAATCATGAGCCGCGAGGTCATCGTCGAGGCGGCCGCGCTGCGCGACATGCTGCGCGCGATCGTCGCCGCCGCCGGCAGCGCGCCGGCCGAGGCCGAGCAGGTCGCCGCCCATCTGCTGGAGGCCAACCTCCAGGGCCATGACAGCCACGGCATCATGCTGCTGCCGCGCTACGTCGACCACGTACGTGACGGCAAGCTGCATCCCAACGCGGCGCCCGAGGTGATCCGCCAGGACCCTTCGCTGGCGCTGTTCGACGGGCGGATGGGCTATGGCCAGCAGGTCGGGCGGACCTGCATGGACTGGGCGATCGGCGCAGCGCGCGAGCACGGCCATGCGGTGATGGGGCTGCGCAACGTCCATCATATTGGACGCGTGGGCACCTATGGTGAACAGGCGGCGGCGGCGGGGATGATCTCCGTGCATTTCGTCAATGGCGTGTCGGGGGCGCCGGCGGTGGCACCCTTCGGCGGGTCGGATGGCAGGCTGTCCACCAACCCGGTCTGCGTCGCCATCCCGCCCAGCGCAGCCGGGGGCCAGCCGCTGGTGCTCGATTTCGCGACATCCGCCATCGCGCTCGGCAAGTGCCGGGTGGCGTTCAATGCCGGGCGGCCGGTGCCCGAGGGCGCGCTGGTCGATGCGCGCGGCCAGCCCACCACCGACCCCGGCGTGCTGTACCGGGACAACCCGCGCGGCGCGCTGCTGTCCTTCGGCGCGCACAAGGGCTACGGCCTCGCGCTGGTCTGCGAGATCCTGGCCGGCGCGCTGCTGGGGGGTGCGACCGCCTGGCGGCCGGAGCTGCGCGACCGCGGCATCGTCAATTCCTGGCTGGCCTTCGTGCTGGACCCGGCACGCTTCGGGGATGTCGCGGCCTTCCGCAGCGAACTCGCGGCGGTGATCGCGGATGTGAAGGCGAGCCCGCCGGCCGATCCCGAGAACCCGGTGCTGGTCGCCGGGGAGAAGGAACGCATCACCAAGGCGAAGCGGCTGGCCGAGGGCATCCCGGTCGATCCCACCACCTGGGGCAACCTGGTGCGCGCGGCGCAGTCGCTGGGCATCAACGACGTGCCGGCGGTGGGCTGAGGCCGGCGGCGGACGCCGTCGACCGCCGGCATCGACCTTCGCGCGCCCCCGGACCCCGGCCGACCGGCGGGCCGCAATCGCGGCCTCGGCACAAGGCAGGCCCGCCTGGGGCGCCGCTGTCAGCCGATCGGCACGCCCGCCGCATCCTTCGCGGTGCGGATGGTCTGCAATGTCATCACCCGCATCACGTCCGGCGCGGCGGTCAGGCGGCCGGTCAGCTCGTTCTCATGCGCGGTGTCGCGCGCCACCAGGCGCAGCAGGAAATCCCCGCCGCCGCGGATCATGTGGCATTCGCGCACCTCGGGCCAGGAGGTCGCCAGCGCCTCGAAGCCGTCCAGCACGGATTGCTTCTGGGAATCGAGCCCGACCAGGGCGAAGAAGGTCACCTCCCAGCCCAGGGCCACCGGGTCAATGTCGGCATGGTAGCCGCGGATGATGCCGGCCTCCTCCAGCCGGCGCACGCGGCGCAGGCAGGGCGGCGCCGACAGGTTCACCCGCCGGGCCAGCTCGACATTGGTCATGCGGCCGTCATCCTGCAGCTCGGACAGGATGTGGCGGTCGACGGTGTCGAGGTCGGGATCGTCCTGCTCGCGGGGCATTCGGGAATCGCTTGTTTCGTTGCTCGGGGGCTTCGTCGGGCGCAATATCATTGCACGGGGCGGCGGCATCAAGGCACCCGGCGCGATGTCGGCGCCCGCCACCGTGCCGAGACGCCCGGCCGGGACACGACCGGGTTGTGATATACGCAGGGCTGGCCGATATCCGGTGCAGCGCAACAGAATCGGGAACCGCCCTGTGGCCGAGACTCACCGCACCCGCCTGCTCATCATCGGCGCCGGCCCGGCCGGGTACACCGCCGCGATCTATGCGGCGCGCGCGGGGCTCGAACCGCTGGTTGTCGCGGGGCTGCAACCCGGCGGGCAGCTGACCATCACCACCGATGTCGAGAACTACCCGGGCTTCGCCGAGGCCATCCAGGGCCCCTGGCTGATGGAACAGATGCAGCAGCAGGCCGAACACGTCGGCGCGAAGGTGATCCACGACATCGTCACCGGCATCGACCTGTCGCACCGCCCCTTCCGCGCCACCGGCGATTCCGGCGATGCCTTCGAGGCCGATGCGGTGGTGATCGCCACCGGCGCGCAGGCCCGCTGGCTCGGCATCCCGGGCGAGAAGGAACTGGGCGGCTTCGGCGTCTCGGCCTGCGCGACCTGCGATGGCTTCTTCTACCGCGGCAAGGACGTGGCGGTGATCGGCGGCGGCAATTCCGCGACCGAGGAGGCGCTCTACCTGTCCAACCTGGCGCGCCACGTCACGCTGATCCATCGCCGCGACAGCCTGCGCAGCGAGAAGATCCTGCAGCAGCGCCTGTTCGCGAAGCCGAACGTGACGGTGCTGTGGGACACCATCACCGAATCCGTGCTGGCGGACGACAGCGGCCGCGTGCCGGTGGCGCGCGGGCTCGCGCTGCGCCATGCGCGCACCGGCGAGCGCAGCGAACTGAAGGTGGATGGCGTGTTCGTCGCGATCGGCCATGCGCCCGCCACCGCCCTGTTCGCCGGCCAGCTCGACATGGACGCGGACGGCTATATCCGCACCGTGCCCGGCACCACGCGCACCTCGGTGCCCGGCGTGTTTGCCGCCGGGGACGTGCAGGACCGCGTGTATCGCCAGGCGGTGACGGCCGCGGGCACCGGCTGCATGGCGGCGCTGGAGGGCGAAAAGTTCCTCGCCGCCGCCGATGCCGAGACCGAGCAGGTCGCCGCCTGATGCCGATCGACTGGGACAAGCTGCGCGTCTTCCACGCGGTCGCGGAAGCCGGGTCCTTCACGCATGCCGGCGAGACGCTGAACCTCAGCCAATCCGCCGTGTCGCGCCAGATCCAGGCGCTCGAGGAAGCGCTCACCGTCCCACTGTTCCACCGCCACGCGCGCGGCCTGATCCTGACCGAGCAGGGCGAGACGCTGAACCGCACCGTGCGCGAGGTGTTTGCCAAGCTGGCGATGACCGAGGCGCTGCTGACAGAAAGCCGCGAACGCCCCGCCGGGCGGCTCAAGGTCACCACCACCACCGGCTTCGGCAGTTCCTGGCTGGCGCCGCGGCTGCGCCGGATGCTCGACCTGCATCCCGAGATCAGCGTGACGCTGCTGCTGGATGATTCCGACCTCGACCTCGCGATGCGGGAGGCCGACGTGGCGATCCGCATGCACCCGCCGCGGCAGCCCGACCTGATCCAGCGGCATATCGCGACCTTCGGCTGGAAGGTCTGCGGGTCGCCGGGCTACCTCAAGGCCACCGGCATTCCGCAGCGGGCCGAGGACCTCGATGCCCATCGCCTGATCGTCTATGGCGACTACCGCCCGCCGATCGAGAACGTGAACTGGCTGGCCGAGGCCGGGCGGCGCACCGGCGCGCCGCGCCGCGCCGCGATCGAGATCAACTCCCTGCCCGGCATGCTGGAGGCGGTGCGCAGCGGGCTCGGCCTGGCGGCGCTGCCGGACTACATCGGCGACCAGCTGGACGGGCTGGTGCAGGTGCTGCCCGAGGTGAAGGCGCCGCGCATCGACGCGTTCTTCGTCTACCCCGAGGAGATGCGCCATTCGAAGCGGGTCTCGGTGTTCCGCGACTTCCTGGTGGCCGAATTGGCGACCAGCGCGGCGTGAGATGACGCGGATCACAGGGCTGTGTGATTCGCCATGCGTGGAATGCATGGCCGATTGGTGCATATCGGGAATCACGCATGCTGCATCTGCACCTATCCTCCTTGTCATCCGGCGACTTGGTCGGAAGGGGTCTTCGGATCCCTCGTCTCCCAGACGTGAAGCCTCCCTGTTGACTAGGCCCGGTCCCGCTTGCGGGTTCCGGGCCTTTCTTTTTGGGGCGCGCCCATCCCGCCGCAGGTTCGCCTGCGCCGGTCCGTGCCGTATGGCTGGACATCGGCGCAGGCGGCGTCTTGGCGCGCGCGCCTCGATCGTCGACCATGGTGCGCGGCATCCGCGCTTCGCCGGTGCCAGGTGACGCGTCCGCGAAGGAGCCCGGCATGGCCGCCGATCCCTACGACGTCCTGGGCGTCCCGCGCGACGCCACGCCGGAGGCCATCAAGCAGGCCTATCGCAAGCTTGCGCGCCAGCACCACCCCGACCTGAACCCCGGCAAGCCCGAGGCCGAGGCGAAGTTCAAGGCCGCCGCCGCCGCCAACGACCTGCTCTCGGACCCCGACAAGCGCGCTCGCTTCGACCGCGGCGAGATCAACGCCGAGGGCCAGGAGCAGCGCCCCGCCGGCGGCTACCGGCGCTACGCCGATGACATGGCCGGCACGCGCTATGGCCCGCGCGACAGTGCGTGGTCCGGCGCCACCTACGACGACCCGCGCGCCTCCGGCACCCACGACGACCCGCGCGCCTCCGGCACCTACAACGACCCGCGCGCCTCCGGCGCCTACAACGACCCGCGCGCCTCCGGCGCCTACAACGACCCGCGCGCCTCCGGCGCGACTCCCGACGACATCTTCGCCGAGTTCTTCGAAGCCCGCCGCCGCGCCCAGGCCGCCCCGCGGCGCGGCGAGGACGAATCCTACCGCCTCGACGTCCCCTTCCTGTCCGCCGTCGCCGGCGCGACCGAGGTCTTGACGCTGCCCGATGGCCGCACCCTCAGCGTCAAGATCCCGCCTGGCGTCGAGACCGGCCAGGTGCTGCGCCTGCGCGGGCAGGGCGGCGCCGGCTGGCAGGGCGGGCCGGCCGGCGACGCGCTGATCGAATTGCGGGTGCAGGACCACACCCTGTATCGCCGCGACGGCAACGACCTGCGCATGGACCTGCCGGTGACGCTGAAGGAAGCGGTGCTCGGCGGGCCGGTCGAGGTGCCGACGCCGTCGGGCCCGCTGCGCGTGACCCTGCCGGCGCACAGCGACACCGGGCGGCAGGTGCGGCTGCGCGGCAAGGGCGTGGCGGCGCACGGCGACCGCGCCGCGGGCGACCTGTTCCTGACACTGCGCGTCATGGTCGGCGCGCCGGATGCCGCGCTCGAGGCCTTCCTGCGCGACTGGGCGCCGGAGCACCCGGCCGATCCGCGCGCCGGGCTGGAGGGGCTGGCATGATCACCGTGGACATCCTGTGTGCCCGCTTCGCGCGGCTCAGCACCGACGACCTGCAACGCTGGATCGCCGCCGGCCATGTGCGGTGCGAGTCGGACTCCGGCGCCCCCTGCTTCCACGAGATCGATGTCGAGCGCGTGCGGCTGATCCTGGAACTGCGCCACGACCTCGATGTGAACGAGGAAGCCTTGCCGGTGGTGCTCTCGCTGCTCGACCAGCTCTATGCGCTGCGCCGGCGCCTGCGGCAGCTCGGCGCCGCGGCCGAGGACGACGCCGCCCGATCATAAGGCCGGTTGTGCGCGCCCTGCCTCGCGGCAAGACCTCCGGGCCATTGGTTTCCGGGGCATCCTCGCCCGGCCGGATAATGCCATCCGATCAGGATCTTCTCCGGCGCGCCGGCCAGCATCCTGCCCGGTGCGCCCGGCCGCCACGCCGCGGCTCGCGCGCCGCCTCCGGAGCGGCGTGCCGCCAGCAGTGACGGCCGCGGCTGCCGTCCCGCCACACATGCCGCGACAGGATGCTTGACGGCGCGGCGGCGCATCGTCTGCCATGCTGCCCAAGCCCGGCGCGACCGGGCATCGGGAGGACAGCGATGACCAAGCCCCGCCACCAGGTGGCGACGACGCGCCGTGCCGTCCTTGCAGCCGGCGCGGCCGCGCTGGCGGCCCCCGCGGTCGCGCAACCGGCCTGGCCCGCCGGGCCGGTCCGCTACGTCTGCATCTTCCCGCCGGGCGGCTCGACCGACACGCTCAGCCGCATCTGGTGCCAGCGCATGGCCGAGATCACCGGCCAGTCCTTCGTGGTGGACAATCGCGGCGGGTCGGGCGGCAATGTCGGCACCGAGGTGATCGCCCGCGCCGCGCCGGATGGCGCCACCATCGGCCTGGCGTCGGTCTCGTCCATGGCGATCGCGCCGTCGCTGTACCAGCGCCTGGCCTTCGACGTGACGCGCGACTTCACCTGGATCTGCGGGCTGTGGCAGTTGCCGAACCTGCTGGTGGTCCGCCCGGACCTGCCGGTGCGCAACATCACCGACCTGATCGCGCTGTGCCGCGCCGACCCCGGCCGCTACACCTTCGCGAGTTCCGGCGCCGGCACCACGCTGCACATCGCCGGCGAGATGTTCAAGCAGATGGCCGGCGTGAACATCCTGCACGTGCCCTATCGCGGCGGCGGGCCGGCGTACATCGACCTGATGGGCGGGCGCGTCGACATGGTCTTCGGCAACTTCCCCGAAGCCAGCCGCCTGTCGCGCGAGGGCAAGGTGCGCGCGCTGGCCGCGACCGGCGCCGGGCGCAGCCCGCAGCTGCCCGAGGTGCCGGCCATGACGGAATTCCTGCCGGGCTACGAGATCAATTCCTGGGGTGGCGCCTGCGGCCCGGCGGGCCTCCCGACGGCGATGGTGGCGCGCATGAACGCGCTCGGTCGCCAGGCGTTGGAAAGCCCGGAGCTGAAACGCCGCTTCGAGGAAGGCGGCGCCACCGCCTGGTGGACCACGCCCGAGCAATTGGCGGATTTCCGCCGCGACAATGAGGCACGCTTCGCGCCGCTGGTGCGGGCCTCCGGCGCCGTGGTGGAGTGAACCACCGCGCTTGACGGCGCGCGGGCTTCGCTTGTCCCATGGCGGCAAGGCCAGCAAGGCCGTCAGGGAGACGTGCATGACCCCCATCGCCGCGCTGCGCCGCCGCAGCCTGTTCGCCATCGCCGCCGCGCCGCTGGCGGCGCCCGCCGTCGCGCAGCCCGCCTGGCCGGCCAACTCCATCCGCTTCATCGGGCTGTTCCCGCCGGGCGGGGGCACCGACATCCTGTCGCGCCTTTGGTGCATCAAGATGAGCGAGATCACCGGCCAGCAATTCGTGGTCGAGAACCGCGCGGGATCGGCCGGCAATATCGGCACCGAGGCGATCGCGCGCGCGGTGCCGGACGGCAATACGATCGGGCTGGCCTCGGTCGCACCGCTGGGCATCGGGCCGACGCTCTACAGCCGGCTGCCGTTCAACCCGACGCGGGATTTCTCCTACGTCTCGGGGCTGTGGCAGTTGCCGAACCTGCTGGTGGTGAACAACGACGTCCCCGCGCGATCGGTGCCGGAGTTGATCGCGCTGCTGCGCGCCAATCCGGGGCGCTTCGCCTATGCGTCGTCGGGGTCGGGCACCACGGTCCATATCTCGGGCGAGATGTTCAAGACCATGGCCGGCATCGACATGCTGCACGTGCCCTATCGCGGCGCCGCGCCGGCGCATGTCGATATCCAGGGCGGACGCGTGCACATGATCTTCGACAACATCCCGCAGGGGCTGGCGCTGCACCGGGATGGCAAGGTGCGCGCACTGGCGGTGACCGGCGCGCAGCGCAGCCCGGTGGCGCCGGAGATCCCGACGATGGCGGAATTCCTGCCGGGGTTCGAGATCAATTCCTGGGGCGGCGTGATGGGCCCGGCGGGGATGCCGCCGGCGATCGTGGCGCGGCTGAACGCGCTGACGAAGCAGGCGCTGGAGAGCGACGATCTGAAGCGGCGGTTCCTCGAGAACGGCGCGACGCCCTGGTGGACGACGCCAGAGGATTTCGCGGCCTATCGCGCGGCGAATGAGGCGGCGTTGGCGCCGATCATCCGGGCGTCGGGGGCGCGGGTGGATTGAGGCCTGACGGGCGACGGCGAAGCTTGCTCAACCAGGCTGGCAACGCAGGGGGGCAGGCGCCAGCCGAGGCCGACGTCGCGTCACCCAGCCGCCCCATGCGCCAGCACGAAGTGCTCGGCGAAGGGCCCGCCCGCGAAGTCGACGCGGCTTGCGTCCCCCTCGCGCAGGCGCAGGCCGGGCAGCAGCAGGATGTGCCTGATCGTCTCCGGGATGATGGCATACGCGACGAACTGGCCGAGGCATTCATGCGGCCCGAAGCCGGTATGCAGGTAGGCGGTGCGCCGTCGTTCGCGGAACGCGTCCGGTTCGGGAAATACGCCCGGGTCGAACATCGCCGAACCGATGCCGGCCGCGATCCGCGTGCCCGCGGTGACCTTCGTCTCGTAGGGCGTGCCCGGGCCGAGCACGGCATCGGTGGCGGCGGTGCGAATCACGAAGGTCGTCATCGGGTTGAAGCGCAGCGCCTCCCACACGATCGCGTCGAAGGCCGCTTCCTCATTGCCGCGCGCGGCGCGTAGCGCGCGCGTCGCCACCTCCGGGCGCAGCAGGATCTGCTCGGTCGCGTTGACGATCGCCTGCGACGACGTCTCGATCGCGCCGACCAGCAGGCCACAGACGTTGCTCACCACCTGCTCGGGGTCGAGGCCCGACAGCCCGCCCGCGGTCAGCCGCAGCAGCCGCGACACCGTGTCCTCGCCCGCCGCCTGGTCCCAGGGCCGGCGCGTGGCCAGGAAGCTGCGCACCCAGGCGCGCATCTCGGTGCCGGCCTGCACGCAGGCATCGTGACGCGCCTTCACATTCGCGATGTTGTGGAACATGTCCGCCTGCGTGGCCCAGGACCAGCGCAGCATCGCGTCATCCGGGGCGGGAAAGCCGAAGCAGTGCTGCACCACGCGCAGCGGCACCAGGCGCGAGACGGCCTGCACCACATCGACCGTCGGCGGCGCGGTGGCGGCGAGCGCCTCGGCGGCCGTCGCGGCGGCCAGCGCGCGAATGCCCGGCACGTCGTCCCAGCGCATCAGCGCGCGCATGACGGACTTGTCGCGCCAGTTCTCCTCCGCCCCGTCGCGCCCGAGCATGTACGGCCCCACCGAGGGGTCCATCATCGGTGCGTAGGTGACGCGGAAGGTCTCGTTGCGCGACAGCACGTCCACCACGTCCGTCCAGCGGCTGACCATGGTGAAGATCGGCAGTTCCAGCACGGGACGGTCGGCGCGCAGTTCGGCGAACAGCGCGCGCCAATCGGCCCGCAGCCGCTGCATGAACAGGCCGGCCCGCGCCGGGTCGTTCGGCGGCAGCGCATCGAGGGCGGCGAGGAAGCTCATGCGATCCCCCTTCGTGGCGTGGCGCGTTTCAGAATACCGGGGCGGAGGGCGGGCTGCGCGGGTCCTGCGGCGCCATGTTCAGTTCGTAGCTGAGCGGGCGGGTGGTGATGAGGCGGAAGCGGTCGCCGATGATCTCCAGCGAGAACAGGCCGGCGGCCGCGCCGTTCGGCGGGACGCAGGCGGGTGTCTCGCCCACCCGGCGGGCGCGCGTGTCGATCGTGCGGAAGCGGCCGTTCTGCCAGTCGAGATTGTCCTTGCTGATGCGCCTGGTGCTGGGCGCGCGGCCGGGACCGGCAGCGTCGCTGTCGCGGACACACAGGCCGCGATTGCCGACCGGGCGGCTGGTCAGGTCGTCGTAGCGGCAGGAGCCGTCGGGCGAGCGCGCCCACATCTTGTGGTAGTAGTGCAGGACGCCGGCCTCGTAGCGGATGAAGGCGATGGCGAGGCACTGGTAGTGGCCGAGGACGCGGCGCGAGCGCGCGTCGACGTTGCGGACCTCGCCGAAATAGACGGGATCGCCGCTGTCGGTCGCCCAGATGCGCAGGCGCGCGGCGATGGCGTCGGGGTCGGTGATGGTCTCGACCTGCGGCGTGGGGGTGGTCGGGCTGCGTTCGACCTGCGCGTGCGCGGCAAGCGCGACGCCGAATGCTGCCAAGGTGACGATCGTTGCCTTCAGCATGGGCTTGCTCCTGCTGTGAAGCGGCGTGCGAGGCACTTGCATCGAGGGTGGAGCATGGCGCCGAAAGTGGGCGCCGGATGCGATGCGGATCACAGCGGCATGCGGCGAAAGACGGGCGGATTCATGTGTCGAGTAGTTTGGGCGGGTCTGTCGCCTAGGACGGCGAGGTGATGGAAGCGATCCGATCGGGCCGAGGCGTTAGTCGGCTCCAGACGCCGCAGCAGGATCGGCTGTCAGGGCAGGTGCAGGCGATCACCGCGCCCATCACCACGCTGGTGACGCGGGCGGCGGGGATTGTGGCGGGGTGAGCGGGGCAGGTCGCCCGCTTTGTCGGATGGCGGATCATTGCGCGCGCCCGCGGCGATCTAATCATGGGGTAGGGTTTGACACGTTGAAGTATGAGGGGCTCGCTTGATCAAGCCGCGCGCCTGGCCGCTGATGGCCCTTGCGATGGTCGCCTTCCTGTTGGGAAGCTGCACGACGGAACAGCCGAGTTCTGGTTCGGAACGGCAGATTGACCGAGAAGCCTCGCGCCAGACGCACGAGTGCACCTTTCGGATCGTGTTTGCTCCGGGTCGCTCGGACCTTGACGCTTCGGCCAGTCGCGTGCTGCGGGTCGCAGCGGTGTTCGTGAAGGACTCCGGCGCGGCTTACATCACGCCCTTTGAGACGGCCGGTGAATCCTTCGCGCTCGGTGATACGCGTTCGGCAGCCGTCACGCGCGGGCTTCTGCGCCACGGGGTAGATGTCGGGTCATTGCGCACGGGGCGTCTGCACGACGCCGCCCCCGCGACGGTGCCCTATGTCCAACTAACGGTTTGCCCGCTCCCGTTGCCGCTTCGAAGGGTCGTGCCAGATGAGCCGGATCGGCGCATCGAGTACCGGTTCGATCACACAGCCCTGCGAGTACCGTTGCGGAATCTAAGCTACGTCAACTGGAACAACGTACCGCTTGAGCCGCAGCGTGGCTTTGCGATTCTGTTCCAATTGCGTGACGATACCGCGTCGGCAACAGCCGAGAATGGCATCAGCGCTTGCCGACGGAATAGAGGCCATCAGTGTGCAGACGATACGGAGATTCGAATCTCTCGCTGGACGTTCCCCGACGACCCCGGAGCGGCGACGTTGCCACACCCCCGCCGCGTGACGGACTACGAATTCTCGCGCGAAGTGCTGGTCTTCGGGAATCGGATAACCGCTTCCTTCGCCCTCGTTGAAGGTTCGCGCGTGTCGCCAATGATCGGTTGCCATCGCACCGGCCCTCGGCTTCTGCCCGATGCATCGGCGTTCATCAGCGACTTCGAAGCCGTTTGCACGGCGCGCTTCGTTCGGATTGCGCCGGACATCGGTGCCGACATGACCTTCCGCATCCGCAACCTCGAGGAGGTTCCAAGCATCGTCGAATCAGCGCGCGGTTTCGTTCGGCAGCTCATAGTGCCGTAAGCCACGCGCGAGAGTTCGCCCGGGCTCGTTCCCTAAACCCCCACCTTCTCCGCCGCCCCACGCAGGAACCCCCCCAGCGCCGCATGAAACTCCGGCTCCTCCAGCAGGAACGCGTCGTGCCCCTTGTCGCTCGCGATCTCCACGAAGGACACGCTCGCCCCCGCCGCGTTCAGCGCCCGCACCACCGTGCGGCTCTCTGAGGTCGGGAACAGCCAGTCGCTGCTGAAACTCGCCAGGAAGAACCGCGTCGCCGTGCCGCGGAACGCCGCCGACAAATCACCCTCGTGCTCCGCCGCCAAGTCGAAGAAATCCATCGCGCGCGTGATGGTCAAATACGCATTCGCGTCGAAGCGCTGCACGAAGGTGCTGCCCTGGTGGCGCAGATACGACTCCACCTCGAACACATCCTCCAGGAACGTCAGCGCCGAAGCACCCCGCAGCCGGCGCCCGAATTTCCGCGTCAGCGCCTGCTCCGACAGGTACGTGATGTGCGCCACCATCCGCGCCACCGCGAGCCCCCGCGCCGGGATGCGCCCGGCCTCCCAGTACCGCCCGCCGGCATAGTCCGGGTCGCCATGGATCGCCTGGCGGCCGACCTCGTGGAAGGCGATGTTCTGCGCGCTGTGATGCGCCGCGCAGGCGATCGGTGCCGCGGCCAGCACGGCATCCGGATAGGTCGCCGCCCATTCCAGCACCTGCATCCCGCCCATCGACCCGCCGACCACCGCCAGCCAGCGCGCGATGCCCAGGTGGTCCATCAGCCGCTTCTGCGCGCGCACCATGTCGCGGATGGTCACCTGCGGGAAATCCGTCCCCCAAGGCCGGCCCAACCCACGCCCTTCGCCATCCGTCATCTCCGACCGCGGGCCGGTCGACCCCATGCACCCGCCCAGCACATTGGCGCAGACGATGAAATAGCGGTCGGTATCCAGCGGCTTGCCGGGCCCGACGATGCTCTCCCACCAACCGGGCTTGCCGGTCACGGGGCTGGGCTCGGCCAGATACTGGTCGCCGGTCAGCGCGTGGCAGACCAGCAGCGCATTGGTCTTCGCGGCGTTCAGCCGGCCATAGGACCGGTACGCCACCACCAGCGGCGCGACCACGGCGCCGCAATCCAGCGGCAGGCCGTCGGCGAAGACGACATGCTGGTGGTCGACCTCCGGCAGGGGGGCGATGGCCTGGGACATGGCGGATGGATGCTTAGGGCCGCCGCGCCGGCGCCGCAACGGCCGCCATGCGGGCGCGCTGCCGCGGCCCCACCTGGGCACCCGCAGGCCTGCCGCGGCCGCCGGGGCCATGGCCAACCGGCCCCCGCGCGCGGGGGGAGGACGGGCGCGTGCATCACCGCCCGCTCGGCGGCGCGCATGGCCGGCCTGCGCGGGCGGGCGGTGTCGCGCAGCCTCCCCCGCTTGGCGCCCCGCGCGGGGCCGTCTATTCCACCGTCACGCACTTCAAAAGCAGCCATGCCAGACACCTCGCCCGCCACCCCCGCCGAGGCCGACATCGCCGCGCTCCGCGCCGAGATCGATGCGCTCGACGATGCCATGCACGACCTGCTGATGAAGCGGTCCGCCGTCGTGGGGCGCCTGGCCGGCAGCCGTGCGAAGGGCGGCACCACCCCGCTGCGCCCGGGGCGCGAGGCCGCCGTGCTGCGCCGCCTGCTGGCGCGCCACACCGGGCCGCTGGCGCGCGAACGCCTGGTGCGGATCTGGCGCGAGATCTTCATGGCCAGCACCGCCATCCAGGGTGGGTTTTCCGTGGCCGTGCATGCGCCCAGCCCGCAATCGGGCCATGCGCGCCTGGCGCGCGAGCATTTTGGGCCGATCGCCGCGATCCGCGTGCACCCCACGCCGGCGCGGGCGCTGGCGGCGGTGACGGATGGCGAAGCCTCGGTCGCGGTGCTGCCGGCCCCGGCCGAACAGGAAGCCGGCGCGGGAAGTGCGTGGTGGGCGCGGCTGGAAGTGCCGAAGCTGCAGGTGGTGGCGCGGTTGCCCTTCGTCACCGAACCTGCCGGCAGCCCGGGCGCGCTGGTGGTGGCCCCGGTCGATCCCGATCCGTCGGGCGATGACCGCACGCTGCTGCTGCTGGAGGCCGAGGCCGGCGCGGCGCGCGGGCGGATCATCGCCGCGCTGGCCGAGGCCGGGCTGAAGGTGCCCTCGTTGATCGTCGCGCGCGTCGGCCAGGCCACGCTGGCCCTGGCCGAGGTCGAAGGCTTCCTGCGCGCCGATGATGCGCGCCTGTCCGCGCTGCCCTGGGCGCGGCGCACCATCCTCGGCGCCTATGCCGCGCCGGTCGCCGGAGACGCAGCATGAGCGTGATGCCTCGCCCCTCGATCCTGTCGGTCGAGCCCTATGTCGGTGGTGAATCCAAGATCCCGGGCGTGAACCGGATCGTGAAGCTGTCCTCCAACGAGGGCGCCTTCGGCCCGCCGCCGGGTGCCATCGTCGCCATCCAGGCGATGGCGGCCGAGGCGCATCGCTACCCCGATGGCGGCGCGAAGGCGATCCGCGAGGCGATCGGCGCGCGCTTTGGGCTGGACCCCGCGCGGATCGTGGTCGGCAACGGGTCGGATGAACTCATCGCGCTGCTCATCCTCGCCTATGGCGGGGAGGGGACCGAGCTGGTGATGAGCGCGCACGGCTTCCTGATGTACGACATCACCGGGCGCTGGGCGGGCTGCCGCATCATCAAGGTGCCGGAGCACAACCTGGCCGCCGATATCGACGGCATGCTGGCGGCGGTCGGGCCGCGCACGCGGCTGGTGTTCCTGGCCAACCCGAACAACCCGACCGGGTCGATCCTGCCGCAAAGCGAGGTGGACCGGCTGCGCGCCGGGCTGCGCGACGACATCCTGCTGGTGCTGGATAGCGCCTACGCCGAATACGTCACGCGCCCGGACTACGATGCGGGCGCCAGGCTGGTGGATGCCGGCGGACCTGGCGCGACCGTGATGACACGCACCTTCTCCAAGATTTTCGGGATGGGCGGGATGCGGCTCGGCTGGGCCTATGCCCCGGCACCCGTGATCGATGTGCTGTCGCGCGTGCGTGGGCCGTTCAACGTGAATGCCGCCGCGATGGCCGCGGGCATCGCGGCGCTGGCCGAGAAGGGCTGGATCGAACGCTCGGTCGCGCACAACACCGAATGGCGTGGTCGCGTGGCATCCGCGCTGGAAGCCGCCGGCATCAAGGTCTGGCCGAGCGAAGGCAATTTCCTGCTGGTGGATTTCGGCACGCCGGCGAAGGCGAAGGGCGCGGATGACGCGCTGAAGGCGCGCGGGCTCATCGTGCGCGCCATGGGCGGCTATGGGCTGCCGTCCTGCCTGCGCATCACGATCGGCACCGCCGAGGAATGCACCATGGTCATCGAGGCGCTGACCGCCTTCATGCATGGCTGAGCCGGTCTTCGAACGCCTGTGCCTGGTCGGCATCGGGCTGATCGGGTCGTCCATCGCGCGGGTGGCGCGTGCGCGCGGCGACCTGGCGCGCACGGTGGTGGCGACGGCGCGGCGGCCGGAGACGCTGGCACGCGTGCGCGAGCTCGGCATCGTCGATGTTGTGGAGGATGATCCGGCGCGCGCCGTGGCCGGCTGCGACGGGGTGATCCTGTGCGTGCCGGTCGGCGCCTATGCCGGGGTGATGGCGGTCATCGCGCCGCATCTGGCGCCGGGCTGCGTGCTGTCCGACGTGGGGTCCACCAAGGGCAGCGTGGTGCGCGACCTGACGCCGTTGATGCCGGCGGGTGTGCACCTGGTGCCGGCGCACCCGATGGCGGGCACCGAGCATTCCGGCCCGGATGCCGGCTTCGCGGAGCTGTTCGACGGGCGGTATTGCATCGTCACGCCGCTGCCGGGGTCGGATGCGGCGGCGGTCGAGAAAGTTCGAGAGTTCTGGCGCCGCTGCGGGTCGATGATCGAGACGCTGGACCCGGTCACGCACGATCGCGCGGTGGCGATCGTCTCCCACCTGCCGCACCTGATCGCCTTCACCATCTGCGGCACGGCGGATGACCTGGCGGAGGAGACGAAGGAGTCGGTGCTGAAATTCGCCGCCGCCGGCTTCCGCGACTTCACGCGCATCGCGGCGAGCGATGTCGACATGTGGCGCGACGTGTTCCTCAACAACCGCGAGGCGCTGCTGGAAATGCTGGCGCGGTTCAGCGAGGACGCGCACGCGCTGGGGCGCGCGGTGCGCTACGGGCAGGCGGAGTTCATCGAGGACCGCATCCGGCGCGGGCGGAAGATCCGCAGGGAGCTGATTGAGCGGAAGCAGGCATGAGCGCGGAAGACGCTCGCCTGTCACGACTGACAGCGCTGATCGACGGTTCGATCGATGAGCTCGATGTTGCAATACCCGCTTGGGAAACCTCTCGTCGGCCGGACGGTGATTCGGCGCTGATCTCCCGGATGAACGGCGCGCGGCTTGCCGCGCCATTTCAGGTTGTTCGTGAAGCGCTTCATGTGCAGGTCATCATGGCGCTTGCGCGGTTATGGGACGCTGACCGCAGGGATGGCGGCAGTATCGGATTCGAGCTCGTCTCGACGGAGTTACGGAAAGGCGATGTCCGAGCGGCTCTGCGGGAGCGTGCCGAGGCGGCATGTGCGCTCCGCCTCGCCGAGACAAGGGATGCGCGAACAGGACAGCTCTTATCGGTGTCTGATCCTGACCATCACGCGTGGCTCCGGCAACGGCTTCCGTCCGATATTGCGGCGGCGATCGCCGCACAGAACACACGGGTAGAGAAGTGGTGCACGACCTACACCCACTACCGGACGAACCGGATCCAATGCGCTCTCGCGGAACTGTGGACCCTGCGGAACAAGCGAGTAGGGCATCGGCAGCTTTCTGACCTTCAGACGCAGACGACGCGGACGTATCGCATCCACAATCTCGGGCGCATCCTTCGCGCATCGGAGTTGCTGACGGAAGGAGCCCTTCTCTGTGTGAAGGACGAGCATTACCGGTTCTCGGAAACGCATCGAATGTACGCCAGAGCGGCCGGAAGCTTTTGGTCTGCGTTGCCTAAAGGGAGTGACTCAAGATGACCGGCACCATGCTCGGTGTGCTTCTCGAGAATTACCACTCCAATACCGGCCCGCTCAGCCGCGCCATCATCGCCTCCCGCAGCCCCACCGCCAACGCCGCCGGCAACTGACTGAGGCTCGCATCATCCACCGGCAGGTTCGACAACGCCCCCGCCAGCAACCCCGCCACCGCCTCCCCCTGCAAGCGATCCCGCCCGCGCTTCTCCGGCTCGCGATCCTCTCGCTCCGCCAGCCAGAGCTTGTGCGCGGCGAAGAAGCGCGGGTCGGCGGCCACCATCCGCACCGGCAGCCCGCTCTCGGCAATCGCGACCGACGCGAAGCGCGGCGCTTCCACAAGCCATTGCAGCTTGCCGATCTCGACCGCTTCCAAGTCCTCAGCGGCAGTGCCCAGGCGCGCCCGTGGTGCGCGCCGGCGCAAATCGCGCGGCGCCGCGGTGATAAGGTCCACCATGAAGCCGTCACGGTTCACCGCGCGGAAATCGCCATCGCGGCGGATCGAGAAGCTGCGGTCCACTTTCCGCAACAGGCCGAGCAACCCTTCCGGCCGCAACTCCGCCGCCAGCGTCAGCGACCGCCGCGCATCCAGCGCCAGGTCCACATCCACCGTCGCCAGCAGCCCGGACCCGAACTGCACGCCGGCCGCTGCCTCGTAGACGAACAGCGCATTCGTCCCGACCACCGCGATGCGCGGGCCCAGCAACCCCTGCTCATCCAGCCGGCGCAACACCCGCGCGACCACGTTGGGCACACGCCCAAGTCGCAGCGCGACATTGACCGGCGCCATCCGTTCCAGCCGTTCGCGCAGCCCCTGCGCGAGGTCATCCGCACGCGCGCGGCCGGCGCGGAAGGCGGTCTCCATGGCCTCGGTCTCGGCCGATCGCGGGCCGAGGCTCTTCTCGACCTTGCCGCGCCGGCGATACAGGTAGTCCTTGCCGTGGATGGTCCGCCACGCCATGCTGCCGGCGAAGCGGCGCGAAAGCTCGCCTTCGGCCGCGCGCAGGGCTTCGAAGACCTGCCGGCAATCCACCGCCTGACGCGCCTGTTCGGCATCCAAGTTGTTGAAAACAGGCTGTTTAACCATGGCTGGGGCAGAATACGCTGTTCTGATGGGTAAATGCCACGATTTCCGCGCGTTAGGCGGATTTTGCGCCCTCGCGCGATAGGCTTGCGCCCGCCTCCGCCTTCAACACCTCCCCCGCCAGATACAGGCTCCCGCACACCAGCACCCGCCCGGGCGGTTCTTCGCGCCCGATCCGCCCCAACGCCGCCGCCACCGTCGGCCCCGGCCGCGCCACGCCGCCGCTCGCCGCGACAATATCCTCAACGCTCATCGCCAGGTGCTGCCCGGGTTCCGCCACCGCGGTCAGCGTCGTCGCGAAGGGGATCAGCGGCCGCAGGAATTCCTCGCTCGCCTTCCCCTTCTTCATCCCCACGACAAGATGCAACGGCCGGTCGCGCCACGTCGCGAGATGCGCCGCCAACGCCTCCCCCGCCCCCGCATTGTGCCCGCCATCCAGCCACAGCTCGAACCCGCCCGGCAGCATCGCCGCAAGCGCGCCCGTCAGCCGCTGCAACCGCGCCGGCCATTCGGCCGCAGCCACACCGCTCGCCACCGCCGCATCCGTCAGCCACGCCGGCCCCCACGCCCGCAGCGCCGTGATGGCGATCCCCGCATTCTCCGCCTGGTGCGGCCCCGGCAGCCCGGTCGGCGGCAGGTCGATCGACCCGCGCGCATCGGCATAGACCAGCCCGCCCTGCACCGCGTCGCAACGCCAATCCCGCCCGCGCATCAGCAGCGGCGCGGCGCTTTCCCCCGCCACGCGCGCCAGCACCTCGCGCGCCTCGGGCACATGCAGCCCGGTCGCACACGGCACGCCGCGCTTGATGATGCCGGCCTTCTCGAAGGCAATCGCCCCCAGCGTGTCGCCCAGGAAATCCATGTGGTCCATCGACAGCGACGCGATCGCCGTCGCCACCGGCCGGTCGATCACATTCGTCGCGTCGAACCGCCCACCCAGCCCCACTTCCAGCACCATCACATCCGCCGGCACGCGACTGAACAGCAGCAGCGCCGCGGCCGTGGTGATCTCAAACACCGTGATCGGCTCGCCGCCATTCGCCGCCTCGGTCTCCTCCAGCGCCGCCGTCAGGTCGGCATCCGACACCAGCGTTCCAGCCAACCGCACCCGCTCATGGAAATGCACCAGATGCGGGGAGGTGAAGACATGCGCGCGCTTCCCCGCCGCTTCCGTGATCGCGCGCAGGAAGGCGCAGGTGGACCCCTTCCCGTTCGTCCCCGCCACATGCACCACCGGCGGCAGGCGCCTCTCCGGGTTGCCCAGCGCATCCAACGCGCGCTGCATCCGCCCCAGGCTGAGGTCGATCAGCTTCGGATGCAGCGCGTGCAGGCGCTCGACGATCGCCTCGGCGCGGGACATGCGCTCAGGCCTGGGCTTGCGGGGCCGGGTCCTCGGGCGCGGGCAGGGCGGTCACTTCCTCGACGCTGACCTCCGGCTGGCGCAGCACCAGCGGCACGCGCAGCAGGCCGATCACGCGCGCAAGTGTGGCGCGCATCTCCCCGCGCTTCACCACCATGTCGAGGATGCCGTGCTCCAGCAGGTATTCCGCGCGCTGGAAGCCCTCGGGCAGTTTCTCGCGCACCGTCTGCTCGATCACGCGCGCACCGGCGAAGCCGATCATCGCCCCCGGCTCGGCGATGTGGATGTCGCCCAGCATGGCGAAGGATGCCGTGACACCGCCCGTCGTCGGGTCGCACATCACCACGATGTAGGGCAGCCCCGCTTCCTTCACGAGCCGCGTGGCGATCACCGTGCGCGGCATCTGCATCAGGCTGACGGCGCCTTCCTGCATGCGCGCCCCGCCCGATGCGGTGAAGATGATCAACGGGCTGTCCTGCAGCACAGCCAGCTTCGCGGCGGTGACGATCGCCTCGCCCACGCCGGGGCCCATCGAACCGCCCATGAAGGCGAATTCGAAGGCGGCGACCACGGCGCGCTGGCCCTCGATGGTGCCGTGGGCCACGGCCACCGCGTCATCCATCGCGGATTTCGCCTGCGCTTCCTTCAGCCGGTCCGTGTAGCGGCGCTGGTCGCGGAAGCGCAGCGGGTCGGCCGGGGCGCGCGGCAATTCGATGCGCGAGAAGCCCTCATCCAGCGTGCATTCCAGCCGGCGCGTGGCGGAGATCCGCATGTGGTGGCCGCAATGCGGGCAGACATTCAGCGCGGCATCGAGGTCGCGGCGGAAGATCATCTGCTCGCAGGCCGGGCATTTGTGCCAGAGGTTCTCCGGCACATCCCGCTTGAACAGGCCGGAGATCTTCGGCAGCGCCCAGTCGGAGATCCAGTTCATCGGTCCATGCCTTCAAGCGCCGGCCGCCGCGGCCCTTGAACCGGACCGCACGCCGCGCTGCCGCGTCGGGGCGCCTTATATGGGGTGCCGCGGTCCAGGACCATATCCGCGGGCGGTGTCCAGGAACGCCGAACGGCCGCCCCCGGAAGGAGGCGGCCGCCGACCAGCCCGGAATGCGCGCCCGGATCAGGCCAGGTCGAACCGATCCGCGTTCATCACCTTCACCCAGGCCGCCACGAAGTCACCGACGAACTTCCCGGCATTGTCGCCCTGGGCATAGACCTCGGCCAGCGCGCGCAGCTGGGAATTCGACCCGAACACCAGGTCCACCCGCGTGCCGGTCCAGGTCACCGTGCCGGTGGCGCGGTCGCGGCCCTGGAATTCCTCCGCACTTTCGTCGGTCGGCGACCAGGCGGTGCCCATGTCCAGCAGGTTCACGAAGAAGTCGTTCGTGAGCTGCCCGGGGCGCTTCGTCAGCACGCCATGCGGCGAGCCGTTGAAATTGCCGCCCAGCACGCGCATGCCGCCCACCAGCGCGGTCATCTCCGGCGCCGTCAGGCCCAGCAGCTGCGCCTTGTCCACCAGCTGCTCCTCGGCCGAGACCGTGAAGCGCGCGCGGCGGTAATTGCGGAAGCCATCGGCCTCCGGCTCCAGCGCATCGAACGACGCGGCGTCGGTCTGGTCCTGCGTGGCATCGGTGCGGCCCGGTGCGAAGGGCACCGTCACGCCGAAGCCGGCCGCCTTGGCCGCGGCCTCGATGGCCGCGCAGCCGCCCAGCACGATGATGTCGGCCAGCGACACCTGCTTGCCGGCGGTGGCGGACGCGTTGAACGCCGCCTGCACACCCTCCAGCGCCGCCAGCACGGTCGCGAGCTGCGCCGGCTGGTTCACTTCCCAATCCTTCTGCGGCGCCAGGCGGATGCGCGCGCCATTGGCGCCGCCCCGCTTGTCCGACCCGCGGAAGGTCGAGGCCGAGGCCCAGGCCGTCTGCACCAGCTGCGACACCGACAGCCCGGTCGCGAGGATCTGCGCCTTCAGCGCGGCAACATCGCCCGCGTCGATCAGCGCACCTGTCGCCGCCGGCACCGGGTCCTGCCAGATCAGGTCCTCGGCCGGCACGTCCGGACCGAGGTAACGGACCTTCGGCCCCATGTCGCGATGCGTCAGCTTGAACCAGGCGCGGGCGAAGGCATCGGCGAACTGGTCGGGGTTCTTGTGGAACCGCTCGCTGATCGCGCGATACGCCGGGTCCATCTTCATCGCCATGTCCGCCGTGGTCATCATCGGCGGGTGGCGCTTGGACGGGTCGTGCGCGTCCTCGACCAGCGTCCAGGCGGCGCGGTCCTTCGGGTGCCACTGCTGCGCGCCGGCGGGGGACTTGTGCAGCTCCCACTCATAGCCGAGCAGCATGTCGAAATAGCCCATGTCCCAGGTCGTGGGCTTGGGCTTCCAGGCACCCTCGATGCCGGAGGTGATGGCGTCGACGCCCTTGCCCGACTTCCAGGTGCTGAGCCAGCCCAGGCCCATCGCCTCCATCGGCGCGCCCTCGGGCTCGCGGCCGACCAGCGACGCATCGCCGGCGCCGTGCGCCTTGCCGAAGGTATGGCCGCCGGCGACCAGCGCGACGGTTTCCTCGTCGTTCATCGCCATGCGCGCGAAGGTCTCGCGGATGTCGCGGCCGGAGGCGACCGGGTCAGCGACGCCGTTCGGGCCTTCCGGGTTCACGTAGATCAGGCCCATCTGCACCGCGGCCAGCGGGTTCGCGAGCTCGCGGTCGCCGGTGTAGCGCTCATCGCCCAGCCAGGTCGTCTCGGCACCCCAGTAGATGTCGTCCTCGGGCTCCCAGATATCCACGCGGCCGCCGCCAAACCCAAACGGCTTGAGCCCCATGGATTCGATCGCGCAGTTGCCGGTCAGCACGAACAGGTCGGCCCAGGAGATGCGGTTGCCGTACTTCTGCTTGATCGGCCACAGCAGGCGGCGCGCCTTGTCCAGGTTCGCGTTGTCCGGCCAGGAATTCTCGGGCGCGAAGCGATGCGCGCCATTGCCGGCGCCACCGCGGCCATCCGCCGTGCGGTACGTGCCGGCCGCGTGCCAGGCCATGCGGATGAAGAACGGGCCGTAATGCCCGTAGTCGGCCGGCCACCAATCCTGGCTGACCTTCATCAGCGCCATGATGTCGGCCTTCAGCGTGTGCAGGTCGAGCTTCTTGAATTCCTCGGCGTAGCTGAAGCCCTCGCCCATCGGATTCGACTTGGCGGAGTGCTGCGCGAGGATGCGCAGGTTCAGCGCATTGGGCCACCAATCCTTGTTCGTGCGGGTGCTGAAGCGCGCCGCGACCGGGGTGCCGTGCATCACCGGGCACTTGCCGCCGGTGCCCGAGGTTCCGTCCATCATGCTGTCTCTCCGTTGCTGGCTGCGATGCCTGATCCCATCCGCGGGCGGGGAAGCGAACCCGGCGGCAGGCGAACCGGCATTCATCGTGGCCGGCTCCGTGGCGACGCGTGTCCCATGCCCGGCATGATTACGGAAGCCCCAAGTTTTGAAGATTGTGATAGACGGTGCCAATGATCGTGCCCGCGCCCGGGGTGCCTGCGCGCAGCTTGCGCCAGCGCCGCGTCCCGCCGCGCCCCGGCACGGCCCCGAAGGGGACAGGATGAACCTCCGCGACCTCCGCTACATGCTCGCCGTCGCCGAACACCGCCATTTCGGCCGCGCCGCCGAGGCCTGCCGCGTCAGCCAGCCGACGCTGTCCGTGCAGCTCCGCAAGCTGGAGGAATCGCTCGGCGTCGTGCTGTTCGAACGCAACAGCAAGCAGGTGGTGGCGACGCCCGTCTGCGAGGCGCTGCTCGCCCATGCCCGTGTCGCGCTGGCCGAGGTCGAGGCCATGTCGGCGCTGGCCAAGGCGCTGGCCGACCCGCTGCGTGGCCCGCTGCGGATCGGCGTGATCCCGACGCTCGGCCCCTACCTCCTGCCGCTGGTCTTCGCCCCGCTGCGCGAGGCGCTGCCCCACCTCGCCATCGAACCCTGGGAGGACGTGACCACCACGCTGGTCGAGAAGCTGCGCGCCCACGAGCTCGACGCCGCGCTGCTCGCAAGCGAACCGGACGGCGCCGACCTCGCCAGCCGCGCGCTGTTCACCGAACCCTTCATCGCCGCCCTGCCGCCCGACCATCCGCTGGCGGCGCGCGACAGCATCGCCGAGGCCGAGCTGTCCGCCGACGTGCTGGTGCTGGCCGATGGCCACTGCCTGCGCGACCAGGCGCTGGCCGCCTGCGGCCTGGCTGGGCCGCTCGGCGGCGCGCTGCGCGCATCGAGCCTGGCGACGCTGATCAACATGGTCGCCGCCGGCTACGGCACCACGCTGGTGCCGGGGCTGGCGGCCGGGGCGGCGCAGGATGCCGGCATCGTGCTGCGGCCGCTGGCGGCGCGCGCGTCGCGCACCATCCGCATCGTCTGGCGCGCCGCCTTCCCGCGCCGTGCCGCGGTGGAAGCCGTGGCGCGCGTGGTGGCCGAGCGCCTGGCCCCCTACGCCGCCGCCGCGGAACGTGAGGCGGCGGGGCTGGATCAACGCGCGGCGCGGGGCCAAGTGAAGCGGTCACGATGAGCCTCACCACCATCCCCCCCGACACCCACCTGCCCCCCGCCGCCCTGCGCGACCTGCGCGCGGCGTACGAGGCGCTGGAGAATCCATCGCTGGCCGCGCGCCTGGCCGGGCTGGCCGGCATGCCGATCGAAGCCCTGCGCGCGCGGCTGCCCACCGCGGTGCAGGGCGGGCTGGACGGCGCGGTGCGCGCCGCGCTGCAACTGGCGATCGGCACCGCCATGCGCTCCGGCCCGGCGGTCTCGCCGCTGCCCATCCCGTCATCCTGGTTCCATCGCGGCATGGCGGCGACGTCGGGGGCCATCGGCGGCGCCTTCGGGCTGGCCGGCACGCTGGTCGAACTGCCGGTCTCGACCACCATCCTGCTGCGCCAGGTCGCCGCCGTGGCGGGCGAGGAAGGCGAGGACCTCTCGGCCCCCGAGGCCGCATCCGAATGCCTGAAGGTCTTCGCGCTGGGCGGCACGACGGCGGCCGACGATGCCACCGAGAGCGGCTATTTCGCCGTGCGCATCGCCCTGGCCGAGGCGCTGAAGGGCGCGGTGGGCCGCACCATCGTGCCCGGCTTCGTGGCGGCGGTGGCGGCGCGCTTCGTCGGGCCGGTCGGGCTGAAGGTCACGGCGCAGGCCGCACCCATCCTGGGGGCGGCGGCCGGCGCGGCGGTCAACATCGCCTTCCTGGAACATTTCCGCGGCGTGGCGCGCGGGCATTTCACGCTGCGCCGGCTGGAACGCACCCATGGCGCGGCGCAGGTGCGCGCCGCCTGGGACGCGCTGGCGAACACGCGCGACGCGCCCTTCCTGGCACACTGACGCCGCGCAACGGCCTGTCAGGGACCGCCTGGGAATGCGCCGGGCGGCGCATTCCGCAGCCTGGCACCGGCAGTCTCACACGGTCTGTCAGAACGGCGGCGCGTCGTCGCGCGCCACCTGCAGCCCGGCGGCGTCGTGCAGCAGGCGCGCGGCGGCGTCGCGCGCCTCGCGCCAGCGCAAGGCTGCCGCCTCGGGCAGGATCACCAGCGCCGCCGGTCCCTCGACCACGCGCAGGTGCAGCGTGCAGGACCCGCCGATCCGGCAGCGCGCCAGCAGGCCTGGCCCGGCCAACAGGTAGTCCTCGGGCGACAGCCCCTCGCGCAGCACGACGCGCCGCGTGAGCGACGCCTCGGGCAGCATCGCCGCCAGCGCCGGGGCGGGGCCTTCTTGGTCGTCGAAGGCCAGTTGCCGGCACGCCACCAGGCCGCCGCGCGCCGGGTCCGGCGCGGCGCAGCCCAGCGCCACGCCGCGGCCCGGTTCGGCCGCGAGCACGGGCAGCGGCGCCTCCAGGCGCAGCCGCAGGATCGGCGGATCGGCCGGCGGGGCGCGCGGGTCGCGCGCGATCTCGAGCGAGCGCGGCACCTCCTCCGGCCCGCGGTAGCGGTCCTCCAGGCCGAGCCAGCCCTCGGGCACCACCAGCGTCACCGGCCAGGGGCCCGGCGCCGCGCGCATCGCATCGCCGGCGTGCGCCCCGCGCCAATAGGCGCCGGCGGCGCGGAACAGCGCGATCTCCTCGTGCAGCGCCAGGTTGCGCGCGGGCATCGTCAGCGGCCAGGCGGGGCCGATGATGATGGCGCCCGGCAGCCAGGCCAGCAGCGCCAGCACCGCGGCGCGCGGCAGCAAGGCCGGCCACGGGCGCCCCGCGGCGCGCCGCCAGGCGGTCAGCGCCGCATGCGGCATGCCCACCGCCACCAGGGGCGCCAGCAGCACCACGAGGCCACCGGCGCTGCCCGCGAGTGGCGCCACCTCGCGCCCGTATTCGTCGCGCTGCGCCAGCAGCGCCGGGATCAGCAGGGCATAGCCGGCCAGCACGCCGACCAGATGCGCCCAGCGCGGCGCGCCCGCCGCCGGCGCGGCATCGGCCGCATCGTAGCGCGCCATCACCCGCGCGATCACCAGGATGCCGGCCAGCCCGACCGGCAGCGCCGCCAGCCCGGCGGTCGCCACGCCCAGCAGCAGCGCCACCGCGAAGGTCAGCAGGCACAGCCCGGCCAGCGCCGCCGCACCGCGCAACGCACGGCGCAGCGATGCGAAGCTCAGCGCCTGCCAGGCCGCCAGGTACCAGGCCGGCAGCAGCCAGATCGGCGCCGTGTCGAGCAGGATGCCGCTGCGGTCGTGCAGCACCGGCTCGGGCCCGGCCACGAGGGCGTGCCAGCCCAGGACCCCGGCCGCCACCACCAGCGCGACCAGCCCCACCTGCAACGCGGACGCCGCGACGCTTGCCTTCATGGCGCCAGCCTACTACGCCGCTGGCCTGGCCACGCCGAAGCGCCGCACATGCCCGAAGCCCCGCCCGACATCCGCTACGTCGCGAAGAACATGCGCCTGGATCTCCGCCTGATCGCGGAGATGATCCCGCAGGGCGCGCGGCTGCTCGACATCGGCTGCGGCGACGGCGCGTTGATCGAACACCTGACGCGCGAGAAGCAGGCCGATGCCCGCGGCATCGAGATCAACATGGCGGAAGTCACGAAGGCGGTGTCCTCCGGCCTCGCGGTGATCCATGGCGATGCCGACAACGACCTCGCCTTCTACCCCGATGGCGGCTTCGACTACGTGGTGCTGTCGCGCACGCTGCAGGCGGTCGAGAAACCACGCGAGGTGCTGCGCCAGATGCTGCGCATCGGCGCCCATGCCATCGTGTCCTTCCCGAATTTCGGCCATTGGCAGCTGCGCTGGCGGTTGCTGACGCGCGGGCGCATGCCCGACACCGACACCTGGAACCGCCCCTGGTACGAAACGCCGAACATCCACCCCTGCACCATCCTCGACTTCCTGGCGCTGTGCGAGATGGACGGCTATCGCGTGGAGAAGTGGCTGGCGGTGGATGAGCGCGGGCGGAAGGCGCCATGGCGGCGCTCCGTGCGCCTGGCGAACCTGTTCGGCGAACAGGCGCTGTTCCAGCTGCGCCGCGCGACCTGACATCGCGCGCGCGGCGCGCTGACCTCCGGATGGATTGGCTTTGGCCGGTTCACCGGCAGGCCGCGAGCGCGGCGACGGCGCGCCGCGGCGCCGCGCGATTCAGTTGAGCGGCACGGCCACCGGCGGGCCGCGGCGCAGCCCGCGTTCGACCGCCGGCGCGACCTGTTGCCCGGTGATGAGTTGCGCCGCCAGCGCGGCATGCCGCGCCGCTTCGGCATCGCCCAGTCGACGGCATTCGGCCTCGACATAGGTGAGCATCATCACGATCGCGCTGCGGTCCGTACCTTCCGCTTCGGCCTGGGTTTCGAACGTCACATCATCCATCCGCGTCTCTCGGTGGTGGCAGCGCGCCCTGTCACAGTCAGGAGAGCCATGCGTCATCTTTAACGCTGCGCTGGCGGCAACCGACAGGGCTGTGACGGTTGTGCGGTGCTGATTGACGTCGTTTTCACGGCCCTCTCGCGCTACGCGCGGAAAGCGCAGCGCAACGCTTGCGTGGCGTTAATCCGTTTCGCCGACGCAGGTGCGGCGCACCGAGTCGACCCCATCGCAAGGGTAGATATCGAGCCCGATTCCACCCGCATCGCGACGCTGCGCGCCGCGCATGCACGCCAGGCCGCACGCGGGGGTTGCAGCCCACGCGCAAAGGCGCCGCGACGGCCGCGGTATCGTCGCCAAGGGCTCGCCCACCTTATCGAGCGACGACGCCACCGACACACCCTGCCACCGCATCGCGATGGCCGGCGGCGGCACGCCCTGCCCGACCCATCGCACCCGTCGCGGCGGGTCCGCCACGCGGCTCATCGTGCGCGCGATGCCGGCCAGGCGATCGGCGCGACGCGCATCAGCGGCACCCGCGCTACCGACACGCTGCCGTTGGCCAGCGCCACCGGCACCTCGACACGCGGCGGCCCGCCCTCCGGCGGCGTGCGCGCCAGCAGCGCCACCACGCCCTGGCCGGCGCGCGCCGCGCCGCCATCGATCAGCCCGGCCCCCGCCAGCGCCTCCAGCGCCGCCGGCGCGCCGGACATGCGCAGCGTGCCACGCCCCTGCGGCTGCAGCGCCGCGTCCAGCGCCAGCGACAACCGCGCATCGCCGGCCAGCGGGCCCCAGCGCAGGGCCAGCGCCGGCAGCTCGACCACCCCGCCGGCGTCGCGCCAGGCCGCCGCCATCACCGCCGGCGGGCCGGGCAGCGGCGGCGTGCCGGCCAGCAGCGCCTCGATCGACAGGTGCTCGACCTCGCGCCCGAAGGCGGCGGTCAGCGGCGAGGCCGGCGGCACCACGCCCTCGGCGCGCAGCGTGAGGCCGAGCACGGCCTCCGCCTCGGCGCCGGGCGGCGGCGCCGCGCCCCTGACCAGCACGATGCGCGCCGCGCGCAGTGCCAGCGGCCCGGCCGGCAGCAGCGTCTCCAGCCGGGCGACGTCGAGCTCGACGGCGGCCGGCACTGATCCCGCGGCCAGCGGCACCGACAGCGCGAAGCGGTCGGCCGCGAAGGGAATCGTCGCGCCGCCCAGGCTGAGCCATTGCGGCCCATCGAGCAGCACCACCAGCCGGTCGGGCTGTGCCGGCGAGATCTGCAGCACCACCCGCGCGGCCTGGTGCGCCATGCCGGCATGGCCGGCGCGGGCCGGCGACGCGACCTGCACATCCGCCATCGTCAGCCGCGCCGCGACGGGCCAGCCGCCGCGCGCCGGCGGGCCGTGCTCGATCGTCCAGCCCTCGGCGCGCCGCTGCGTCACCCAGTCCGACATGCCCACGGCGATGGCGCCGGTCGCCCAGTGCCAAGCCAGGCCATGCGCCGCGCCGCCCAGCAGCACGACCAGCAGCACGGCCGCCAGGGCGCGGCGGAGGTGGCGGCGGGCGGGGCGGGTCGGCTTGGCGTCGGTCACGGTGCCGGATATAGGACGTTTTCCGATCAGGCGGCACCGGCCCGCATCCCCACCCGACCACCCGCCGACCACATGTCGGACCGGATCGCCGGGCCGGGATGCGGGCCGGTGGCGCGCCCGACGGATGGAATGACGCCGCGCGGCGCCGCGGATGCGGAACCGCGACATGCTGCATGCACCGCCGGCGGATGGCGCCACGCAGCGAGAGCTGCTCGATGCCGACGGCCACCTCTATGTCTTTGCCTATGGGTCGCTGATCTGGCGGCCCGGCTTCAGCCATGCGCGGGCGCATCCGGCGCTGCTGCGCGGCTTCCATCGCCGCTTCTGCCTGTGGTCGCACCGCTACCGCGGCACGCCGGAACGGCCCGGCCTGGTGCTCGGCCTGGATCGCGGCGGCGCCTGCCGCGGGCTGGCCTTCGCGGTGCGCGGGGCGGAGGCGGCCGCGGTGCTCGCCTATCTCGATGACCGCGAGCTGCCGGACGGGGCCGAGCAGGTCTATCACCGGCGGATGCTGCCGCTGCGGCTGCTGGACAGCGGGCGGATGGTGCGCGCGGTCGCCTATGTCGCGAACCGCGGGTGCCGGCTGTATTGCGGGCGGCTGTCGCCCGAGCGGGCGGCGGCGGCGATCGCCGGCGGCCATGGCGCGATGGGCGCCAATCGCGACTACCTGCTGAACACGCTGCGGCACCTGCGCGCCATGGGCGTGCGCGATGCCGGGCTGGACCGCATCGCCGCCCTGCTGCCCGACGCCGCCGGGACGGAGATATCCACAAACTTCATTCCTGATTAACGGATCGCTCCGAATCAGGAGGTTGCGGGGCTCCGCTCCGTGTCCGAATCAGGAATGACAGTGGCGCCGTCCCCAGACTTGTCCACAGGCCGCGGCAGGCCGGTGAGGGTGGCCGTGGCGTCCTCGATGGCGGTCTCCAGCGCGGCCATCAGCGCGACGCGCGGCATCCCGGCCGGCAGCGGCGGCAGGATCGCGACATGGATGGTGCCCGGGCGCTTCTGGAAGGCGCGCCGGCCCCAGTACAGGCCGCTGTCGGTCGCCACCGGCACCACCGCCGCCCCCGC
This sequence comes from Roseomonas sp. CECT 9278, assembly GCF_918698155.1. Lineage (GTDB taxonomy): Bacteria > Pseudomonadota > Alphaproteobacteria > Acetobacterales > Acetobacteraceae > Neoroseomonas. The sequence goes on from NZ_CAKKLX010000003.1 coordinate 34,580, forward strand.
GGCGCCGGCCAGCGCGGCGACGCCGGGCTGGTAGGGCGCATGCTCGCCGGGCGCCGTGCGCGTGCCTTCGGGGAAGATCACGACCGGACGGCCGGCGGCGAGCGCGCCCTGCGCCGCGCGCACCATGCCGCGCAACGCCGAGGCCCCGGCGGCACGGTCGACCGAGATATGCCCGCAGCGCGTCGCCAGCCGCCCCCACAGCGGGATGTCCACCAGTTCCTGCTTCAGCACATAGACCGGGTCCCGCTCCTGCGGCCGCAGCGCGAGCCACACGATGGTGTCGAAGGCCGACTGGTGCTTGGCGGCGATGATCACCTTCCCGGCGGGAATGTTGGCCAGGCCCGTCACCTCCAGCCGGATGCCGCAGATCGCGCGCAGCGCCGCCACCATCAGCCGGGCGTAGTTGCGGATATAGGCCACCATCACCCGGGCGGGCAGCGGCAGCAGCAGCGTGCCGAACAGCACGGTCAGCACCGTGCCGCCAAGGAACACCAGGTTGAACAGCGCCGAGCGCAGCCAGGTCATGTCGCGTGAGTCTCCCGTCGCGGGACGAAGGCGCCCGAGAGCCCGGCCCAGGCCCCCAGGTAGCGGGCATACTCGCCCGCAAGCAATGCCCAGACCCGCGGGCGCCACAACGCGCCCGGCGCCCGCAGCGCGGCGGAGGGCACCGGATGCGCGACCAGCGGCATCCCGGGCATGGCGCGGCGGAGTTCCACCATGGCGCGCGGCATGTGGTAGCCGGCGGTGACGATGCGCAGCGAGCGCATCTCCTCGCTGCGCGCCCAGGCGGCGGCCTCGACCGCGTTGCCGCGGGTGGTGGCGGCGGCGTGGCCGACCGCGACGCGCCCGGCGAAGGGGGCGGGGTCGATGCCGGCGGCGCTGGCGATCTCGGCCAGGCCGGCTTCGGGATGCGCGCCGGAGATCAGCAGCCGGCGCGCCTGGCCCTCGGCGAGCAGGCGCAACCCGGTCGCGACGCGTTCCGAGCCGCCGGTCAGCACGACGATGCCGTCGGTCTCCCCCGGGGTTCGCATGACGGGTGCGATGGCGGCCTGCACGAAGGCGAGGAAGCCCAGCAGCAGGGCGAGCGGCACGGCCGCCAGGCTGGCCCGGACCACCCGGCGGCGCCAGCGGCGCGCGGGCGGAACGGGCTGTGCCGCGACGCGGAGGTCCCGGGCGGGGGCAGCGGTCGGCGCGCTGTCATGCGGGCCGGCCGGGGGCGCGCCGGGTGTGGCCGCGGCAGGCTGGGCGCGCGAGGGCGAAGGCGCCGGCAGCATGGGTTGCGGCACGCCCTGGTTCGGCGCGCCTTCCGGCACGCCCTGGTTCGGCTCGCCTTCCGGCACGCGCTGGTATGGCTCGCCTTCCGGCACGCCCTGTCTCGGCTCGCCTTCCGGCACGCCCTGTCTCGGCTCGCCTTCCGGCACGCGCTGGTATGGCTCGCCTTCCGGCACGCCCTGCCTCGGCACGCCGTCCGACGTCACGCTCATGGCAGGCGCCGCAGCCACAGCCGCACCGTCGCCTGGGTCGTGGTCCAGCCGACCAGCGCCGCCACCAGCGGGACCAGCGCCAGGTCGAGCCACGGCAGCCCCTGCCATTCCGCGGCACCCGCCAAGGGCCCGGCCACCGCCGCAAGGCCCGTGAGCGCCGGCAGCGCCACCAGCGTGCCGCCCGCCGCGCCGAGCGCCGCCAGCACGGCGACGCGCCGCGCGAAGCGCCCCGCCACGTCGGCATCCGTGGCACCGAGCCCATGCAGCACCAGCACCGCATCGCGCCGCGCCGACAACCCGGCGCGCACCGCGACCGCCACCACCGCCGCCGCGACACCCGCCACCAGCGCCAGCACCGCCAGCGCCACGCCCTCGACCGCGCGCGCCAGCGCCGCGAGATGCGCCACCCAGACGCCATGCGCCTCGGTCACCGCGCCAGGCACCTCGGCCGCCACGCGGTCGCCGATCCGCACCGGGTCGGCCGCGAGGTCGGCCAGGCGCAGCTCGATCACGCCCGGCAGCGGGACGTTGTGCGCGCCGCCCAGCCAGGGGCGCAGCAGCTCGGCCATGCGGGCGGGGTCGACCGGTTCGGCGGCGGCGACCTCGGGCATGGCGCGCAAGGCCGCCAGCGCGCGCGCCATGCGCTCCGCCGTGGGCTCGGGCACCTGGACGGTGACCGCGGCCTGCGCGCCGTCGCGCCATCGCTGGGCCAGGCGGTCGGCGCCGTCGCGCCCGGCCAGCGCCAAGGCCGCCAGCAAGGCCATGGCCGCGACCAGGCCGAGCAGCAGCCGGTCGGCCAGGGCGCGGCGGAGACCCAGCGGATCGCGCGCGAGGCGGCGGCGCGGTTCAGCCATCGGCAACCACCCGGCCGCCATCGAGGGTGAGCATCCGCGCCGGGTGGCGCGCCGGCAGGTCCTCCGAATGGGTCGCGACCACCACGGTGGTGCCGAGTCGGTTCATCTCGGCCAGCAGCGCGATGGTGCGCCGCGCCTGCAGGGCATCGAGCTCGGAGGTCGGCTCGTCCGCCACCAGCAGGGCGGGGCGCGTGACCACGGCGCGGGCGATGGTCAGGCGCTGCTGTTCGCCGCCGGAGAGTTCCTCCGGGCGGCGTTCCTCCTTGCCGGTCAGGCCGATCCAGTCGAGCAGGTCGGTCACGTCGCCGCGGATGGTGGATTCCGCGGTGCCCGCCAGGCGCAGCGGCAGCGCCACATTGTCCCAGGCCGAGAGATGCGTGAGCAGGCGGAATTCCTGGTGCACCACGCCGATGCGCCGGCGCAGCGGCGGCAGGTCGGCGCGGCGGGCGCGGGCGAGGGCGACGCCCAGCAGCTCGACCTCGCCCGTGGTCGGGCGCAGCGCGGCGTGCATCAGGCGCAGCACCGAGGTCTTGCCCGCGCCGGAGGGCCCGAGGATCCAGGTGAAGGATCCATCCCCCAGGGTGAAGGACAGGTCGCGCAGCACCGCGGCACCGGGCCGGCCGCGGGGATCGGGGTAGGCCAGGGCCACGCGGCTGAATCGGACCATCCCCCTTTTGTGCCTGCCCCGGCCCTGCACCTCAACCGCTGCTTGCCGAGCGGCGCGCGCCGGTTGATATGAATCGCATGCGGATCGCCTGCCCTTCCTGCGGCGCGGAGTACGAGGTGCCGGATCGGCTGCTGGCCGGCGCGGCCCGCACGCTGCGCTGTTCGCGCTGCGCGACGGATTTCGCGCTGCCGCGCGTCGCCGCGGCGCCACCGCCGCCATCGCCGCCATCGCCGCCGCCGCCGCCCCGCCCGCCGGAACCGGCGCCTGAACCAGCGCCCGAACCCGCCTCGGTGGCTGCGCCGCCCAAGCCGCCCGCGCCACCGTCCGCGCCACCCGCACGTGAGCGCGCGCCGGTGGCCAGCGCCGGGGCGGACCAGGTGGCGCTGCGCCGGGCCTGGATCGCGTCATTGGCGCTGGTCGCGGCCGGCGTGGTGGGGCTGGTGCTGTTCCGGGCGCAGGTCATGGCGGCCTGGCCGCCGGCGACGCGGCTTTTCGCGGTGCTCGGCCTGGCGTGAGCGGGGACTTTGCCGGCCCCAGAAAAGTTATGTTATAACATTTAGGCGTCAGAGCAGATCCCGGTCGGATGGACCCATCCGATCGGGTGAAGATGCTCGTGGAACCAATGCCCTGGAGACATTGAAGCGCGCCAAGGCGAGCGGAAATGGCTGCAGGCCGGAGCCGCCCGATGTCCCTCCTGTGCGAAGTCTTTCCCCCCGGGGCCGGGATGGTCCGCACGGTCGCCACCCCGCCCTGCGCGGCGGCCAGCACGGATCAGGCCGTATTGCTCGAGATCCTGCGGCGCGACGTCGCCCTGGCGCTGTGGCTGCGGCCCGAACCGGCCGGGTGGCGCAGGATGACCGCGCCGCTGCTGGCCGCCGCGCCCTTCCGCGCCGCCTGCGAGGATGCGCCGGAAGCTGCAGTGGATGGCGTGCTGGCGGCGCTGGGGCAGCCGGTGCCGGTGGCGCTGGCGGCCGACATGACGCGCCTGGCCGCGATGTTCGCCGCCATCAGCGGGCATGACCGGGTGCGGGTGCGGCTGGATGGCGTGGTGCATGATTCCTGCCGCCACTTCCACATCGATGCGATCGGGCTGCGCCTGCTGTGCACCTATCGGGGCGAGGGCACGCAATGGACCCTGTGCGGCCCGGACTGCCGCGCGCCGCACCAGGCGCCCGCCTGTGCCGTGGCTCTGCTGAAGGGCACGCGCCACGCCACGCCCGCGCCGGCGGGCTGCCTGCACCGGTCGCCACCGGTCTCGCGCCTGCCCGAGGACAAACGCGCGCGCATCCTGCTGTGCATCGACGAACCGGGGGTCTTCGCATGAGCGCGCAGGATGGGCGGCTGCCGGTGACGGTGCTCTCGGGCTTCCTGGGGGCGGGCAAGACCACGCTGCTGAACCATGTCCTGGCGAACCGCGAGGGCCGGCGCGTCGCGGTCATCGTCAACGACATGAGCGAGGTGAACATCGACGCGGCGCTGGTGGGCAATGCCGGCACGCTCTCGCGCACCGAGGAACGCCTGGTCGAGATGTCCAACGGCTGCATCTGCTGCACGCTGCGCGAGGACCTGATGGCCGAGGTGGCGAAGCTGGCCGCCGAAGGCCGCTTCGATGCGCTGCTGATCGAGAGCACGGGCATCAGCGAGCCCATGCCGGTGGCCGCGACCTTCGACTTCCGTACCGAGGAGGGGTTCAGCCTGGCGGATGTCGCGCGGCTGGACACCATGGTGACGGTGGTTGATGCGCAGGCCTGGCTGGCCGACTACGGCTCGGCGGATACGCTGGCGCGGCGCGGGCAGACGACAGGCGAGGAGGATACGCGGCTGCTGGTGGACCTGCTGGTCGAGCAGGTGGAATTCGCCGATGTGATCGTGCTGAACAAGGCGGACCTGGTGGCGGAGGATGAGCTGCGCCGGCTGGCCGGCATCATCGCCACCTTCAACCCGCGCGCCGAGATCGTGGCGAGCACGCGCGGCCAGGTGCCGCTGTCGCATGTGCTGGGGACCGGGCGCTTCGATTTCGGCCAGGCGCGCCAGGCGGCGGGCTGGGTGCAGGCGCTGTCCGGGCAGCATTTGCCGGAAAGCGAGGAATTCGGCATCCGGTCCTTCGTATGGCGGGCGCGGCGGCCGCTGCATCCGGCGCGGTTCAAGCGGCTGATCGAGGGCGACCTGCCAGGCGTGGTGCGGGCGAAGGGCTTCTTCTGGCTGGCGACCCGGCTCCCTTGGGCCGGGGAATGGCAATTGGCCGGGCGCGTGAGCCGGCATGAGGCGGCCGGCTTCTGGTGGGCCGCGCAGCCGCGCAGCCGCTGGCCGGATGACCCCGACTGGCGCGCCATGGTCGCCGGGCAGTGGCAGGAGCCCTGGGGCGACCGCCGGCAGGAGATCGTGTTCATCGGCGTGGAGGTGGACGAGGCCGCCCTGCGGCTGCAGCTGGAGGCCTGCCTGCTGACCGATGCCGAGATGGCCAAGGGTGCCAAGGCCTGGGCGAAGCTGCCCGACCCCTTCCCGGTCTGGCGCCAGGGGTGATGGGCCGGCGCGCTGCGCCGGGCGCGCCTTGGCGACGGACAGAAAAAGGAGGGGGTCCGGGGGAGTTCGTTCCCCCGGCCTTGCCTCTACGGCAGAAGAACGGTGCTGCCCGTGGTCTGCCGTGCCTCCAGCGCGCGATGCGCGTCGGCGGCATCCTTCAGCGCGAAGGTCTGGTTGACGCGGATCTGCACCGCGCCGGAGGCCACCACCTCGAACAGGTCGGTGGCGCGGGCGTTCAGGTCCTCGCGCTTCGCCGTGTAGGTCACGAGGGTGGGGCGCGTAACATAGAGCGACCCCTTGGCCGACAGGATACCGAGGTCGGGAATGGCGACCGGCCCCGAGGCATTGCCGTAGGAGACCATCATCCCGAAGGAGGCCAGGCAGTCGAGCGAGGTGTTGAAGGTGTCGCGCCCGACGCTGTCGAACACCACCGGGAGCATCGCGCCGCCGGTGATCTCCTTCACGCGGGCGGGGACGTCATCCTTCGTGAGCAGCGCGTGGGCGGCGCCATGGGCGCGGGCCAGCGCCGCCTTTTCCTCGGTGCTGACCACGCCGATCACGGTGGCGCCGATATGCTTGAGCCACTGGCACAGAATGAGGCCGACACCGCCGGCGGCGGCATGGACCAGCACGGTCTGGCCGGCCTGCACCGGGTAGCACTTCTTGATCAGGAAGGCGGCGGTCATGCCCTGGAGCATCATGGCCGCGCCCTGTTCGAAACCGATCGCGTCGGGCAGCTTCACGAGGCGGTCGGCCTTGATGCAGCGCGCCTGGGCATAGGCGCCGATCGGGCCGGTGGCGTAGGCGACGCGATCGCCCACGGCTACCTCGGTCACCCCTTCGCCGATCGCCTCGACGATGCCCGACCCCTCCATGCCGATGATCGCGGGCAGGGAGGGCGCCTTGTAGAGGCCGGTGCGGAAATAGACGTCGATGAAATTGAGGCCGACCGCCTTGTGGCGGACCAGCGCCTCGCCCGGCTTGGGGGATGGGAGGGGGATGTCCTCCCACACCAGTTTCTCGGGGCCGCCGGTCTCATGGATGCGGATGGCGTGGGTCATGAAGGGCGGGTCCGTCGCTGGGCCGGGGTCGTGGCGGCCGTGAACAGGGTGTCGGCCGCGGGCGCCACGCGCTCGAGGTCCAGGAGGTAGCGTTTGGTAGCCGCTCCCTCGCCCCCCGAATAGCCGCCGAGGGTACCATCGGCGGCCACCACGCGGTGGCAGGGAATCAGGATCGGGATCGGGTTGGCGCCATTGGCCTGGCCGATGGCGCGCGGCGCGCGGCAGCCGACCTGCCGGGCGATGTCGAGGTACGAGCGCGTCTGGCCCGCCGGAATGGTGCGCAGCGCATCCCAGACCTTGCGCCGGAAGGCCGTGCCATGGGGCGCGAGCGGCAGGTCGAAGCCGGTGCGGATGCCGTCGAAATAGTCCTGCAGTTGGTCGCGGGCGCGCAGCAGCAGGGGCGTGGCGTCCTGGTCGCGGCCACGGCCCCAGTCGAGGGCAACGATGGCGCCGTCCTCCTCGGACACGGTCAGGTCCCCGAGCGGGGTGTGCAGCGAAAGCTGGGGCATGGCCTGACGGGACAGACACCCGGAGGCGGGGGGCCGTCAAGCCATGCGGGTTGGAGGCCGCGCGGGGGGTCGCTACATGGTGCCCATGCCCGCTGCCGGAGTTGCCCGCGTGACCGATGCCGATCCGCCACCCTTCTATGCCGCGCATGTCTTCGTCTGCACCAACCGCCGGCAGGACGGGCACCCACGTGGCTGTTGCGCCGCCAGCGGCAGCGAGAAGCTGCGCGACTACATGAAGGCCCGCGCGAAGGAGCTGAAGATCCCCGATATCCGCGTGAACACCGCCGGCTGCCTGGAACGCTGCGAGTTCGGCCCGGCCATGGTGATCTATCCCGACGGGGTCTGGTACCGCCCGCGGACCGCCGAGGATGTCGAGGAGATCCTGCAGGTGCATGTGATCGGTGGCGGGCGGGTGCGGCGGCTGATGCTAACCGAGACGGACGTGCCGCCGCCGAAGGGCTGAGCGGTGTTTCACGTGAAACCTCCGGCGTGAACGGCACCGACACGATTTTCGCCCTCGCGAGCGGCGCGGGGCGGGGCGCGATCGCCGTGCTGCGGCTGTCCGGCCCCGCCAGCGGACCGATCCTTGACGCGATCGCCGGCGCCCGGCCGGCGCCGCGCCACGCCAGCCTGCGGCGGCTGCGCGCCACTGCAGGGCAGGAGGCGCTGGACCATGCGCTGGTGACCTGGTTCCCCGGCCCAGGGTCCTACACCGGCGAGGACAGCGCCGAGCTGCACCTACATGGTGGGCCCGCGGTGATCGCCGCCGTCGCCGGCGCGCTCGCGGCCCTGGGCGCCAGGCCGGCGGAACCGGGGGAGTTCACCCGCCGCGCCTTCCTCAACGGACGCATGGACCTGACCGCCGCCGAGGGCATCGCCGACCTGATCGCCGCCGAGACCGAGGCGCAACGACGCCAGGCGCTGCGGCAGGCGGATGGCGCCCTGGCGCGCCTGCTCGGCGGCTGGGCGGCGCGGCTGGCGCGGCTGCTTGCGCACCAGGAAGCCGCCATCGAGTTCGCCGAGGACGATCTGCCCAGCGACCTCGGCGACCAGGCTCGGGCCGGGGCGGCATCGCTGCGCCAGGAAATCGCCACGCACCTGGCCGATGGCGGGCAGGGCGAACGGCTGCGGGACGGCGTGGTGGTCGCCATCCTCGGCGCGCCGAATGCGGGCAAGTCGTCATTGCTGAACGCCCTGGCGGGGCGGGAGGCGGCGATCGTCTCGGCGCGGGCAGGAACGACACGGGACGTGGTCGAGGTCCGGCTGGTCCTCGCCGGGGTCCCGGTGACCCTCGCGGACACGGCAGGGCTGCGCGACGCCGCGGACGAGGTCGAGCAGGAAGGCATTCGCCGGGCGCGGCGGCGGGCCGAGGAAGCCGACCTGGTGATCGCAGTCTTCGCCGCCGACGTCGCACCGGACCCGGCGACGCTCGCCTGGGTCACCCCCGGGGCGCTGGTGCTCGTGAACAAGGTGGATCTCGCGCCGGCACAAGGGACGATCGGCGGCACGGCGCCGCTCGCGATCTCGGCCAGCACGGGGATCGGGATGGAGGCGCTGCGCGGGCGGCTGGAAGCCGAGGCGGTGCGCCTGGCCGGTACGGGGGACGCAGCCCTGCTGACGCGCCCGCGACACCGCGCCGCGCTGACCGAGGCGGCGGCCTGGCTGGCCGAGGCGGAAGCTGCGGTGCTGCCCGAGCTGGTCTCGGAAGCGCTGCGGGCAGCGCTGCGGGCGCTGGGCCGGCTGAGCGGGCGCGTCGGGGTCGAGGACATCCTGGACCTGGTCTTCGCGGAATTCTGCATCGGCAAGTGAGCGTCGGGTTCTCTCCCGCAGAGCCGCCTGATCCCGTATATCGCGCCGATGGATGGTTCCTTCGATGTCATCGTCATCGGCGGCGGTCATGCCGGCTGCGAGGCCGCCGCCGCCGCCGCGCGCTGTGGCGCGCGCACGCTGCTGCTGACCCACAAGCGCGCGACGCTTGGCGAGATGTCCTGCAACCCGGCCATCGGCGGCGTGGGCAAGGGCCATCTGGTGCGGGAGGTCGATGCGCTGGACGGCCTCATGGCGCGGGCGGCCGACGCGGCGGCGATCCATGTGAAGGTGCTGAACCGTTCGAAGGGGCCGGCCGTGCGTGGACCGCGGGCGCAAGCGGACCGCCGCCTGTACCGGGAGGCGATCCGCGGCCTGCTGGAGGGCCAGGCCGGGCTGTCGATCCTGGAAGCCGCGGCAGAGGGGATCGAGACCAACGCCGACGGCGCGGTGGCCGCCGTGGTCACCGGCGACGGCCGGCGGATCGGCTGCGGCGCCGTGGTGGTCACGACCGGCACCTTCCTGCGTGGCGAGATCCATATCGGCGAGACGCGCATCCCCGCCGGTCGTGTCGGCGATGCGCCCGCGATCGGCCTGGCGCTGGCCTTCGAGCGGATGGGCCTGCCGCTGGCGCGCCTCAAGACCGGCACGCCGCCGCGCCTCGATGGCCGGACCATCGACTGGGCGGCCCTGGAGCCGCAACCAGGCGACGACCCGCCGGAGCCGCTGTCCTGGATGACCGGGCGGATCACCAACCGCCAGGTGGCCTGCGCCATCACCGCCACCACGCCCGCAACCCACGCCCTGATCCGGGCCAACCTGCACCAGAGCGCCGTCTATGGCGGGCGCATCCAGGGGGTCGGGCCACGCTATTGCCCGTCCATCGAGGACAAGGTGGTCCGCTTCGCCGAGCGGGAGCGCCACCAGATCTTCCTCGAACCCGAGGGGCTCGACGACGATACGGTATACCCGAACGGCATCTCGACCAGCCTGCCGGAGGCGGTGCAGGGGGCGATGATCGCCTCCATCCCCGGGCTGGAGCGCGCGCGCATCAGCCGCCCCGGCTACGCCATCGAATACGACCATGTCGACCCGCGCGCCCTGACGCCGGCCCTGGAAGTCCGCACCGTGCCGCGGCTGTTCCTGGCCGGGCAGATCAACGGCACCACCGGATACGAGGAAGCCGCCGCGCAGGGGCTGATGGCGGGCCTCAACGCCGCCGCGCGCGCCGCGGGCGCGCAGCCCGACCGGGTCCTGACCCGCGCGGAGGCCTATGTCGGCGTGCTGGTGGACGACCTGGTGCTGCAGGGCGTGTCGGAGCCCTATCGGATGCTTACCGCGCGCGCCGAGCATCGGCTGGCGCTGCGGGCCGACAATGCCGGGTTGCGACTGACCGTGAAGGGCGTCGCCTGGGGCTGCGTGGGACCGGAACGCGCCGCACGCCACCGGGCCTTCGCCGCCGCGCTGGCGGATGCATTGGCACGCGCGCGGGCGGAGGGCGCGACCTCGGGCGCGCTGGCCGCGGCAGGCATCGCCGTGAACCAGGATGGGCGACGGCGGTCGGTACTGGAGGTGCTCGCATTGCCCGGGGTGGATGCCGGCGTGGTCGATGGCGCCTTCCCATGGCTGCGGGACCTGGCGCCCGCATTGCGCACCTTGCTGGAGGCCGAGGCGCTCTACGCGCCCTATCTGCGCCGCCAGGAGGCCGAGATGCGCCTGCTGGAACGCGAGGAGCGCGCCGCCATTCCGCCCGACCTCGACTTCGCGGCCATCGCCGGGCTGTCCTCGGAAATGCGCCAGCGCTTGGCCGCCGCCCGGCCCGCGACGCTGGGGTCGGCCGGCCGCCTCCCGGGCATCACCCCGGCGGCCATCGCCGCCCTGGCCGTGGCGCTGCGCCGCGACGCTCCGCGTTCCACGTGAAACACCCGATCGCCACGGTTCCGCCGGACCCGGCGCGCGACGCACGGCTCGCGACCTATCGCGACCTGCTGCTGCGCTGGAACGCGACCATCAACCTGGTTTCGGCGCGGACGGCGACCGAGGTTGACCACCGGCATATCGCCGACAGCCTCCAGCTGCTGCCACTGTTGCCCGCGACCGGCGCGATCGCCGACCTGGGATCGGGCGCCGGGCTGCCGGGCCTCGTGATCGCGGCCGCGCTGCCCGATCGCGACGTGCATCTGGTGGAATCCGACCGGCGCAAGGCCGCCTTCCTGATGGACGCCGCCGGACGCATGGGGCTGCCGGGCGTGAAGGTCCACCCGCACCGAATCGAGCGCGCCACCCTGCCGCCGATCGCTGCGGTCACCGCGCGTGCGCTCGCGCCGCTCGATCCGCTGCTGGGATTCGCGGCGCGATTCCTCGCCCCGGGGGGCATCGCGGTCTTTCCGAAGGGCCGCACCGCCGAGCAAGAGTTGACGAGTGCCGCCACGCACTGGCACTTCAAGACCGAGCGGTTCGACAGCCGCACGGACCCCGAGGCCACCATCCTCCGCCTGAGCGAGATCCGCCGTGCCCGCGACGACTGACCGCGCGCCCCTTCGCATCATCGCCCTCGCCAACCAGAAGGGCGGGGTGGGCAAGACCACGACCGCGATCAACCTCGGCACCGCGCTGGCAGCCAAGCGCCGCGTGCTGCTGATCGACATGGACCCGCAGGGCAATGCCTCGACCGGCCTGGGCATCGCGCGGCAGGATCGCGGCGCCGGGTCCTATGCATTGCTGACCGGCGAGAAGCCGCTGGCCGACCTGCTGCGCCCCACGCGCATCCCGAACCTGACGCTGCTGCCCGCCGACCCCGAACTGGCCGGCGCGGAGATCGAGCTGGTCGGCCTGGAAAACCGCGAACGCCGCCTGCGCGATGCGCTGGACGCCCAGGCGCCGGCGCTGGGGGGCACCGAGATCATCCTCATCGACTGCCCGCCCTCGCTCGGCCTGCTCACGCTGAACGCCTTGGTCGCCGCGCATTCCGTGCTGGTGCCGCTGCAGACCGAATTCTTTGCCCTGGAGGGGGTGTCGCAGATCACCCGGACGGTCGAACGCGTGAAGCGGGCGCTGAACCCGGCCATCGAGCTTGAGGGCATCGTGCTGACAATGTTTGATAAGCGGAACAATCTATCCGAGCTCGTCGCCGCCGATGTCCGCGCCTTCTTCGGCGACAAGGTCTACAGCACCGTCATCCCCCGCAATGTCCGCATCAGCGAGGCGCCGTCGCACGGCCTGCCGGTGATCCTGTACGACCACCGCTCCGCCGGCGCGCAGGCCTATGTCGACCTGGCCGCGGAACTGCTGAAGCGCGAGCGCCGCGCCAGGAAATCCGCCGCATGACGAAGCCGCCGCGCCTCGGCAGGGGGCTGTCGTCGCTGATGGGCGACGCGCCCGCCGCCCCTGCCGCCACCCCGGCTGGCGCCCCGCGCACCCTGCCGGTGGAGGCCCTGGAACCCAGCCCCTTCCAGGCCCGCGCCACGCCGGACCCGGCCGCCCTGGCCGAACTCGCCGCCTCCATCCAGGAACACGGCATCCTGCAGCCCATCCTGGTGCGCCCGAAGCCCAAGGCGCCTGGCCGCTACCAGATCCTGGGCGGGGAGCGCCGCTGGCGCGCCGCGCAGCAGGCGCGGCTGCACGACGTGCCGGTGGTGATCCGCGACCTCGACGACCGTGCCGCCATGGCCGCCGGCCTGGTCGAGAACCTGCAGCGCGAGGACCTGAACGCGCTCGAGGAAGCCGAGGGCTATGCCCGCCTGCTCGGCGAATTCGGCCTGAAGCAGGAGGCGCTCGGCCAGGCGGTCGGCAAGTCGCGCAGCCATGTGGCGAATACGCTGCGCCTGCTGAACCTGCCCGGCCGCGTGCGGGACCTGCTGCGCACGGGCACGCTGTCGGCCGGCCATGCGCGCGCGCTGCTGGGCGCCGAGGACCCGGAACGCCTGGCCGGGCTGGTGGTGGTGCGCGGCCTGTCGGTGCGCCAGACCGAGGCACTGGCCGCTGCCGCGCCGCGCGATCCCGCCGCCCGCCGTGCCACGAAGCAGGATGCCGACACCGCCGCGCTGGAACGCCGGCTGACGGAGCGGCTGGGCCTTCGCGTGGGCATCAAGCCGGCCGGCAAGGGTGGCCAGGTCACAATCACCTATGGCGACCTCGACCAGCTCGAAGGCGTGCTGCGCCTGCTGGACCCCGACTTCGCCTAAGTCCCGCGATCCAAGGGCCTTTCGGCCCTTGGCGGGTCCAGGGCAGAGCCCTGGCCTTCTACCCCCGCCGCGCCCGCACCGCCTCCCGCGCCAACCCCATCACCGCTGCCCGCGCCACCGCCGTATCCGGCATCCCCGTGGTCTTGGTCGCCCGTTCCGCCTCCAGCAGCGCCGCGCCGGCGGCCGCGAGTGTCTCCGGCCGCCACAGGCGCAGAGCGCGCTCGAAGGATGGGCGCGACTTGAAGAAGACCGGTGGCCGCAGCCCCTCCAGCGCGTCCTTCGGTGCCGCCCCGCGCGCCACCGCCATCGCCGCCACTTCCAGCCGCTGCACATGCCGCAGCGCGCCGCGCACCACCTGCACGGCGTGCGCGCCCTCGGCGAAGGCCGCATCCAGCGCGCGGTCGGCGCGTGCGGGGTCGCCCTCGGTCGCCGCCAGCAGCGCGGCGTCGAGGTCGAGCGTGGACCCCTCCGACAGCGACGCCAGCGCATCCTCCTCGCTCACGCGCCCGCCGGCGCCGACATACAGCGCCAGCTTCTCGCATTCGCGGCGCATCACCAGGCGATCCTCGCCCAGCCGCTGCGCCATCCAGGACACGGCGGAAGGTTCGGCGGTGACGCCGAATCCCTTCAGTAATCCGGTGATGGAGCCCTCCAGCGCCGCGCCCGTCTCGGCGTAGCAGGCGATCACCGCCGCCTCGGGCCCGGCCTTCTCAAGTGCGGCGCGCAGCCCCTTGCGGCCATCGAGCGACCCGCCCTCCAGCAGCACCACGCCCGGCCCGTTGCCCGCCAGCACGGCCTTGGCCGCCGTCGCCAGGCCGTCGGTCGCGTCGCGCACGCGCACCAGGCGGCGCCCGCCGGTCAGCGCCGGGGTCGCTGCCTCGGCGGCCAGCAGGCCGGCATCCTTGGCCGCGACCTCGCGCGGCACGTCCACCAGGCGGAAGGGGTCGTCGCCGGCGACGGCGCGCGCCAGCGCATCGGCGCGTTCGCGCACCAGGCCGCCATCCTCGCCGAACACCAGCACGATGCGCGCGCCGCCCGGGTCGGCCAGGAAGCCCGCGATGCGGCGCGCGTCCAGCTTCGCCATGCCCGTTCAGCCCGCGCTCGGCGGCCCGGACTCGAAGCGCACCGCCAGGCGGCGCACGATATCGTCGGCCAGCTGGTCGAGCAGCCGGCGCTCGGTCGCCTCGCGCGAGGTATCGGCCGAGAAGAACTGGTTCTCCGGCACGTTGTAGGCGTCGAAGGCGCGTTCCGACCCGCTTGCCACCAGCCGTGGCGGGCTGGCGGCATCGTAGAGGAACCAGCTGGCCGAGGCGGTGATCCGCACGCGCGATGGCGTGCCGTCCCGCGCGAAGCCCTGCAGGTCGATGCCATAGGCCAGGCCGACACGCAGGTCGTAGCGCATCTGCGCCCCGCCGCTGCCCAGGCGCTGTTCCAGGTTCCGCCGCAGCAGCTGACCGTTGCGCTCGGGGATCAGGCCGACACGGACGGTCTGCAGCCCCTGCGTCACGCTGCCGGATTCACGCTCGCCATACATCGGCCGGAAGCCGCAGCCGCCCAGCAGCAGCAGCCCCAGCACGGCCCGGCGCGTGCCGCGCTCAGACGACAAGGTTCACCACCCGGCCGGGCACATGGATGCGCTTGCGGATGGGCTTGCCGGCGATCGCGCGCTGCACGTTCTCCTCGGCTTCCGCCGCGGCGAAGATGCTGTCCTCGCTCGCGCCCACCGGCACCTCGATGGTGGCGCGCAGCTTGCCCAGGACCTGGACGGCAAGCTTCACGCTCTCCGCCACCAGCAGCGCCGCATCGGGTTCGGGCCACGGCAGCTGCGCGACCAGCGCGGCGTCGCCGGGACGCAGCAGGGACCAGGCTTCCTCGGCCAGATGCGGCATCATCGGCGCGGAGAGGCGGGCCAGCATCTCCAGCGCCTCGCGCCGCGCGGCGGCCGCGGCGGGGGACGTTTCGCTGCGCGCCGCCTCGATCGCATTGGCGAATTCGTACAGCCGCGCGACGGCGACGTTGAAGGCGAAGGTCTCCAGCGCCTCGGTCACCGCGGCGATGGCGCGATGCGTGGCGCGGCGCAAGTCCTTGGCCGCGCGGTCGTCGCCATCATGCACGCCCGCATCCGGCGCGGGCAGCGTGGGCAGCGCGGCCTCGACCATGCGGAACACACGCTGCGTGAAGCGGTAGGCACCGGCGACGCCGGATTCCGTCCACTCCATGTCGCGCTCGGGCGGGTTGTCGGACAGGATGAACCAGCGCGCCGTATCGGCACCGTAGCGCGCGACGATGGCGCCGGGATCCACCGTGTTGCGCTTGGACTTCGACATCGCCTCGACACGGCCGATCGTGACCGGCGCATTGGCGCCCTTCAGCGTGGCGGTGCGCGACCCGTCGGCGGCGGTGCCGAACTCCACTTCCTCCGGATACAGCCAGCGGCCATCGGCCGACTTGTAGGATTCGTGCTGCACCATGCCCTGCGTGAACAGCCCGGCGAAGGGTTCCGCCAGCGACAGGTGGCCCGAGGCCGACATCGCGCGCGTGAAGAAGCGCGAATAGAGCAGGTGCAGGATCGCGTGCTCGATGCCGCCGATATACTGGTCCACCGGCAGCCAGGCATCGACGGCCGCGCGCGTCACGGGCTGGTCGGCGCGCGGCGAGCAGAAGCGCGCGAAGTACCAGGACGAATCCACGAAGGTGTCGCAGGTGTCGGTCTCGCGCCGCGCCGGCTTCGCGCAACGCGGGCAGGCCACGTGCTTCCAGGTCGGGTGCGTGTCCAGCGGATTGCCGGGCTTGGCGAAGTCCACATCCTCGGGCAGGCGCACCGGGAGCTGGTCGGCCGGCACCGGCACCACGCCGCAATCGTCGCAATGGATGAAGGGGATCGGGCATCCCCAGTAGCGTTGGCGCGAGACACCCCAGTCGCGCAGGCGCCAATTCACCACGCCGGTCCCGGCCTGCCGCTGCTCCAGCGCGTCGATCGCGCCACGCTTGGCGGCCGCCACGTCGAGGCCGTCGAGGAAGCCGGAATTGAACGCGGTGCCGTCATCGGTGAAGGCCTCGTCTGCCACCGCGAAGGTGGCGGCGTCAGCACCCTTCGGCAGCACGACGGGCGTCACCGACAGCCCATACTTCCGCGCGAAATCCAGGTCGCGCTGGTCATGCGCCGGGCAGCCGAAGATCGCGCCCGTGCCGTATTCCATCAGCACGAAATTCGCGATCCAGACCGGGTATTCGGCGCCGGTGAAGGGGTGCTTCACGCGGATGCCGGTGTCGTGGCCCTTCTTCTCCGCCTGCTCGATCACCGCCTCGGAGGTGCCCATCGAACGGCACTCCGCGATGAACGCGGCGGCCTTCGCATCGCGCGCGGCAGTGGCCACCGCGATGGGGTGTTCGGCGGCAACGGCCAGGAACGACATGCCGAACAGCGTGTCCGGGCGCGTGGTGAAGACCTCGACATCCTCGATGCCATCGACCGGCGCGGACAGCGCAAACCGCACCCGCGCACCCTCGCTGCGGCCGATCCAGTTGGACTGCATCAGCTTCACGCGATCGGGCCAGCGGTCCAGCGTGGACAGCGCCTCCAGCAGCTCCGGCGCGTACTTCGTGATGGCCAGCACCCACTGCGCGAGCTTCTTCTTCTCGACCACCGCGCCGGATCGCCAGCCGCGCCCGTCGATCACCTGTTCGTTCGCCAGCACCGTGTTGTCCACGGGGTCCCAGTTCACCCAGGATTCGCGGCGCTCGACCAGCCCGGCCTTCCAGAAATCCACCAGCAGCTTCTGCTGCTGGCCGTAGTAGTCCGGGTCGCAGGTGGCGAATTCGCGCGCCCATTCCAGCGACAGCCCCATGCGCTTCAGCTCGTCGCGCATGTTGGCGATGTTCGCGTAGGTCCAGGCGGCGGGATGCACGCCGCGTTCGCGCGCCGCGTTCTCGGCCGGCAACCCGAACGCATCCCACCCCATCGGGTGCATCACCAGGTGGCCGCGCGCACGCTTGTAGCGCGCGACCACGTCGCCCAGCGTATAGTTGCGCACATGCCCCATGTGGATCTTGCCGCTCGGATAGGGAAACATCTCGAGCACATAGTATTTGCGCGCCTCGGCCGGCGGCACGTCGGGCACGGCGAAGCAGGCGCGCGCCTCCCATTCGGCCTGCCAGCGCGGCTCCGCGGCACGGAAATCGTAGCGGGGGGACGGGGCGTCCTGGGGTGCGGTGCTGTCGTTCATCCTGCGCGCGCGCTTCGTCTGGGAAGCGCGATGCATAAGCCGCTCCGCGCCGGATTCCTAGCGGCCGGGCTGCTCGCCGCCACACCCGCGCAGGCGCAGCCGGACCCCAACACCGACTTCGCCGCCTATCGCGCGCTGTTCTCGGTGGCGGCACTCGGCGAGGCGCGCGGCCCTTCCACCGTCATCGGCTTCACGCTGCACTACCGCGGCGCCATGACCAATGCCGGCTTCGTCGTGGCCGGCAATGGCCGGTCGATCAGCTGGCGCTTCACCGGCGGCGAGGACGGCCCCGTCGCCGTCCGCAACCGCCTGCAAGCCACCTGCGAGAGCACCGAGGCCAACACCGCCCCCGACCCGGCCACCTGCCGCGTCGTGGCCTTCGACGGCAATGTGATGTCCCTCGCGCTGCCCGCCTTCCGCCCGGTCGAGGCACAGGTCGGCCCGTTCCGCGCCGCACCCCTGATGTTCCGCCACGGGCCGCGCGCCGCCGAGGGCGTGGTGGTCTGGTCGCACGGCTTCGGCGGCGCATCGGTGGATCACCGCCGGCGCGCCGTGCCCGGCCTGCTGGCCATGCTGAACGATGCCGGCTTCGACATCCTGCGCTTCGACCGCGACCCGGCCGAGGACCACCTGGCCGCCGCGCTGACCACGCTGTCGCGCGCGCTGCCGCTGCTGCGCCAGGCGGGCTATCGCCGCATCGTGCTGGCGGGGCAGTCGCGCGGCGCCTGGCAATCGGTGCTGGCGGCGGCCGAGCGGCCCGAACTGGTGCACGCCGTGCTGGCCCTCGCCCCCGCCGCGCATGGGGAGGTCCGCCAGCCCAACAACCACGGTGCGGCGATCGAGGATTTCCGTCGCCTGCTGGCCGGACTGCCGGCCACCGGCCCGCGGCTGGGCGTGGCGGTCTTCGACCGTGACCCCTTCGACCCCGACCCGGCGGCCCGCGCGGCGCTGGTGGCCGAGGCCGCGGCATCGCGCCGCGCCCCGACGCTGGCGCTGCACCCGGAACCACCGCTGGAAGGCCATGGCGCGGGCAATGACTGGCGCTTCACGCGCGGCCACGCGCCCTGCCTGCTGACCCTGGTGACGGCGCCCGAGGCCGGCGTGGCGCGCGGCCTGCGACGGGCACCCTGCGGCGGCGGGTAGCGCCGATCCCGATCGGGCGGAGCGGTGCGCGAAAACAACCGCCGCGCGCCCGGGCGCGCGGCGAAGGCCCTACCGCCCCGCGACGCCCGACTGGCTGCGCAATTCGCGCGCCCGCGCCAGCACGCGGTCCTCGAGCTCGGCGCCGGTGGCCGGCGCGACCACCGCATCCACCCAGCCCTGCCCCTGGCGGATCTGGCGGAAGATCGAGATCCGCACGCCATCCGACCGCAGCTGGCGGCCCATGACATAGGCGGTCGCCTTGAAGCGTTCGGCGCCGGCGCCCGGCGGCGAATACCAGTCGGTGATGATCACGCCGCCAAAGGGATCGGCCGAGGCCAGCGGCATGAAGGCCAGCGTGTCGAGCGTCGCGCGCCAGAGGTAGGCGTTGACGCCGAGCCCGGTCGCGCCCGAGGCCGCGTCCTCCGGCCGGCTGCGCGCCGTGCCGAACAGCACGATGCCGTCATCCTGCCCGGTGAGCCGCCCGCGCACCCGGTCGCGGCCGGATTGCGAGGTGTATTCGTCGCGCCCGACATCGCGGACATTGCCCGATCCGCAGGCGCCCAGCAGCGCAGCGGCACCAAGGGCGCACAGGAAGGCGGCGGGACGGCGGGGGGATGCGCGGGTCATGGCGCTGCCTTGTAGCGCCTCGATTGGGGCGCTGAAAAGACGAAGCCGCGGCGGGGCGGTCAATTCGTCCCCGGTTCGTCCAGGGCGAAGCCGGCGGGCGGGCTCCCGGCCAGGGCGCGCTGCTGCATGGCGCGCAGGGCGCGTTCCAGGTTGCGGGCATAGCGCGGGGTGTCGAACAGCGGCGTGGCGGGCAGGGCGGCGGCCAGCCTGGCGCGGATGGCCGCCAACCGGGCCGGGTCGCGCGCCAGGGCGATGGCGGTGTGTTCCTGCGTGGCGGCACCGTCGGTCACCAGCTCCGGCAGGCCGAGCGTGGTGAGCAGGCTGGCCGCGACGCGCCCGGCGAAGGCACGTCCCGCCTGGGTCAGCACCGGCAGCCCGGCCTGCAGCGCATCGGCCGCCGTGGTGTGGGCATTGTAGGGCAGGGTGTCGACGAACAGGTCGGCCAGCGCGTGGCGGCCCAGGTGCTCGGCCATGGCGTCCACGCGCCCGGCCATCACCAGCCGGGCCGGGTCGATGCCGCGCGCGGCGGCGGCGGCGCGCAGGTTGCGGGTGGCCGGCGCGTTCTCCTCGCGCAGCCAGAACACCGAACCGGGCACCGCGGCCAACATCCGCATCCACCCGTCGAACACCGCCGGCAGGATCTTGTGGGTGTTGTTGAAACAGCAGAAGACAAAGCCGTGCTCGGGCAGGCCGAAGCGCGCGCGGGTGATGCCGTCGGTCGCGACCGGCCGGCCGCCGTCGGTCGGCAGGAAGGCGTGCGGCAGGCGGACCACGGCTTCGGTCCAGTCGGCCTCGGCGCCCGGCGGGATCACCGTGGCGTCGGCGATGATGTAGTCCAGGAAACCGCCGCCGCTGGTGCCCGGATAGCCCAGGAAGCCGACCTGCACCGGTGCGATGCCGCGCGCCAGCACCGCGCCGCGCGAATCCCCCGTATAGCCGTTGAGGTCGATGGCGATATCGATCCGCAGGCCGCGCGCCATCGCCACCAGCGCATCGTCGGTCAGCGCGACGGCGTCGTGGAAGCCATCGACCGCGGCGCGGATGCGCGCCTGCACCGGGTCGCCGGTCAGGCGGCCGAGCGAGATCGCATGCACCTCGAAGCCATCGCGGTCGTGGCATTCGAGCAGCCGCGCCATCAGGTGGCCGACCGCATGCATCCGCAGCTCGCCGCTGACATAGCCGATACGCAGGCGCGTCGCTTCGCGGCGCACCGGCAGCGCGTCGCGCCGTGCGGGCAAGCTGGTGCGCGCATGGTGGGCGGCGGTGCGCCGGTGCAGGCCGGGATCGTCGGCAAGGGCCAGCGCCTCGAAGGGCGGCAGGCGCGCCGTGCCGGCCTCGAAGCCCGCCACCAGGCCGGTGCGTGCCGTGTCGAAGCCGGTCCAGTCGCAGACCCGCAGGCGGGTGAAGGTCAGCAGCGCCGCGGCGGCATCCGGCCGGCGCCCGGCGGGCAGCGCGGCCGCGCGCGCATAGGCGGCGACGGCGGCGGGCAGGTCGCCGGCAGCCAGGTGGATATTGCCGGCGACGATATGGGCCGGGCGCTCCGCAGGCGCTGCCGCAATGGCGCGCCCGATCGCCGCGATCGCCTCGGCATGGCGCTTGAGGCCCGACAGCGCGATCGCCTGGCCCACCATCGCGCCGTGGTGGCCCGGCTGGTGGCGCAGCACCTCGGCGAAGGTCTCGAGCGCGGGCGGCAGGTCGCGCTGGTCCAGCAGGCCGTGGCCGAGCGTGACCAGCAGCGGCAGCGTCGCGCCATGGCGGCGCGCCGCATCGCGCAGATGCTCGACCGATTCACGCGGGCGGCCGAGCACCTGCAAGGCCGCGCCCATATGGGTCAGCGCGCCCGGATGCGCGGCATCCAGCGCGAGCGCCTGGCGAAAGGCCGCGAGCGCCTCCTCGGCGCGGTCCAGCGCCATGAGGCAGGCACCGTGGTTGTTGTGGAAGTCGGCATCCATGCCGTCGGGGCGACGCGCCAGGATGGCGCGATAGACATCCAGCGCCTCGGCCGGGCGGTCCAGCTCCAGCAGCGTGTCGGCCAGGTTGAACAGCGCATCGGGGGCGGTGGCGATGGCGCGGCGGAAGGCCTGCGCGGCTTCGGCGCGCCGGCCCAGGGCGCGCAACGCATTGCCGGTGTCGTTGAGCAACGCGGCATCGCCGGGCGCGCGTGCCAGGGCGGCCTGCAGGTGCTTCAGCGCATCGCGCAGGTCGCCCTTGGCAAAGAGCGCCACGCCCAGCAGGCGGTTCACCTGCACGCCGCCGCGGTCGCGCGGCAGGGCGCGGCGATAGCAGCGGATCGCCTCGTCAAGCCGACCGGCCTGGTGCAGGGCGATGCAGGGGTCGAGGTCGATGGTCATGCCGCCGGGTGTAGCGGCTTCGCGCCGCGGACGGAATCTGGTGCCCGGAACGACGAAGGGCGGCAGGGTTTCCCCTGCCGCCCCCGTTGCTGCCGATCCCGAAGGATCAGAAGGCCAGGCGGATGCCAGCCACGCCGACGTTGATCGTGCGGGTGTTGGAACCGTTGAACGAGGCCAGCGTGGTGCCGTTGCCGCCGTAGCGGGCGTTGGTCGGCGCCGCGGTCGGCACGTTCTCGTCGTTCACGTTGTTGTACAGGGCGAAGAGCACCAGGCCCGGCGCCAGGTTGTAGGCGACGCCCACGCCCCAGGTGGTCTGGGTGCGGTCGTCGAGGTCGCGGATCGTGCCCGCGACGCCGGCGCCGCAGGACGCGTTGGCGGTGCCCACGCGGCAGGCGCCGTTGCTCTGCATCGCCTGGCCGAAGATGCCGCCGAACACCACCGGGCCCATCGTGTAGGTGGCACCGATGATGTAGTGCTGCGAGTCATCCAGGCCGGCCGCCAGGGCAGCGCGGCCCGGGCCGGAGCCATTGTACTGGCCCCAGGTGTACTCGGCGCCGAAGCCGAAGCCGTAGGCGGTGATCTGCGCGCCGATGGTGTAGGCGGTGACCGACTGGGCGCGCGGGTTGATCAGGGCGCCGGCGGTGTTCAGCTCAGGCGCTTCGGCGAACATCGCGCCGACACCGGCCTGCACGCCGATGGCGCCGAAGGTGCCGCGGTAGCGAACCGCGAGCGAGACCTCGTTCTGGATGTTCGTCTGGTCGCGCTGCGCCGAGGTGCTGTTCGCGATGTCGGTGCGCTCGCCCTCGAAGGCGTTCGGCGCGTAGGAGACGCCGAAGTCGAAGCCGGCGAACTGCGGCGACAGGTAGATGATCTTCGTCGCGTCGGAGCCGTCGTTGATGCCCGCCAGCAGATAGGGCGAGCTGAACAGGCCGCTCTGGACAATGAACTCGTCCCACTCGCCGTCGCCGCCCAGCGCGGCGGAGGCCGGCGCGCGGACCTGCAGCAGCGAGGCCGCGCTGTCTTCCTGGCCGAAGCGCAGCGTGCCGAGGTTCGGCAGCGTGATGAAGCCGTACATCTCGTCGAACGACACGGTGGTGCCGTCGCCGGCGCCGGCCGTCGCGTTGTCCATCTGCAGCTCGAACACCGCACCGTAGGTCATGCCGTTGGAGGCGCGGCCATCGATGAAGATGTTCAGTTCCATGTCGTTGCGGAAGTCGGTCCGCGCACGGCCATTGGCATTCGCGGCAGCGCCGGTGGTGCCATTCTGGAAGTTACGGCTGCGGCCGCGATCCCAGTCGTCCTGCACGTAGCCGCCGGTGAAGGCGAAGTAGCCACCCAGGCGAACCGTCAGGCCGCCGGCGCCGGCGATCGACGGGGTCGGCTGCACGGCGACGCCGCCCGTGCCGGCGCCCGACGGGACCAGCGGAGCCTGGCCGGCCGTGGGGGCACCGCCACCGGCGGGAACCTGCGTTGCCGCGGGCTGAGCGAAAGCCCCCGGCGCCAGAAGGGCGGCGCCAACGACGGCGGTCGTCCCCAGCAGAATCTTGCGCATTCTAGTCCTCCTCATGGCCGGCGAACCGGCATTTTCCTCGGCCTCCCTGCCCCCCCGGACAAGGTACGCCGCCGCTTCCCGCGAACAGGCGGAATGGCGGCGTCGCGGCCTGGAACGGACTATGTCCCGGCCGGGCCGGGGGGGGCAACCGCGCAGACAGGCGACACGCGACTTACCTGAGACACTGTGGCGGGCGCGCCACAGCCTGTGGCAGCAACCCCCCGATGGCCCCCACCGCCGCGGCACGGCGCGGCAGCCGCCGCAGCGTCGCGGGCGCGATGCCACCCAACGCCGCCACCAGGACAGTACGGCGGCAGAACGCCGCGCCGCCTGCCATCGGCGATGCCGCGCGACCCGTCGCGTCCATCGTTGCGCGACCCGTCTCGTTCATCCCTGCGCGACCCGTCTCGCTCATCCCTGCGCGACCCGTCTCGTTCATCCCTGCGCGACCCGTCGCGACACCCTTGGCGCGACCCGTCTCGTTCATCCTTGCGCGACCTGTCGCGACACCCTTGGCGCGACCTGTCGCGACACCCCCCAGCCGCCCCGCCGCCGCCGCCCAGCGCAGCGGGCCCAGCGCCGGCGCGCCCGGGTGGCTGGCGGTCGGGAAGATCGGCGAAAGGAACACCAGGTCCGGCCGCAGCCGCCGCGCCCGCGCCGCCGCGCCCGCCCCGCCATGCGCCGCCATCGTCAGCCACGCCCCTGGCGCGCCCGCGCGCCGCGCCAGCAGCAGCGGCAACAGGTGGCGCGTCGGCCGGCGGTCCGGCACATGCACCCCGCCGCCCAGCGCCAGCCCGGCTCGGCCATCGCCCGCCACCACCAGCGCCAGCCCACGCCGCCGCGCCAGCACCGCCAGCGCCGCCAGCACCTCGGGATCGACCCCCCGCGCCACCACCCCCGCGCCGCGCGGCAGCCGGGCGGCGGCGGCCAGCGGGTCGGGCAGCCGCAGCGGGTCCGAGAACAGCCACAGCCACGGCGGCCCGCCACGCCGACGCATCCTGTGCAGCCGCGCCAGATGCACTAGCCTCGTCCCGCCATGACCGACACCACCACCATCGCCGCCAACCTCGCCACCATCCGCGCCAGGATCGCCGAGGCCTGCGCCCGCGCCAACCGCCCGCCCGCCAGCGTGACGCTGGTCGCGGTGTCCAAGACCAACCCGCAGCAGGCCGTGCTGGATGCCCTGGCGGCGGGCCAGCTGGTGTTCGGCGAGAACCGCGTGCAGGAGGCCGACGGGAAATTCCCCCCGCTGCGCGCCGCCCACCCCGCGCTGCGCCTGCACATCATCGGCGGGCTGCAGACCAACAAGGCGCGCGACGCGGTGCGCGTGGCCGACGTGATCGAGACCATCGACCGCCCGAAGCTGGCCGCCGCCATCGCCGAGGCCATGGCGAAGGAAGCCCGCCGCCCCGACTGCCTGGTACAGGTGAACACCGGCGCGGAACCGCAGAAATCCGGCGTGGCGCGCGCCGAGGCCGACGCCTTCATCCGCGCCGCGCGCGACGACCACGGCCTGCCGGTGACCGGCCTGATGTGCATCCCGCCGGTCGAGGACGACCCGCGGCCGCATTTCGCGTTCCTGGCGAACCTCGCGGCCAGGCACGGGCTGGCCGTGGTCTCGATGGGCATGAGCGCGGATTTCGAGGCGGCGATCGCCGAGGGCGCGACGCTGGTGCGGGTGGGCAGCGCGATCTTCGGCGCGCGCGCGCCGGGCTGAACCGCGGGCGGGCCAGGGCTGGCGCACCCGTTCGGGTCGCGCGACGCAGGGCGCCGGTCAGCGTGGATGCGCCGCCGCCGCGAGCGCCAGGCAGGGCAGGTCGTGGCCCAGCGTCGCGAGGTCGTTCGCCAGCATCGCCGCGGCCGCGGGCGCCTCGTCCGGCAGCGTGTCCGCCACGCTGGCGAGGAACACCACGCGGCCGGGCAGCGCGGCGAGCGGCCACGGCATGGCGACGGGCAGCGCGGCAGCCGCCTGCGCCGCCGCGACCAGCGCGCGATCGTCCCGGCCCGCCGCGAGTTCGGCCCGCGCCAGGGCGCACAGCCCGCCAAAGCCGGGGCGATGGGCCGCGAGGTCCGGCCGCGCCGCCAGGCCGGCCTCGGCCAGCCGAAGGGCGGCGTGGCAGAAGGCGGCCAGCGCGGCGCCGTCCCCCACCACGGCCAGGTGCTGGCGCAGCGCGCGCAGGGCCCGGCGCAGGGCGCGGCGCCGCTGGCGCGCGCGGGGCTGGCCGCGCGCGAAGAATTCGAGCCGGCACGCGACCGCTGCGGCCCAGCCGGGCAGGGTGTCGAAGGGCGCGTGCATCGGTTGCTCCCGTTGGCCTTGACGCCCCGCGGCGGGCGCGGGATGCACGGCGCGATACCGCTCAGCCAAGGCCAACCATGACCCGCGTCTTCTCCGGCATCCAGCCTTCGGGCGTGCCCACGCTCGGCAACTACCTCGGCGCCATCCGCAACTGGGTGCCGCTGCAGGACCAGGCCGAGGCGATCTACTGCGTGGTGGACCTGCACGCCATCACGGTCTGGCAGGACCCCGCCGAACTCACGCGCCAGACGCGCGAGATGGCCGCCGCGCTGATCGCCTGCGGGCTGGATCCGCAGCGCTGCATCCTGTTCGTGCAGTCCCATGTGCGCGCGCATGCCGAGCTGGCGTGGATCTTCAACTGCGTCGCACGGCTGGGCTGGTTGAACCGCATGACGCAGTTCAAGGACAAGGCCGGCAAGAACCAGGAGGCGTCGTCGGCCGGGCTGTACGTCTATCCGAACCTGATGGCGGCCGACATCCTGACCTATCACGCCACCAAGGTGCCGGTCGGCGACGACCAGAAGCAGCACCTGGAGCTGGCCAACGACATCGCGCAGAAGTTCAACCACGACTACGGCGTGGACTTCTTCCCGACGATCGAGCCGCTGATCCAGGGCGTGGCCGCGCGCGTGATGTCGCTGCGCGATGGCACCAAGAAGATGTCGAAGTCCGACCCATCGGACCAGTCGCGCATCAACCTGACCGACGATGCCGACACCATCGCGCTCAAGATCCGCCGTGCGAAGACCGATGCCGAGCCGCTGCCCGACCACATGGCGGGCCTCGAGAACCGGCCGGAGGCGCGCAACCTGGTGGGCATCCTGGCCGGCATCACGAACACGCTGCCGGAGAACGTGCTGCGCGAACATGGCGGGCAGGGCTTCGGGGCCTTCAAGGGCACGCTGGCGGATGCGCTGGTGGCGCATCTGGGCCCCATCGCCGCCGAGATGAAGCGCCTGCTGGACGACCCGGCTGCGCTGGATGCGGCGCTGCATGTGGGCGCCGAACGCGCGCGGGCGATCGCCGAGCCGATCTGCGCCAGGGCGCGGGAGATCGTCGGGTTCCTGCCGGCGAAGTGAACAGGAAGGCCGGGGGAGGCGTCCTCCCCCGGCCTTGCTTCCTCAGCGACCGGTCTGGATGCGTTCGACCAGCTGCTTCACGCTGGGCACGAAGCCGTTCGAATAGAACGGGTCCTGGCCGAAGCGATAGGCGTTGTGGCCGGCGAACATCAGCTGGTTCTCCAGCCCGCGGTCATGCGCCACGTCCTGCAGGGTCTTCTGGATGCAGAAGCTGCGCGGATCGGCCTTCTTGCCGTTCGAGAAATCGGGTTCGTGCTGGGACCAGTTGGAGAAGCGGCAGGCCGACAGGCAGCCCATGCAGTCCACCTGGTCCTTCACGATCTCCTGCGCCTTGTCGGGCGTCACGAAGATCAGCGTATTGTCGGGCGTGCGCATCGCCTCGGTGAAGCCTTCCGCTTCCCAGTGCGAGACGCGCGCCAGGTCGTGGGGGGCCAGATACACCTTCCGCTTGCGCGGCCCCACGCCGTATTCCGAGATGTGGTCGCCGACCGGTTCGGCCGTGTAGGCGACCTGGCGCTCGTTGCGGTCCTCGAGCTCCTGCAGGAACGGATTGCGGACCGCCGAGGAATAGAAGCCCGTCGGCGAGAAAGGCTGCAGCAGCACGTCGCCGGGCTGGAGCGTCAGCAGGCGCTGCTTCCACACGTCGGGGATCGGGCTTTCCTGCGTGAGCAGGGGGCGGGTGCCGAACTGGAAGGCGATCGGGCCCAGTTCGGGATTGTCGATCCAGTCTTCCCATTCCTCCAGCCACCAGACGCCGCCGGCCATGATGATGGGTGTGTCGTCCAGCCCGAATTCGCGCATCTGCTGGCGCAGCTTCAGCACGCGGGCATAGGGCGCTTCCGGGACCTTCGGGTCCTCGCTGTTCGACAGGCCGTTATGGCCGCCGGCCAGCCAGGGGTCTTCGTAGACCACGCCGCCGAGCCATTCGCGTGTCTTGGAATAGGCGCGCTTCCACAGCGCGTTGAAGGCGCGCGCCGAGGAGACGATGGGGTAGTAGTGGATGCCGTAGTCGCGCGCGACATCGGCCAGGCGATAGGGCATCCCGGCACCGCAGGTGACGCCGTGCACCAGCCCCTTCGCACCTTCCAGCATCCCGCGCGCGACGCGTTCGGCGCCGCCCATCTCCCACAGGATATTGGCGTGGATGCGGCCCTTGCCGCCGGCCATGTCGTGCGCGCGCTTGGCCTGCGCGATGGCGCCATCGATCGCGTAGCGGACCAGCTCCTCGTGCCGGTCGCGGCGCGTCTTGCCATGGTAGACCTGCGGGATCGGGTTGCCGTCCGCATCGTAGGAATCGGCATTGACGGCGGAGAAGGTGCCGGCGCCGCCGGCGGCCGCCCAGGCGCCGCAGGTCGCGCCATTGGAGACGGCAACGCCCTTGCCGCCTTCGACCAGCGGCAGGACGTCCACGCCGCCCATGCGAATCGTATTGATGGCCTTCAACGAATGGCGCTCCCAGCGACCAGCGTGACAGCTATATGGCACGTGCCGGGGTCCCTGACAGGGGACCCCGGCAGGTGACTCAGTCGGCCGCTTCGCCGCCGCGGTCGCGGCGCGGGCCGCGATCGCCACGGTCGCGGCGTTCGCCGCCACGATCCGGGCCATCCTCGCGCGGGCGGCGCGCGCCGACCTGCTCGGTGATGTCCGCGCCCGTCGCCTGGTCGACCACGCGCATCGACAGCTTGACCTTGCCGCGGTCGTCGAAGCCCAGGACCTTGACCTTCACCTGGTCGCCTTCCTTGACGATGTCGGAGGTCTTGTTGACGCGCTCCTGCGCCAGCTCGCTGATGTGCACGAGCCCGTCCTTGGCGCCGAGGAAGTTCACGAAGGCGCCGAATTCGGCGGTCTTCACGACCTTCCCGTTGTAGATCACGCCCACCTCGGGTTCGGCCACGATGCCACGGATCCAGTCGATGGCGCGCTGCGCGGCTTCCACCGACGTGGCCGCCACCTTGATGGTGCCGTCATCCTCGATGTCGACCTTGGTGCCGGTCTGCTCGGTGATCTCGCGGATCACCTTGCCGCCGGAGCCGATCACGTCGCGGATCTTGTCCTTCGGCACGTTGATGACCGTGATGCGCGGCGCGGTCGCCGCCACGTCCGAACGGTTGCCCGACAGGCCCTTCGACATCTCGCCCAGGATGTGCAGGCGGCCATCACGCGCCTGGTCGAGCGCGATCTTCATGATCTCGAAGGTGATGGACGTGATCTTGATGTCCATCTGCAGGCTGGTGATGCCCACATCGGTGCCGGCCACCTTGAAGTCCATGTCACCCAGGTGGTCTTCGTCGCCCAGGATGTCGGACAGCACGGCGAAGCCGCGGTCTTCCTTGATCAGGCCCATGGCGATGCCCGCGCAGGGGCGCTTCAGCGGCACGCCGGCATCCATCATGGACAGCGAGGTGCCGCAGACCGTCGCCATGGACGACGAGCCGTTGGACTCCGTGATCTCCGACACCACGCGGATGGTGTAGGGGAACTTCGCCTTCTCCGGCAGCAGCGGATGGATGGCGCGCCAGGCCAGCTTGCCATGGCCCACTTCGCGCCGGCCCGGGGAGCCCATGCGGCCCGTCTCGCCCACCGAATAGGGCGGGAAATTGTAGTGCAGCATGAAGTCTTCGCGGTATTCGCCGGGCAGCGCGTCGATGATCTGCTCGTCCTGGCCGGTGCCCAGCGTGGCCACGCAGAGCGCCTGCGTCTCGCCACGGGTGAACAGCGCGGAGCCATGCGCGCGGGGCAGCACGCCCACTTCCGCCACGATCGGGCGCACGGTGCGGGTGTCACGCCCGTCGATGCGCTTGCCGGTGTCGAGGATGTTGTTGCGCACCACGTCGGCCTCGAGCTCCTTCAAGAGCCCCTTGGCCGCGCCCACATCGGCACCCTCGGCTTCCAGCGCGGCGGCGATCTTCTTCTTGACCGCGCCGACCTTGTCCTGGCGGACCAGCTTCTGCGTCTCGGTATAGGCCACCGCCATCTCGGCGCGGCCCAGTTCGGCGATGCGCTTCTTCAGCGCCTTGGTGGCCTCGGATTCCTCAGGCACCGCCCAGGGTTCCTTGGCGGCGACCTCGGCCAGGTCGATGATCGCCTGGATCACCGGCTGGAACGACTTGTGGCCGAATTCGACGGCGCCGAGCATCACCTCCTCGGTCAGCTCGCTCGCCTCGGATTCCACCATCAGCACGCCCTCGGCCGTGCCGGCGAGGACCAGGTCGAGCACGCTTTCCTTGCGCTGCTCGGCGGTCGGGTTCAGCACGTACTGGCCGTTGATGTAGCCCACGCGCGCGCCGGCGATCGGCCCGAAGAAGGGAATGCCCGACAGGGTCAGGGCGGCCGAGCAGCCGACCATGGCGACGATGTCGGCCTCGTTCTCGAGGTCATGCGACAGCACGGTCGCGACCACCTGCACTTCATTGCGGAACCCATCGGGGAACAGCGGGCGGATCGGGCGGTCGATCAGGCGGGAGGTCAGCGTCTCGAATTCGGACGGGCGGCCCTCACGCTTGAAGAAGCCGCCCGGGATCTTGCCGGCGGCGAAGGCCTTCTCCTGGTAGTTCACCGTGAGCGGGAAGAAGTCCTGCCCCGGCTTCACGCTGCGCGCGCCGACGGCGGTGCACAGCACGATGGTGTCGCCCAGGCGGGCCAGCACGGCGCCATCGGCCTGGCGGGCGATCTTGCCGGTTTCCAGCACCAGGGTCTTGTCGCCCCAGGCGATTTCCTTGCGGAAGTACTTGTCGAACATCGGTCGTCCTCTCGTCGCATGGCACCGGATGCGCCCTGCGGACCATGCCCGCCCGTCCTTGCGCGGGCGGCGGCACGGCGGATGGGGCCAGGCTTGGCCCCGGGAGCGACACGGAGGGCAGCACAGGGGCGCACCGCGGATCCAAGGACCGGCGTGGTCGGCGTCTCGGGCGGCATGGGGTGGGCCCATCGCGGGGTCCGCGACGGGAAGGCCGCCCATGTGGCCGGAGACGCCGCGCCGGTCCGGTCAAGGAGGCCCGCGGCAGCACTGTCAGCCCGCCGCGGTCGCGGCGGTTGGCGCGCCCCGGCATCGGGCCGGTCGCTTCCAGGGGGGCATATGGCGCGGATCGCGGGAAAAGGCTACCGGAAACTCCCGGCCGGCGCGCTACCGCCCATGCAGCCACCGGAAGGCCGGCGGCGTCAGCACCGTCACCAGGAAGATGCGCGTGACATGCAGCGTCACGATCAGCGCCACATCCATGCCCAGCACCTTGCCGGTCAGGCTCATTTCCGCCACGCCGCCCGGCGCGGTGCCCAGCAGCATGGCGCCCAGCGGCGCGCCGAACAGCCAGGCCAGCGCCGCCCCTGCCACCGCGCAGGCCACCATCAGCAACACCACCTGCACCACCGCATGCGGCAGGAAGCGGCGCAGCGGGCGGATCGTCTCGCGCCCGAAGGCGGCGCCCAGGCTGGCCCCCAGCACCACCTGCGCCAGCGCCGACAGCCACGCCGGCACGCCCGACAGCACCACGCCCGAAGCCGTCAGCGCCGCCGTCACCGCCAGCGGCCCCAGCATCCACCCCGCACGCACGCCCACGCGCACCAGCGCCCAGCCCGCCGCCAGCCCGCCCAGCACCTGCAGCACCAGGATGCCGGGCAGGAAGGGCAGCACGGCGGAGGCCTGCGGCACATCCCCGCGCAGCCCCGCCAATGCGAAAAGGTTGGGCACCAGCACCACCACCGAGCAGACTCGCAGCAGCTGCGCCAGGGCCACCGGCGCCGGCCGCCCGCCATAGGATTCCGCCAGCATCGCCATGTCCGCGACCCCGCCCGGGATCGATGAGAACCAGGCCGTCGCCATGTCCACCTTGCCGCGACGCGCCAGCACCGGCGCCAGCGCCGCGCCGATCGCCAGGGTGATGAAGGCCGCCAGCACCAGCAGCGCCGCCTGCGAGACCAGCACCGCCGCCGTCGCCGGCGTGAAATAGGCGCCGAGCGCGATCCCGATGATGCCGAGGAAGCCGTTGCGCAGCCGCGGGTCGGCCTCGGCCGGCGCGCCCGACAGCCGCGCGGCGGCCACCGCCACCAGCGACCCGATCAGCCAGGGCAGCGGCAGCTGCAGCGCCCAGAACGCCGCCCCGCCCACCGCGCCGATCGCGCCCCCCAGCAGCAGGCGCAGGATGCGCGCCGCCGTCATGCCGGACCGCCAGCGGCAACCGGCCGCCGCACCGGCACCGCCGCGCGATCACGCCGGCGCGCCGTCCCCGGCCGCATCACCACGCCACCGCCCTGTCGGAAGGAAGAAATCCGCCCCGCTCCATCCACGGCGCCGCAAGCTGCGGCGCAGCCTTCCGCCCGGCGGCGCTGGCCACCGGCACGGGCCGATCCCGGCAGGTTTCGTGCCAGCCCGGCCGGCAGCCGCTCAGGCGGCGACCAGGATCCGGTCGCGGCCCTGCTGCTTGGCGTCATAGAGCGCCCGGTCGGCCGCCGCCAGGGCAGCATCCAGCGCCGCATCCGTGGCACCCGCGCCGACCACCGCCACGCCGGCGCTCAACGTCACCGCCACCTCTCCGCCGGCCGGATGCGCCACCGTGGCGCGCACCAGGGCGCGCAGCCGCTCCGCGACCGACACCGCATCGGCGATGTCGTCGCCGGGCAGCAGCAGGGCGAATTCCTCCCCGCCCATCCGCCCGGACACGTCGCTGCCGCGTACCGACGCGCGGATCGCCGCGCCCACACCACGCAGCACCACATCCCCCGCGGCATGGCCATGGCCGTCATTGATGGCTTTGAAGCGGTCGAGGTCGAAGGCCACCACCGCGCAGGGCTCGCCCTGCCGGCGCGCCGCCTGCAAGGCCGCGACGGCCCGTTGCGTGAAGCCGCGGCGGTTCGGCAGGCCGGTCAGCGGATCGGTCTCGGACTGCGCGGCGAGGCGCAGCTCCAGCGCATCGCGCTGCCGCCAGCCTTCGATCAGCAGCAGGAAGAACAGCGGCACCAGCACGTCGATGACGCGCCAGCTCCAGTCGTCGGCCGTGGTCTCGGGCGCCGCGCCGCGCGCGATGGTGTCCAGCACGTCGCGCAGCGCCAGCCAGGCGATCGCCAGCAGCATCACCGCCCCGACCAGGCGCAGCAGCCGCCGCATCATGTCGGCGCGGGTGTTCACGGCGCGGACCGCACCGAAGGCGATGGCGGCCAGCGCCAGCAGCACGGTCGCGCTGCGGACGGCGATGTAGACATAGGAGTCTGTCGGCACGTTCCTGGTCCCGCGGCGCTGACGCGGGCTAGACTGCCACGCTCCCGTTAACGGATCGATGCCCATGGCCTTCGCCGACCCACGCGACGGGGATCTCGAGGATGATGCCTCAAGCACCTCCCGCCATTCGCTGCTGGGCCATGCCTCCCATATCCTGCTCGAGATCAGCCTGCCGAAGCTGGCGCTCGCCGCGCTGCTGCTGCTGGTGGTGCCGGCGGTGCTGATCGGCGCGGCGCCGAAGGTCGCGCTGTGGTTCGCCGACCAGGTCTGGGCGCGGGTCTCGGACGCCGGCCGCTGGATCACCGTGATCGCCGTCCTGCTGCTGGCCGCCGGAATCCTGTGGCGCTGGAGCGCACGGCTGCTGCGCGCGGTCGAGCGCAATTTCTGGGCGCTGAACGCCGCGCTGGTGCAGCCGCTGTACATGGCGGTGCGCGAACTGGTCGGCCTGGCGCTGGAATTCGTCGCGCCGACGCGGGACTTCGCCGCGGCGCGCCGCCTGGCCGGGCTGGTCGCCGGCAGCCTGCTGGCGGTTGGCGCGGCGCTGGTCGCGCTGGCCGTGGGGCCGCTGCCCAGCGTGATCGTGGACGATCTCTCGCCCGCCGGCCTGCTGCGCGCCGCCGGCGACTCGCTGTCCAACGGCATCTGGGCCATCGCCGTGTACCTGATGGTCGGCGCGCCGGCCTGGTCGGTGGCCGAGGCCCTGGCCGGCTCCCCGCAGGAGATCGACAGCGCCATCGTCCCTGGCACCGCGGCCTGGCGCATCGCGCACCTGTCCGACATCCATGTGGTCGGCGACCCCTATGGGTTCCGCCTGGAATGCGGGCGCGACGGCCCGCGCGGCAATGCCCGCCTGGACGCCGCGCTCGCGGTGCTCGCGGCCGAGGACGCGCGCGAACGCCTCGACTGGATCATGGTCACGGGCGATGTCACGGATGCCGGGCGCAATGCTGAATACATCGCCTTCGAGGAAGCGCTGGCGCGCCATCCCGCACTGCGCGACCGCGTCCTGGTCATTCCCGGCAACCACGACGTCAACATCGTGGACCGCGCCAATCCGGCGCGGCTGGAACTGCCGATCGCGCCGGGAGGATCGCTGCGGCGGCTGCGCATGCTGGCCGCCACCGCGCGGCTGCAAGGCCACCGCGTGCACGTGATGGACCGCGCCGCGCGCGCCCTGGGGCCGACGCTCAACGACTGGCTGGCGGCCGATGGCCGTGGCGCCGCGCTGGCGCGCTTCATGGACGATGGCGGCATCCGCGCCGGCCTGGCGGCACGCGAGGTCTGGAACCAGGCCTGGCCCATGGTGGTGCCGCCGCCGGCGCCCGATGGCCTCGGCGTGATCCTGCTGGATTCGAATGCCGAGACGCATTTCTCCTTCACCAATGCGCTCGGCCTGGTCGGCATGGACCAGATGCGCGCGGCGGAAGCCGCGATGGCGCAGTTCCCCCGCGCGCGCTGGCTGGTCGCGCTGCACCACCATCTGATGGAATACCCGCGCCCCGGCGCCGCGCTGGCCGAACGCATCGGCACCGCGCTGGTCAATGGCCATTGGGTGCTGGGGCGGTTACGGCGCGTCGCGGCGCGCGTGCTGGTGCTGCATGGCCATCGCCATTTCGACTGGATGGGCACGAGCGGCGCGCTGCGCATCGCCTCCGCGCCATCGCCCGTCATGGGCGCGCCGGACCGGCCGGAGGGGCGTTTCTGGATCCATGCGCTGGCGCCGTCGGCGGATGGCGGCCTGGCGATGCTGGCGCCGCGGCCGGTCGCGGTGCCGGAGCCGCGGTCAGGGGCCTGAAGCGGCTGTCGTCGGCCACAACGCCCTCAGCGTCGCGCCGGGGATCACGCTCATCCCGCGCGGGCGCTGTTCAGGGCGCGAGCGCACCCGCCAGCCGCGCCACATGGTCATGGCCCATGCGCGCATAGGTCAGCGGATGCGCGCGGGCGGGATCCTGCTCAGCCTCGACCACCAGCCAGCCCTCGTAGCCGCGCAGCGCGGCGAAGACCGCGGCGAAATCCACGCTGCCGTCGCCGGGCACGGTGAACACGCCATCCAGCACCGCCGCCAGGAACGGCAGGTCGCGCGCCTTCGCATCGGCCATGACCGGCGCGCGCACATCCTTGCAATGCACATGCGCGATCCGCCCGGCATGGGTGCGCGCCGCCAGCACCGGATCGCCGCCGGCGAAGGTCAGGTGGCCGGTATCAAGCAGCAGGTGGAAGGCCGGGCCGGTCGAGGCCATCAGCCGGTCGATCTCGGCCTGCGTCTCGATCACCGTGCCCATGTGGTGGTGGTACGCGAGGCGCAGCCCGCGCGCCGCCATGCGCCGCGCCATCTCGTCCAGCCGCGGCGCGAGCACGGCCCAGTCGGCATCGGTCAGCACCGGGCGGCGCGACAGCGGCGTGGTGCGTTCGCCGTGCACGGCGCGCGAGACCTCGGCGAAGACGCAGGCAGTGCAGCCCAGCGCCTGCAATAGCGCGAGGTGGGGTTCGGCGGCCGCCATCTCGGCCTCCACGTCGCGTTCCAGCAGGCGCGACCCGTACCAGCCGGAGGCAAGCGCCAGGCCGTGCCGCGCCAGGATCGGCGCCAGCGTCGCGGCGTCGCGCGGGAATTTGTTGCCGAGTTCGACGCCCGCGAAGCCGGCCTGGTTCGCTTCGGACAGGCAGGTCCCGAGCGGCGTCGCCGCGCCGAGTTCCGGCATGTCGTCGTTGGTCCAGGTCAGCGGGTTGATGGCAAGGCGGATCACTGTGGGGCTCCAGCTTGGCGGATCACGGCGCGCCTCCGGCATTGCACCTCACGGCGCGCCTCCGGCATTGCACCTCACGGCGCGCCTCCGGCATTGCACCTCACGGCGCGCCTCCGGCGCGACGCCTCTCATACTCCGTGCGGGCGCGCGTCTGCGCGGCGTCGCGCGGGACGGCGGTGACCGGCACGTCCCACCAGGCCCCGCCCTCGGTGGTCGATGCCTGCGGATCGGTCGTGACCACCAGCACCGTGGTGCGCCTGGCGCGCAACGCGGCGGGCAGGGCGGCCTCCAGCGCGGCGATGTCATCAACCGCCACCGCATCGGCCCCAAGGCTGCGCGCATGGGCGGCGAAGTCGACCGGCGGGGCCGCATCGTCGAACAGGTTGTTGAACGCCGCGCCGCCGGTCCCGCGCTGCAGCCGGTTGATGCAACCGAAGCCGCGATTGTCGAGCATCACGATGGTCAGCTTCGCACCCATTGCGACCGAGGTCGCGATCTCGCTGTTCATCATCAGGTACGACCCGTCGCCGACCAGCACCACCACCTCGCGCTTCGGCATGGCCAGCTTGGCGCCGAGCCCGCCGGGGATCTCGTAGCCCATGCAGGAATAGCCGTATTCCAGGTGATAGGACGCCGCATCGTTCGCGCGCCACAGCTTGTGCAATTCGCCCGGCAGGCCGCCGGCGGCGCAGACCACGATACCCTCGCGCGGCATGGCGCGATTGACGGCGCCGAGCACCTGCGCATCGGTCGGCAGCGCGCCCGGCTTCGGCGCGACGGTGACACGCGCGACGGTGGCGTTCCACCGCGCGACGGCGGGCGCGATGCGCCCCGTCCAGTCGGCCGGCGCCGCCCAGCCGGCCAGCGCGGTCTCCAGCGCCGCCAGGCCGCGCGCCGCATCGGCCACCATCGCCAGCGCGCCGTGCTTGCCCGCATCGAAGGCGGCGACGTTCAGCGCCACCAGCCGCGCCTGCGCGAACAGCGCGCGCGACCCGGTGGTGAAATCCGCGAGCCTCGTGCCGATCGCCAGCACCAGGTCGGCCTTCGCCGCCAACGCATTGGCCGCCGCGGATCCCGTGACGCCGATCGCGCCGGCATTGCAGGGATGGTCCCAGGGCAGGCTGCCCTTGCCGGCCTGGGTCTCGGCCACCGGCACGCCGTGGCGCTGCGCGAAGCCGGCAAGGGCGGCTTCGGCGCCGGCATACTTCACGCCGCCGCCGGCGATCAGCAGCGGGCGCTTGGCGCGCCGCAGGGCCGCGACGGCCTCCGCGAGGTCGCGCGCATCCGCCTCCGGCGCGCGGATGCGGTGCAACCGCCGCGCCAGGAACGCCGCCGGCACGTCGAACCCCTCCGCCTGCACATCCTGCGGCAGGGCGATGGTGGCCGGGCCGCATTCGGCCGGGTCGGTCAACACGCGCAGCGCGGCGGGCAGGCTGTGCAGCAGCTGCTCGGGCCGCGTGATGCGGTCGAAGAAGCGCGACACCGGGCGGAAGCAGTCATTCGCGCTGATGGTCGGGTCGCCGAACTGCTCGACCTGCTGCAGCACGGGATCAGGGCGGCGATCGGCGAAGACGTCGCCGGGCAGCAGCAGCAGCGGCAGGCGGTTCACATGCGCCAGCGCCGCCGCCGTGACCATGTTCGTCGCACCCGGCCCGATCGAGGTCGTGCAGGCCATCATGCGCCGCCGTGCATGGGTTTTGGCGTAGGCGATGGCGGCATGCGCCATGGCCTGTTCGTTGTGCGCGCGGAAGGTGGGCAGGCGCTTGCCGGCCGCCTGCAAGGCTGGGCCGAGCCCGGCCACGTTGCCATGCCCGAAGATGGCGAAGACCCCGCCGAACAGCGGCACGCGCCGGCCGTCGATCTCGGTCTCCTGCGCGGCGAGGAAGCGGATGGTCGCCTCGGCCGCGGTCAGGCGGATGGTGGCCATGGCGATTCCCCTCCCCGGTGTCGTGGCGCGGCCGTGCTGCCGCGCATTGACGGCGACGCAGTGTTACGGATGGATGGCGCGGGCCACAAGCGAGGCCCGGGGAGGAACGCGATGCTGGTCTTCGCGCAATTCGGCGCCGGGCGCATCGGCGCCATCCATGCCGCCAACCTGGCCGCCAGCGGCGCCGCGCGGCTGGCCCATGTGGTGGATGTGCACGAAGCCGCTGCCGCCACCCTCGCCGCGCGGCACGGCGCCCTGGCGTCCGATGCCGTGACGGCGCTGCGCGACCCGCTGGTGGATGCGGTGATCATCGCGTCCTCCACCGACACCCATGCCGACCTGGTGATCGCCGCGGCGAAGGCGGGCAAGGCGATCTTCTGTGAAAAGCCGATCGACCTCTCGCTGGCCCGCGTGGATCAGGCGCTAGCCGTGGTGCAGGCCGCCGGCGTGCCGATGCTGGTGGGCTTCAACCGGCGCTTCGACCCGAACTTCGCCGAATTGCATCGCCGCATCGCCGCCGGCGCGATCGGCGCGGTCGAGCAGGTGGTCATCACCTCGCGCGATCCCGGCCCGCCGCCGCTCGACTATATCCGCGTCTCGGGCGGCATGTTCCGCGACATGACCATCCACGACTTCGACATGGCGCGCTTGATGCTGGGCGAAGAGCCCATCGAGGTCTTCGCCACCGGCAGCGCGCTGGTCGATCCCGCCATCGCCGCCGCCGGCGACATCGACAGCGCCATGGTGCTGCTGCGGACGGCGTCCGGCCGCATGGCGCATATCAACAATTCGCGGCGCGCCGCCTATGGCTACGACCAGCGGGTCGAGGTGCATGGCAGCCTGGGCCGGCTGACCGCCGGCAACCGCGTGGCGACCACGGTGGAACAGGCGGATGCGGCCGCCGTCGCCACCGACAAGCCGCTGCCTTTCTTCCTCGAACGCTATGCCGATGCCTATCGGATCGAACTCGCCGCCTTCATCGACGCGGTGCGCGCAGGCACGCCGATGCCGGTCGGCGCCAAGGATGGACGCCAGGCGCTGGTACTGGCCGAGGCCGCGCTGCAATCGCTGCGCGACAACCGCCCGGTGCGCGTCGCATGACCGCGCTGCCGAAGGTCTCGCTGAAGGGCCGCGTGGTGCTGGTGACCGGCGGCACCCAGGGCATCGGCGAGGGCATCGCGCGCGCCGCGGCCGAAGCCGGCGC
Organism: Roseomonas sp. CECT 9278; assembly: GCF_918698155.1. Taxonomy (GTDB): domain Bacteria; phylum Pseudomonadota; class Alphaproteobacteria; order Acetobacterales; family Acetobacteraceae; genus Neoroseomonas. The sequence goes on from NZ_CAKKLX010000003.1 coordinate 73,028, forward strand.
CGACCGCATCGCCATCACCGGGCGCGACATCGCGCGCGGGCGGGCGGTGGCGGATTCACTTGGCGTGCCGGCGGTGTTCATCCCCGCCGACCTGGCGGATGCCGAGGCGACGGCGCGCATCGTCGCGCAGGCCGAGGACGCGCTCGGTCCCGTCGATGCGCTGGTCAACGCGGCGGGGCTGACGGATCGCGGCACCATCCTCGACACGCCGGTGGCGCTGTGGGACCGGCTGTTCGCGGTGAATGCGCGCGCGCCCTTCATCCTGACCCAGGCCATCGCGCGGCGGCTGGTCGCGCTGGACCGGCCCGGCGCCGTCGTGAACATCATCACCATGTCCTCGCATGGCGGGCAGCCCTTCCTGACCGCCTATGCGGCGTCGAAGGGCGCGCTGGCGACGCTCACGAAGAACACCGCGCATGGGCTGCGCGACCACCGCATCCGGGTGAACGGGATCAACCTCGGCTGGGCCGATACGCCGGGGGAGCACGCCATCCAGGCGCGCGACGGCAATCCGCCGGACTGGCTGGACCAGGCCGCGCCAGGCCAGCCCTTCGGCCGGCTGATCGAACCGCGCGACGTGGCGGGGCTGGCGATCCACCTGCTGTCGGACGCCGCGGCGATGATGACCGGCGCGCTGATCGACTTCGACCAGAACGTGATGGGAGCCTACGGATGAACGACCTCGCGCGACGCCGCGACGCCGCCGCGCTGATCGCGGTGGAGGCCGCCGACCTGGCGCAGCGCCTGCGCGCTTCGGGCGGCGGCGTGGCCAGCCTGAAGGGCGCGCAGGACTTCATCACCGAAGCCGATGGCGCGACCGAACGCTTCATCCGCGACGCCCTCGCCGCGCAATTCCCGAACGAGGCGATCCTGGGCGAGGAGATGGGCGGCGTCGCCGATGCCAAGGGCCCGCTCTGGGTGTTGGACCCGATCGACGGCACGTCGAATTTCTCGCGCGGCGGGGATCGCTGGTGCGTGTCGATCGGCCTGGTGATGGACGGGCGCGCGGTGGCCGGCGCGATCGCCCGCCATGCCCCGGCCGAGGTCTTCGCAGCCGCCGAGGGCCTTGGCGCAACCCTGAACGGCGCGCCGATCCGTGCCGCGCCGACCACCGATTTCGGCCGCGCCATCATCGAATGCGGCTGGTCCCTGCGCGTGCCGATCGCGCGTTTCCACCGCATGGCCGAAGGCGTGATGGCGCAGGGCGCCGGGATGCGCTGCGGCGGGTCGGGCGCGCTCGGGCTGGTGGAAGCGGCGGCGGGGCGGCTCGATGGCTACCTGGAATTGCACATCAACGCCTGGGATGCCGCCGCGGCCATCGTCATCGCGCGCGAGGCCGGCTGCTGGACCAATGGCTTCGACAGCGGCGGCTGGCTGGTGGGCGGCAACCCCATCGGCGTCGGCGCGCCGGCGCTGGGCGCGCGGCTCGGTGCGCTGCTGGAGGCTTGAACGCGGCGCGCGGACGCGCGTAACTGAACCGTCACATTCTGGCGCCGGGCAGCAGACCCGGCCCTCTGGGAGGACTACCGCCATGGCGACCCGTCGCCCTCTTGCCATCGCCATCGCCATCGCCGCCGGTGCGTTCGCCGCACTGCCCGCCGCCGCCCAGGCGCAGGGCAACCTGACCGTCTATTGCTCGGTGCAGGAGGAATGGTGCCGCCCGATGATGGCCGCCTTCGAACGCGCCACCGGCATCCGCGTGGCCATGACGCGCAAATCCTCCGGCGAGACCATGACGCAGATCCGCGCCGAGGCGTCGAACCCGCGCGGCGACGTGTGGTGGGGCGGCACCGGCGACCCGCACATGCAGGCAGGCCAGGAGAACCTCACGGTCGAATACCGCTCCCCGCGCCTGGCGGAATTGCAGCCCTGGGCGGTGCGCCAGGCGGAGCAGGCGCAGTTCCGCACCGTCGGCATCTATGCCGGCGCGCTGGGCTATTCCTACAACACGCGCGAGCTGGAACGCCGCCGCATCGCCGCCCCCACCTGCTGGGCGGACCTGGCGAAGCCCGAGTTCCGCGGCGAGGTCCAGGTGGCCGACCCGAACACCTCCGGCACCGCCTACACCATGCTGGCCACGCTGGTGCAGGTGATGGGGGAGGAACCCGCCTTCACCTACCTGCGCGCCCTGCATCGCAACGTGAACCAGTACACGCGCTCGGGCGCGGCACCGGCGCGCGCGGCGGCCACGGGGGAATCGCTGGTCGGCATCACCTTCCTGCATGACGCGGTGACGCAGAAGGTCGGCGGCGCGCCGGTCAACATCGTCGCCCCCTGCGAGGGCACCGGCTACGAGATCGGCTCCATGTCGATCATCCGCGGCGCGCGCAACATCGAGAATGCGCGCCGCTTCTACGACTGGGCCTTGAGCCCCGAGGCGCAGGCCATCGGCGCGCAGGCCAATTCCTTCCAGCTGCCGTCGAACCGCGCCGCGCCGATCCCGCCGCAGGCCCCGCGCTTCGAGGATGTCCGCCTGATCGACTACGACTTCGCCCGCTGGGGCAGCAGCGAACAGCGCACCCGCCTGTTGCAGCGCTGGGAACGCGAGGTGCGCGCGGCCGCGCGCTGAGGCGGCGTGGGCGCGCTGCTGCTCGGGCGTGCCGCGCTCGCGGCCGTGCTGGCCGGGGTGCTGCTGGCACCCTGGCATGGCGTGGACTCCGGCGTCGCGGGGCTGGCGGCCTGGCCTTCCGGCGACGCCGCGCCGTTGGTCGCGCTGCTCGCGAACGGCACGCGCTGGTGGCTGTGGCCGGCGGTGATTGTGCTGCTGGCGCCCGCACCGGCGCTGCTGGCCGGGCGCGTGCCGGGGCGGCTGCTGGCGTGGTGCGGCGCGGGCGCGATCGCGCTGGTCTTCGTGCAGGGCTACGCGATCGGGCTGCGCGGGCTGGCCTGGCCGATGCTGGCGCCGCTGATGGGCGAGGCAGGGCCGCAGACCGCGCTGGGCTGGGGCGCGGCGATCCTGCTGGCCGGCGCCTTCGCCATGCTGTCGGCCGGGCTGGCGGCGCAGGGGCGCTTCGGCGGGGATGCCTTCATCGCCTTCCTGGTGGCGGGCAGCGCGGGGTTGTTGCTGCTGTTCGTGTTCGTGCCGCTGTCCACCATCCTGGCCGCGGCGGTGATGGAGGATGGCCGCATCGCGCCCGCCGCGCTGGCCACGCGGCTGGCCGCGCCGGAGGCCTGGAGCCTCGCCTGCCTCAGCACCCACCAGGGCTGCGGCGTGGTGTGGAACACGCTGCTGCTGGCGAGCCTGACGGCGGTGATCTCGACCCTGATCGGCCTCGCCTTCGCGCTGCTGGCCGCACGCGGGCAGATGCGCGCGCAGCCGGCCTTCCGCGCCATGACCATCCTGCCGCTGATCACGCCGCCCTTCGTGGTGTCGCTCGCGCTGATCGTGCTGTTCGGACGCACCGGCATCGTCACCACCGCGCTGTGGGAATGGTTCGACATTCCGCGCAGCCGCTGGATCTATGGGCTGCCGGGCGTGCTGCTGGCGCAGGTGCTGGCGCAGGCGCCGATCGCCTTCGTGCTGCTGGAAGGCGCGGTGCGTGCGATCGGCCCGTCGCTGGAGGAAGCGGCGTCCACCATGGGGGCGCGGCGCTTCACCGTGTTCCGCACCGTGACCTGGCCGCTGCTGCGCCCGGCCATCGCCGCCTGCCTGCTGCTCGCCTTCGTCGAGAGTCTTGCCGACTTCGGCAATCCGCTGGTGCTGGGCGGCGATTTCGACGTGCTGTCGACGCGCATCTTCTTCGCCATCGCTGGCGCGCGGCACGATCCGGGGCGCGCGGCGGCGCTGGCGCTGCTGCTGCTGGCGCTGACCTTCGGCGCCTTCGCCCTGCAGGCGCTGTGGCTGGGCAAGCGGCGCTATACCACCGTCACGGGCAAGGGCGATTCCGGCGTGCCGGCGCCGCTGCCGCGCGGGCTGCGCTTCGCCTGTGGCGCCGTGGCCTGGCCCTGGATGGCCTTCACCGCGGCGGTCTATGGCATCATCCTGGTGGGCGGCTTCGTGCACGATATCGGGCGCGCCGACATGTCCTTCACCTGGCGCCATTTCGTGACCGGGTTCGAGGTGGAATGGGCGAACGGCCCGGCCTTCCGCGGGTCGGCCTGGGACAGCCTGTTCACCACCATCCAGGTGGCGGCGATCTCCGCACCACTCACCGCCGGGCTCGGCATCCTGCTGGCCTGGCTGCTGGCGCGGCAGGCCTTCCCCGGTCGCAGGTCGCTGGAATTCACGACCATGCTGTCCTTCGCCATCCCGGGCACGGTGGTCGGCGTCTCCTACATCATGGCGTTCAACGAACCGCCCGTGGAGCTCACGGGCACGGCGTTGATCCTGGTGATCTGCTTCGTGTTCCGGAACCTGCCGGTCGGCGTGCGCGGGGGCATCGCGGCGCTGGCGCAGATCGACAGGTCGTTGGACGAGGCATCGGCCACCATGGGCGGAGGCGCCTTGCAGACGCTGCGCCGCGTCGTGCTGCCGCTGTTGCGCCCGGCCATCGTGGCGGCGCTGGCCTTCAGCTTCGTGCATGCCATGACGGCGGTCTCGGCGGTGATCTTCCTGGTCTCGGCGCAGCACAACCTGGCCACGGTCTATATCGTCGGGCGGGTCGAGGCGGGGGAGATGGCGCTCGCCATCGCCTACTCCACCGTGCTGATCGTGGTCATGCTGGCGGTCGTGCTGGGCATCGAGAAGATGGTCGGCCGCGCACAGATCGGACGGCGGGCAGCAACGCCGTTGCCGGCGACACCCATGCGGGCCGGCGCGTGAGCGTGCCGGCGAAGGTCGCCACGGCGCGCGGCGGGCACGCAGGCCTGGACTGGATGAACATGCCATGACCACCGATGCCGCCATCCGCTTCACCGGCGTGACCAAGGCCTTCGGCCAGGTGCGCGCGGTGGACGATGTCACCTTCGACCTGCCGCAGGGCGCGCTGGTCACGCTGTTGGGGCCGTCGGGCTGCGGCAAGACCACCACGCTGCGGCTGGTGGCGGGGCTCGAATTGCCGACCGCGGGGCGGATCGAGATCGAGGGCCGCGACGTCACGCGCCTCGCGGCCGCCGAACGCCGCATCGCCATGGTGTTCCAATCCTACGCGCTGTTCCCCCACATGAACGTGCTGGAGAATGTCTCCTACGGCCTGGTGGTCGGCGGCGCGCGGCGCCAAGCGGCGGAGGCCGAGGCCAACGCCATGTTGAAGACGCTGGGGCTGGACGGCCTGGGTGCGCGGCTGCCGGCGGAACTCTCCGGCGGGCAGCAGCAGCGCGTGGCGGTGGCGCGCGCGCTGGTGCTGCGGCCCAAGGTGTTGCTGTTCGATGAGCCGCTGTCCAACCTCGATGCCCGCCTGCGCCGGCGTGTGCGGGAGGATATCCGCGACCTGCAGAAGCGGCTTGGCCTGTCGGTCGTTTACGTCACGCACGACCAGCAGGAGGCGCTGGCCGTCTCGGACCTGGTCGTGGTGATGAAGGATGGCCGCATCGCGCAGAAGGGCACGCCGGCCGCGCTGTACGACGACCCCGCCGACGCCTTCATCGCCGACTTCATGGGCGAGGCGAATGTGCTGCAGGGCGAGGTGCTGGACGAGGGACGCATCGCGCTCGGCGGCGCGGTGCTGGAGACGGTGATGCGCGCGCATCCGCCCGGCCCCGCCGCGCTGGCGGTCCGCCCGGAATCGATCCGCCTGCTGCCGCCGGAGGCCGGTGCCGGCCTGCCCGGTCGCGTGCAGCGCGCCGCCTTCCTGGGCCAGACCCGCGAATACGAGGTCGCGACGCCGGCCGGGATGCTGTTCGTGGTCACGCCCGCGGCGGCGCAGGCCTGGGCCGAGGGTGCGGAGGTCTCGTGCCGGCTGGATCGCGCGATTCCGCTGCGGCGCGACGGCGCGCAGGAGGCCGCGGGCGGGGCGTAGGCCGCGGCGGGCAGGCGCAAGCAACGCGCCGGCGAAGAAGGCCGGCTGGCCGCGCCTGGCCGATGACGCGAAGGCGCGGGTCGAGCCGATCGGCAGCTTGGCCACTGGCGCGGCGACGCTGCGCGGCGGGAGCCATTTCCGCTCGCCATGGCTCCGTGCAATGCCGCCCGCCCGTTGTCTTCACGAGCATCCTTGCCCGTCCAGACGAACCCGTTTGAACGGACGATGCCCTCGCGCATGCTGCGTTCGCTCGCGCTCACGTCGCTGGCTTTGGCCTTTTGTTTTCAGAGCATCTTCACGCGTTCAGATGAGTCCATCTGAACGCGATCTGCCCTAGGATGCGGGCCGCAGGCGTTCCGCCACCAGCGCCGCGATCGCCCCCGCCAGCATCAGCCCGGCCATCGGCCGCGCCGTGCCGTCGGCCAGCGCGCCGACCAGCGCGCTGCCGGCCGCCGCGCAGGTGAACTGCAGGGTGCCGAGCAGCGCCGAGGCGCTTCCGGCCCGCCCCGCATGGCGCGACAGGGCGCCCACCGCCGCGTTCGGGAAGACCAGCCCGGTGCAGGCCAGCGCCACCATCGCGGCCGCGATCACGCCGATCAGCCCGCCCGCGCCGGTCCAGGCGGCCACCGCCAGCACCGCCACCGCCACCGCCGAGACCCGCAGCGCCAATGCCGGGACGCGGCTTGCCCCGAAGCGGCGCAGCAGCATCGGGTTCACCTGCGATGCCGCGATGAAGCCGGTGGCGCTGATGCCGAAGACCAGCCCGAAGCTCGTGGCCGACATGCCGAACTGCTCAATGTACACGCCCGGCGCGCCGCTGATGTAGGCGAAGACCATGAACATGGTCGCCGCGCCCATCAGCGCATGGGTGATGAAAACGCGCTCGCGCCCGATCTGCACGAAATCCGTCAGCAGCCGCAGCACCGAACGGCGGATGCGGCGGTCGGGCGGCAGCGTCTCCGGCAGGAAGCGCCACGCAAGCAGGCAGGACAGCCCGCCATAGGCCGCGCAGACCCAGAAGATCGCGCGCCAGCCGCCGGCCTCCAGCAGCAGCCCGCCCAGCGTGGGGGCCAGGATGGGCGCCGCGCCCATCACCAGCATCAGCCGCGACATCAGCCGCGCCGCGGCAAGGCCCTCCGCCAGGTCGCGCACCATGGCGCGCGGGATCACCGCGCTGGCCGCGCCGCCGAAGGCCGCGACGCAGCGCCAGGCGGCCAGCGTCGGCATGTCCGGCGCCAGCGCGCAGCCGATCGACGCCACCGTATAGACCGCCGTGCCGATCACCAGCGGCCGACGCCGCCCCAGCCGGTCCGCCAGGCTGCCCTGCACCAGTTGCCCGACCGCGAGGCCGACGAACCAGGCCGCCAGCGTGATCTCGACACTGCCGCGCGCGGTACCGAGCTCCGCCTCGATCGCCGGGAAGGCGGGCAGATACATGTCGGTCGAAACCGGACCGATCGCCGTGAGGAAGCCGAGGAGGAGGGGAAGCCAGGCGGCCATGCGGGTTCCGTTCGGGTGCGGCCGTGCCGCGCGGCACCCATACGCCACGTGCGGCGCGCGGCAAGCCGGCGTGAACGCTTCGGAAAGATCATCCGGCGAGGATGCCCGCCGCTGCAGGAGGCAGCCGCCATGCCCGACCCGAGCTTCCGCGCCCTGTCGGGCGACGGTGATCCCCGCGGCCTTCAGGACGACACGCCGCGCATCAAGGTCATCGATATCGGCGCCAACCCGATCGATTCCGACCCGCCCTATGCCGCCATGTTGCGCGCCGGCGATGCCGAGGTGGTGGGGTTCGAACCCAACCCGGCCGCGCTGGACCTGCTGGATACGCGCAAGGGGCCGCTGGAACGCTACTTCCCGCATGCCGTCGGCGATGGCCGGCGCCACACGCTGCATATCTGCCAGGCGCCGGGCATGACATCCCTGCTGGAACCCGACCCGGATGTGCTGGCGCTGTTCCACGGCTTCCCCGACTGGGGCCGCGTGATCGCGACCGAGCAGGTCGACACCGTCCGCCTCGACGACGTGCCCCAGACGCAAGGCGCCGACCTGCTGAAGCTCGATATCCAGGGTGCCGAGCTGATGGTGCTGCGCCACGCGCAGGCCCGCCTGCGCGATGCCGTGGTGGTCCAGGCCGAGGTCGAGTTCCTGCCGCTCTACAAGGGCCAGCCGCTGTTCAGCGAGATCGACATCTTCCTGCGCGGCCACGGCTTCGTGCTGCACCGCTTCTTCCCCACCGTCAGCCGTGCCGTGCAGCCAATGATGGTGAACAACGATCCCTATGCGGGGCTCGGCCAGCTGGTCTGGGCCGATGCGGTGTTCATCCGCGACTTCGCGCGGCTGGACGCGCTGTCGGACCGGCAGCTCCTGGCGATGGCGGCGATCCTGCACGACTGCTACGCGGCCTGCGACATCGCCTTCCGCCTGCTGGCCGAGCATGACCGCCGCCGCGGCGGCCGCCGCGCCGCCGCCTACCTGGCGGGGCTGCAGTCGCCCTTGCCGCGCGCCGCCTGACATGACGGGACACGCCATGACCCTGCTTGCCGACGCCCCGCCCACCCTGCGCAGCCTGTTGCATGTCGGCTGCGGGCGGGCCGACCCCGCCAAGTTGCCGGCCGGCTTCTTCGCCCCCGGCGAATGGCACGAGGTGCGGCTCGACATCGATCCCGGCGTGGCGCCGGATATCCTGGGCTCGATCACCGACATGTCGGTCGTCGCCACCGCGTCCTTCGATGCGGTGTGGTCGGCCCACAACCTCGAACACCTGTTCGCGCATGAGGTGCCGCTGGCGCTGCGCGAATTCCGCCGCGTGCTGCGCCCGGGCGGCTTCGCGCTGATCACCCTGCCGGACCTGCAGCGCGTGGCCGAGCTGGTGGCCCAGGACCGGCTCGCCGACCCTGCCTACTTGTCGCCCGCCGGGCCGATCGCACCGCTCGATATGCTGTACGGCCATGGCGCGGCGATCGCCGCGGGCAATGCCTTCATGGCGCATCGCACCGGCTTCACCGCGCGCACGCTGGAAGCTGCGCTGGTCACCGCGCGCTTCGATTCCGTGCGCGTCGTGCGGGACGAAGCCTATGCGCTGTGGGCGACCGCCACGGTGGCGGGCTGAACCGTACCCGGCGTCACGCCGAAGGCAGCGCGATACGCCGCGCCGAAGGCGGGTGCGCTGGCATAGCCCACCGCGGCCGCCGCGCGCGCCGGGGCCATGCCGCTGGCGAGCAGCGCCGCCGCCTCCGCCAGGCGCAGCGCCTGGCGCCAGCGCGCGAAGCCCATGCCGGTCTCGGCCTGGAACAGGCGCCGCAGCGTGCGCGGGCTGGCGCCCGTGCGGGCCGCCCAGTCATCCAGCGTCAGCGCGCTGTCGGGCCGCGCCGCCAGCGCCGCCGCCAGGCGGACCAGCCGGGCGTCGCGCGGCTGCGGCACGCCCAGCGGCAGGGCCGGCGCGCGGGCGATCTCTTCCAGGATCAGCGCGGCCAGGTGGCCGCCACGACCCTTCTCGTCCCATTCCAGCGGCTCGGCGCAGGCGGCCAGGATCAGTTCGCGCAGCAGCGGCGCCACCGACAGGATGGCGGCCCGTGGCGGCCCGGCCGCCGCCGCGTCGGCGCGCAGGAACAGCGCGCGCATGGCCAGCCCGCGGGGCATCGCCACCGCATGGGGCACGGCCGCCGGCATCCAGAGCGCGCGCCCCGGCGGGACCGTGAAGCGCTCGGCATCCGTGGTCACGCGCATGATGCCGGCGGTGGCATACAGCAGTTGCGCGCGGTCGTGGCTGTGGCGCGGCACCGCCTCGCCCTCGGCATAGTCGCGCGCGAAGGCGGCCAGCGGGCGGTCCACCCGGTCCTGCGGAAGGTCGCGCCGCGGCGCCTGGCCGTCTCGCGACAGGATTTGGCCTGACGTCGCCATGCGGCCGAGCGTAGCCTGCCGCAGCACCCGGGCGGAAGTCCCGGCACCCGAGGACAAGCCATGACCGCGGCCCAGCGCCAGGTGGTGTTCATCAACGCCGCCCATACCTTTACCCATTACTGCCTGCTGATCCTGGCGACCGCCGTGCTGGCCATGGTCACCCAGGACCGTGCGACCTTCGGCGGCGACTACGGCCCGATCCTGGCGCTCGGCACGGCGATGTTCGTGACCTATGGGCTGGGCGCGCTGCCAATGGGCTGGCTGGCCGACCGCGTCGGCCGGCGCGCGCTGATGACGGCGTTCTTCCTCGGCACCGGCTTCTTCATGGCGGCGGCGGGCTTCATGGACGGCCCGGTGGCGATCGGCGTGGCGCTTGGCCTGATGGGCTGCTTCGCCGCGATCTACCACCCGATCGGCACCGCCGTGCTGGTCGAGGCCGCCGGCGATCGCGTTGGCCGCGCCATGGGCATCAACGGCGTCTTCGGCAATCTCGGCGTGGCGAGCGCGCCGGTGGTCACCGCCTTCGTCGCGGCCGCCCTCGGCTGGCGCTGGGCCTTCATCATCCCCGGCGTCGCCTGCATGGCGGTCGGCCTGCTCTACATGCGCGAACCGGATTTCGATGCCGTGAAGGCCGGCGGCGGCGCGCGCCCCTTCGCCGAGATCCCGCCCAGCGTGGTGCGCCGCGCCGTGCTGATCCTGATGTCGATCGCCGCCGTCTCCGGCCTGGTGTTCAACGCCTTCACCCTGCTGCTGCCGAAGCTGATGCAGGAACGCCTGGCGGACAGCCCGGACCTGCTGCCAGTGGTCGGGCTGCTGGCCTTCCTGGCGACGCTGTGCGGCGGCCTGACGCAATTCACCGTGGGCAACATCATCGACCGCACCACGCTGAAGCGGGTCTTCATGCCGCTCGGCATCGCCGTGGTGCCGGCGCTTTTCGCGCTGTCCTTCCTCGATGGCTGGCTGGTGCTGCCGCTGGCGGGGATTGTCGCCGCCTGCGTGTTCGGCCAGGTCACGGTGAACGAGACGATGACGGCGCGCTATGTCGCGCCCCCGCTGCGCGCGAAGCTCTATTCGGTTCGCTTCACCATCGGCTTCATGGGCGCGGCCGTCGCCTCCCCGCTGATCGGCTTCCTGCATGAAGCCACCGGCTCCCTGGCCGTCGCGATGCTGGTGCTGGGCGGCTTCGCGATGGTGACGCTGGTCTGCGCCTTCGCCTTCCCCGACCGGCCGGAGGAGCTCAAGCCCGAGCTCTGGGCCCGCGCGCCCGAATTCGCCGAGGCGCGCCGCCCGGCCGCGCTGCCCGCCGAATAGCGCGCCGCGTCACCCCGCCGTGGCGAGGCGATCGAGCGCCTCCCGCACCAGCACCGCCGCGAGCTCCTGCGCCGCCTGCCACCCGGCCCCGGCCACCGGCGCCGTGCTGCCGATCGGGTGGATCGTCACCAGCGGCGGCGTCGGAGCCCCTGGCCGCGGCCCGTGCCAGCGCAGCTTCACCTGGGCCACCCCGGGCAACCGCTGCACTGCCAGGCGCGCCGCCGCTTCCGCTGGCGTGCCCCGACCCTCCAGCCGATGCGCCGACAGGATGTCCTGCGACAGGTTGACCACGGCATCGAAGCCCAGTCGTGCCGGTGCGCCGTGGTCATCGGGTCTTGCGGGCATGGGGAGGAAATGGTCCCGGCATCGGCGGTTTGCAGGGGCGCTCGCGCGCCGCGCCGACATGCAGCCCGGCGCCGGCCCCGCTGTCCACCCCCTTGCACGACGCCCGCCGGCCGGGCTTGCTGGCGGGATGCGCCTTCTCACCGGTCACGCGCGCCTTGCCGGGGTCCTCGGCTGGCCTGTCTCGCATTCCCGCTCGCCGCGCCTGCATGGGCATTGGCTTGCCACGCTCGGGATCGATGGCGCCTACCTGCCGCTGCCGGTCCACCCGGACCGGTTCGCCACCGCCGTCCATGCGCTGGCGGATCTCGGTTTTCGCGGCGCCAATGTCACCATCCCGCACAAGCAGGCGGCCTTCGATGTCTGCCACAGCGTCGATGCCACGGCGCGGCGCGCCGGCGCGGTGAACACGCTGGTGTTCCGCGACGGCCGGATCGAGGGTTCCAATACCGACGGGTTTGGCTTCCTGGAGAGCGTGCGCGCCGGGGTGCCGGGCTGGCAGCCTGCCGCTGGCCCGGCCGTGCTGCTCGGGGCCGGTGGCGCGGCGCGGGCGGTGGCGGCCGCGCTGCTCGACGCCGGCTGCCCGAGGGTCACGCTGGTGAACCGGTCGCGCGCCCGGGCAGAGGCCTTGGCCGGTGATCTCGGCGGCCCCATCGTGGTGGCGGACGTACCGCCGCTGCACGATGCCGCGCTGCTGGTGAACACGACGGCGCTCGGTATGCAGGGACAGCCGCCGTTGCAGCTCGACCTGGCGCCCCTGCCCGCACAGGCCGTGGTCGTGGACATCGTCTATGTCCCGCTGGAAACCCCGCTGCTCGCCGCGGCGCGGGCACGCGGGCTTCGCGCGGTGGATGGGCTCGGCATGCTGCTGCACCAGGCGCGCCCCGGCTTCGAAGCCTGGTTCGGCGCCGCCCCCGGCGTGGACGAGGCGCTACGCGCCGTGGTCGCCGCCGACATCCCGCCACGATGATCGTCATCGGCCTGACCGGCGGCATCGGCATGGGCAAGTCCACCGCCACCGCCACGCTGCGCCGCCTGCGCATCCCGGTCTTCGATGCGGATGCGGCCGTCCATCGGCTCCAGGCCCGCGGCGGGCGCGCCGTGGCGCCGATCGCCGCGGCCTTCCCCGGCTGCGTGCGCGACTGCCGGGTGGATCGCGAGGCCCTGCGCCGCGCGGTCCTGGGCAATCCCGCGGCGCTGAAGCGCCTCGAAGCCATCGTCTGGCCGCTGGTGCGTGATGCGGAGCGCCGCTTCCTGGCCCGTGCCCGACGCAACGGGCAGGGCATCGTCGTGCTCGACGTGCCGCTGCTGTTCGAGAATGGCGGCCAGCGGCGCGTCGACCAGGTGATCGTCGTCTCGGCGCCGGCCGCCGTGCAGCGCGCGCGGGTGCTGCGGCGGGCTGGTATGACGGCGGAACGCTTCGCGGCCATCCATGCGCGGCAGATGCCGGATGCGGAGAAGCGGCGACGGGCGGATCATGTGGTCCGAACGGGGATCAGTCGGCATTTCGCGCAGGCGGCCATCCGCAGGGTGGTGAGGAAGCTGCGGGGCTCTGCCCCGCACCCCGCAAGGGGCCGACGGGCCCCTTGACCACGGGATTCTAGGGTCGGACCAAGCCTGCTAGTGTTGCGCCATGCGGCAAGTCATCCTTGATACCGAGACGACCGGTCTCGATCCCCTGCATGGGGATCGCGTGATCGAGGTGGCGGCGGTCGAGCTTGTGAACCTGCTGCCGACTGGCAATGTCTTTCATCGGCTGGTCGATCCCGAGCGCGACATCCCGGCCGAGGCCACCCGTATCCATGGCTTCACCAACGCCGATCTCCAGGGCAAGCCGCGCTTCGCCACCATCGTCGAGGAGTTCATCGCCTTCCTGGGCGATTCGCCGGTCATCGCCCACAACGCGCCTTTCGACTTCGGCTTCCTCGATGCCGAGCTTCGCCGCTGCGGCGCGCCGCCGCTCGATCGCAGCCGCATGATCGACAGCCTGGCCCTGGCCAAGCTTCGCTATCCGGGCATGCCGAACAGCCTCGATGCGCTGTGCCGGCGCCTTGGCGTCGACAACTCCATGCGCGCCGCCCACAACGCGATCCTGGACTGCCGGCTGCTCGCGCAGGTCTACCTGGAGCTGATGGGCGGCAAGCAGCCTGGCTTCGAACTGGCAGCCAGCCAGGCCGGCGGGGCCGATGCCCTGACCATGGGCGAGAGCGTCGCCTGGACGCCACGCCCCATCCCGGTCAGCGACGACCAGGCCGGCAGCCACCAGGCCTTCCTGCGCGCCAAGGTGAAGGACGCGCTGTGGCTCAAGCCACCCTTCGCGACCGAGGCATGATGCGGATCCTGCTGGGCGTCGTGCTGGGCATCGCCCTGGGATGGGTCGCGACCAGCGCGGCGGTGCTCACCTACGGCATGATGGCGCGCGTGAGCCAGGCCGAGGGTGCCTTCGCCATGGGCGCGATCTTCCTCATCGGCCCGCTCGGCGGCGTGGTTGGGGCCATCGCCGGCGGTATCGTGGGCGCGCGCTGGGCCCGGCGCGCGCGGGCGCGCTGACACCACGCGCCGCGGCGTCAGGCCGACCGCAGGATCCGCATCAGCTGGGTGACATGCTCCGGCGGCGTCTGCGGCACGATCCCATGGCCCAGGTTGAAGATGTACGGCCGGCCGCGCATCGCCCCCAGGATCGACCGCGCCTCGGCTTCAAGCGAGGCCCCGCCCGCCACCAGCGCCAGCGGATCCAGGTTGCCCTGCAGCGCCATGGTCGGCGGCACCGCCTGCGCCGCCCAGCGCGGGTCCATCGAGGTATCGATGGCGGTCGCATCCACCCCCGCCCGCGCGGCGTAATCCGTCAGCAGCGGGCCCGCCAGGCGCGGGAAGCCGATCAGCGGTACCCCCGGGCAGCGCTTGCGCAGCGCCCGGGTGATGGCCGCGGTGGGTTCGATCACCCACCGACGGAACTGGCCAGGCGAGAGCATCCCGGCCCAGGAATCGAAGATCATCAGCGCCTCGGCGCCGGCCTCGACCTGCGCCACCAGGTATTCGACCGTGGCGTCCTGCAGGGTGCGGATCAGCCGCCCGAACAGCGCCGGGTCGGCATAGGCGAGCCCCCTGGCGGCCGGGAATTCCTTGCTGCCCTTGCCTTCCAGCATGTAGCAGGCGACCGTGAAGCAGCCACCGGCGAAGCCGATCAGCGTGGTGCGCGGGGCCTCGGCCGCCAGGCCGGCGCGGACCCGGGCCACCGTCTCGAACACCGGCGCGGCACGTGCCACCACCACGGACGGATCCAGCGCGGCGATCGCCTCTGCCGTGCGCAGCGGCTCGAGCAAGGGGCCCTCGCCTTCCGCGAAGCGCAGCGGCTGCCCCAGCGCCCAGGGGATCATCAGGATGTCGGAGAACAGGATCGCCGCTTCCATGCCATAGCGGCGGATCGGCTGGAGCGTGACCTCGGCCGCCAGCGGCGGCGTGGTGCAGAGGCTGATGAAATCCCCGGCCTGCGCGCGCAGCTCGCGGTATTCCGGCAGGTACCGCCCGGCCTGGCGCATCAGCCAGGCCGGCGGCGGCCATACGGCTTCGCCACCCAATGCGCGCAGGAGAGGCTTGGTCGGGCCGGTCGCTGGTTCGCTGTCCATGGACAACCCTTCGCAAGGAATCAGGTTTTAAGAAAGGGTGTGTAGGTAGTTGGGGGTGTGGATGACGGGGATTCAGCCACCGCCGATCCGCCAGGCGGTTTCGCCCACCGGCCGGCCGGCCCCGCCACCCCAGGTACAGCCTGGGCTGGTTGAAGCTGTCCACATCGTCCCCAGGGAGCGCCGCGATCCATCCGCAGGCCGCCATGGATGTGTCGTCGATTCACGATGTCCACCGAGGCGACGCGACGGCATGATTCCATCCCCGTCATCCACAGCGAAGCGCGCTACTATCCCCACGATGATCCACCGCCAGATCAACCTCCATTTGGTCTCCGATTCCACCGGGGAGACACTGAACTCGATCGCGCGCGCCACGCTCGCGCGGTTCGACGACCACCATGTCATCCATCATCGCTGGTCGCTGGTGCGGTCCCGCCTGCAGCTCGACCGCGTGCTGGAGGGCATGGAGCACGAGCCCGGGCCGGTGCTGTTCACCCTGGTCGATTCCAGCCTGCGCCTGGCGCTGGAGGAACATTGCGGGCGGCTCGGCCTGCCGTGCTTCTCGCCGCTCGATCCCGTGATGGATCTGTTGCAGAGCGCGATCGGCGCCCGCGCGAAGGAACGCCGCGCCGCCCAGCATGTCATGGATGCCGATTACTTCCGGCGCATCGACGCGATGCACTACGTGCTCAGCCATGATGACGGGCAGGGCACGCTGGGCATCCGCAATGCCGACGTGGTGCTGGTCGGGGTGTCGCGGTCGTCCAAGACGCCGACCTGCTTCTACCTGGCGAATCGCGGGATCAAGGCGGCCAATGTGCCGATCGTGCCGGGCGCCGCGCTGCCGGATGCGCTGGAGAACCCGCCCTGCCCGGTGGTCGGCCTGCATATCGAGGTGAATGCGCTGATCGACATCCGCCGCCACCGTCTCAAGATCATCGGCGCTGGCGGCGTGCGCCAGGACGCCACCGACTACATCGATCCCGAGGCGGTGAAGGCCGAGATCGTCGCCGCGCGCCGCCTGTGCACCGCGCGGGGCTGGCCCGTCATCGACGTGACCCGCCGCAGCATCGAGGAAACCGCCGCGACGGTGCTGCAGCTGATGGATGCCTGGCATGCCCGCCGCAAGGATGCCGTCGCGCCGCCGCCGCCCGATGACCCGGCCGCGGCGGTGCTCGGCCAGGCCGGGCCGGGCGCGTGATCCAGGCTTCGGCGCCGCGCCTGGTGCTTGCCTCGGCGTCGCAGGCGCGCCGGGCGTTGCTTGAAGCCGCCGGGCTCCGGTTCGAGGCCGTCGCCGCGGCCGTGGACGAGGCTGCGATCAAGGAATCCGCCCAGGCCGAAGGGATACCTGCGGCCGATGCCGCGCTGATGCTGGCGGATGCCAAGGCCGAGCGCATTGCGCGGCGCGACCCCGAGGCGTTCGTGATCGGCTGCGACCAGCTGCTGGTCTGCGAGGGCCTCTGGTACGACAAGCCGCCCGACCTGGCCGCCGCGCGGTCGCAGCTCATGGCGCTGCGTGGCCGCGCCCATGACCTGGTGACGGCGGTGGTGTGCCACCGTCGCGGCGGTCGGATCTGGCAGCATGTGTCGGTGCCGCGCCTGGTGATGCGCGACTTCAGCGAGGCGTTCCTGGCCTCATACCTGGCGCTGGAGGGCGAGGCGGTGCTGGCCTCGGTCGGCGCCTATCGCCTGGAAGGCCCCGGCATTCACCTGTTCGGCCGTATCACCGGCGACCACTCGGCGATCCTTGGCCTGCCCATGCTGGACCTGCTGTCCTTCCTGCGCCACCACCGCGTCATCACTGCTTGATTTCCCCCGGGATCCAAGGGGCGGTTGCCCCTTGGTGAGGGGAGCGCGAGGGGGGCAAAGCCCCTCTCGCCCTCACAGCATCGCCCGGACAACCAGCATCGCCGCCAACCCCGCGACCAGTGCCGGCAGCAACCGCCGTCGCATCGCCAGACATGCCGCGACCCCCACCGCCAGCCCCGCCAACCGTGCCGCCAGCGGCACCTCCGCCAGCGCGCCGGCGGGCGCCACGATCGCCAACGTGACGAAGGCCGCCAGCGTGGCCTGGGCGACGGCGGTGGCCCAGGCGATGACCGGATGATCCGTCGTGAGCCCGCCGGCGAGCCACACCCCGGCGAGGCGCAGCGCCAGACAGGCCGCGGCCGTCAGGATCAGCGCGAGGTCAGCCGGCGCCATGGCGACGCCCGATCAGGAAAGCCGCCGTGCCGCCCACCAGCCCCGCCGCGAGCAACGCGACCGAAGCCGGCAGCAGCCAGGCCAGGGCCGCCGCGGCTGCACCGCAGAGCACCGCGCGCCGCGGGGCCGGCCGGTCCAGGTCGGCGGCCAGCAGCAGCGCGTAATACAGCGGGTTGACGAAAAGCAGCCCCGCGCGGGCCTCCGGCCCCAGCGCCCCGGCCAGGTGGAAGCCAGCGAGGGAGGCAAAGCCCGCCACCATCCACGACGTCAGCCCGAAGCCGAGGAACCACGGCACGCGGTCCGGCCTGTCCACCGCCGGCAGCGCGCGCATGGCCGCCGCCCAGGGCGTCACCGCGATGAACGGCACCGCGGGCAGCAGGCGCCAGCGGCTGCGCGCCGACAGCACCGGCGTGATCGAGACAGCCATCGGAAGGAACCGGGCGTTCACCGCGACCGCGCCCAGCACCGCGATGCCGACCCCGCCGGTCCAGCCGGCGCCGGCCGCCTGCACCAGCACCAACTGCCCCGGCATGCCATAGATGCCCCAGCAGGCCAGCACGGCCCAGCCGGGCGATAGGCCTGCCTCCTGCACCGCGGCGCCGAAGGCGAGGAAGGTCGCGGCCATGGCAATGCCCGGCGCGCCCAGGGCCTCGCGCAGGCCCGGCAGGAAGGCGTTGGATGTCACCCGTGCATGCTGCCACGCCGATGGCGCCGTGCCAGCCCGTGGCCTTGGCGCGGTGGGTGGGGCATGGTCGCGGGTATCCTCGGGAGGGAAGAACCATGGCGATCCAACGCCGGGCCGTGCTCGCCGCCGCCGTTCTGGCCGCGCCGGGTGTCGCCGTGGCACAGGCGTTTCCGGCGCGGCCGGTGCGCATCATCGTGCCGTTCTCGGCCGGCGGGCCGACCGATGCCATCGCGCGCTTCGTCGCGCAGCAGCTGGAAGCGGCGTGGGGCCAGTCGGTGGTGGTGGAGAACCGCCCGGGCGCCGGCGGCAGCACCGGCAGCGCGGTGGTGGCGCGAGCCGCGCCTGACGGGCACGTGCTGCTGGTCACCGCGAATTCGCATGCGATCAACCCATCCGTGCTGCGCAGCATGCCCTTCGACACGCTGCGCGACTTCACCGCCGTGTGCCGGCTGGCCGATGCGCCCTTCCTGCTGGTCGCGCATCCCTCGCTGGGCGTGCGGACGCTGCCGGACTTCGTGGCGGCGGTGAAGGCGCGCCCAGGCCAGTTCAACTACAGCTCGGCCGGGCACGGCACCGGCAACCACCTGACGATGGAGCGGCTGAAGCAGATCGCCGGGCTCGACATCGCGCATATCCCGTTCGGCGGCGCCGCGCCGGCGACCACGGCGCTGCTGTCGGGCCAGGTGCAGGCGCTGGTGAACAACCTGGTGAATTCATTGCCGCATATCGCCGAGGGCAGGATGGTGCCGATCGCGATCGGCAGCCCCGACCGCCAGGCGGTGCTACCCGACGTGGCGCCCTTCGCGGCGACCTATCCCGGCTTCCTGTCGATGAACTGGTACGCCGCCTTCGGCCCGGCCGGCATGGCACCGGCGCTGGTGCAGCAGATCAACGCGGCGATGGCGCGCGCGGTGCGGGTGCCAAGCGTGGCCGATCGGCTGCGCGCGCAGGGCATTTCCCCGGCCGGCGGCCCGGCCGATGTGTTCGGCCAGGAGGTGGCGGCCGAGGTCACGGAATGGGCGCAGGTCACCCGCGCCGCGGGCATCCAGCCGGAATAGGCGGCGTCCTCGCCAGATCGCCCCCTGCCCACGCGGACTCATGCACCTGGGCACGGATCTTCGCGGAAGCCATGGGCCAGCGGCGGTGCGGCGCGCCGCGGCGATCGCGCTGCAGCCCCGGTAACTGCTGGCGGTTGCGCGATCGCGGCCGAGGCGGCAGGAAGCCCCCGCGCCTGCCCCGACCTCCCGCCATCCGGATGCTGCCCGTGACCCTGACGCTCTATCCCGCCATCGACCTCAAAGGCGGCCAGGTCGTGCGCCTCAAGCGCGGCGAGATGGACCAGGCGACGGTCTATGCCGAGGACCCGGCGGCGCAGGCGCGCGCCTTCGTGCAGGCGGGCTTCGGCTGGGTGCATGTGGTCGACCTGGACGGCGCCTTCGCCGGGAAGCCCGCGAATGCCGCGGCGGTGCGCGGCATCCTGGCGGCGGTGCCGGGCGCGCGGGTGCAGCTGGGTGGTGGCATCCGCAGCATGGCGGTGGCGCAGGCCTGGCTGGATGCCGGCGTGGCGCGGATCATCCTGGGCAGTGCGGCGGTGAAGGACCCGGATTTCGCGCGGGCGGCGTGCCGCGCCTTCCCCGGCCGGGTGGCGCTGGGCATCGATGCGCGGGACGGCATGGTCGCGACGGAGGGCTGGGCGGAGACGTCGGACGTGTCCGCAACCGACCTGGCGCGGCGCTTCGAGGACAGCGGCGCGGCGGCGGTGATCTACACCGACATCGCGCGGGACGGGATGCTCGGCGGCGTGAATGTGGAGGCGACGGCGGCACTGGCGCGCGCGGTGGCGCTGCCGGTGGTGGCGAGCGGCGGCGTGGCGGGGGTCGAGGATCTGGTGGCGCTGCGCGAGGCGGGGGCGGGGATCGCGGGCGCGATCATCGGGCGCGCGCTGTATGATGGGCGGATCGATGCGGCGGCCGCGCTGGCGGCGGCGGGTTAGAGCATCACCCGCCCAAACGGAATTCTTTGGGCGGGTAAAGAGGCTCGCAAGAACAATGATCTGGAGACGTTGAGGCGAGCCGAAGCGAGCGGAAACGGCTCTGGTCAACTAGCGCGCCGGCCAGCGCGGCAGGCAGCGATGTCGACCAAAATCGCGCCACGGACGAAGTCAGGCTCGGCGCGAGCCGCGTCGACTGCGCTGCGGAACGCGGCCTCGGCGAGATCCTCACGGCCAGGGCTGCGTGCAGTTGACATGATCCGACAGGCTTCGGGGAAGGGGCGCCCCAAGTCAGGCAGGAGAGCCAGCGCGTCGTGCAGCCGTGTCGCAGCCCACGCGCCAAGACCGCCGCGCGCACCTTCCTGCGCAGCCGTGAGCAAGGGCCCCATGCGGACAGGCGCCGGCTGGCGCGACAGGAAGGTGAGAATGGCCTCGATGCGCTGAACGTTGCCGCGTTCGTCGAGAACCGCGTTGCGCCAGTGCGGTACGTCGCCTGGCCGCGACGCCATCATCCAGTGAACCTCCCGCGACGCGATATCTCGGCGCGCGAGCCTCAGCGCGGCCCCGGAGGGCAGGCCCAGGCCTTGCAGGAAGGCCGCCGCCGATCGTGCCTGGTCCGCATCCGGCGCCACCACGAAAGGAGCCGCGAGAGTGCCGAGTACGCACAGTGCTGCGTCTTCCGCGCCGGCCCGCGCGAATTCCACCGCCAGGGCATACGGATCCGAGACACCACGCCGCACAATGGGCGCCGGCCGATCGCTCCGCGGCGCACAGATGGAAGGGCGGGAGTCGGACCGCCACGCCAGTTCCTCATGCAGCAGCGCCAGCGCGGCACGGTATTCGCCGATGTCGTTCAACGCCGCGCCCGCCTCGATCCAGTAGGTCTCGTTCTCACGCGGCGGGACGGATCGCACGAGGCTTCGCAACGCCTCGGCGCGGACCAGCGCATCCGCGCGCGCGCCGGCAGCGGCGGTGGCGCGGATCAGTCGGCGGACATGATGCATGTCGGCGCTCCCGTACCGGCGCCGCTCGAGAGAGCGCGGCCAGGCCTCCGCGATCAGCCGCAGCGCCTCTGTCCGATCCCCGGCAGCCAGGGCTGCCGCGATGGCGAGATCGGCATGGACCGCCATCACCGATCCCTCGCCGCTTTCGCGCGCCCGGGCCTCCGCCCGGCCTGCATCGCCCAGGCGCCACCACAGCCGTATCTCGGTCCCGGTCGCTGGCGCGGTGCCGATGCGCGCCAGGGCGTCCCGCGCACCCGCGGGATCGTCGAGCGTGGTGCGGAACTCCGCGAGATTCTCCCACACTCGGATATGGCGCGCGACCCGCTCGTTCCAGCGCGCCATGCCGGCATCAACCCCCTGCCAGGCCGCACTCGCCCGAAACGCGGAGCGGGCCTCGCGGGACACCGCCTCCGCCGTCGCGACACCTTGCTGCTCGGCCAAGGCGGCCAGGAGCCCGTCACCAGCCCGCCGGTACGCGTAGGCCGCCCGGCCGGCGGCCCCGAACAAAGTGGTCGAGGAGCCGTACAGCGCCGCGAGCGGCCCGTCGGGATCAGCAAGGCCATCGAGCCAGGAAAACGCGGGCGTGCCCGCGCGCACCGACGCCATGAATCGCGCAACGGCAATCGGCGAAGCGAGGTCCGGCGCGCCTTGGCCCCCCGCGCGCACCGGCGCGCGCCGCGCCACCGCTTCGGCGATGTCGACCTCATCGAGAGCCAGCAGCGCCGACATCACGCGAGTCACGGCGAAGGTGGCATCGGTCGCCGGGCGCACGGCATGGAGTGGCAGGTCGGCGCCGGCGGCATGGACATCCACGATGCAAACGGGCGTCGGCGCGTAGAGGCAGGCCTCGTCAGCCCGCGCCAGCGTCGCGCCGATGCAGGCCAGGGCGGTGAATGCGATGCTGGCGGACCGGGTTATCCGGCGTACCGCCGAAAACAGGGTCGGCCCGATGATGGTGTCGACCGATCGTGGCAGCGCGCGTCTCGACCCGGCGTCGCCATCATCACCCTGCATCGTCCGGCGCGATCCCATGACCGGAGACCTGCCACGCGCGGGCCCGCGCGGGCAATGTCGGCGCTATTCTCCCGAACCACCCCCGCCGCCATCCGACCCGCCGCTGCTCGACGAAGAAGAACTGTCACTTTCGGAGGAACCGCCGCCGCCATCCGACCCGCCGCTGAACCACGACCCCCAGGACGAAGCGCCGCCCTCCTGGCGCTTCTCGCTGTCCGCCATCAGCACCGTCGCGGCGGCGGCCGTGCCGGCGGCGCTGTTGTCGCGGCGATCGCTGTCGCTGCCCGACTCCGGGCCGTCATCCTCGTCCTCGCGCTCGCGCCGCAGGCCGCGGCGTTCCAGCACCCGCTCATAGGCCGCGCGCTTGCGCGGCCCCCACCAGAAGCGCGGGGAGGCGCGCTCGATCTCCGCCTCGGTGAAGGTGAAGCCGTCCTCGATCACACCCACGCCGTCGAAGCGCATCGGCCATGCCCTCCCGTCAACATGCATTCACTTGACCTGTGAAACATTCGGCCCCAATCGCTGCGGTTTGCAATCCTGCGGATCACACCGCGCCGGTTCGCCGACAATTGGGAAGGTCATCCATCACCTTGCTCGCGCTGCGCGTCATCCCGTGCCTGGACGTCAAGGATGGTCGCGTCGTGAAGGGCGTGAACTTCCTCGAGCTGCGCGACGCCGGCGACCCGGTCGAGCAGGCCCGCGCCTACGACACCGAGGGCGCGGACGAGATCACCTTCCTCGACATCACCGCCAGCCACGAGAACCGCGACACCATCCTCGATGTCGTCTCGCGCACCGCCGCGCAGGTCTTCATCCCGCTGACCGTGGGCGGTGGCGTGCGCAGTGTCGAGGATGCGCGCCGCCTGCTGCTGGCGGGTGCGGACAAGGTCTCGATCAATTCCGCCGCCATCGCCGACCCGGACGTGGTGCGCCGCTGCGCCGAGGCCTTCGGCAGCCAGGCGATCGTCGTCGCCATCGACGCGCGGAAGAAGGACAGCGCCGAGGGCTGGGAGGTCTTCACCCATGGCGGCCGCCGCGGCACCGGCATCGATGCGGTGGACTGGGCGCGCCGCGTGGCCGCGCTGGGCGCGGGGGAGATCCTGCTGACCTCGATGGACCGCGACGGCACCAAGCAGGGCTTCGACCTGCCGCTGACGCGCGCGGTGCGCGCCGCGGTGCGGCTGCCGATCGTGGCGTCCGGCGGGGTCGGGACCACGGCGCATTTCGTCGATGGCGCGGCGGCCGGGGCGACCGGGCTGCTTGCCGCTTCGGTGTTCCACTACGGGGAATTCAGCATCGCCGATGCCAAGGCGGCGCTTGCCGGCGCCGGCCTGCCGGTGCGCCACGCCCCCCGCATGATGAGGGCCGCGTGATGGCAAAGACTGCGAAGCGGAAGCCTGCGGCCAAGAAGGCCGTGCCGAAGAAGTCCACCGCCAAGAAGGCCGCGCCCAGGAAGCTGCCCAAGGGCGAGCGGGTGCCGGTGCCGGCCATCGTGCGCGGCAGCGCGGCGGTGGCCAAGGCCAAGCTGCCCAAGCCGGTCCGCAAGGCGGAACAGCGCCTGTTGGCGCCGCTCGTGCCCGCCATCAAGGGTGCCGATGCGGCCATCCTGGACCGCCTGTGGCAGGTGGTGGAGGCGCGCCGCCAATCCGGCGATGCCGGTCGTTCGCATTCCGCCCGGCTGCTGGCGCGCGGCACCGCGAAGGTGGCGCAGAAGCTGGGCGAGGAAGCCGTCGAATGCGTGATCGAGGCCGCGGTCGGCAACCGCGCCGAGACCGTGCTCGAAAGCGCGGACCTGCTGTATCACCTGGTGGTGGTGTGGGTGGATGCGGGCATCGCGCCGCAGGAGGTCTGGGCCGAATTGGCGCGCCGGCAGGGCATTTCGGGCATCGCCGAGAAGGCCGCCAGGCCGCAGGGCATCCTGCGCGCGGCGGGCACGCGCAAGCTGCCGTGACCCGTGCGGCGCAGACCGCGCGCGGCATGCTGCGCGACGCTTGCGCCACCGCTGCGCTTGGCCAGGATGGCCGCGAAGGAGACCCGCCATGTCCGTGACCGGCCTGCCGCCCTATGACGACACCAACATCTTCGCCCGCATCCTGCGCGGGGAGATCCCCTGCAAGCGCGTGCATGAGGACGCGCACGCGCTGGCCTTCCACGACATCAACCCGCAGACGCCGGTGCATGTGCTGGTGATCCCGAAGGGTCGCTACGTGTCGATGGCGGATTTCGCCGCAACGGCGACCGAGGCCGAGATCGCCGGCTTCTGGCGGGCGGTGGGGAAGGTGGCGCGCGACCTGGGGCTCGAGGACGGGGGCTATCGCGTGCTGACCAACATGGGCGTGGATGGCGGGCAGGAAGTGCCGCATTTCCACGTGCACATCTTCGGCGGGCGGCGGGTCGGGCGGATGGTGCCGCGCGCCGAGGGATAGCGCGCGGCCCGCGTGGTCAGCCGGCCGGCTGGGCCGGGGCCGCGGCGGGCGGCGCGGCGGGCCGCGCCGGCGCCCCTTCCGGGTTCGGCGCATCGGTCGGCCGCGGGCGGTTCATCATCGCCCCGGTCATCGGGATGAAATACACACCCACATCCTTGCGGCTGCGCACGCGCCCGTCCTGGTCCTTGGAATAGATGTACAGGAACTGCCCGCGGCGGAACGGCTGGCCGATCGGGATCACCAGCTGCCCACCCGGCTTGAGCTGCTGGATCAGCGCCGGCGGCACATACTGCGCGGCGCAGGTCACGATGATGGTGTCGAACCCGCCGGTCACTTCCGGCCAGCCGAAGAAGCCATCGCCCACGCGGGTTTCCACGTTGGAATACCCCAGCGGCGCGAAGATGCGCTGCACCGCGGTGCCGAGCGGGTTGATGATCTCGATCGAATACTGCTTGGCCACGCAGCGCGACAGCAGCGCCGCCTGGAAGCCCGACCCGGTGCCGATTTCCAGCACCACGTGGTCCGGCTTGGGCGCGCAGACCTGCGTCATGTAGGCCTGCCCCAGGTAGTCCGACAGCGCCGACCCATAGCCCAGGCCCCAGGGCTTGGGGTCGTTCTCGTACGCCACGCCGGCCTGGTTCGACCGGCCTTCGTAGTTCCAGTGGAAGTATTCGCGCGGGAGCGTTTCGAAGGCGCGCATCACCACCGGGTCGGCCTCACCGTTGAAGCGGGCCTTCAGGTAATTCTCGATGCGGCGCATGGCAGCCGGCTTGCGGGCCTGGATGGCGTTGAAATTCGCCTCGGTGATGGTGGTCTCGCGGCCCGAGGCGCGCATCGCCGCCAGATAGGCTTCCCGCGTCCAGGCGGTGCTGCCCTGGGCCTGCACGAGCGGCGGCGCGGCCAGCGCGCCAAGCGCACCAAGCAGCAGGGGGCGGCGGGAGATCGTCATGGGCGTGTCCTTGGCCAGGCGAGGGCGGCCCCAGTGTAACAAACCATCCCCGCCGCCAGAAGCCAGGACAGCCCCGCCCCATGGCCGATTAAATTCGCCAGTGGCGTCGCCACCACGGAGAACGCCCCGTTCAGCGCCCAGGCCCAGGGCAGCAGCGCCGGCCCCTCCTGTTGGAAGCGGTCCAGACCCAGCGGGAAGGGAAAACCCAGCGCGAGGGAGATTGGCGCGAGCGCCACCACGAGGATCGCCGCACGCGCCAGCCAGGGCAGGTCCAGCGCCGCCAGCACCGCCGGCCGCACGCCGACCAGCGCCAGCACGCCGCAGGCCAGCGCCACCACCACCGCGAAGCGCAGCGCGCGCCCGGCCCGCGTCACGCTGCCCGCCCACATCGCACCGATGCCCGAGAACACCAGCATCGTGGTCAGCACCAGCGCGAAGCCGGATGTGCGGTCCCCCAGCAGCAGCGCCGCGTGTTCGATGAAGGCGATCTCGATCAGCAGGAAGCCCAGGCCGAGTGCTGGGAAATACACCAGCGCGCGGCCCAGCACCGGCGCGGGCACGCGCAGCGCCCCGCGCGCGAACAGCGGCAGCAGCGAGACCACCAAGGCCAGCACGATCGCCTGCGCCAGCACCGCCACATTCACCAGCAGGCCGATCTCCTGCTGCGGCAGGATCTCGATGCGTTCCAGCGCGGCCCCCAGCGACGGCAACCGCACCAGCGGCGACAGCCAGGGCCGGTCGGCGGTGACGGGCGAACGGTCGAAGGCATCGACGGGCGGCGTGCCGGCCAGCACCAGCGCGGCCTCCCGCGCCACCGCGTCCTGCGCCTGGCCGCCCTGGTCCACCGTGGTCGCTTCCAGCGAGACCGGCGGCAGGTCGTTCCAGACGTCGCGCCCCTCCATCACCAGGCCCGGCGCGTAGGACAGGTCGAAGGATCGTTCCTCGGCGAAGGACGACAGCCGTTCGACCTGCGCGCGCGTGAAAGGGTCCCGCGATATCAGTACGCGCAGGTTCCACGCGCTGCGGATCACCACCACGTGCCGGGCGGGTTCGGCCACGCCGGCAATGCGCAGCGCCTCGCGTGCCGTGGACAGAACGCGGATCGCATAGACCGGCAATTCGCGGATGCCGACCGGCACCGACACCATGCCCCCGCGTTCCAGCCGCGCGAGGAATCCCGCCAAAGCCTCGGCCGTGAAGGCGGTGCGGTTCTGGTCGTCGGCGCCCATGAAATCGCCGGCGAAGTCGACCAGTTCGAACACGCCCGATGCGGTCAGCGGATGCGCCGCCGAGACCACCACGCGCGGGTCGGCCGCCAGCGCCGGCGACGGCCCGAGCCCATGCAGCAGCGCATCGCGCAGCACAGGTTCGGGCTCGACGATGGTGACGTGATCGGCGCCCAGCGCCAGCGCCTCCGCCGCCCGGAACCCGCCCGCGCCGCCCAGCACCAGCACGCGCGGCGAAGCCAGCAACGCATAGGGCGCGGCATCGAGCGAGGCCGGCGCGTGCTCGGCGCTGACCGGCCCGCTCGGCAGCGCGGCGATGCGCGACCCGTCGCGATAAAGCCCGAAGGACCGCGGCGGCGCCGGGATGCCCATGCCGCCGGCATTGTTCGACACGTCGGTGTCCAGCCGCTCGGTGAAGTTATCCAGCAGCATGTAGACGCCGCGCGGCGACAGGATCTGCGCCACCACGCGGCTGTCGGGCACGTTCAGCGGCGCGTAGATCGCCTTGAATTCGTTCACGCGCGGCGCGGCCAGGCCGAACACCGCGGCTTCGGTCGCCGCCAGCACCACGACCGCGGCGACGCGCCAGCGCACACCGCCCGACAGCATCGCCGCCACCGCCAGCAGCGGCAGCAGCGCGGGCACCAGCGCAAAGGGATGCAGCACGAACATCAGCACCAGCGCCAGCACCGCCCCGGTCCCCGCGCCCAGCAGGTCATAGCCGTACACGCGCCCGACCTGGTCGTGATGCACCACGAAGTTCAGCGACACCGCCAGCCCGGCGAGGAAGAAGAACGGAAACAGCGCCGCGTAATACAGCGCGATGTTCACCAGCTGCGCCTCGGCCGTGGCGGGGTTCTGCAGTTCCAGCGGATTGAACCCGTTCAGCGTCGCGCCGATCCAGCCCGCGCCGCCCACCGCCAGCATCGCGATGGGCAGCGCCGGCAACAGCCAGCGCGCATGGCGCAGGAACACGCCCCGCCCCAGCACCATCACCACGCCCGAGACGGCAAACCCCGTCATGGCGATCGAGATCACCCAGTAGCCATATTCCGACCAGCTCGCGACGGCGAAGAAGCGCGTCAGCGCGATCTCGACCCCCACCGCCGCGCCGGCGATGAGGAACAACGGAAACAACGATGCCATCAGGACCAGGCCGCCTTGCGCGCGAGGAAATCATCCACCGCCGCATTGAAGCGCGCCGGCTCATCGACGAACAGCGCATGGCCGGCGCCTTCGTACACCTCGACCGTCGGCGCCGGATGTCGCTGCGCCACCGCCTCCGCCTGGCCGCGCAGCCGCGGCGTCACGGCGTAATAGACCGGCCGCCGCACGGCATAGAGGCTGTCGCGCCAGAACTCCCGCGGCCGCGGGTAGGACAGCAGCCGGATGGATGCCTCGACCGGCATCCGCTGCGCATCGCGCGCTATGCCATCGAGATACGCCGCCTCCTGCGGCGTCCGATACATCCCCGCCACGAAGCCGCGCACCGTCGCATCCCGCCGCTGCCGCAAATTCTGGAAGAACCGCGACGCGCGCGGCGGCGGCGGCAGCCCCTCGCCCACCGAATTGTCGATCAGCACCAGCCCCGCAATCCGCGCATCCCCCGCCAAATCGGCATAGGACAGCACGTCCAGCACCCCCAGCGACCACCCCGCCAGCACCACCCGCCCACCACCCAGCTGCGCCAGCAAATCCCGCACATCCTGGCCACGCCGCGTCGGCTCATACCCCTCCCGCGGCACCTCGCTGAGCCCCTGCCCGCGCGGGTCCAACACCACCACCCGCCATCGCCGCGACAAGGCCTCGACCTGCGGCGCAAAAATCCGCGCCGGCATGCACCACCCCGGCACAAACACCACCACCCGCCCCGACCCGGCCTCCAGATACCGAAGCCGCACGCCATCACTCGTCCTGAACCACCGCTCTGCCCCAGCGGCGCGCACGGACGGCGCGACGACGGACATCGCGGCTGCGGCGATCAGGGCGCGGCGGGAGGCTCTGACAGGGGTGGGCGCGTCTCGGGAGGGCTCTGCCCTCCCGAACCCTCCCGCCGGGGGCATACGTGCCCCCGGACCCGCGGAAACCGAATGGGCAGGATGAGGGAGGGGCTCATCGGCGGTACCGACGCGACGGGCACACCATGCCCCTCCCTGATCCTGCCCATCTGACCCAGGGTCTGGGAGGCGGTTGCCTCCCAGCGGGGGGCCCGGGGGGCTGGCCCCCCGGTCACGTCCACCCCCGATCACAGCGGCCGCCGTGCCTTGAACGCCGCCGCCAGTGTGCCGTCGTCGAGCACGTCGAGGGCGCCGCCGATGGGCACGCCCTGGGCCAGGCGGGTGATGGAGGTGCCGGTCGGTTTCAGGCGGTCGGTCAGGTAGTGGTTGGTGGTGGCGCCGTCGACGGTGGCGGGGAGGGCGAGGATGACTTCCTCGATGCGGTCGGTTTCGATGCGCTGGAGGAGGGGGGTGATGCTGAGGTCGTCGGGGCCGGTGCCGCCGAGGGCGGAGAGCAGGCCGCCGAGGACGTGGTAGGTGCCGCGGTGGGCGTGGGCGCGTTCCAGCGCCCAGAGGTCGGCGACGCCTTCCACCACACAGACGATTTTGTGGTCGCGGTGCGGGTCGCGGCAGATGTGGCAGGGCGATTGGGTGTCGAGGTTGCCGCAGGTTTCGCAGGGGCGGACGGCGTCGGCGGCGGCGTGCAGGGCTTCGGCGAGGGGGAGCATTTTCTCCGCCGGGTCCATCAGCATTTTCAGCACGGCGCGCCGTGCGCTGCGCCGGCCGAGGCCGGGCAGGCGCGACAGCAGCGTGACGAGGTGTTCGACCGGGTCGTTCTGCATGATGCCGGGAGGGTGTGGCGGGTGGCGCCGTGTCGCGCAAAACGGAATTGTCAGCCGGCGGTGCTGGTGCCGTCGGCGTGTGTCAGAACGGCAGCTTCATCCCCGGCGGCAGGCTCATGCCCGCGGTCGCCTTCTGCATTTCCTCGGCCATGGTCGCCTCGACCTTCTGCTTGGCGTCGGCGTGCGCGGCCACCAGCAGGTCTTCCAGCACTTCGCGCTCATCGGCGTTCATCAGCGACGGGTCGATCGTCACGCGCCTGAGCTCGCTTTTCCCGGTCATGCGGACCTTCACCATGCCGCCGCCGGAGGAACCCTCGACCTCGGTCGCTTCCAGCTTCGCCTGCATTTCCTGCATGCGCGACTGCATCTGCTGCGCCTGCTTCATCATGTTGGCGAGGTTCTTCATCGTGCTGTGCCTTCAGTCGTCGTTGGGGAGGTCGTCGTCGTCGGTCCAGGCGGAATCCGCCTCGGGCGGGGCGAAGTCGCGGCCGTCCAGCTCGTCGGGTTCGGCGGTGCGGGCGGCGGGGGTGGCGACCAGGCCGTAGTCGTCGGCGGCGTCGTCGCGCACCGTCTCGATGGTCGCACCCGGGAAGGCGGCCAGGATGGCCTGCACCAGCGGGTGGGTCTGCGCGATGGCGCGGCGGTCGGTCTCGGCGCTGCGACCCTGTTCGGCCAGGGTGGGTTCGCCGGGCTCGTTGCTGACCGTGACGGTCCAGCGGGTGCCGGTGCGATCCGCCAGCAGGGCGGTGAGCTGCGCGGCCAGGTCGCGCGGGGCAGAGGGCAGCGGGCGGATCTCGACGCGGCCCGGCGCGATGCGAACAGGATGCACATCGTGCAGCAGATGCGCGTGCAGCAGTGGCTTCACGCCGGAGGCCAGCGCCACCACCTCGCGCCATTCGCGCGGCTGCGGCGGGGCGTCGGCGACCGGCTCCGGTGCGGCGGAGGCCACGGCGCCACCGCCGGCGATCGCCCGCATCCCGCCCGACCCGCCGCCAGGTGCCGGGCGCGGCGCGGCATCGCCCGCACCCTCGGCCGTCAGGCGCTTCACGAGTTCGCCCGGCGTCGGCAGGTCGGCCACATGCGCCAGGCGGATCAGCACCATCTCGGCCGCGGCGCGGCGGTCCACGCCTTCCTGCTGCACCTCGGCCACACCCTTCAGCAGCATCTGCCAGGCGCGCGCGAGCGTCGGCACCGACAGGCGCATCGCCAGCGCCGCGCCGCGGGTGCGCTCGGCCTCGGGCAGCGTGGCGTCGTCCTTCAGCGCGGGGGCGGCGCGGAAGCGGGTCAGCAGGTGGGTCAGTTCCGCGAGGTCCTGCAGCACCGCCAGCGGATCGGCGCCGACTTCATGCGTGCGGTCCAGGATGGCGAGCGCCCCGGCGACGTCGCCGCCCATCACCGCCTCCATCAGGTCGAAGACCATGAAGCGGTCCGCCAGGCCGAGCATGTCGCGCGTGGAGTCACCCGTGACGGCGGCGCCGCCCGCCAGCCCGATCGCCTGGTCGAGCAGCGACAGCCCATCGCGCACCGACCCATCGGCGGCGCGGGCGATCATGCCGAGCGCCTCGCTTGCCACCGTCACGGCTTCCTTGGCCGCGATGCCGGCGAAGTGGTCGCGCAGCATGTCCTGTGGCACGCGGCGCAGCGAGAACACCTGGCAGCGGCTGCGGATGGTGACCGGCACCTTGCGCAGTTCCGTCGTGGCCAGCACGAAGGTGACCGATGGCGGCGGTTCCTCCAGCGTCTTGAGCAGCGCGTTGAAGGCGGCGGCCGAGAGCATGTGGCACTCGTCCAGGATGAACACTTTCTGGCGGCCCTGGGCGGGGCGGAAGCGCAGCGCCTCGCGCAGTTCGCGCACGTCGTCCACGCCGTTGTTCGATGCGGCGTCCATTTCCGTCACGTCGGGGTGGCGGTCGGCCAGGATCGCCTTGCATTCCGGGCAGACCCCGCAGGGGTCGGCGGTGGGGCCGCCCTGCCCGTTCACGCCGATGCAGTTCAGCGCGCGGGCGATGATGCGCGCGGTGGTGGTCTTGCCCACGCCGCGCACGCCGGTCAGCAGGAAGGCGTGGTGCACGCGCCCCTGCGCGAAGGCGTTGCGCAGCGTGCGCACCAGCGCGTCCTGGCCGATCAGGTCGTCGAAATGCGTGGGCCGGTATTTGCGCGCCAGCACGCGGTAGCCGGCCGCGGTGGGTGTCCCGCGCACGGCCACGGCCGATGCGCCGGCGTCCTGCACCGGGCCGGCGGGCGGCGCCGCGGCAGGCGCGGGGTCGCCGAACAACCCCGGTCCCTCGGGCGCGGGGGGCTCCGGCAGGCCGTCCTCGGCCGGCGCGTCCGCATCCTGCGCGGAGGGGGAGCCGAGGAGGTCGGAAGCCATGCGGTGCCTTGTGCGATCCCCTGGGGCTGCGGCGCGGCCCCGTGGGCCGTGAAGGTGGAAGGCCGACAAGCGACCCGGGCGAGAACCCGTTACGGCTGCTTCCTTCCGGACCTGACCGGGTTGGCGAGGAGCCCGTCCGCCGCCGACCTTCCGAGGGCACCATATCATGCGCCGCCCCCGCCGCGCCAATGGGGGCCGTAACCGACGCCGAAGGCAAGGCGAAAGCGGGTGAACAGGAGAACCGCCATGGCCGTTTCCCGCCGCTCGATGCTCTGGATCGTCCCCGGCGCCACGATCGCCGTCCCGCTCGGCGCACTGCTGCTGCCGCGCGACGGCCAGGCCGCGCAGGTCAATGCCGAGCGCGGCATCGCGGTGCGCGGCACCGACGTGGTCGCCTATGCCACCCAGGGCCGCCCGGTGGCGTCCAGCGCCGCCTTCGCGCATGCGTGGCGCGGCGCCACCTGGCTGTTCGCGACCGCCGCGCATCGCGATGCCTTCGCCGCCGACCCGGACCGCTACGCGCCGGCCTATGGCGGCTTCTGCGCCTATGCCGTGAGCGAGGGCTACACCGCCCCCATCGACCCGGCCGCCTGGCGCATCGTCGATGGCCGGCTGTACCTGAACTACGACCGGTCGGTGCAGCGGCGCTGGGAACGCGACATCCCCGGCCGCGTGGCGCGCGGCGACGCCAACTGGCCGCGCCTCGCGGCGCGATAGCGCAGAGGCCCATGCACCGGACCGGTTCGCCACATGAAGACAATGGCGAACAATCCGGGCGCGTTCCGGGGCATTCCTTCCGGCACAGGCACGGTGGCGTGCCGCCCACCGGAGAAGCCGGAATGCTCGACACCCATGACACGCCGGTCGGCTGGCCGGCGCCGCGCCCCGTGCCCCCCGCCCGCGCCGCCGACGACTGGCTGGCCGTGCCCGAGGCCGATCTGCACGAGGCCCATGGCGAAGCCTGCGCCCTGTTCGCCACCGCCGCGCCCGAGGCCCGGCTGCGCCACGCCCGCAGCATCGTCCTGATCGAACAGCTGCTCGCGGCGCGCGCCCTGCTGCGCGCCGGGCTGGTCGCGCCGGCGGCGGCGCGCGCGGCGCTGCAGGCGGACCATGCGCTCGGCTACTTCTTCGGCCTGGCCGCGAGCGGCGGGGACCCGACCGCGGCGCCGCCGAACGATCGCGCCCTGGCGGCCGCGCTGCGCCATGTGCATGGCCTGGTATTCGGGATGGCCGCGGCGCACCGCATCGCCGATGCCGGCGCGATCGAGGTCGGCGCGGCCTTCGGCGACGGCCTGCTGGCGGCCGAGGCCGACCTGCATGGCTTCCTGGCGGGCGCGGTGCTGCCGATGGGGCTGCTGGCCGCCCTGCCCTGGGCCGGCTGCACCTGCGGCGGGGACCCGACGGCACGCCCGCACTGATGCGGGGGGCCGCGCGCGCCGGCGCCCGGCCCGCCCCCGGCCCCGCGGCGCGACACCCGCGCTGCCCGTCGCCGGCGCAGGACGACGTGGCGATGCGTGGGCCGGGCCGGGCGGCACGATCCGCCGCGCCGTGACCGCTTGCCCGCCGGGCGGCGTGACATTGCGTCACGCCGTGCCGCGGTCCCGCCATGGCGGGGCCTCCGGCGCGCCTTGCCGCCGGGGTCTGCTTCCAGACGCCGGAAAGGAGACCCCCGATGCGCCGCTTCGCCGCCGCCGCCGCCCTGGTTCTCGCGACACTCATCGCCACCCCTGCCGATGCCGGGGATTACCGCCGCCATGGTCCCGGCTGGGGCCATGCGCCGTCCTGGCACCATCGCCCGCCGCCGCCGCCGCGGCACTGGCACCGGCCCTATCGCCACGGCCCGTCCTGGCATGGCTGGCGCCAGGAACGCCCGCGCCACGGCTGGGACCATCGCCGGCACGCCTGGGGCCCGCATGACCGCTGGTGAGGCCGCCACGGCCGTCGCCCCGCGCCACGGCGCCGGGCGGCGGCGCCGCGACGATCCATGCCGCGGCAGGCACCGCGCCGCCCCGCCCAAACCTGCGGCGGGCCGCCATCTTTCATCCTTTACCCGTTCGTGCGATCCAGCAGGCCAGCCTGGCGTGGCGCGCGGATGTTCGCCGCGCGACCGAATGCAACGGCCGGTCGCTGGCGCGGGGGCGCCGGCGCGCGCAGGATGCGCGCCTGGCCGGGGGGAATGGAGGGGACCAGCCTGATGTCCGCTACGGCGCGCCGCGCCCTGCTGCTCGGCGCATGTGCGTTGCCCGCGGTCGGACGGCCGGCCCGTGCCTGGCGGCCGGGCGGCCCGCTGCGCCTGGTCGTGCCCTTCGCCGCGGGGGGCGGCAACGACACGGTGATGCGCGCCCTGGCGGATGCCGCGGAGCCCGCGCTCGGCCAGGAGATCGTGATCCAGAACAAGCCCGGCCGCGCCGGCATGGCGGCGATCGCGGCGTTGGCCACCGCGCCGCCGGATGGACGGCTGCTGGCGCAACTGCCCGCGGCCGCGCTGCGCACCGCGTTGCTCGAACACCTGCCCTTCGAGATCCCGAACGACATCACCCCGCTGCTGGGCGTGGCCGGCGCCGCCTTCGGCGCCATCGCCAAGGCCGGCCGCTTCCCCGATGGCTGGGCCGGCTTCCTGAGCGAGGCGCGCGAGAAGCCTGGCGTGCTGTCCTATGGCAGTTCGGGCGTGAATTCGAACGGCCACCTGACCATGGCGCGGCTGCTGCTGCGCGAACGCGTGCAGGCGGTGCACGTGCCCTTCCGCGGCGCGCTGCACGGCGCCCGCGCCCTGGCCGCCGGCGATGTGGACGTGATGGCCGGGCCGGTGCGGATCGGCACGCTGGTCGATGACGGCGAGGCCGCCTGGCTGCATGTCTGGAGCGCGCAGCGCCTGCCGCGCTGGCCCACCGCGCCGACGCTGCGCGAACTGGGCTATCGCCTGACCGTGACGGCGCCCTTCGGCATCATCGCCCCGCCGCGCCTGCCGGACCCGATCGCCGAGGCGCTGCGCGACGCCTTCCGCGCCGGCATGCGCGACGAGGCCTTCCGCGCCGCGCTGGATCGCAACGACATGACCGAGGACTATCGCGAGGGTGCGGCCTATGGCGCCTTCCTGGCGGAATCGGCGCGCATGGAGGAAATGCTGATCGGCCGGCTGGGGCTGCAGCCGTGACGGCGGGTGCGCCGCCGGATGCGCGCGGGCCGGCGGGCGCTATGCCGGATCTGCGCGCGCTGGAGCGCGCTTTGCCAGACGTGCGCGCGCTGGAGCGCGCTATGCCAGACGTGCGCGCGCTGGAGCGCGCGACGCTCTCCACCGTGCCCGCGCCGCGCATCGCCTTCGACGGGCCCTTCGTGGTGCGCGCCTTCGCCGGCGGCACCGGGCGCGCCAATGCCGCCTCCGCGATCGACCCCGCGCCCGATCCCGACCTCGCGGCGCGCATCGCGCGGATCGAAGCGCGCTACGCCGCGCTCGGCCTGCCGCCACGCTTCCGCGCCACGCCGCTCGACCCCCCGGGCCTGGGCGCGCTGCTCGCCGCGCGCGGCTATGTGGAGAAGGACGAGACGGTCATCCTGGTCGCGCCGATCGGCGCCATCGCCGCTGCCGACCCCGCCGCCACCGCGCTGCCCGCGCCGGACGCCGACTGGATGGCGGTGACCGCCACCGCGGAACACCAGACCCCCGCGCGCCGCCAGGAAAAGCAAGGCACGCCGGCCCTGCTGATGGTGCCCGGCGCCTGGATCACCCTGCACGAGGACAACGCCGCCGCCGCGGTGATCTCGGTCGTCGCGGCGGGCGATCTGGCCGGCTTCTTCGACCTGGCGGTGCCGCCCACCCATCGGCGCCGCGGGCTGGCGGCACGGGCGGTGCGCGCCGCGGCGCATTGGGCGCAGGCGCAGGGCGCCACCTGGCTGTTCTGCCAGGTGGCCGCGGCCAATGCGGCGTCGCTGGCGCTGAACACCGGGCTCGGCATGACCGAGGCCTATCGGTATCGCTACCTGGTGCGCGCGCAGGATGCCGTGCCGGCGCTGCGCTTCGGCTGACCGACCGCCACCGGATGCGCCCGTCCGCGCAACCCGGCCGGCGGCCGCACCGCTGCGCCGCAGCAAAACCGCGTGCGCCTGCCACCGGAACGGCTACGATGCGCGCAGAACGTCCCGGAGCCGCACCGCATGCCACGACACCCCGCCCCGAAGCGCGCCAACGGCTACAACAAGAAGGTCGCGCTGGTGCTGCAGGGGGGCGGCGCGCTCGGCAGCTACCAGGCCGGGGTCTATGAGGCGATCGCCGGGAGCGACTACCTGCCCGACTGGGTCGCCGGCATCTCGATCGGCGCGATCAACGCCGCGATCATCGCCGGCAATGCGGAAGCCGACCGCGTGGCGAAGCTGCGTCGCTTCTGGGAGGTGGTGACGACGCCGCCAGGCTGGCCGGACCTCGCCTTCGGGCGGCTGCCCGGCGCGCGGCGCCAGGCCGCGGCCACCAGCGCGCTGCTGTTCGGCCAGGCCGGCTTCTTCGCGCCGCAGCCGCCCACCGCCTGGTTCGCGAAGCCGCCGCCGACCAGCTACTACGACACCGCCGCGCTGAAGGGCACGCTGGAAGCCCTGGTGGATTTCGACCGCATCAACCACGCCACCGGCACGCGCCTGTCGGTCGGCGCGGTGAACGTGCGGACCGGCAACTTCGCGTATTTCGACAGCGCCGAGATCCCGCTGCGCGCCGAGCACATCATGGCGAGCGGCGCCCTGCCGCCCGGCTTCCCGGCCATCGAGATCGACGGCGAGCACTATTGGGATGGCGGCCTGGTCTCGAACACGCCGCTGCAATACGTCATCACCAAAAGCCCGCGCCGGTCGCGCCTGACCTTCCAGGTGGATGTGTTTCCCGCCCGCGGCCGCCTGCCCACCACGCTCGAGGAAGTGGCCGAGCGGGAGAAGGACATCCGCTACAGCAGCCGCACCCGCGCGGCGTCGGACATTATCCGCTTCACGCACGACCTGCGGCACAACATCAACGCGCTGATCGAGAAACTGCCGCCCGAGCTGCGCGACACGCCCGAGGCGCATTTCCTGTACAATTTCGGCTGCGTCACCACGATGGATGTCGCCCAGCTGATCTACCGGCCCGAGCAGGACCAGGGCCAGTCCAAGGACTACGAGTTCAGCCGCGCGACCATGGAGGATCGCTGGGCGCATGGGCGGGAGGATGCCCAGGCGACGCTCGATGCGGCGCCGTGGCTCGCGCCCATGCCGCCCGATGTCGGCGCGCGCACCTTCGATGTCACCGGCGACCGCCTGCGCGCCCTGGGCCGGCGCGAGCACGCCTGAAAGCGCGCCCCGGCCCGGTCACCCGTTCCGGCGGACGGATGCGGGTGGCAGGGTGCTGGAGCGGGCCAGCGCCGGCCGTCACCCACGGTCTTCGACCCCCCACCCCATCCGAGGAGCCTTCGCATGACCCCCGACGAGGTCCGCCGCCGCGCCTTCGCCATGCCGCTGACCAGCCCGGCCTATCCGCCCGGCCCGTACCGCTTCGTCAATCGCGAGTTCCTCATCATCACCTACCGCACCGATCCCGAGGCGCTGCGGCGCGTGGTGCCCGGGCCGCTCGAATTCGACGAACCGCTGGTGAAGTACGAATTCATCCGCATGCCCGACAGCACCGGCTTCGGCGACTACACCGAAAGCGGCCAGGTCATCCCGGTGCGCCTGGGCAGCCAGAAGGGCGGCTACGTCCATGCCATGTTCCTCGACGATGAATCGCCGATCGCCGGCGGGCGCGAATTGTGGGGCTTCCCCAAGAAGCTGGCCAAGCCGGTGCTGCGGGTGGAACAGGACACGCTGGTCGGCACGCTCGACTACGGCAGCGTGCGGATCGCCACCGGCACCATGGGGTACAAGCATCGCGCGGTGCCGATGGACAAGCTGCAGGCATCGATGGCCGAGCCCGGCTTCCTGCTGAAGGTCATCCCGCATGTCGATGGCACCCCGCGCATCTGCGAACTGGTGCGGTACTTCATGACCGATGTCGTGCTGAAGGGCGGCTGGAGCGGCCCCGCCGCGCTGTCCTTCACGCCGCACGCGATGGCACCGGTGGCGGACCTGCCGGTGCTGGAGGTGGTGTCCGCGACGCATCTGGTGGCCGACCTGACGCTGGCGCTGGGCGAGGTGGTGCACGACTACCTGGCCGGCTGACCGGCGCCGCCACGGCGCCCGCCAGCAGATCCCGGTCGGATGGACCCGTCCGATCGGGTAGGGATGCTGCTGCGGACAAGGGTCCGGCGGCATTGCAGCGAGCCAAGGCGAGCGCAAAGGCCTCCAGGCCCGCCGCCCAACCGGAGGACACCGCCATGGCGAAGAACGAGGACTGGCAGAAGGGCGACGCCGTGCGGCGCAGCCTGATGGGCTCCGCCACGGTCGAGCGCATGGCCCAGGGCGTCTATGACGACCCGATCATGGAGGCCTTCGGCGACTATGCGCGCGAGGCGGTCTTCGCGAAGCTCTGGGCGCGTCCGGGGCTCGACCTGAAGACGCGCACGCTGATCTGCGTGATCTCCGACACCGCGACCCATGCCTGGCCGGAACTCGCGATCCACCTGCGGATGGCGCGGCGCGCCGGCTGGTCGGAGGAGGAATTGTCGGAATCGCTGCTGCACCTGTCCGGCTATATCGGCCTGCCCTCGGTGCGCGAGGGGCTGATCGTGGCGCGCGCGGTCTTCGCCGAGATGCGGGGCGAGCCGGAGGGCGGGCTGGGCGCGTAGCGGCGCCGGCTCTGGTCGCCGCCGCCGCGGGGTCCTAGGCTTCCCCGCGGGCAGGGACGCGGGACATGGATTGGCAAGGCGGCGGCTGGGAGCTCGACATCCTGGTCACGGGATATCCGGGCAAGGCGGTGCTGCACGGGGGCCTCGGCTGGAGCACGGTGGTGCTGCTGCGCGGGCATGGGCGCATCGTCGTGCTGGATGGCGGCGGCTACGGGCTGCGCCGCCCGCTGCTCGACCACCTGAAGCAGCGCGGCATCGCGCCGGGCGACGTGACGGACCTGCTGCTGAGCCATTCCCACCACGACCATGCGGTGAACTGGCCGATGTTCCGCCAGGCACGCATCTGGCTCGGCCGGGTCGAACTGGCCTGGGCGCTCGGCGTGCCCTGGGGCGAGACCGCGGTGCCCGAGCACGCGATCGCGGCGCTGTCGCAGTGGCCGACGCTGCGCCTGGTGGATGACGGCGAGGAGGTCCTGCCGGGCATCACCGCGCATCTCTCGCCGGGCCACACGCCCGGCCACCTGATCTTCGTCATCGCCGGCGACGGCCAGGATTGCGTGCTGCTGCAGGACGCGGTGAAGAACCGTGTCGAACTCACCACGCGGCGCACCGACATGACCTACGACCCGGCGGTCAGCCGCGCGACGATCGACATGGTGTGGGAGATCGTGCGCGCGCGCCCCGGCTGCCTGCTGGTCCCGGGCCATGACCTGCCGATGGTGGTCGAGAACGGCGTGCCGCGCGCGATCGGCCGGCAGCAGGCGGCGATCCGCGGCTGGTTCGGCGCCACGCTGGACGACACGACGCGCTTCGACCTCGCGCCATCCGCCCAAGGAGCGACGCCATGAACCAGGCCACATCCCTCGCCATCGCGCCGGTCCAGGGTTCGGTCAGCGCGGCCGAATGGCAGGCGCGCGTCGACCTCGCGGCCTGCTACCGGCTGTGCGAGCGCTACGGCATGTCGGACATGATCTACACCCACATCACGGCGCGCGTGCCGGATGCGCCGGGGCAGTTCCTGATCAATCCGAACGGGCTGCTGTTCAGCGAGATGACGGCGTCATCCCTGCTGAAGGTGAACGAGGACGGCGAGGTGCTGTACCGCCCCGACCTGCCCTATGGCCTGCATCCGGCCGGCTTCACCATCCATTCGGCGATCTATCGCGCGCGGCCCGATGCGGCGGCGGCGATGCACACCCACACCATCGCCGGCATGGCGGTCAGTGCGCTGAAATGCGGGCTGCTGCCGCTGACCCAGACCGCCACGCGCTTCTACGGTCGTACGGCGTATCACGATTTCCGCGGGCCGGAGCGCGACCCGTCCGAGCGCGACCTGCTGGCGACGTCGCTGGGGGCGCTCAGCTACTGCATCCTGCGCAACCACGGCCTGCTGACGGTCGGCGAGAGCGTCGCCGAGGCCTTCATCGCCATGTGGGGCCTGGAACGCGCCTGCCAGGCGCAGCTCGCCGCCATGGCCTGCAACACGGAACTGGAAATGCCGAGCGCCGAGGTCGTGGAGAAATCCTGCTCGATGTACGCGCCGGGCAATTCGCGGACATACGGCCCGCTGGAATGGCAGGGGCTGCTGCGGATGCTCGACCGCACGGATCCCGGCTTCCGCGACTGATCGCCCGACGTCCCCCGGGGCCGCAGGCGGCGACCGCCGTGCCGCCAGCACAGCACCACAGCAGGAGCAACAGCCGCATGGCCGCGTCCAACATCGAGCGCCGCAACCGCATCAAGCCGAACTTCCCCAAGCTGATCGAGATGACGGAGCAGTACGTCTATGGCGACGTGTGGGAACGCCCGCAGCTGTCCAAGCGCGATCGTTCGCTCATCACCATCGCCGCGCTGACAGCGCTCGGCTGGACCGACCAGCTGGATGGGCACATCTCCCGCGGCCTGGCGAACGGTCTGACGCGGGAGGAAGTGACCGAGGCGATCACGCATCTCGCGATGTATTCCGGCTGGCCTTCCGCCATGACGGCGGCGCATGTCGCGACCGACGTGTTCGACGCGCAGGACAAGGGCTGACGCCATGAAGGTGGGATTCATCGGCCTCGGCACCATGGGCGCCTTCATCGCGGCCAACCTGCAGAAGGCCGGGCATGACCTGGTGATCCACGACGTGCGGCGCGACGCCGGCGCGAACCGCCTGGCCGCCGGCGCCGTCTGGGCCGACACGCCGCGCGCGGTGGCCGAGCAATCCGACATCGTCTTCACCTCGCTGCCCGGCCCGAAGGAGGTCGAGCCGGTGATGTTCGGCGCCGATGGCATCATCGCCGGGGTGAAGCCCGGCACGGCGGTGTTCGACCTGTCGACCAATTCCCAGGCGCTGGTGCGCCGCTTCGCCGAGGCGCTCGCCGACAAGGGCGCCTACGGCTTCGACGCCCCGGTCAGCGGCGGGCCGAAGGGCGCGGAGACCGGCAGGCTGGCGATCTGGGTCGGCGGCGACCGCACGGCCTATGACCGCTTCAAGCCGGTGCTCGACGCCTTCGGCGACCAGGCGCGCTACATCGGGCCGGTGGGGACCGCGACGGTCGCGAAGCTGGTCCACAACATGGCCGGCTACGCCATCCAGACCGCAATGGCGGAGGTCTTCTCGATGGGCGTGAAGGCGGGCATGGACCCGCTGGAATTGTGGGAATCGGTGCGCCAGGGCGCGCTGGGCCGCAAGCGCACCTTCGACCGGCTGGGCGACCAGTTCCTGGTCGACCACTACGACCCGCCATCCTTCGCGCTGAAGCTGGCGCACAAGGACATCTCGCTGGCGGTCGGGCTGGGGCGCGAGCTCGGCGTGCCGATGCGCCTGTGCAACCTGGTGCTGGAAGACTTCAACGAGGCGCTGAATCACCCGGGCTGGGATTCGCTCGACAGCCGCGTGCCGATGAAGATGCAGCTCGACCGCGCGGGCGTGGCGATCAAGTGCGACCCCAAGGCGGTGCAGGCGGTGCTCGACGCGGATGGCGCCACATGACCTGGAAGGTCTACGCGCTGCGCTACGCCATGCGCGATGCGCGGCGGCACGAGCACTTCATCGGCGGCGACCCGCATGACGCGCCGATGCCGATGGACTACTTCGTCTGGGCCATGGTGCGCGACGGCCAGGCCATCGTGCTCGATACCGGCTTCACCGAGCCGGTGGCCCGCAAGCGCGCGCGCACCTGGCTGCGCTGCCCGGTCGACAGCCTGCGCCTGCTGGGGGTCGACCCGGATGCGGTGGAGGATGTGGTGATCTCCCACCTGCACTACGACCATGTCGGCACCTTCCACAAATTCGCCCGCGCGCGCTTCCACCTCCAGGAAGCCGAGATGCACTACGCCTGCGGCCACTACATGAAGCACCGCAAGCTGCGCCATTCCTTCGAGGTCGAGGACGTCGCCGGCATCATCCGCATGACCTACGCCGACCGCGTGGTGTTCCACGACGGCGATGCCGAACTGGCGCCCGGCATCACGCTGCATGTCGCGCCGGGCCATTCCGCCGGGCTGCAATGCGTGCGCGTGGCGACCGAGCGCGGCCAGGTGGTGCTCGCCTCCGACGTCACGCACTACTACGAACACATGGAGACCGGCCGGCCCTACACCACGGTCTTCCACGTGGGCGGCCTGCTGGACGGCTTCGACCGGCTGCGCGCGCTGGCACCTTCGCCCGCGCATATCGTGCCCGGCCACGACCCTGAGGTGATGCGCCGCTACCCTGCCGTGCCGGGGCTCGCGGGCATCGCCGTGGAACTGCATCGCGACCCGATCGCATGACGCTGCGCGACGGCGTCTTCACGCTTGGCGACCTGCCGCTGCGCCGCGGCGGCGTGCTGCCGGAGGCGCGGATCGTCTGGCGCACGCATGGCACGCTGGCACCCGCGCGGGACAACGTGGTGCTGTACCCCACGAGCTATGGCGCGCAGCACCCGGACCTCGAATGGCTGATCGGGCCC
The DNA here is from genome assembly GCF_918698155.1 of Roseomonas sp. CECT 9278. Taxonomy (GTDB): domain Bacteria; phylum Pseudomonadota; class Alphaproteobacteria; order Acetobacterales; family Acetobacteraceae; genus Neoroseomonas. Next base: position 115,488 of record NZ_CAKKLX010000003.1, read on the forward strand.
GATGGCGTGCTGGACCCGACGCGCTGGTTCATCGTCATCCCGAACATGTTCGGCAATGGGCTGTCCTCCTCGCCCAGCAACACCGCGCCCTGGCCGACGGTGGTGACGGCGCATGACAACGTGGCGGCACAGAAGCGCCTGCTGGCCGAGGTGTTCGGCGTGGAGCGCCTGCACGCCGTCTATGGCTGGTCGATGGGCGCGCAGCAGGCCTATCACTGGGCGGCGGCGTATCCCGACGCGGTGGACCGCGCGGTGATCAACTGCGGCAGCGCGCGCACCGCCACGCACAACCGCGTGTTCCTGGCCGGCATGATGGCGGTGCTGGAAGCCGCGCCCGAATACGACGGCACGGCGCTGTTCGCCGCGCAGCCGAGCGCCGCGCTGCGGGCCTTCGGGCGGCTCTATGCCGGCTGGGCGCTCAGCCAGGATTTCTATCGCGCCGGGCTGCATGTGTCCGCGCTGGGCGCGCCGGACCTCGACACTTTCTACCGCACCGATTGGGAAGACCGCTTCGGCCGCCGTGCCGCCGCCGACCTGCTGGCCATGCTGCGGAGCTGGGATGCGGGGGACATCGCCGATGGCGGCGACCTGGTGGCCGCGCTGCGCGGCATCACCGCGCGCGTGCTGTTGATGCCCTCCGAGACCGACCTGTATTTCCGCGTGGCCGACAATGCGGCCGAACTGCCGCATCTGAAGCACGGGCGCCTGGCGCCGATCCCGTCCGTCTGGGGCCATCGCGCCGGCAACCCGGTGGCGAACCCGGCCGACGCGGCCTTCATCAAACGCGAAGTGCGCGCCCTGCTCGACGCTTAACCGGCGCGCAAGACTGCCCGGCCTAGGGTCATGGCGGACCCCGGGCCGGACAGGATGTTGGCGCCAGACCTTACCGCCCTGCGCTGCCTGTTCCTCGTCGCCATGCACCACGGGCTGCACCTGGCGCCTGAGGAACTGCCGGACGCGCAGGGGCAGGACATGCTCCCCGCCATGCTGGGCGCCATGCGGCGCGCCGGGCTGAAGGCGCGCGCGGTGACCGGGTGCGACTGGGACAAGGCGGCGCGGCTCGGCACCGCCTATCCGGCGCTGGCCACGCGGCGCGACGGGTCCTGGCTGATCCTGGTGCATGTCATGCCCGGGCCGGATGGCACGCCCATGGCCGCGGTGCTGGACCCGCTGCAGGAAGCCGCCGGCGTGCAGCTGGTCCCGCGCGCAGATTTCCTGGCCGACTGGTCCGGCACGCTGGTGCTGTGCCGCCGCGCGACGCCGCTGCCCGAACACGACCGCCCCTTCGGCCTGTCCTGGTTCCTGGCCGAGATCGTCAAGCACCGCCCCTTCTTCGCCGGCGTGGCGGTGGCGGCGATCCTGTCGAACCTGATCGCCTTCGCCATCCCGCTGCTGTTCCAGGTGCTGATCGACAAGGTGGTGCCGCACCAGGCCTGGCAGACACTGACCGTGCTGGTGCTGGTCTTCGTGCTGCTGGCGGGATTCGACGGGTTCTTCCTGTACGCACGGCAGCGGCTGATGCTGCTGGCGTCGAACAAGGTCGATGCGCGGCTGGGGTCGCGGTCCTTCGCGCACCTGCTGTCGCTGCCGTTGTCCTTCTTCGAGACCCATGCCGCCGGCGTGCTGGTGCGGCACATGCAACAGACCGAAAAGCTGCGGCACTTCCTGACCGGGCGGCTGTTCCAGACCCTGCTGGACGCCGCGCTGCTGCCAGTGCTGCTGGTGCTGCTGGCCTTCTATTCCGGGGTGCTGACGGTGGTGGTGCTGGGCTTCTCGGCGGCCATCGCGCTGGTGATCGGCGCCATGGTGCCGGCCTTCCGGCGCCGGCTGAACGGGCTCTATGCGGCGGAGGGCGCGCGCCAGGCGCATCTGGTGGAAACCCTGCACAACATGCGCGCCGTGAAGTCGCTGGTGCTGGAGCCGGTGCGCCAGCGCGCCTGGGACAACCAGGTGGCGACGGCGGTGCGCGCGCACGCGGATGTCGGGCGGATCTCGGCCTTGGGCGCCGTCAGCACCTCGGTGCTGGAACGGCTGATGCAGATCGCGGTGCTGGGGCTGGGGACCGCGCTGGTCTTCGAAGGGTCGCTGACGATCGGCGCGCTGGTCGCCTTCACCATGCTGTCGGGCCGCGTGACGGGCCCGCTGGTGCAGATCGTGACGCTGATCAACGAAGCGCAGGAGGCCGCGCTGTCCGTGCGGATGCTGGGCACGGTGATGAACGCGAAGCCCGAGGCCCGCGCGCGCGAACGCCTGTCGCGCCCGCCCATCTCCGGCGCCCTGCGGTTCGAGGACGTGACCTTCCGCTACCCCGGCGCGGCGATGCCGGCGCTCGACCGCGTGTCCTTCGCGGTCGAGGAAGGCGAGGTGATCGGCGTGGTCGGCCGCTCGGGCTCCGGCAAGACCACGCTGACGCGGCTGATCCAGGGCATCCACGCGCCGCAGGACGGGCTGATCCGCTTCAACGGCGCGGATCTTCGCACCATCGACCTCGAGCACCTGCGCCGCCATGTCGGCGTGGTGTTGCAGGAGAACCTGCTGTTCCGCGGCACGCTGCGCGACAACATCGCCGCCGCGCGCCCCGGCGCGTCGATCCCCGAGGTGCTGGAAGCCGCCCGCCTGGCCGGCGCGCTGGAATTCATCGAACGCCTGCCCCATGCGCTGGAGACGATGGTCGAGGAAGGCGCCTCCAACTTCTCCGGCGGCCAGCGCCAGCGCATCGCCATCGCGCGCGCGCTGCTCACGCGCCCGCCGCTGCTCATCCTGGATGAAGCGACCAGCGCGCTCGATCCCGACAGCGAGGCGATCATCCAGGCCAACCTGGCCGAGATCGCCCGCGGTCGATCGATGATCGTGGTGTCGCACCGGCTGTCGTCCCTGGTGCGCGCGGATTCCATCCTGGTGCTGGAACAGGGCCGCGTGGCGGATTTCGCGCCGCATGACGTGCTGCTGGGCCGCTGCGACGTGTATCGCCACCTGTGGCATCAGCAGACGCAGCACATGCGATGACCACGCGCCGCGCCCTGCCGCGCCGCCGCCGCCGCGCCCCCGGGCCGGCGCCCGAGGCCGTGCCCTTCCAGGACCCGCTGGAGGCGGTGATCGCCGAGCCCCCGCCGCGCCTGTTGCGCGGTGTGCACTGGCTGGTGGCGGCGCTGTTCGTCGCCCTGGTCGGCATTGCCGCGGTGGCGCAGGTGGATGTGGTGGTGACCGGCGCCGGCCGGCTCGCGCCCGATGCCCCGCCGATCGTGCTGCAACCGATGGAGCGCGCGGTGATCCGCGAGATCCGCGTGCGCCCCGGCGACGTGGTGCGGCGCGGCGACGTGCTGGCGCTGCTCGACCCGTCCTTCGCCGAGGCCGACCGCGCGGCGCTGGCCGCGCAGCGCGGCACCATCGCCGCCACGCTGGCGCGGCTCGATGCCGAGCTGGCCGGCCTGGCGGCGCCCGACGCCCCCGACCGCGACGCCCGGCTCCAGGCCGGGCTGCAGGCGCAGCGGGCGGCCTTCGTCGCCACCCGCCTGCGGGCCCTCGATGAGGAAATGCAGGGCCAGCGCACCGCGATCCGCGCGCTGGAGGATGCCGACGCCGCCGCCGCCGAGCAGGTGGCGATCGCCCGCGACATCGAGGCCCTGCGCGCCCGCCTGCTGGAAGGCCAGATCGGCTCGCGGCTCGCGTTGCTCGAGGCCCGGGCGCGGCGCATCGCCGCCGAACAGCAGCGCGAACAGGACCGCGCGCGGCTCGGGACGCTGCGCCACGCGCTGACGCAGAAGCAGGCGGAACGCCAGGCGTTCCTCGATGACTGGCGCCGCCAGGTGCTGGAGGAAGTCGCGCGGCTGCGGGCCGAGGCGGCGCGCGTGGACGAAGCCCATGGCAAGGCGGTGCGCCTGGCCGAGCTGACCACCATCGTGGCGCCGGCCGACGGCACCGTGCTGGATGTCGCGCGCCGGTCGGCCGGGTCCATCCTGCGCGAGGCGGAGCCCCTGGTGACGCTGGTGCCCGCCGGCGCGCCGCTGATCGCCGAGGTGGCGCTGCGCTCCGCCGATGTCGGCCAGGCCCGGCCCGGCGACGCCGCCGTGGTGAAGATCGACGCCTTCCCCTGGCAGCGCCACGGCGCGCTGGCCGGCCGGCTGCGCGCCATCGCGCAGGATTCCCGCGGCGAGGACGGCGCGCCCGCCGCCCCCGCCGGCGCGCTGCACCGCGCCCAGGTGGTGCTGGACGCGCCGGTGCTGGCCGGCGGCACGCCGATGCCGGGCATGACCGTGACCGCCGAGATCCATGTCGGCTCGCGCAGCCTGCTGGCCACGCTGCTGCAGCCGCTGATCCGCGGCGCGCGCGAAAGCCTGCGGGAGCCCTGAGCGCCTTTAACCGTTGGGCAAGCGATGCGTGCGCATGCTGCCCGCGGCACCGTGCCGACAGGACGTCCAAGCCGGTGCCCGACGTCGCCAGCCGCATCCACGGCCGGCGTCCTTTGTCCAGCACGGACAAGCACCGGCCGGAGCCTGCAATGCCCGTCATCTCGTCGCTCAACACCACGCAGATCCAGGGTCTGACGACCACGACGATCGCGGGCCTGACCACCACCGACATCCGCAGCCTGGCCGCCACGCAGCTGGCCGCGCTGACCACCACGCAGGTGGGCGTGCTGGCCACCACGCAGATCGCGGCGCTGACCACCACGCAGGTCGGCGCGCTCGAGACCACCGATGTCGCGGTGCTGACCACCGCGCAGCTGCGCGGGCTGGGCGCCACGCATATCGCGGCGCTGACCACCACGCAGGTCGGTGCGCTGACCACCACGCAGGTGGCCGGGCTCAGCGCGTCGCAGGTGGCGGGCTTCCAGACCTCCGACATCGCGGCGCTGACCACCACGCAGGTCGGCGCGCTGACCAGCACGCAGGCGGCGGCGCTGACCACCACGCAGCTGGTCGCGCTCGAGACCACCGATGTCGCGGTGCTCAGCACGACGCAGGTGCGCGCGCTGTCCTCGGCGCAGGTGGCGGCGCTGACCACCACGCAGGTTGGCGCGCTGACCACCACGCAGGTGGGGGCGCTGACCACCACGCAGGTGGCCGGGCTGTCCTCGGCCCAGGTGGTCGCGCTGAACACGACGCAGATCGGCGCCTTCACCTCGACCCAGCTCGGGGCCCTGACGCCGGCGCAGCTGCGCGCGTTCGACACCACCGACATCGCGGCGCTGACCACCACGCAGGTGGGCGGGTTGCGCTCCAGCCAGGTCACCGCGCTGACCACCACGCAGGTCGCGGCGCTCGAGACGACGGACCTCTCGGTGCTGACCACCACGCAGCTGCTCGGGATGTCGACCTCCCAGGTGGCGGCGCTGAGCACGACGCAGGTCGGCGCGCTGACCACCACGCAGGTGGCGGGGCTGGCGGCGCGCCAGGTGGCGGCGCTGGAGACCGCCGACCTCGCGGCATTGACCACCACGCAGGTGGGCGCGCTGTCCTCGGCGCAGCTCGGCGCGCTCGGCACCACGCAGGTGCGCGCGCTCGAGACCACCGACCTCGCGGTGCTGACCACCACGCAGCTGCGCGGCCTGGGCGCCAGCCAGCTGGGGGCGCTGACCACCACCCAGGTGGGGGCGCTGACCACCACGCAGGTGGGCGGGCTGACCACCACGCAGATCGCCGGGCTGACCTCCAGCCAGGTCGCCGCCATGACCACGACGCAGCTCGGCGCATTGACCTCGACCCAGGTCGCCGGGCTGTCCACGGTGCAGCTGCGCGGCTTCGACACCACCGACATCGGCGCACTGACCACCACGCAGGTGGGCGGGCTGAGCGCGACGCAGCTCGGGTCGCTGACCACGACGCAGGTGGGCGGGCTCGAGACCACCGACATCGCGGTGCTGACCACCACGCAGGTGCGCGGGCTCGGCGCCAGCCTGGTCGGCGCGCTGACCACGACGCAGGTGGGTGCGCTGACCACCACGCAGGTCGCCGGCCTGTCGGTCAGCCAGGTGGCCGGCTTCGAGACCACCGACATCGCGGCGCTGACCACGACACAGCTCGGCGCGCTGTCCAGCACGCAGGTCGGTGCGCTGACCACGGCGCAGGCCCGCGCGCTCGAGACCACCGACCTCGCGGCGCTGACCACGACGCAGATGCGCGGCCTGACGGCAGCGCAGCTGGGCGCGCTGACCACCACCCAGGTGGGTGCGCTGACCACCACGCAGGTCGCGGCACTCACCACCACGCAGGTCGGCGGGCTGTCTTCCACCCAGGTGGTGGCGCTGACCACGACACAGCTCGGCGCGTTGACCACGACGCAGGTCGGCGGCCTGACCACGGCGCAGCTGGCCGGCTTCGACACCACCGACATCGCGGCGCTGACCACCACCCAGGCCGGCGGGCTGCGCAGCTCGCAGATCGCCGGGCTGTCCACCGCGCAGGTCGCGGCGCTCGAGACCACGGACCTGGCGACGCTCACGACCACGCAGCTGCTGGGGCTGACCGCGGCGCAGGTGGCGGGGCTGACCACGACACAGGTGGCGGCGCTGACCACCACGCAGGTGGCGGCGCTGACCAGCGTGCAGGTCGCCGCCATCCAGAGCACCGACCTCGCCGCGCTGACCACGACCCAGGTGGCGGCGTTGACCGCCACGCAGATCGGTGCGCTCGTGACCTCGCAGCTGCTCGGGCTCGAGACCACCGACCTCGCGGTGCTGAGCACGACCCAGGTGCGCGGGCTGCGCGCCACGCAGCTGGCGTCGCTGACCACCACGCAGATGGCCGCGCTGACCACGACGCAGGTCGATGCCCTGACCACCACGCAGGTCGCCGGCCTGACCTCGACACAGGTCGGCGCGCTCACCTCGACACAGCTGGGCGCCTTGACCTCGACGCAGGTCGGCGCCCTGTCCACGGCGCAGCTGCGCGGGCTGGACACCACCGATATCGGCGTCCTGACCACGACGCAGGCGGGTGGGCTGACCTCGACGCAGCTCGGGTCGCTCACCACCACGCAGCTCGGCGGCCTTGAGACCACCGACCTCGCGGTGCTGACCACGACGCAGCTGCGCGGGCTCGGCTCCTCCCAGGTCGCTGGCCTGACCACCACGCAGATGGGCGCGCTGACCACCACGCAGGTCGGCGGCCTGACGCCGACGCAGCTTTCGGGCCTGACCACGACGCAGGTGGGTGCGCTGACCACCACCCAGATGGGCGCGGTCGGCACCACCGCGCTGCGCGGTCTGCTGCCGACGCAGATCGGCGCGCTGACCACGACGCAGGTGGGTGCGCTGACCACGACGCAGGTGGGCGCGCTGACCGCGACCCAGCTGGCCGGCCTGGAATCGACCGATGTCGCGGCGCTGACCACGACTCAGGTGGGCGTGCTGTCCACCACGCAGGTGGCGGCGCTGAACACCACGCAGCTGCGCGGCCTTGAGACCACCGACCTGGCCGTGCTGACCACCACGCAGCTGCGCGCGCTGGGCGCCACCATGATCGGCGCGCTGACCACGACGCAGGCGGCGGCGCTGACCACCACGCAGGTCGTCGGGCTCAGCAACACCCAGCTTGGCGGGCTGACCTCGACGCAGGTCTCGGCGCTGACCACCACGCAGCTGGGGGCGCTGACCTCGACCCAGGTGGGTGCGCTGACCACGGCGCAGCTGCGCGGCTTCGACACCACCGACATCGCCGGCCTGACCACCACGCAGGTGGCCGGCCTGGTCAGCAGCCAGGTCGCCGGGCTGACCACGACGCAGCTGGTGGCGCTGGAGACGACGGACCTCGCGACGCTCGGCACCACGCAGCTGCGCGGGCTGTCGACCACGCAGGTGGCGGCGCTGAACACCACGCAGGTGGGCGCGCTGACCACGACGCAGCTCGCGGGGCTGACCTCGGCGCAGGTGGCGGCGCTGACCACCACGCAGGTCGGCGTGCTGAGCACGACGCAGGTGGGCGGCCTCGGCACCACGCAGGTGCGCGGGCTGACCACGGCGCAGCTGGCCGCGCTCAGCACCACGCAGGTCGGCGCGTTGACCACCACGCAGATCGCCGCGGTCTCGGTGGCGCAGCTGCCGGGGTTCGAGACCACCGACCTCGCGGCCTTCACCACCACACAGATCGGCGCGCTCAGCCGCACGCTGGTCGGCGCGCTGTCCACCACCCAGGTCCGCGCGCTGGAGACCACCGACCTCGCGGTGCTGACCACGACGCAGGTCGGTGGCCTGGTGGCGTCGCAGGTGGGGGCGCTGACCACGACGCAGGTCGGTGCCCTGACCACCACGCAGTTGGCGGTGCTGACCACGACCCAGGTGGGGGCGCTGACCACGACGCAGGTCGGCGTGCTGACCACGACCCAGGTGGGGGCGCTCGGCACCACGCAGGTGCGCGGGCTCTCCACGGCCCAGCTGGCGGCGCTGACCACGACCCAGGTGGGCGCGCTGAGCACGACCCAGATCGGCGCGCTGGGCGTGACCCAGGTGCGCGGGATCGAATCGACCGACGTCGCGGTGTTGAACACGACGCAGATCGGCGCCCTGACCTCGACGCAGATCAACGCGCTGACCGGGCCGCAGGTGGCGGCGTTGAGCTCCACCGCCATCGCCGCGCTGACCACCACCCAGCAGGTCGGTCTGACCTCCAGCCAGCTGGGCGAACTGACCACCACGCAGGTGGCCGCGCTCAGCACCACGGGCGTGGTGGCGCTGACCACGACGCAGGTGGCGGGGCTGACCACGACGCAGATCGGCGCCTTCAGCACGACGCAGGTCGGCGCGCTTGAAACCAGCGACATCGTCGCACTGACCGACGAACAGGTGGCCGGCTTCACCACCACGCAGATCGACGTGATGACCACCGCGCAGGTGAACGCCCTGTTCGCCTGACGCCAACCTGCAGGAGACCACGGCATGGCCAGGATGGGCATCGCCGAACTGGTGGGCAGCGCGCAGGCGCTGGCCACCGCGGGCCAGGCGTCGCTCGCCGCGGAGCTGTACCGCGACTGGGTGGCGCTGAACCCCGACGACCCGCTGCTGCATGCGGCGGAGTTCAACCGCGGCGTGCTATTGGCCGCGCTGGGCGACACGCATGGCGCGATCGAGGCCTTCTCGGCCGCGATCCGGCGCCGGCCGGACTTCCTGCCGCCCTACATCAACCTGGGCGCGGCCTATGAACGGCTGGGCGCCGGCGCGCAGGCCTTCGGGCACTGGTCGCATGTCTCGACCAGCCTGTCGGCGCTGACCGGGGACAGCGTGGCGTGGAAGGCGACCGCGCTGAAGCAGATGGCGCAGATGCTGGAATCCGCGCGGCGCCTGTCGGAAGCCGAGGACACGCTGCGCCAGGTGGCGGAGCTCACGCCCTGGCAGCGCGACGTGGTGCAGCACTGGATCAGCCTGCGCCAGCGGCAATGCCAGTGGCCGCTGCTGCAACCGCTGGCCGGGCATGATCGCGCGGCGCTGCTGCGCCGCATCGCGCCGCTGTCCATGGCCTGCCATGCCGACGACCCGATGATGCAGCTGGCGGTGGCGCATGCGCATGTGGCGCAGGATCACGGCGCGCCGGAACGCTTCCGCACCACCGCGGATTTCGCCGACCGCATCGGGCAGGTCCCGGCGCGGCGGCTGCGCGTGGGCTACCTGTCGTCGGACCTGCGCGAACACGCCATCGGGTCGCTGATGGCCGGGATGTTCGCGCTGCACGACCGCGCGCAGGTGGAAGTCTTCGCCTATTATTGCGGCGTCCCTCAGGAGGACGCGACCAAGGCGCGCATCCGCGCATCGGTCGAACACTGGCGCGACATCACCGCGCTGGACGACGACGCGGCCGAGGCGCTGATGATCGCCGACGGCGTGGACATCCTGGTCGATGTGAACGGCCACACGCGCAGCGCGCGCACCCGCTTGCTGGCGCGGCGCCCCGCACCCATCATCGTCAACTGGCTGGGCTATCCGGGCAGCATGGGCAGCCCGTTCCACCACTACATCATCGCCGACGCGACCATCATCCCGCCCGGCCACGAAGGCTTCTACTCGGAACGCGTGGCGCGCCTGGCCTGCTACCAGCCGAACGACCGCGCACGCCCGGCCGGCGACGACACCGCGCCGACCCGCGCCGCCCACGGCCTGCCGGCGGACGCGACCGTTTTCTGTTCCTTCAACGGCACGCAGAAGGTCACGCCCTTCGTCTTCGCGCGCTGGATGGCGATCCTGCGCGGCGCGCCGGACAGCGTGCTGTGGCTGCTGAAATCCTGCGACGAGGTGGAGGCGCGGCTGCGCGCCCAGGCAGCGGCCGCCGGCGTGGCGCCCGAACGTATCGTCTTCGCCCCCATCATCGGCAATCGCGCGCACCTCGCGCGCTATGCGCTGGCGGACCTGTTCCTCGATACGCTGCCCTATGGCGCGCACACCACGGCTTCGGACGCGCTGTGGATGGGCGTGCCGGTGCTGACCGTGCCCGGGCGGTCCTTCGCCGCGCGGGTCTGTGCGTCCCTGGTGCAGGCGGCCGGGCTGCCCGACTTCGTCTGTGCCTCCGCCGAGGACTACGTCGCGCGCGCCATCGCCTTCGGGCGCGACCGCGCGGCATTGGCCCCGTTCCGCGCGCGGCTGGCCGAAACCCGCGACACCGCGCTGCTGTTCGACACGCCGCGCCTGGTGCGCGACCTCGAAGCCCTGTTCCGCGGCATGTGGGAGGACTTCGCGCAGGGCCGGCTGGCGCAGCCGGACCTGACCAACCTCGACACCTATCTTGAGATCGGCGCGGCGATGGACCACGACACGGCGGAAGCGAGCTTCGATCCCGCGCTGGACGACCGCTGGCGTGCGGCGGTGGCGCGGCGCCATGCCTATGCGCCGCTGCCGCCCGACCGGCGCTACCATGCGGCGGCGGGCTGACGCCATGCCGCTCGACGCCGCAGAACCCCTTGAAGCCCTGCTGCCGCGGATTGAAGGAGCACCGGCCGCCGAAGCCATCGCCGCCTACCGGGTGTGGCTCGCGGCCAATCCCGCGTCGCCCCAGCGCTTCGCCGCCTGGTTCAACCTCGGCGTGGTGCTGAGCGCCGCTGGCGATCGCGCGGCGGCCATGATCGCCTATCGCCAGGCGCTGGCGCTGAAGCCGGACCTGCACCAGGCGCAGGTGAACCTGGGGCTGGCGCTGGAGGCCGAGGGCCGCGGCGACGAAGCCCTCGCGCTCTGGACCGCGGCATTGCAGCCGGATGATGCACGGCTGCCCTTGCTCAACCACCAGGGCCGCCTGCTGGAATCGCGCAAGGACTACGCCAGCGCGGAAGCCGCGCTGCGTCGCAGCCTGCTGATCGACCCGCGCCAGCCCGACGTGGTGCAGCACTGGGCGCATCTGCGCCAGAAGGGCTGCCTCTGGCCGCTCGATGGCGGCGGCGTGCCCGGCCTGACATCCGACGAACTGGCGCTGATGGGCGGGCCGCTGGGCGCGCTGGCGCTGACCGACGACCCGGTGCTGCAACGGCGCATCGCCGAGGCCTGGATCGCCCGCAAGGTGCCGCCCGCGCCGGAGCGCCTGGCGCCCGCGCAGGGCTATCGGCACGACCGCATCCGCATCGGCTACATGTCGTCGGATTTCTGCCGCCACGCCATGGGCTTCCTCATTGCCGGCCTGCTGGAACGCCACGACCGCAGCCGCTTCGAGGTCTTCGGCTATTGCTCGACCGACGAAGACCATTCCGACCTGCGCAGGCGGATCGTCGCCGCGCTCGACCACCACGTGCCGATCGGCCACCTGAGCGAGGAAGCCGCCGCGCGCCGCATCCGCGCCGATCAGATCGACATCCTGGTGGACCTCAACGGCCTGACGCGTGGCGCGCGCCTGGGTGCGCTGCGCTGGAAGCCGGCGCCGGTGCAGGCGACCTACCTCGGCTATGTCGGCCCGGTGCCGATCCCCGAGCTGGACTGGATGATCTGCGACGGCGTCGTGGTGCCGCCCGACCAGGCACGCCACTACGCGCCGCGCCCGCTGCCGCTCGATGGCCTGTACCAGGCGAATGACGACAGCACGCCGCCGCCCGCGCCCGCCCACCGCACCAATGAGGGCCTGCCGGAGGACGGCTTCGTCCTCGCCTGCTTCAACAACTTCTACAAGATCACGCCGGAGGTCTTCGGCGCCTGGACGCGCATCCTGCACGGGCTGCCGAACGCATTGCTGTGGCTGACGGAGGACAACGCGACGGGCATTGCCAACCTGCGCGCCGCGGCGCAGGCGGCGGGCATCGCGCCCGAGCGCATCGTTCCTGCCACCCGCTGCGACCCGCAGCGCTACCTGGCGCGGCTGGGCTGCGCCGACCTGTTCCTCGATACCTTCCCCTACAATGCCGGCACCGTGGCGTCCGACGCGCTGCGCATGGGCCTGCCGATCGTCACGCTGGCCGGGCGGTCCTTCGCCTCGCGCATGGCGGCCAGCCTGCTCACCGCGGCCGGGCTGACCGAGGGCATCGCGACCACGCTCGATGGCTATGTCGCGACGGCGCTGCGCTACGGGCGCGACCCCGCCGCGCTGGCCGCCGCGCGCCGCGTGCTGTCCGGCGGCACCTGGCTGCGCACGGGCGGCAATGCGGAAGCCTTCACGCGGCGGATGGAAGCGGCGCTCAGCGCGATCCGGCTGTGACGCCGGGGTGCAGGTGCACCACCGGCAGGCCGACCGCCTCCGCCACCAGCGTGCGGTGGCAGGTCGCGGGGTCGGCCTCCAGGCACAGCACGCACACGCGCTGCCGCCGCGCCAGGTCCGACAGGTTCGCCAGCGCGGCCTGCGGTTCGTCGCCGGCCAGGTGCGCGGCGAAGATGCGGCGCATTACGGCCGGCTTGCCCGACCGCACCGCCGCGCGGCCCTCCGCCGGCGTGCCCAGGGCGCGCAGGTGCAGGTAGCCGATGCCGGCCTCCTCCAGCGCCGCCGCAAGCGCCCGCTTGGCGAAGCCGGGTCGCCGGCTGTTCGCCAGCGCGCGCACATCCACCAGCGTCTCGATCCCGGCCGCGCGCAGCGCCGCGATCAACGCGGCGGGTGTCGCGCCCTCGTAGCCGATCGTGCTGATCGGCGCCGCCATGCCTACCGCTTCACGGCCGCATGGGCGGCCAGGCACGCGACGTCCAGGATCTGGTTCACCCCCGCCTGCATCGGCACGATCTGCGCCGAATGCGTCATGCCGGTCAGCAGCGGGCCGATCACCGTCGCGCCGGTCAGCTTGGGCACCGCCTTGGTCAGGATATGCGCCGCGTGCATCCCCGGCATCACCAGCACATTCGCCGGCCCGGTCAGCCGGCAGAACGGATAGAGCGCGGCGCGCAGCCCGGGGTCCAGCGCCACGTCGGCCGACATCTCGCCGTCGAACTCGAAATCCGCGCCGCGTTCGGACAGCAGCTTCACCGCGTCGCGGATCGACCCCGGGATGGTGCCGCGCGGATCGCCGAAGGTGGAGAAGGACAGGAACGCCACGCGCGGTTCCAGCCCCAGCCTGCGCGCTGCCGCCGCCGATCCGCGCGCGATGCCGGCCAGCGTCTCGGCATCGGGGCGTTCATGGATGGCGGTGTCGGCCACCAGCACCGTGCCCGCGCGGCGCGACACCACGATCGACACGCCGAACACCACGCGCCCCGGCACCGGGTCGATCGCCATGTTGATGCCATCCAGCGCCACGGAATAGGACCGGGTGGAGCCCGTCACGATCGCATCCGCATCGCCCATCGCCACCATGCAGGCGCCGAAGACATTGCGATCCTGGTTCACCAGGCGCTGGCAGTCGCGCAGCAGGAAGCCGTCGCGCTGGCGCTTCGCGTACAGGAATTCCGCGTAGCGGCGGTTGGAATCCGACAGCCGCGCGTTGTGGATCTCGATGCCGGCGGGCAGCGGGATGCCGATGGCGGAGGTGATGGCGGCGATGCGGTCCTCGCGCCCCACCAGCACCGGCGTGCCGTAGCCGGCGTTGCGGAAGGCGATCGCGGCGCGGATCACCTTCTCCTCCTCGCCCTCGGCGAACACGACGCGGCGGGGGTTCTGGCGGACGCTTTCGCTGATCGCCTCCATCGCGCCGGCGGTGGCATCCAGGCGCGTCGCCAGGTCCCGCGCGTAGCGCTGCAGGTCGACCAGCGGCTTGCGCGCCACGCCGCTGTCCATCGCCGCCTTCGCCACGGCGGGCGACACGCGCGAGATCAACCGCGGGTCGAAGGCGTTCGGGATGATGTATTCAGGCCCGAAGCGCAGTGCGAGGCCGGCACCGGCGCCGGCCACTTCCTCGGGCACGTCCTCGCGCGCCAGCATGGCGAGTGCTTCCGCCGCGGCGATCTTCATCGCGTCGTTGATGGTGGATGCGCGCACATCCAGCGCGCCGCGGAAGATGAAGGGGAAGCCCAGCACGTTATTCACCTGGTTCGGATAGTCCGAACGTCCCGTCGCGATGATGCAGTCCGGCCGCGCGGCGCGGGCCTCGTCCGGCGTGATCTCGGGGTCGGGATTCGCCATGGCGAACAGGATCGGCTTCGGCGCCATGGCGCGCAGCATCTCGGGTGTCAGCGCGCCCTTCACCGACAGGCCGAAGAACACGTCGGCGCCATCCAGCGCCTGCATCAGCGTGCGCGCCGGCGTGGCGGTCGCATGCGCCGACTTCCACTGGTTCATGCCCTCGGTGCGGCCGCGGTAGATCACGCCCTTGGTGTCGCACAGAATCACGTTCTCGGGCCGCATGCCCATGGCCTTGACCAGCTCGGCGCAGGCAATGGAAGCCGCGCCGGCGCCGTTGATCACCAGGCGCGTGGTCCTGATGTCGCGCCCGGTCAAATGGATGGCATTGATCAGCCCCGCTGCCGCCACGATCGCGGTGCCATGCTGGTCGTCATGGAAGACCGGGATGTCCATCAGCTCGCGCAGGCGCTGCTCGATGACGAAGCATTCCGGCGCCTTGATGTCCTCGAGGTTGATGCCCCCGAAGGACGGGCCGAGGTAGCGGATGGAATTGACGAAGGCGTCCACATCCTCGGTGTCGACGCACAGGTCGATGCTGTCGACATCGGCGAAGCGCTTGAACAGCGCGGCCTTGCCTTCCATCACGGGCTTGGACGCCAAAGCGCCCAGGTTGCCCAGCCCCAGCACCGCCGTGCCGTTGCTGATGACCGCCACGAAATTGCCCTTCGCCGTGTAGTCGTAGGCCAGCTTGGGGTCGCGGTGGATGTGCAGGCAGGGTTCCGCCACCCCTGGCGAATAGGCCAGCGACAGGTCGCGCGCGGTGACCAGCGGCTTGGTCAGGCGGATCTCGAGCTTGCCGGGGCGCCCCTCGGCATGCATCGCGAGGGCTTCCTCGCCGGTGACGCGGGCGGTGCGGGTGTCTTCCGCGTGTGGCTTCACGTCATCCATGATCGTGCTTCTTCCCCGGTATCAGGCGCCCATCATGGCCCCGGCGGGCGCGGCTTGCGACCCCCCGTCTTCGCAGGCGCGGTAGCCGGGGCGCGCGGGACCGTGCGACGACTTCGCGTGGCATCGAGGGACACCATGCGGCGCGGCGCGAAGGGGGAGGGGATGCGGTGGCCTGCCGCGTGGCGAAGCGCCGCGACGCTCGCGGTGCTGCTGGTCGCCGGGGCGGCGATGGCGCAGCCCGCTCGCGACCCACGGTCCGATGCCGGCACGACGCAGATCGCGCGCTGCGCGGGCACCACCGCGGGGCAGTCGCTGCGCGACCTCCAGCTGCAGTTCGTGCGCGCGCTGCCCTATGCGCGCGACATCCTGGCGCATCATGGCGTGCGCGCCACGGTCTCCGGCGCGGCCCAGCAGATCAGGGTGGAGCTGCACCTGCGCGACGTGCGCGACCTGGCCCTGCCCGACGGCGCCCCGCCCGTCACCTACCTGCCCGGGATCGACGGCGCCGCCGTGCTGCAGGACCGCCGTTCGCGCATCCCGGCGCTGTGGCGTGTCGATGCCGCCAGCGTGGTGGCCGCCGATCGTGCCTACGACATCCGCGACGACGGCCCGGACGGCGCGCTGCGCCTGGAACCCGCGGAGCCCGACGCCGCGCTGGCCGACTACGCCGTTGTCGGGCTGCATGGGGACCGCCACAGCGGCTTCGCCGCGCTGGTGCTGGAGGCACGCGGCGCGGCGGCGCGCGACCCGCACCGGATCTACGCCATCGCCGGCACGCATGTCTTCGAACGCACCGATCTGCGCGGCTGGGCCTCTGGCCTGACCATGGGGCGCGCGCAGGTCCTGTCGAACGGCGCGCTGCGCATGGTGCGCGAGGCCGCGGACTACGCCCGCCGTGGCGAGGTCTTCGTCACCGGCCAGAGCCAGGGCGGGCTGTCCGCGCAAGGCGTCGGCTACCTGGTGCAGGCGCTTCTCGATTCACGGCGCGCACCGCATCGGCTGGTCCACATCGTGTCCTGGGGTGCGTCCGGCGCGCAGGAGACCCTGCTGCGCGCCATGGCGCGGCACCGCGCCGGGGCGCAGCGCGGCTATGCGCCGATGCTCGAACGCCACTGGGCCGCGACCGACCCCGACCACGCCACGGCGGCCGAGGTCTGGCGCGCGGTCTCCGCGCCATGGGATGCCGTGCCGCCGGGCCAGGAAGCCTCGCACCTGGCAGCGGTCATCGGGCGCACCCGCGCGATCGGCTATTTCTTCGAGATCGACATCTTCGCGCGCGGCGGCACCTTCATGGGCCAGACCTTCGCCTTCCCGACCGCGCTGGTGCTGCCCGACGAATGCGACATGACGGTCGCCGAACTGGTGGTCGGCGCCCAGGCCGGGCCCTTCGGCGTGCGGCTGGAATCGCACTTCCTCAAGGGCTATCGGCGCGCGGTGGGGCGCGGCGCGATCGCTCTCGCGCGGCCGGCGCGGCCGACGCGCTGGCAATGGTTCAGCGACCTGATGCCGGCGCTGGAGGATGTGGGCGATGCCTGGCTCGACATCATCCACCTGGCCAATGCGGCGGCCACGCCGCGCCACTGGCAGGGCTGCACCGCCAGCGCCGAGTGGTTCACGCAGGCCAACCGCGTCTGCCGCGCCGACTGGTGGCCCGGCTGCGGCCCGCGCGAGCCGGAGGCAGAGCATTGGTGCCTGGTGCGCCACCCCGCCCCCGGCCGCGGCGTGCCGCCGCTGCGCTGATCACCCCCGGCGCAGGTTCCACGGATAGGGCGACGACCCTTCCAGCATCCCGGTCAGGTCGCGCCGGAACGCCGTGCGGATGCGGAACTGGCCGAGCGGCAGGAAGGCCGCGTCCTCGATCGCGTGGCGGCCCAGCTCGCCGGCCAGCGCCTTCTGGCGATCGGGGTCGGTGGAGAACAGCCAGGCTTCCGCCAGCTCCTCCGCGCGCGGGCTGGACCACCAGCCGAACCAGCCGGCCAGCCCCTGGCCGCGCACCAGGAAGGACAGCGCCGGGTTGGCCCAGGCGGTGGCGCCGCCGGTGGTGTGCAGCATCGACCAGCCGCCGCGTTCCACCGGCTCGCGCGAATTGCGCCGTTGCACCACGGTGCCCCAGTCGCTCTCGGCCAGGTCGATGTTCATGCCGATGCGCTTCAGCCGATCCGCCGAGACCTGCCCCAGCGGCCCGATATCCGGGAAGTCGGTCGGGTTGATGACGACGACGCGCTGGTTGGCGTAGCCGGCCTCGCGCAGCGCGGCGCGGGCGCGGTCGAGGTCGCCGGGCATCATCGCCGTGCCCTCGTCGGCGTTGTAGGGCGTGCCGCGCGGCCAGAGGCTGCGGTTGAGGTCCCAGTCGCTGCGATCATCCCCGCGGGAGGCGCGCATGTAGTCCTCCTGCAGGACCGACAGCCGCACCGCGCGGCGGATCGCGACATTGTCGAAGGGCGGGTGCAGGCAGTTCATCCGCATCACCGCGAGCCGCCCGTTCGGGTCGGTCACCTCCCGCCGCACGTCGCGCGCGCGCGCCAGCAGCGGACCCAGGTCGGGGTGCGGGCGTTCCCACCAATCGACCTCGCCATTCTGCAGGGCCGCCGCCGCCGTCGCGGGGTCGGGCAGGATATGCCATTCGACGCGCCGGAAATGCGCGACCTTGGCCCCCGAGGTCCAGGACGGCGCCTCGCTGCGCGGGGCGTAGCCGTCGAATTTCTCGTACACCACGCGGGAGCCGGAATTGTATTCGCCCGCGATGAAGCGGAAGGGGCCTGAGCCGACCACTTCCGTGATGGCGCGGCCGGGATCGGTCGCCGCGATGCGCTCGGGCATGATGAACAGCGTCGAGGAATCGGGCTTGGCCAGCGCATCGAGCAGCAGCGGGAAGGCGCGCTTCAGACGCACCTGGAAGTTGCGGTCGTCCTGTGCCGACCATTCGTCGACCACGCGGGCCAGCAACTGCCCGAAGGGCTCGCGCGCGCACCAGCGCTTGATGGATGCGATGCAGTCCGCCGAGCGCACCGGCGCGCCGTCATGGAAGCGCAGCCCCTCGCGAAGGCGGAAGCGCCAGGTCAGGCCATCCGACGATGTCTCGTGCCCCTCGACCATCTGCGGGCGCGGCGTCAGGCGCGCATCCACGCCATACAGCGTGTCGTACACGTAGTAGCCGTGGTTGCCCGTGACCGTCGCGGTGGTGAAGATCGGGTCGAGGACGCTCAGGTTGGCCTGCGGCACGAAGCGCAGCGTGGTGGCGCGGGTGTTCTGCGCGACGGCGGGCGCTGCGGGCAGCGCGGCGCCCGCGGCAAGCAGGCTGCGACGATGGATCATGGCGTCCTCCTGCGCCGGGTCTTGGGCCGGCGTCAGCGCGCAGGATAGGCCAGGACCCGCGCCGCGGGAACCGGCGCACGACGGCAATGCCGCCGCGCGCCGGGCGCCTCACTCGCCCTGGATGCCCGCCGCGCGCAGCACGCCGCGCATGCGCGGGATCTCGCGCGCGATGGTCGCCGCCAGCTCCTCCGGCGTGCTCGCCACCAGCACCACGCCCAGTTCATCGAGCCGGCGCTTCACCTCGGCATCGTTCAGCGCGGTGCGCATGTCGGTGCTGATCCGCTGCACGATAGGGCCCGGCGTGGCGGCCGGCGCATAGATCGACAGCCAGGCCGAGGCCTCGAAGCCGGCCAGCCCCTGCTCGGCCACCGTCGGCACATCGGGCAGCGACGGCAGCCGCGTGGCGGAGGACACCGCCAGCGCGCGGTACGACCCGTCGCGCACCTTGGGCAGCGCCACCACGCCGCTCTGGAAGGACATGGTCACGCGCCTTGTCTGCACGTCCATGATCTGCGCCGCGGGGTCGTTGTAGGCCACGCCCGTGAGCTGCACGCCGGCCATCTGCGCCAGCATCTCGCCGCCGATATGCTGCGAGGTGCCCGGCCCGGCATGGCCGAAGGTGATGCTGCCCGGCTGCGCGCGCGCCGCGGCGATGATGTCCGCCACGCTGCGATAGGGTGCCTCGGCCGACACCACCAGCACGTTCGGCGTGCGCCCCACCAGCGTGATGGGTGCCAGGTCGCGCTGCGGGTCATAGGGCGGGCGCGGGCTCATGCTGACGCGCACGACAATCGCGGCATCGCCGGCCAGCACGATGGTGTGCCCGTCCGGTGCGGCGCGGGCCACGCGCTCCACGCCGATGGTGCCGGCCGCGCCGGTCACGTTCTGCACCACCACCGGCTTGCCCCAGCGCGTGGTCAGGATCGGTGCGACCAGCCGCGCGATCACGTCCTGCGACGTGCCCGGGCCGAACGGGATGATGATGGTGACCGGCCGGTCGGGCCAGGCGGCCTGCGCGGCGGCGGGCCGGGCCTGGCTGGCCACCAGCGCGGCCGCCCCGGCGGCCAGGATCTCGCGACGATTCATGGTGTTCTCCCTGTGGCGCGGCGCGTCATGCGCCGCGCGTGTTGACGTAGATCGCGTAGAGCGATGTGTGGGCCGTGATGAACAGCCGGTTCCGCTTCGGCCCGCCGAAGCAGAGGTTCGAGACCATCTCGGGCACCGGGATGCGCCCGATCAGCGCCCCATCCGGCGCGTGGCAGCGCACGCCATCGCCGGCCGAGGTCCAGACATTCCCGGCGGCATCGCAGCGCAGCCCGTCGAAGAAGCCGGCATCGCAGGTGGCGAAGCGGCGCCCCGGCCCCACCCCCGCCGCGCCCGGTAGCAGCGGATAGGCGCGGATCTCCGGCATGCGCGCCGGATCATGCGTCGCACCGGTCTCGGACACGTACAGCCAGGCGCCATCGGCCGAGAAGGCCAGGCCATTCGGGCGCAGCATGTCGGTCACCATCGCCTGCGCCGCGCCGGTCGCGGGGTCGATGCGATAGACATGGCAGGCGCCGAGCTCGGACGGCGCGGCATCGCCCTCGTAGTCGCTGTCGATGCCATAGGTCGGGTCGGTGAACCACACCGCGCCATCCGGGCCGGTCGCGACATCATTGGGCGAATTCAGCCGCCGCCCGTCGATCGCGGCGGCCAGCACCGTGCGGCTGCCATCATGTTCGGTGCGCGACACGCAGCGGCCGCGATGCTCGCAGGACAGCAGACGCCCCTGGCGGTCCACAGCATGCCCGTTCTCGTTGTTGCAGGGGCTGCGGAACACCGAGACCGACCCATCGGTTTCGTCCCAGCGCATCACGCGGTCGTTCGGGATGTCGGACCACACCAGGTAGCGCCCGGCCGCGAGATACGCCGGCCCTTCCACCCAGCGCCCGCCGGTCCACAGGCGTTCCAGCAACGCATGGCCGATCACCAGCGGCGCGAAGCGCGGGTCGAGGATCTCGGCGGCGCTCATGGCGCGCGTCCCGGCGGCAGCCGGTCCGACCGCAGGTTGGGACCCCAGATCGCGACATAGGTATCGACATGCCGGCCGCGCCGCACCAGGTCGAGAACGGCGAACAGCGCCACCAGCCAGGCCACGCCCAGCAGCACGACCAGCCAGTCGGGCGCGCCCGCCAGCGCGGCACCGGTCGCGAGCGCCGCCGCCGCCAGCGCCAGCGTCAGCCAGCCGCCGGTCTTGTGCAGGGCCTCGAACAGCCGGCGCCGGCGGGTCATGTCGAAATGGTCGCCGCGCCAGGTCGCGGGGTCGGCGGGGTCGGCGCGCGGGTCGGTCGGCCCGCCCTTGGTGCCGCGCAGCTGCGCGCCGATCACCTGCCCCCAGCCCGCCAGCATGGCGGCGGCGCCGAGCAGCGCATGCGCGCCGTCGAAGCGCCCGCCGGTCTGCGCCAGCACCGCCACCAGGCCGAGCGTCGCCACCGCCATGCCGCCGTATTGCAGCGCGCGATGCCAGTTCCACCACAGTGGGTTGTCACGCCGGGCCGGGAAATCCTGCCCGGGCGTCACCTTCCACCAGCGCGCGACGATCGCACCCGCCGGCAACATGCCCGCCCAGGCCAGGATCATGCAGGCGGCATGGACCAGGTGCGCACCGCGCCAGCCCTGCACCACCCAGAGCCCTGCCAGGGCGGCGGCGAACAGCAGGCCCAGCAGTGCGGGCAGCCAGCGGCGCCAGGCGGCGTCATGCGTCAATGGGCGCGATGCCGCGGCGCGCGGCGCGATCCTTGGCGTGGCATCGGGCGTTTCCCTGTCTCCTCGCCGCGACAGGTGGGATCACCCCGGCATGCCGGCAAGGCGCATCCGCGCCGCGTCAGGCGGTCGCAGCGTTCGCCGTATCCTGCATGTCGAAGGTCAGCTCCACCCGCAGCCCGAAGGGATCGGTCAGGAACAGCTGGTGCAGCGGGAAGCCGGGCAGCGGCGCCTCGGCATAGGGGATGTTGCGCGCTGCCAGCGTCGCGCGCACCTGCGGCAGGCCACGCGCGCGGAAGGCGATGTGTTCGAAGGACACGCTGGGCGAGGGGCCGGTCGGCGCCTCCACCGTGTCGCGGCAGGCGAGATGCACGATCGGCCGGCCGCCGGCATAGAGCCAGGCGCCGGGGAAATCGAAGGCCGGCCGCGGTCCTTCCGCGAGCCCCAGCAGGTCGCGGTAGAAGGCCAGTGCGGCCGGCAGGTCCTGCGGCCGCAGGCGGACATTGGCGTGGTCGAGTCCTTCGAGCTGCATCGCTCCCTCCCCTCGTGCCGGTTTCCGGTCTAGACGAACTGCATGTCAGGCGCCCCGCCGCAGAACCGCAAGCCCCTTCCTTCGCCGGACGGCACGCCGGCCCCGCGCGCGACCGGCGCACCTGCCAACCCGCGCGCCACAGGCGCACCCGACCCGCGCGCCACAGGCGCGACCCCCGCCATCGCCCAATGGTTCGCCGCCAAGGCCGCCCACCCCGATGCGCTGATCTTCTTCCGCATGGGCGACTTCTTCGAAATGCTGTTCGAGGATGCCGAGGTCGCCGCCGCCGCGCTCGACATCGCGCTGTCCTCCCGCGGGGAACACCAGGGCCACAAGGTCGCACTGTGCGGCGTGCCGGCCCATGCGCTCGACAGCTACCTCGGCAAGCTGATCCGCCAGGGCTTCCGCGTCGCCATCTGCGACCAGACCGAGACACCGGAGGAGCAGAAGGCCCGCCGCGCGCCCACCATCCGGCGCGAGGTGACGCGCCTGGTCACGCCCGGCACCGTCACCGAGGAGACGCTGCTGGACGCCGCGCGCCCGGCCTGGCTGCTGGCGCTGGCACCGGCGGGCGACGCGCTGGGTGCCGCCTGGGTCGATGTCACGACTGGCGCCTTCGGCACCGAACGCATCGCCGCCGCCGACCTGCCCGCCCTGGTCGCGCGGCTGGAACCGGCCGAAATCCTGGCGCCCGAAGCCCTCGCGCGCGGCCCGGTGCTGGCGCAGCACGCCGAGCGCATCGCGCATGTCGACCCGCCGCGCGACGGCCTGCGCCGCGTGACCGAGGCCTTCGCCGTCGCCACCCTGGACGGCTTCGGCGCCTTCACGGCCGAGGAAATCGCCGCCGCCGCCATGGCGGTGGATTATGTGCGGCTGACCCAGGCCGGCGCCCTGCCGCGCCTGTCGCCCCCGGTGCCCGCCGGCGGGCAGGGCGTGCTGCAGATGGATGGCGCGACGCGCCGCAGCCTGGAGATCCTGCGCAGCGAACGCGGCGAGGCGCGGCATTCCCTGGTCGCCGCCGTGGACCGCACCGTCACGCCGGCGGGGGCGCGCGAACTGGCCGCGCGGCTGGCCTCGCCCCTGGCCGACGGCGCGGCGATCGGGGCCCGCCACGATGCGGTGGCCTTCCTGCGTGCGGCCGATGCCGTGCGCGCGGCGCTGCGCGGCGCGTTGAAGGGCGCGCCGGACATGGCCCGCGCGCTCGCGCGCCTGTCGCTCGACCGCTTCGCGCCGCGCGACCTCGGCGCCATCCGCGACGGGCTGGCGCGCGCCGAGGCCATGGCGGCCGCGCTGGCGGGCGCGCAGGGCGTGCCGCCCATCCCGCCGCTGCTGGCCGCCGCGACCGCCGCGCTGCTGCCGCCCGACAGCCCGCGCGCCGAATTGCAGCGCGCCCTGGCCGACCCGCTGCCCGCGCGCCTCGATGATGGCGGCCTGGTCGCCACCGGCTATGACGGCGAACTGGATGCGCTGAAGCGCCTGTCCGCCGGCGCGCGGGACGCAATCGCCGCCTTGCAGATGGCGCTGGCGCAGGCCTGGGGCGTGGCCAGCCTGAAGATCCGCCACCACCAGCAATTCGGCTTCCTGGCGGAAGTGCCCGCGGCGGCCGGCGAGAAGCTGCTGCGCGAAGGCGCCAAGGACGGCCCGCAGGCGCCGGTGCATCGCCAGACCATGGCGAACGCCATGCGCTTCACCTGCACCGCGCTGGCGGAACTGGACCGCCGCGTGGCGGAGGCCGGCGAACAGGCCGGCAAGCGCGAACGCCTGGTGGCGCAGCACCTGCGCCGGCTGTGCCTGTCGGCCGGCCAGGCGGTCGCCGCCGCGGCGGCTGCGATGGCCGAGATCGACGTCCATGCCGCCGCGGCGGAGCTCGCCGCCGATGGCCGCTGGTGCCGCCCGGACATCACCGACCGCGCCGACTTCGCGGTGGCCGCGGCACGCCACCCGGTGGTGGAAGGCGCACTCGCCCGCGCGCGTGGCCCGGCCTTCGTACCCAATGATTGCGATCTGTCGGCCGGGCGGCGGCTGTGCCTGCTGACCGGCCCCAACATGGCCGGCAAGTCCACCTTCCTGCGGCAGAACGCCCTGCTGGTCATCCTGGCCCAGGCCGGCCTGTTCGTGCCGGCGGACAGCGCGCGGCTGGGGCTGGTCGACCGGCTGTTCTCGCGCGTCGGCGCGGCGGATGACATCGCCGGCGGGCGATCGACCTTCATGGTCGAGATGGCCGAGACCGCCGCCATCCTCAACCAGGCCACCGCCCGGTCGCTGGTGGTGCTGGACGAGGTCGGGCGCGGCACCGCCACCTGGGATGGCCTGGCCATCGCCTGGGCCGTGCTGGAGGCGCTGCACGACCGCATCCGCTGCCGCACCATCTTCGCCACCCATTTCCACGAACTGACCGCGCTGGCCGGCAAGCTGCCGGAGCTGGTGCCCGCCACCATGCAGGTGCGGGAATGGAAGAACGAGGTGGTGTTCGACCACCGCGTCGGCCCGGGCGCGGCCGAACGGTCCTGGGGCGTGCATGTGGCGCGGCTGGCCGGCGTGCCGCGCCCGGTGCTGGCGCGCGCGCAGGAGGTGCTGAAGTCGCTGGAGGCGCGCGCCCGTGGCCTCGATCCGCTGTCGGATGAATTGCCGCTGTTTGCCCGCGCCGCACCGCCGCCGCCGGCCCATCCCGCCCTGGCCGCGCTGGCGGAACTGGACGCCGATGCACTCAGCCCGCGAGAGGCGCTGGACGCGCTCTACCACTTGAAAACCCTTCTGGAGGAGGCTGTTGCGCCCGCCCCGGAATAGGTAGTCTGCCGCGCGATGAGCTCATTCGAAGACGCCGGACCCGAGGCCGGACCCGCGGAGCGCCCGGCATCCCGCCCGGCGCCGGTCGTGGGCGAACCGCCGGTCGTGCTGGCCGACCTGGTCGCCGACCTGATGCCGCGTGGCCGCCCGGTCGCGCGGGAGGACGCGGTGACCCTGCTGCGCCGCCACCTCGGCCGCGTTCAGAACCGCGTGCAGCAGGCCTTCGAGGCGCATGAGCTCTCGGGCCTGGCCGCCGCCCGCTGGCTGGCCGCGCTGACCGATACGGTGATGGTCGGCATCCACGCCTATACCGAGGCGACGCTGCCGCCGGCACCCGGCGAGAAGCCCTGGGCGCTGGTCGCCACCGGCGGCTACGGGCGCGGCGTGCTGGCGCCCTATTCCGACATCGACCTGCTGTTCCTGACCGATGCGGGCATGGGCGCGCGCGGCCGGCAGTCGGTCGAATTCATGCTCTACCTGCTGTGGGACCTCGGGCTGAAGGTGGGGCACGCGACGCGATCGCGCGCCGATTGCCTGGTCGATGCCAAGGCCGACGCCACGGTGCTGACCGCGCTGCTCGATGCCCGCCACGTCGCCGGGGAGGAGGCGGTGTTCCGCCGCTTCGAGGACGCCTTTCGCAAGACCCGCGCCGACTGGGGCCTGCGCCCCTTCCTGGTTGCCAAGCGCGCCGAGCGCCAGCACCGCCACGCGCGCTACGGCGAAAGCCCCTTCATGGTCGAACCCCATGTGAAGGAAGGCCGCGGCGGGTTGCGCGACCTGCAGACGCTGTATTGGCTGGCGCGCTACGCCTTCAACGTGCAGCGCATGCCCGAGCTGGTCGGCGCCCATACCCCCGGCGGCGGGTTGCTGCTGCCCGAGGAAGCCCGCGCCATCCGCCGCGCCTGGGACTTCTTCTGGACCGTCCGCTTCCACCTGCACATCGTCACCGGCCGCGCCGAGGAACGCCTGACCTTCGACCTGCAGCCGGTGGTCGGCGCCCGCATGGGCTATACCCGCCACGGCCTGCAGGACGGCGTCGAGCGGTTCATGAAGCACTTCTTCCTGACCGTGCGCGACGTGGCGCGCTTCACGCGCATCCTGGAACCCGCCATCGAACGTGCCTCATTGGGTCCGCCCGCGGTGGTGCCGGCCTCGGACAAGGCGCTGACGGAAGCGGGCTTCGCGCTGGCGGATGGCAAGATCATCGCGGCACTGGGGCACGACTTCACCCTCGACCCGGTGCTGATGCTGCGGATCTTCCGCATGGCGCGCGACCGGGGGCTCGATATCCATCCGCTGGCCTTCCGCGCCATCGTGCGGCATGCGCGGCATGTCGGGCGGCTGCGCGGGCAGGCCGATGCCAGCGCCGAATTCCTCGACATCCTGTCCGGCCGCGACCCCGGCACCTGGATGCGCATGCTGAACGAGGCCGGGCTGATCTCCCGCCTGCTGCCGGATTGGCAGCGCATCGTCGGGCTGATGCAGTTCGACACCTACCACGTGTTCACGGTGGACGAGCACACCATCGAGACGATCGGCGTTCTGGCCGCGCTGGAACGCGGCGAATTGCATGAGGTCGCGCCGGTCGCCTCCGAGCTGATCGGCCAGCTGCAATCCCGCCGCGCGCTGTATGTGGCGATGCTGCTGCACGACATCGCCAAGGGCCGCGGCGGCGACCACAGCGAATTGGGCGCGCAGCTGGCGCAGACCATCTGCCCGATGCTGGGCCTGACGCCGGAGGAAACCGAGACGGTCTCCTGGCTGGTGCTGCACCACCTGCTGATCAGCCAGACCGCCTTCAAGCGCGACATCGAGGACCCCAAGACCATCCTGGATATCGCCGAGGTCGTGCAATCCCCCGAACGCCTGCGCCTGCTGCTGGTGCTGACCGTGGCCGACATGCGCGCGGTCGGCCCCAAGGTCTGGAACGGCTGGAAGGCCACGCTGCTGCGCGAATTGTACTGGCGCGTGGCGGAAGTCCTGGCCGGCGGGTTGTCGGTGCCTGAGCGCGACGTGCGCGTGGCCCGCGCCAAGGAAGCCGCCGCCCTGCTGCTGGCCGACCGCCCCGAGCCGGAGGTCGGTGCCTTCCTCGACCTGGGCTACCCCGGCTATTGGCTGTCCTTCGACCCCGAGACCCATGCGCGCCACGCCGCCATGATCCAGGAAGCGCGCGAGGAAAAGGCGCCGCTGACCGTCCGCACCCGCGTGCTGGAAGCCCGCGCGGTGACGGAAGTGACGGTATACTGCACCGACCATCCGGGCCTGTT
Organism: Roseomonas sp. CECT 9278; assembly: GCF_918698155.1. Taxonomy (GTDB): domain Bacteria; phylum Pseudomonadota; class Alphaproteobacteria; order Acetobacterales; family Acetobacteraceae; genus Neoroseomonas. The sequence continues at coordinate 142,460 of NZ_CAKKLX010000003.1, forward strand.
CAGCAAGATCGCCGGCGCGCTGGCGGTGGCGGGGGCGACCATCGTGGACGCCCGCATCCACACCATGACCGATGGCATGGCGCTGGACACCTTCTGGGTGCAGGACGCGCAGGGCGGGGCCTTCGAAGCCCCGCATCGCCTGGCGCGACTGTCGGTGCTGGTGGAACAGGCGCTGTCCGGCCGGCTGCGGTTGCGCGACGAGATCCGCAAGCTGAAGCGCGAGCCCGCCCGGCTGCGCGCCGTGACCGTGCCGCCGCGCGTGGTGATCGACAACCACGCGTCGAACACCTTCACCGTCATCGAGGTGAACGGCCGCGACCGGCCCGGCCTGCTGCACGACGTCACGGCCGCCATCAGCGACCAGGGTCTGCAGATCGCCTCGGCGCACATCACCACCTATGGCGTGCGCGCGGTCGACGTCTTCTACGTGAAGGACGTGTTCGGGCTGAAGGTGGAGAACGAACGCAAGCTGGTGACGCTGCGAAGGGCCCTGGAGGCGGCGCTGGCGCCGGAGGAAGCGCCGCGCCCGGCGCGCGCAGCCGCGCTCAAGGCCTGAGAGCCGCGCTCAGGCGCGGAACACGCTGGCGCCTTCCTTGATCGTCTCGGTCACCTTCAGCGTCGCCAGCGTCTCCGGATCCACCGTCATCGGGTTGTCCGACAGCACCACGAAATCCGCCAGCTTGCCGACCTCGATCGATCCCTTCGACGCTTCCTCGAAATGCTGGTGCGCGGCCCAGAGCGTCATCGCCTTCAGCGCCGTGCCGACCGGCACGCGGTGGCGCGGGCCGATGATGTCGCCGGTGCGCGACCGCCGCGTGACCGTGGCGGACAGCACGCGCATCGAATCCGGCCGGGCCACCGGCGCGTCGTGGTGGGAGGTGAACATCATCCCGCGGCTCATCAGCCAGCCGGTGGGCGAGATGTTCTCCGCCCGCTCCGGCCCCAGCACCGAATCGCGGTGCCAGTCGCCCCAGTAGAAGGTGTGCATCGGGAACAGCGCAGGGAAGATCCCCAGGTCGCGCAGCTGGTCCACCTGGTCCTCGCGCAGCGTCTGGCCATGGATCAGCACCGGGCGGCGGTCGCCCGGGCCGTGCCGGCGCGTCGCCTCGCGCGCGGCGGCGATCATCAGGTCGATGGCGGCATCGCCATTGGCATGCGCCATGATCTGCCAGCCACGTTCGTAGCAGCGCGAAAAGGCTTCGATCGTCGCGTCGGTCGGCGCGGTCTGCAGCCCGCGGTAATCCGCCGCGGCGCCGGCGGGCGGCACCAGGTAGGGCCGCGTCAGCCACGCCGTCTTGCCCTGCGGCGACCCGTCCAGCGAGATCTTGGCACCGCCCACGCGCAGCCGGCTGCGATAGGCCCGCCCCTGCAGCGCCCCGCCCAGCTGGTCCGCCGCGCCCAGGATGTCCGGATAGGCGACGACATCCACCGCGAGCAGCCCGCGCTCGGCAGCCTTGGACAGGTTCGCCAGCGCCGGGCCCATGGCGCGCCCCTCCTGGCAGGTGGTGTAGCCGAACGATGCATAGAATTCCGACCCCGCGCGGATCATCGACAGCCACGCCGCCTCGTCGAGCCGGCCGAGCAGCGGCCCGGCGACCGCGAGCATCGCGTTCTCCTCCATCACGCCATTCGGTTCGCGCGATCCGTCGCGGCGGCGGAACACGCCGCCCACCGGGTCGGGCGTGGCGGCGGTGATGCCCGCCACCTCCAGCGCCTTCGAATTCGCCGCCGCCAGGTGGCTCGATGTGTGGATGATCAGCACCGGCACATCGGTCGAGACCTGGTCCAGCTCCTCGCGCGTCGGGTGGCGCTGTTCGCGCAGCTGGCTGTCGTCGTAGCCGAAGCCGAAGATCAGGTTGTAGCGCCGCGCGGCGGCCGCATTGCGCTGCGCCCATTCGCGCAGGATGCGGACCAGCGCGGGGATGTCGTTGCCCTCGCCATCCGGGGCGGCGAGCATATTGGCGCCGACCGCCTGCAGCCCGACCATCACGACATGCCCGTGCGGATCGACGAAGCCTGGCAGCATGGTGCGGTTGGCCAGGTCCATCATGCGCGTGCCCGGGCCTCGCGTGGCCTCGACCTGCGCGCGCGTGCCGACCGCGAGGATGCGCCCGCCGCGCACGGCGACGGCCTCGGCGGAGGGGGCTGCGTCGTTCATGGTCAGGATGGGGCCGCCGGACCAGATCGCATCCGCCGCGCCGGACGGGTTGGGCGGCGTCTGCGCCTCGGCGCAGCGCAGCAGGCTGCCGAAGCCGACCGCGCCGGCACCCATCGCCAAACGGCCCATGCCGTCCATCACGGCGCGGCGCGATGCGGCGGCGGCGAGGGCGCTCCCGAAGGGGCTGCAGGCGATGCACATGGGCGCGGCTCCTCGCTGACGCATGGCCGCGATGCAGCCGGGGCCAGCGTGGCAGGGGCGTCGTGGCGTTGGCAATCCCGCGCGCGGCTCCGTGCGCCAGGCGCCGCCTACCCCAGCAACCGCCCGATCACCCGCGCCGTATAATCCACCACCGGGATCACCCGCCCGTAGTTGATCCGCGTCGGCCCGATCACCCCGATCGCGCCGACGATCCGTTCCTGCCCGTTGCGGAAGGGTGCGACCACCATCGACAGCCCGGCGCTGTCGAACAGCCCGCTTTCCGCGCCGATGAAGATCTGCACGCCCTCGCCCCGCTGCGCGAGGTCGAGCAGGCGCATCATCGTCTCCTGCTGTTCCAGGCGTTCGAACAGCTTCTGGATCTCGCCCACCCGCGCCGCCTGGTCGATGGTTTCCAGCAGCCGCGCCTGGCCGCGCACGATCAGCGACCCGCCATGCCCACCCGTCCAGGTGCCCAGGCCGGCCTCGATCACCTGCTGCGTCAGGGCATCGAGCGCGGTGCGGTTGTCGGTGATCTCGGCGGCGATGACACCGCGCGCTTCCTCGATGGTGCGCCCGGTCAGGCGCGCATTCAGGTAGTTCGACGCCTGCTGCAGCGCCGAGGGCGGCACGCCGGCCGGCACCTCGATGACGCGGTTCTCGACCTGGCCGTCATTATGGACCAGCACCACCAGCGCGCGGCCGGGACCAAGGGCGACGAATTCGATATGCCGCAGCGCGCCCTCGGAGGTCGGCGCCACCACCAGCCCCGCCGCGCCCGCCAGGCCCGACAGCATCTGCCCGGCCTCGCCCAGCGTTTCCTGGAGCGACCGGCCGGAGGCCGCGCAGCGGGCCGAGATCGCGTCGCGTTCCTCCTCCCCCAGGGCACCGAATTCCAGCAGCCCGTCCACGAACAGCCGCAGCCCGCGCTCGGTCGGCAGCCGCCCGGCCGAGGTATGCGGCGCATAGAGCAGCCCGGCATCTTCCAGGTCCGCCATGGCGTTGCGGATGGTCGCCGGCGACAGGCCGAGCGGCAGCCGGCGCGACAGCGTGCGCGACCCCACGGGCTCGCCGGTGGCGACATACGTCTCCACCAGCTCGCGCAGGATCAGCGCGCTGCGATTGTCGAGGCCCGCGATCGATGCCGCGGCCGGGCCGGGAGGAAGCTTGAAGCTGGGTCCCATGTCTCACCGTGAGATGGGAAGGCTAGGGGCCGGCTTCGAGCCCCGTCAACGCAGGACTGGCGAAGGGTCGCGATCCGGCCATGGCCTGCGCGACGCCCGCGGCACCCCGGGGGACTGGACGCAGGCCGCCCGCGCCGCCATTTTCCGCCGCCTCACCCCCCAAGGACACCGCCCATGCGCCCCTCCGGCCGCGACCCCGCCGCGCTGCGGACCGTCAGCCTGCAACCCGGCTTCGCCCGCCACGCCGAAGGGTCCTGCCTGATCCGCATGGGCGTGACCGAGGTGCTGTGCACCGCCAGCGTGGAAGGCCGCGTGCCGCCCTTCCTGCGCGGCCAGGGCCAGGGCTGGGTCACCGCCGAATACGGCATGCTGCCCCGCGCCACCCACACCCGCGGCGACCGCGAGGCCGCGCGCGGCAAGCAATCCGGCCGCACGCAGGAGATCCAGCGCCTGATCGGGCGCAGCCTGCGCGCGGTGACCGACATGAAGGCGATGGGCGAGATGACCGTCACCATCGACTGCGACGTGCTGACCGCCGATGGCGGCACGCGCTGCGCCTCCATCACCGGCGCCTGGGTGGCGCTGCACCTCGCCTTCGAACACTGCCGGCGCATGAACATCATGACCCGCAACCCGCTGAAGGACCAGGTCGCCGCGGTCTCCTGCGGCGTGTGGGAAGGCACGCCGGTGCTCGACCTGGACTATGCCGAGGACAGCAAGGCGGATGCCGATGCGAACTTCGTGCTGACCGGCGCCGGCGGCATCGTGGAGGTGCAGGGCACCGCGGAAGGCGCGCCGTTCTCCGATGCCGAGCTGATGGCGCTGCTGGCGCTGGCGCGCAGCGGCACCACGGACCTGTTCGCGAAGCAGCGCGAGGCCGCCGGGCTGTGAGCGCGCATCGTCGCCTCGACCGCGGCGAACGCATCGTCATCGCCACCCACAATGCCGGCAAGCTGCGGGAGGTGGCGGCGCTGCTGGCACCCTTCGGCATCGAGACGGTGTCCGCCGGTGCCCTGAACCTGCCCGAACCGGCGGAGACCGAGGACAGCTTCCTCGGCAATGCCGGCATCAAGGCGCTGGCGGCCGCGCGGGCGGCGGGGCTGCCGGCGCTGGCCGATGATTCCGGCTTCTCGGTGGCGTCGCTGGCCGGCGCGCCCGGCGTGCGCACGGCGGATTGGGCGATGCAGCCGGACGGCACGCGCGACTACGCCGAGGCGATGCGCAAGGTGATGGAAGCCGCGCAGGAATTCGAGGACCGTTCGGCCTGGTTCTCCTGCGCGCTGGTCCTCGCCTGGCCCGATGGCCACATCGAGGGCTTCGAGGGCCGCGCCATGGGCCATTGGGTGTGGCCACCGCGCGGTGCGAAGGGCTTCGGCTACGACCCGATGTTCGTGCCCGATGGCGGCGCGGAGACCTTCAGCGAGATGGACCCGGCGGAGAAGCACCGGATCAGCCATCGCGCGCGGGCGTTTGCGCTGCTGTCGGCGGCGTGCCTGCCGCGGGGCTAGGGTCCTGTTCCGCGGTCCTTCAGGCCCCCCTCGGCATTGGTTTCAGTGGCCTGCTGACCCGCTGCGTTTGCCGCGAAGGGTGGTGAACGCAGCGGGGGCACCAGTCCCGACCGGCCGCAGAGGCGGGTGACAGCGCGCGACGCGCTGTCGCGCGCGGGGGCGCCTCTAGCCGGGCGCCTTCATCTGCTCCGCCGCCTTCCTGCGTCGCCTCGGCGCCGGCGGTGGCGTCGGCGCGGCCGGCAGCGGCGCCGCCTCCAGCCCGCGCCGCACCAGGCTCGCCCAGGCTTCCTCGGGCGTGTCCACCATCTCGAACAGCGACAGGTCGCGCGCGTCGATCATGCCGTGTTCCACCAGCATCGGCAGGTTCACCGCCTGCTCCCAGAAGGCGCGGCCGAACAGCACGATCGGGCGCGGCGTGGCCTTGCCGGTCTGCACCAGCGTCAGCAGCTCGAACAGCTCGTCGAAGGTGCCGAAGCCGCCGGGGAAGACCGCCAGCGCATTGGCGCGCATCGCCAGGTGCATCTTCCGCATCGCGAAGTAGTGGAAGCGGAAGGTCAGCGCCGGCGTGGACCAGGCATTCGGGTCCTGTTCGTGCGGCAGGGTGATGTTGAAGCCGATGGATGGCGCGCCGGCCTCGGCCGCGCCGCGATTGGCCGCCTCCATGATGCCGGGCCCGCCGCCGGTCGCGATCACATTGTCCCGCGGCGCGCCGGAGGCCGCCAGCGCACCGCCGCGCAAGGACACGATGCGCGCGAAGGCGCGGGCGTCCTCGTACATCCGGCTGCGCTCCAGCGCCTGCTTCGCGGCGCGGTTCTCGGCCGCGGTCCTCGCCGCCGCCGCCAAAGCCTCGGCGCGTTCGGGCGAGGGGATGCGCGCCGAACCGAACACCACCACGGTCGATCGCACGCCCCAGTCGCGCAGCGCGTATTCGGCCTTGGCGTATTCCATGCCGAAGCGCAGGGGGCGCATCTCGTCGCGCAGCAGGAAGTCCTGGTCCTCGACAGCGAGCAGGAAGGATCGAGAGCGCTTCTGCGCGGTATTGTCGGGCATGGCGCCTCCGGTGCTGGCCAGCTCCGCGCGGCGGTTGCGACGCGACCGGACCGATCCTAGCCTGTCTTTCGCCGCCGGCGGAAAGCGGCGCGCGGAAGAAAGCACGGGATGCAGCGCACCGCGGCGCCCTCGGGGGGATTCTCGATTCCCCCGTCCCGGTCTATTGGAACATCTCCCAGGCCGCGTAGTGAGGATGCCATGAAGGACGACACCCGGACGAAGCTGGCGGCGGTCTCGACCGCCACGCTCACCACGGTCCTGTTCAAGCGCGGCTTCCGCAACGTGTTCCTCGCACTGCACCCGGTCGGGCACGGCGCACCGAACATGGTCGGCCCCGCCTATACGCTGCGCACCATCCCGGCGCGCGAGGACCTCGATCATCTCGAGGTCTTCAAGGACCCCGACCACCCACAGCGCAAGGGTGTCGAGGAATGCCCGCCCGGCGCCGTCTTCGTCATCGACAGCCGCGGCGATGCGCGGGCGGCCTCGGCCGGCGGCATCCTGATCACCCGCCTGCGCGCGCGCGGCGTGGCCGGCGCGGTCACCGATGGCGGCTTCCGCGACAGCCCGGAGATCGGCGCGATGGGCTGGCCGGCCTATCACGCCACGCCCTCGGCGCCGACCAACCTGATCCACCACCATTGCGTGGATTTGAATGTGCCGATCGCCTGCGCCGGCGTGGGCGTGCATCCCGGCGACATCATGGTGGGCGACGGCGAGGGCATCGTCTGCATCCCCGCCCACATCGCCGATGACGTCGCGGCGGAGGCCTTCGAGCAGACGGTGTTCGAGGACTTCGTGCAGGAACGCGTCGCCGCCGGCCACACGATCCGCGGGCTCTATCCGATGACCGACGCGGCCAACAAGCCGATCTACGAGGCCTGGCGCAAGGCGAACGGGCGTTGAGGCTGCACCTCGCCGCGCTGGCGCTGCTGTTCGCCGCGCCGGCCCTGGCGCAGCAGGAGCTGCCCGCCTGCCCGGAGACCATCGCGGTGACGGACGCGACCCAGGGCGCCGCCCCGGCGGGCTGGCAGCACTTCCAGCGCGACCTGCCGCACCGGCTGATCGACATCCGCTTCCATGCCGGCCCGCCATCGGAAGGTCGCTTCGTCGAACCGGTCGCCGGCAGCGCGCGCGGCACGGTGGTCAGCATGCGCTATGGCCTGCCGGCGGTCGAAGGCCCGGTCTGGATGTCCTGCGTCTATGCGGCCACGGCGCATACGCTGGTGCGCCGGATCAGCGGGCCCTTCCCACCCCATGTGCGGGTCAATCACGACCGCGCCGACGGGCGCACCTTCATCACCTACAACTGACGCCGGCTGACCCGCCACGCCGAAGCGGGGATCACCCGGACGCCGCGGCGGTCGGGCGTGTGAGGAAGCGGTTCTCCGCGCTGGCGGCGTAGTCGCCGAAGGGGCCGCAGGGGGTGAAGCCCTGCGCGAGGTACAGCGCCACCGCGGCCTGGAAATACGCGCTGGTGCCGGTCTCCAGGCTGACCCGCGCCATGCCGGCCGCGCGTGCCTCGGCGATGATGTGGCGCAGCAGCAGCGCACCGACGCCACGGCGCCGCGCCGCCTGCGCGGTGTGCATCGACTTCACCTCGCCATGGTCGGGTGCAAGGCGCTTCAGCGCACCCACGCCCAGCAGCGCATCGGCATCCCAGGCGCTGAAGAAGCGGATCCCGGGCGCACGCAGCCCGGACAGGTCCAGCGCGAAGGCGAAGCCTTCCGCCGTGGCTTCGCGTGCCAGGCGCTGGTGCAGCGCCACCAGCGCCTGCACCCGCGCATCGTCCAGACCCCCCTCGACGATCCTCACAGGTAGCGCCCGCGTTCCAGGATCTCGAGCGTATAGTCGCGATAGCTCATGCCCAGCGCCTCCGCCCGCGCCAGGCGGCGCAGCGCGACCTCGCGCGGCGGGGTCTTCCAGGCGCGCTTGTGCGCGCGGCGCCAGCACCAGGCCTTCCAGCCGGTCTGCGCTTCGTCCTCATGCAGCGGTGGGCCACCATTGTGGCGGGGCGGGGGCGGCGTGGTCATCGCCGCATTATCCACTATAGTGGATGCATGTCCACCGAAACGCCGGCACCCCTCGACACCCTCCTCGGCCAGCGCATCCGCCGCGAACGGGAGGCGCGCGGCTGGTCCATCGCCGACCTCGCTGCCGCCTCGGGCGTCTCGCGCGCCATGATCAGCAAGATCGAGCGCACCGAGGCGAGCCCCACCGCCGCGCTGCTCGGCCGGCTGTCGGGCGCGCTGCACCTGACGGTTTCCACCCTGCTGGCGCGCGCCGAGGCCGATGCCGGGCCCTCGCGCATCGCGCGCCTGCCGGCGCAGCCGCTCTGGACCGACCCCGCCACGCGCTACCGCCGCCGCGCCGTATCACCCCCCGGCGCCGAGCCGGAGCTGGTCGAAGTGGAACTGCCGCCCGGCGCGCGCGTGGCCTATCCGGCGGCCTCCTTCGCCTTCCTGCGCGGCCAGGTGGCCTGGGTGCTGGAAGGCCGCCTCGCGATCGAGGAAGGCGCCGAGGAAGCCGTGCTCCAGGCCGGCGACGCCCTGGCCTTCGACCTCGACACGCCAAGGGGCCATGCCTACCGCAACCCATCGAAGTCGAAGCCCTGCCGCTACCTGGTGGCGCTGTCGCGGCGCTGAAGTGATGGCGCGGCGCCGGGGCCGGTGGCAGGCTTACGCCAAATCCTGGGAGGAAACGGCATGACCCATCGCATCGCCCGCCGCGCATTGCCCGCGCTGGGCCTGGCCGCCGCCGGCGCCGCCCGCGCGCAGGCGGGCTGGAGCCCCACCCGCCCCGTCACCATCATCGTGCCCTTCCCGCCCGGCGGATCCACCGACGTCACCGCGCGCCTGGTCGCAGAGAAGATGGCCCCGCTGCTCGGCCAGAACGTGGTGATCGACAACAAGCCCGGCGCGCAGACCGTGATCGGCGCCGAGGCCGCCGCACGCGCCGCCCCCGATGGCCATACGCTGCTGATGTCGTCGGGCACCACGCTGACCATCAACCCGCTGATCGGCCGCAACCTGCCCTACCGGCCGGAGGATTTCGCGCCCGTCGTGCATGTCGCGACGCTGCCCTTCTGCATCGCGGTGAAGCCCGGCATCCCCGACACCATTGCCGGGTATGTGGCGCATGTGCGCGCCAATCCCGGCAAGGTCACCTGGGGCCACAATGGGCGCGGGTCGTTCAACCACATCGCCGGCGCGCTGATCGCCGATCGCATCGGCCTGGACTGGCAGGATGTGGGCTATCGCGGCGATGCGCCGCAGTTGAACGACCTGCTGGCGGGCACGCTCGATTCCATCCTGGTGGGCGGCGCCACGGGCCTGGCGGCCGCGCGGTCGGGCCGCGCGCGCATCATCGGCTGGACCGGCGAGACGCGCCTGCCCAACCTGCCCGACCAGCCGACCTTCGCGGAGTCCTATCCCGGCCTGGTCGCGGTGACCTGGTTCGGGCTGCTGGCACCCGCGCGCACGCCGCCGGCCGCGGTCGCGCGGCTCAACGCCGCCGGTGCTGCCGCCACCGCCGATGCCACGGTGAAGGAACGCCTGCTGAACGAGGGCATCCTGGCCGCCGGCGGCACGCCCGCCGACTTCCAGGCCTTCCTGTCGCGCGAGGCGGAACGCTGGGGCCCGCTGCTGCGGCGCCTCGACATCCAGCTCAACTGATCAGGGCTTCAGGTAGCCAAGCACCACCTCCACCACATGCGCCTCGCGCGCCTCGAGCGCCGCCTCGGTGCCGAGGTCGGCGTCGAAGATCGTCGACAGCGTGTGCCGGTTCGCCACCCAGAAATGCCCGAGGCCGAGCATCGTCACATACAGCTGCAGCGGATCCACGCCGCGGCGGAAGCGCCCGGTCTCCTCGCCGCGCTTCAGCACCGCGCGCAGGCTGCCGAGCAGCGGCGAGTACATCGCCGGCACTTCCGCGCTGCGTTTCAGATACGCCGCGCGGTGGATGTTCTCCTGGTTCAGAAGTGCGACGAATTCCGGATGGGCGGCGGTATAGCGCAGGTTGAAGCGCACGAGGCGCGCCATCGCTTCCTCGGGGGGCAGGTGCTCGACCTCCAGCGCGCGTTCCTCGGCGCGCTTGGCGGCATAGGCCTGCTCCAGCACGACCAGCCAGAGCTCTTCCTTCGATCCGAAATGCGCGTAGAGCATCCGCTTGTTGGCGCCCGAGCGCAGCGCGATCTCGTCCACCCGCGCGCCGGCCAGCCCGTGGGCCGCGAATTCCGCCAGCGCCGCATCCAGGATGCGCTGGCGCGTCGCGGCGGCGCGCGCGGACAAGGGCCGCTGCGCCGATCCCTCCATCAGAACCGCCCGTCGCGCACTTCGAACTTGGTGGCTTTCCCCAGCGAGCGCCCGCCCTGCGCCACCCAGCCCGTCACCCAGTCCAGCATCCGCGCCAGCGGCACGCGCGGGTAGCCGAACAGCGCGAAGGCGCGCGCCGCGTTGGACAGCAGCGCATCGGGCGCCTCGGCGCCGGCGAAGGTCACGTCCCGGCCCAGGCGCCGCGCGAAGTCGCCGGCGACCTGGCGAACGCTCACGGTCTCCGGCCCGGTCACGTTCAGCACCGGGCAGTCGGGCGAACAGCGCGCGAGCGCGCGCAGCGTCCAGGCATTGGCATCGCCCTGCCAGATCACGTTGGCATGGCCCATCGTGACCGGCACCGGCACGCCGTCGCGCACCTTCGTCGCGATATCGGCCAGCACGCCATAGCGCAGGTCGATCGCGTAGTTCAGCCGGATGCCGAAGCAGGGCGTGCCGCGGGTGGCGGCGGCGTGCTGGAACACGCGTTCGCGCCCCAGGCAGGATGCCGCGTAGTCGCCGATCGGCGAGGGCGGCGTGTCATCGGTCGCGCCGCCCGACCCCACCGGCACCAGCGGCAGCACGTTGCCGGTGGAAAAGAACACGATGCGCGATCCGGCCCAGCGTTCCGCCACCATCGCCGGCAGCAGCACGTTCATCGCCCAGGTCAGCGCCTCGTTGCCGGTGGAGCCGAACTTGCGCGCCGCCATGAACACGACGTTGGGCGCATCGGGCAGGGCCGCCAGCGCCGCGCGGTCGGTCAGGTCGGCCGCGAGGCATTCGATGCCCCAGGATTCCATGCGCGCGCGCAGCCCGTCCTCGGACCAGCGCGCCACCGCGATGATGCGCCGCGCGGGGTCCGCGCGCTTGGCCAGCCGGCAGAGCGTCGGCCCCATCTTGCCGGCCGCGCCCAGCACCAGGATGTCGCCGGGCACGGCGGCCAGGTCGGCCACCAGCGCGGGGTCGGGGCGCGAGAGCACCTCCTCCAGCGATTCTTCGTCGGCGATGGTCGCGGGCCAGTCCTGCACGGGCGTTCCTCCTGCCGCGCATCCTTGCGCCGCGGCCAGGGGCTGTCCATCAGTGGCGCGCCTGCCGGCGTAGCGGGAGCGGTGGCGCGCCTGCCGGCGTAGCGGGAGCAGTGGCGCGCCTGCCGGCGTAGCGGGAGCAGTGGCGCGCCTGCCGGCGTAGCGGGAGCAGTGGCGCGCCTGCCGGCGCGACGCAGCGCGCTACTGCGCCTGCGCCGTCGCCGTCTCCGTCCCGCGCGGCAGCAGGACGAACACCTCCGCCTCGTCGCGCATGCGCCCGGCGCGCTCGCCGGCCTCCTGGCCCCAGCCCTGGAAGAAATCGGTGCGCGCCGGCCCGCGGATCGCCCCCCCGGTATCCTGCGCCACCACCAGGCGGCCCACCGGCGGCGTGTCGCGGCGCGCCATCGGGTCCTTCACCATCACCCACATCGGCGCGCCCAGCGGGATGAAGGCGCGGTCCACCGCGACGCTGCGCTGGGGCGTAAGCGGCACGCCCATGGCGCCGATCGGCCCCTGCTCCAGTGTCAGCCCCTCGACCCGCCGGAAGAACACATAGGACGGGTTGCCGCGCAGCAATTCGGTGGCGCGGTCGTGGCCCGCGCTGGCCAGCCAGGCGCGGATCGCCTGCATCGACATCTGCTCGCGCGGGATCTCGTTGCGCTCGATCAGCAGCCGCCCGATCGCGACATAGCCGCGCCCATTGTGCCCGGCGAAGCCGACGCGCATCACCTCTCCATTCGGCAGCACCACGCGGCCCGACCCCTGGATATGCAGGAAGAAGGCATCGGCCGGGTCGTCCACCCAGACCAGCTCCAGCCCGCGCCCGGCCAGCGCGCCGGTGTCGATCGCCGCGCGGTCGTGGAAGGGCTCCATCCGCCCTTCGACCATCATGCCGTAGCGGCGGCGCAGCGGGTTGTTCGGCACGGCCGCTTCGACCAGTTCGGGCGGGCGGCTGTGCAGCGGGGTGCGGAACACCTCGTCGGGTTCCACCGCCCCACGCAGGATCGGTTCGTAATACCCGGTCATGATGCCCGCGCCGGCCGCGAAGGGCTCGAAGCGGGCCTCGATGAATTCGCGCACCGCCAGGTGGCGCGCCGCCAGCCAGGCCGCCACGCGGCGGTCATGCGCACGGCCGGCGCCGGCGCGCGGCGGGCGGGGCAGGGCGCGTTCCAGCGCGCGGATCTCCAGGCACAGCCCCTGCCAGGCCGCCGCCGTGCCCGCCCGCAGCGCCGCATCGCCCTGACCGCCCAGCACGAAGTCGGCGCGCATCGGCCGCAGGGCGCCGCAACTGGATTGCAAGGCCGGCAGGATGTCGTGATGCGTGTCGGAAGCCCAGCCCGGCAGGTCGTCGAAGGCCACGCGGCGCAGCAGCGGGGGCGCGGGCGGGCCCAGCTCCTCGGCCGCGCGGGGCTCGGGCTCGGCGGGCGGGCCGCCATGCTGGGCGCGGGCCGGCAATGCCGCCAGCAGCCCCATCAGCACGAAGGCAGCGGCGCCAAACCCGCGGCCGGACGATCCCACCCAGACCATGATCGGAACATTACCCCAGCCCGGCCGGCGCCGCGACTCTCCGGGGGCTGAAGGAGCGTCGCGGACGCCCCGGCCCGGGGCTTAGGCGGGCCGGGTTCCCACCAGCTTCCAGGTGGGATCGGAACCCGAAACGTCGCGCTGGAAGGTCCAGAGGTCGATGATCTCGGTCACAGCCTCGGCGCCCGCGCTGATCGAACCGTCCCTCGCGATCGTCAGGTTCACCTGGTCGGAGACGATCCGCACGGTGATGTCGGCGACGGTGCCGCGCAGCTCGGCGCCTTCGATCGCCATCTCCTGGATCGAACGCAATTCGGTGCGCTGGGTCTCGCCGGCGGCCTCGCGCTGGGCGATGGCGCCGTCGAAGCCGGCATAGGCATCGTCGGACAGCAGGTTGCGCAGCGTGTCGCGGTCGCCGGCGGCGAAGGCGGCCACGATCATGCGGAAGGCGCCCTCGGCGCCGCCCAGGAAGGCGGCCGGGTCGAAGCCGGCATCGGCGCCGCGGATGCGCGCCAGCGCCTGGCCCGCAGGGCTGCGCGGGTCGGGCAGGCCGCGCGGCGCCGCGGCGGCGGCCGGCATGGGGATGATGTCGGCCTCGCGCCCCGCCGGTGCGGCGGGGGCGCCGGGCGCCGCTTCCGGCGGACGCTCGTAGCCTGTCCGGCGCCCCAGGACGCTGCGCAGGCGCAGCACCAGGAAGGCCGCGACCATGGCAAACAGGATCAGATCGATCGGCAAGCCGCCTGTCATGGGGAACTCCTCGGATCACATCACTTAGGGCCGCCATGCCCCGTCCGCAACATTGACCGGGTGCTTCGCCGCCGCGCGACCCCGCCAGGGCAGGCCCGGCACGGCTGGTCCTTGACCGCCAAGCGCATCAGGCCGCCCGAGGTTGCGGCCCGGCGCGCCGCCCGCTACCCCGGTGCGGTCGTTCCCGGGACGCCCGCCGCATGATCCTGCTCCGCCACGGACAGAGCGAGTTCAACCTGCTGTTCACCCAGACCCGGAAGGATCCGGGCATCGTCGACCCGGTGCTGACGCCGCTCGGCCACGAGCAGGCGCAGCAGGCGGCCGAGGCGCTGGCGACCGAGGACATCCGCCGCATCCTGGTCTCGCCGTATCGCCGGGCGATCCAGACCGCGCTGCCGACCGCGCGGCGGCTGGGGCTTCGCCTGACCGTGACGCCGCTGGTGCGCGAACGCTACGCCTTCACCTGCGACATCGGCAGCCCGGCGACGGCGCTGCGCATGGCGTTTCCCGATGTCGACCTGGCGCATATCGACGAGGTCTGGTGGCCGCCGCAGGAGGAACCCGCCGACCAGGTCGAGGCTCGCGCCGCGCTGTTCCGCGCCGAGATGGCGGCGCTGGACGACTGGGCGCATACGCTGGTGGTGACGCATTGGGGGTTCGTGATGGCGCTGACCGGGCTCAGCGTGACGAACGGCCAGATCCTGCGGGTCGACCCGACGGCGCCGGGCCCCGCGCTGGTTCCGTGGAAGCATCATTAGGTTGACCCTCAGACGGCGGGCGGGCCGCGTCCGCGGCCCTTGCCTGCGCGCCATGGGCTGGTGCGCTGGCGGCGGCGGGTGGGTTGGGCGCGGTCGCGCAGTCGCGCTCCCGGATCGCGCTGCGCACGATCCGAGGTTTTTGCGTGACCCTCAGACGGCGGGCGGGCCGCGTCCGCGGCCCTTGCCTTCGCGCCGGGGGCTGGTGCGCCCGGCGCGGCGGGCGGGTTGGGCGCGGTCGCGCAGTCGCGCTCCCGGATCGCGCTGCGCACGATCCGAGGTTTTTGCGTGACCCGCAGACGGCGGGCGGGCCGCGTTCGCGGCCCTTGCCTGCGCGCCATGGGCTGGTGCGCTGGCGGCGGCGGGCGGGTTGGGCGCGGTCGCGCAGTCGCGCTCCCGGATCGCGCTGCGCACGATCCGAGGTTTTTGCGTGACCCTCAATCGGCGGGCGGGCCGCGTTCGCGGCCCTTGCCTGCGCGCCATGGGCTGGTGCGCTGGCGGCGGCGGGCGGGTTGGGCGCGGTCGCGCAGTCGCGCTCCCGGATCGCGCTGCGCACGATCCGAAGAATGTGGGTGGCGCTGTTGCGTGGGCCTTGGGCCGCCGGCGCCGGGCGGGCAGTGGCGCCGCGGGTGCCGGTTCCGTGTGGCACGCTTCTTGTTTACCATTGGCGCAGTTTCATTGACCCGTCGCCCCCGCCGCACCATACAGGCAGCGTGAACGCGCCCGCCCCGCATCCCGACATCGCCACCGCCCGCCGCGTCCTCGCCCTGGAATCCGAGGCGTTGACCGCGCTCGCCGACAGCCTCGACGACCGCTTCGCGCAGGCGGTCTCCCGCCTGGCATCCGCCACCGGCCGCGTCGTGGTCAGCGGCATGGGCAAGTCCGGCCACGTCGCACGCAAGATCGCCGCGACCATGGCCTCGACCGGCACGCCGGCGCTGTTCGTCCACCCGGCCGAGGCCTCGCACGGCGACCTCGGCATGATCGTCGCCGGCGATGCGGTGCTCGCGCTGTCCAATTCGGGCGAGACGCCGGAACTGGCCGACCTGATCGGCCATGCCAAGCGGTTCGGCCTGCCGCTGGTCGGCATCATCGGCCGCGCCGACAGCACGCTGGCGCGCGCCGCCGATGTCGCCCTGGTGCTGCCCGCGGCACCCGAGGCCTGCCCGATGGGCCTCGCGCCCACCACCTCGACCACCATGCAGCTGGCGCTGGGCGACGCGATCGCGGTGGCGCTGCTCGAACGCCGCGGCTTCACCGCCGCCGATTTCCGGGTGTTCCACCCGGGCGGCAAGCTGGGTGCGCGGCTGTCGCGTGTGCGCGACCTGATGCACGGCGCGGAGGAACTGCCCGTCGCGCCATCCGCCATGCCGATGGACGCCGCCATCGTGGCCATGACGGCCCGTCGCTTCGGCTGCCTGGGCGTGACCGATTCCGATGGCCGGCTGCTCGGCATCATCACCGATGGCGACCTGCGCCGCGGCCTGGAATCCGGCGGCGCGGCCACGCTGCTGTCACGCACTGCCGGCGAGGTGATGACCCGCGCGCCGCGCACCGTTCGCCCCGACACCCTGGCCGCCGAGGCGCTGCACGAGATGAACACGCGCGCCATCACCGCGCTGTTCGTGCTGGACGATGGCGGCCGCCCGGTCGGCATCCTGCACATCCACGACCTGCTGCGCGCGGGGGTGGCGTGACCATGCGCGGGGGAGGGTCCGCCGGTGCATGCGGGACGCATCGCGTGACGACGCGTGGGACACATCTCTCGGGCACGCGCGGGTTGCGCGGCGTGGATGTCCGCGGGCAGCGCCGCGCCAAGGCGCGCCGGGCCGCGCCATGAGCACGCGCGAGGGTCCCCGCGCCGCGCCGCCCGTGCCGCTGCGCACGGCCGGTCCGGTCGCGCCGCGCCGCATGCTCGCGCCGTCGCGCGAACGCTGGGCGCCCTCGGCCGGGCAGATCGCGCGGCGGCGGCTTGCGGTGCGCCTGGCGAAGTGGCTGTTCCCGATCCTGGGCGTGGGCCTGCTGGTGGGTATCGCCGTCTGGCCGGAACTCGACCGCATGGAGGACCGCGCGCGGGTGTCCTTCCGCCGCGTCATCCAGGCGCAGCCCGATGCCGTGCGGCTGGTCGAGCCGCGCTACCAGGGCCTGGACGAGCAGAACCGTCCCTTCACCGTCACCGCCGATGTCGCGGCGCAGACCGACTCCGCCGATATCGTGGACCTGACGCAGCCGCGCGCCGACATCCTGCTGACCGACGGGTCCTGGGTGCTGCTGGAATCGCGCGAGGGTCGCTTCGACAAGGGCACCAACCGGCTTGACCTGAGCGGCGACGTCACGCTCTGGCAGGATGGCGGCAATCTGCTGGTGACCGCGACGGCCGAGGTGCTGCTGCAGGATGGCGCCGCCTCGGGCGACAGCCCGGTCGCCGCGCAGGGCCCCTTCGGCACGCTGGTCAGCGAGGGCTTCCGCCTGACCGAGCGCGGCCAGGTGGTGGTCTTCACCGGCCGCGCCCGCGCGGTGCTGGAGGGTGGGCAATGAGCGCGTCGGATCCGCGACCGTGGCCGCCGCGCACCGGCGACCATCAGTGCGCGCAGGCGCGGCCGAGCACCGCACCGCAAGGCGCCCAGCCGCAGCCGATCACCCGCGGCCTGCACCACCTGCGCGCGGCCGCGCTGGCCGCCGCCATGCTGTTGCTCGCCGGCGGCGCCGTCGCGCAGGGCATCGACCTCAGCCAGGGCGGCCCGGTCGAGGTGACGTCGAATGACGGGATCGAATGGCGCCAGGCCGACCAGGTCATCGTCGCGCGCGGCCAGGCGCGGGCCACGCGCGGCGGGGTCACGGTTGAATCCGACCGGCTGATCGCGCGCTATCGTCCGCGTGGCGGCGCCGGTGCCACCGCCGCGCGCGCGCCGGCCGACGGCCCCGCCGGCGGCGGCGAGATCTGGCGCCTCGAGGCCGAGGGCAACGTGGTCATCACCACCGCCACCGACCGCGCCGAAGGCGATCGCGCCGTCTACGACATGGACCAGGCGGTGATGGTGCTGACCGGGCAGAACCTGCGCCTGGTGAATCCCGACAATACGCTGACCGCGCGCGACAGCATCGAGTACTGGTCTGCCCGCCGCATGGCGGTGGCGCGCGGCAATGCTGTGGTGGTGACCAATGACGGCCGCCGCGTGCGGGCCGACACGCTGGTCGCGTATTTCGCCGAGACCCCCGCCACGGCCACCGCGCCGCGGCCGCAGGCCGTCACCGCCACCGCCACCGCCGGCGCGGGCACGACCGCGATGCCCGGTGCCGCGCCGGGCAGCCAGGCGCCGTCCAGCCTCGATCGCGTCGAGGCCTTCGGCAATGTCGAGATTCGCACCGCCGACGAGGTCGTGCGCGGCGACCGCGGCGTCTACAGCCCGAATACCGGCCTGGCGCGGCTGCTGGCGAATGTGCGGATCACCCGGGGGGACAATACGCTGTCGGGCCAGGAAGCGATCGTGAACATGCAGACCGGCGTGGCGCGCCTCGTCTCCGCGCCGGGTGCGCGCGTGCAGGGGCTGGTGGTGCCGCAGCAGGGCGGCCAGGGCCTGCCCGCGCCCGGCCAGCCGCAGCAACAGCAGCAGGCGCCGCGATGAGCGACGCCCTGCGCGTGATCGAAGGCGCCGCCGGCACGCTGGTCGCGAACGGCCTGGGCAAGCGCTACAAGAAGCGCCCCGTGGTGCGCGGCGTCTCCATCTCGGTGAAGCGGGGCGAGGCGGTCGGCCTGCTCGGCCCGAACGGCGCCGGCAAGACCACCACCTTCTACATGATCACCGGCCTGGTGCAGCCCGATGAAGGCCAGGTGATCCTGGACGGTCACGACGTCACGACCTTGCCGATGTACCGCCGCGCGCGGCTCGGCCTTGGCTACCTGCCGCAGGAAGCCTCGATCTTCCGCGGCCTGAATGTCGAGGACAACATCCGCGCCGCGCTGGAAGTGGTCGAACCCGTGCGCGACCGGCGCGAGCAGATGCTCGACAGCCTGCTGGCCGAATTCGGCATCTCCCATTTGCGCCGCGCGCCGGCGCTGGCGCTGTCGGGCGGCGAGCGCCGGCGCTGCGAGATCGCCCGCGCGCTGGCGACCCACCCCGCCTATGTGCTGCTGGACGAACCGCTGGCCGGCATCGACCCGATCGCGGTCGGCGAAATCCGCGACCTGGTGAAGCACCTCAAGAACCGCGGCATCGGCGTGCTGATCACCGACCACAACGTGCGCGAGACGCTCGAGATCATCGACCGCGCCTATATCCTGCACGACGGCCAGGTGCTGATGGAGGGCAGCCCGCGCGACATCGTCGCGCATGAGGGGGTGCGCCGCGTCTACCTGGGCGAAAGGTTCAGTCTCTAGGCTGGCGTGATGGCTGACCGCGTTTACTGGCAGGGGCGTGCGGCAGGCCGGGACGGGGCCGGCCGGGCCATGCACGGCGCAACCGCGCCCGCGGGCCGCGTCCGCGTCGCGATGGCCGCGCGGCGGAGCAGCGGATAGTGGCGATCGGCCCGCGGCTCGACCTGCGCCATTCGCAGCAGCTGGTGATGACGCCGCAGCTGCGCCAGGCGATCAAGCTGCTGCAATCCTCGAACCTGGAAGTCACCGCCTTCGTCGAGGAGGAGCTGGAGCGCAACCCGCTGCTCGAACGCGACGAGCGCACCGACCCCGGCCCCGATGCCGGCCGCGGCACCGACCCGCTGCCCGCGGCCCCCGAAGCCCCCGACGCCGCCGCCGCCGCGGCATCCGATGTGCTGCCCGCCGACACCGCGGCGCCGCTCGATGCCCAGTGGGACAACGTCTACGACGCCGGCACGCCGCACATGGGTGCGGGCGGGCGCGCCGATTTCGACGACGAGCTGTCGGGCATCGACGCCATGGCGGCGCCCGGCAAGACGCTGCGCGAACATCTCGGCGAGCAGCTCCGCCTGACCTTCCGCACGCCGGCCGAACGCATGATCGCGGGCAACCTGCTGGCGCTGGTGGACCCCGCCGGGCGGCTCGCGGTGCCCGACGCCACCATCGCCGATGCGCTGGGCTGCGACGAAGCCGCGGTGACCGCCGTGCGCCGCCGCATGCAGCGCTTCGACCCGGTGGGGATGTTCTGCGCCGACCTGCGCGAATGCCTGATGGTGCAGCTGGCCGACCGCAACCGCTACGACCCGGCCATGGCGGCGCTGCTCGACAACCTGGACATGCTGGCGCGGCGCGACCTGCGCGGGTTGCAGCGCGTGTGCGGTGTCGATGCCGAGGACATGGCGGAGATGGTGGCCGAGCTGAAACGGCTCGACCCCAAGCCCGGCTGTTCCTTCGACGCCCCGCCGGCGGTCACGCTGGTGCCCGACGTGCTGATGCGCCGCGGCCCGGCCGATGACTGGATCATCGAACTCAACCCCGAGACGCTGCCGCGCGTGCTGATCAACCGCGGCTTCCATGCGCGCGCCGTGGTGGGTGCCAGGTCGCGCGACGAGAAGGCCTGGGTGGCCGAACGCTTCCAGACCGCGTCGTGGCTGGTGAAGTCGCTGGAGCAGCGCGCCAACACCATCCTGAAGGTCTCGGCCGAGATCGTGCGCCGGCAGGACGGCTTCTTCCGCCACGGCGTGGCGCACCTGCGCCCGCTGATCCTGCGCAACGTCGCGGAGGAAGTCGGCATGCACGAAAGCACCGTCTCCCGCGTGACGTCCAACAAGGCGATCGCCACGCCGCGCGGCACCTTCGAGCTCAAGTATTTCTTCACCACCGCCATCGCCGGCACCGCCGGGGGCGATTCCGTGAGCGCGGAAGCGGTGCGACACCGCATCAAGGCGATGGTCGAGGGCGAGCGCTGCGACGATATCCTGTCGGATGATGCGATCGTGGAGCGTCTTCGCGCGGAAGGCGTGGACATTGCCCGCCGGACCGTGGCCAAATACCGCGACGCGTTGCGCATCCCATCATCCGTGCAACGCAAACGGGAGAAGGCCGTCCCGGCCTGATCGACCCGAGAGCCTTGCGGGCCCGCGCGGAGGATGCGGACCCGGCGATGCGGTCGCCACGGGCGGCCCCTCCCTTTCACTGAAGAAGGAGGGCAGAGCCCCATGCATGTCACGGTCGCAGGCAAGCAGGTCGAAACCGGCGAGGCGCTGAAGGTCCATGTGCGAGACGGCCTCGATGCCATCACGCGCAAGTATTTCGACCACGCGCTGGAAGCCAACGTCACCTTCCACCGTTCCCGAGCGCATTTCGCCTGCGACATCAACCTCAAGGCCGGGCGCGGGTTGACCATGCGTGCCGAGGGCGAGGGCCCCGACGCCCACCGCGCCTTCGACGAGGCCGCCGAACACCTGGCCAAGCGCCTGCGCCGCTATCGCCGCCGCATGAACGAACACGCGCGCTCCGCCGCGCCGGAACGCGAGGCGCCGCCCGCCGGTCGCGAGCGCGTGCTCGCCGCGATCGAGGGCGAGGAGGAGGAAGCCCCGCCCGCCCCGAACGGCGCCGACCACGGCGCCATCATCGCCGAGCACCCTGCCGAGATCGCGCTGCTGAGCGTGGGCGAGGCGGTGATGCGCATGGACCTCGCGCATGTGCCGGTGCTGATGTTCCGCAACTCCGCGACGCGCGCGCTGAACGTGGTGTACCGGCGCGCCGACGGGAATGTGGGGTGGCTCGATCCCGGCGCGGCATAGAGCAGATCGCGTTCAGATCGAATCATCTGAACGCGTGAAGATGCTCTGAAAACAACAGGCTAGAGCCTGCGAAGTGAGCGCGAGCGAACGCAGCATGCTCCAGCGCAGATCCCGATCGGTTGGACCCAACCGACCGGGCCAGGATGCTCGTGACAACAAGGGGCTGGATGCATCGAAGCGAGCCAAGGCGAGCGTGGATGCCTCCAGCCACAACGCCGGCGGGCGGTTCAGCCGCCCGCTGCGTCGATCTCCGCCAGGACCCCCGGCACGTCCACCGCCCAGGCCGCGCCCACCAGCTCCGGCCGTTCCAGCCACATGACGTGGCGATGGCCGACGATGCGCGAGATCATCGCGAAGCATGACCGCAGCGTGATCGCGGCGCGCGTCGCGGGTATCACCTCGACCACCTGCGTGCCCGGGCGCGCGGCCAGCAGCAGCGCCAGTCCGGCGCCATGGGGCGCGACCACGCGCGGCGCGCGGCGCAGCCGGGCGATCTTGTCGGCCAGCGTCATCTGCGCGAACAGCAGGCAGTCGAAGCCGCGCTCGACCAGCGCGGCTTCCAGCGCCGCCTCCTCGCCCATCGGGCGCTTGGGCGAATCGCGGCGCGAGACATAGACCGGCCCGCCCGCCATCGCCGGATCGGCCATCGCCTCGGCGCGCGCGGCAATGCGCTCCAGCAGGCCGCCATAGGCCGCGCCATGCACCAGGAAGGACAGGTTGCGCCCGCCGACGAACAGTTCCTCGACGAACAGCGCATCGCCCACCGCGATGCGCGGCGCGGCGCCGGCATCGGCCAGGTCCAGGCTTTCCTCCACGAAGACCGGCGCGCGGTCCGACAGCAGGATCGGCAGCGTGCCGGCGGCATCATTGAGCCGCCAGGCCAGGCTCGGCAGCCATTCGGCGAACCAGTGGTACAGGTTGCCATGCGGCTCGACCGCCAGCACCGCCGCCTTGACCGACGGCGCAGCGGCCATGGCCGCCAGCCCCGCCGGCGGGACCGGCTGCTGGTAGGTCATCACCGGCCGCCCGTCGCGATCCCACACCAGGCCGCGGCGGTCGACGAAGACGTTGCGCAGCACCGAGACCTCGGGGCGCGCGATCTCGGCCGCCTTGGCCTCGAAGGCGGCCATCGCGCGCGCGGCTTCCTCGGCCACCGGCGCCGGCAGGCCGGGGGCGGCGCGGATGATGGTGGGCGGGCCGGCCAGGGGGGCGCGCGGGCCGGGCGGTCCGAACGGGATCGCGGTCGGCTCCGGCTTGCGGTCGGCGGCGCCCAGCATCCGCCGGGCCAGCGCCGCCGTCGCGGCGCGCAGCGGCGGCGGGACGGTGGCCGTATGGGCGGCGCGCTGCAGCATCCGCAGCAGCACCGGCAGGCTGGCGCCGTCGTCGCCCGGCACCGGCGCCAGGGTGGCGCTGTCGGCCATCAGCACCGCCAGGCCTTCCAGCACATGGCCCGAATTGGTCAGCTGCCAGGCGATGGTCACGCGCAGCCGCGGCAGGATCTGCGCGGCGATGGCGAAGCCCGTGGCATGCGCGACATCGCGCTCGCGCCCTTCCAGCAGGGCCGCGCTCACCACGGCGGCGACGATGCCTGGGCCGACCTTCATCGGATCCAGCTGGCGCGACAGGCCGACCACCGTGGCGCCGTCGCCGCGCGCGGCGGCCTTGCGCAGCGTGGCGACCGCGGCCAGGTGGGCTTCGCGCAGCGCCTTGTCCGCCGGGGCGGCGGGCGGCGGGGGAACCTCCTTGTCCATGCTCCCGGCCGCTCTCCCTGGGATGCCGCGCCTTGCCGGCGGGGCTGCGCGGGCGGCGCGATGCTACAGGGCGCGACGGCACGGGCAAGGCCGCGCGGCGGCACGCCGGTTCCGCGCGCATCATCGCCCGACCGGATGATTCCATCCGGCCGGCATCTGCTCTACAGCAGTCCGGTTCCAGCGGCGCGTCCCGGCCGCCGGGGCGCGCCCGGCGACGGCGCCCCGCGCCAGGGCGCAGCGGAACGGCCGGGATGGATCGCCGGGCCAACCGGATGGAGAAGCGGCGGATGACGGAGATCACCGGCGACCAGGGCGTGGCGGCCGCGCCGCCACCCGCGGACGCCCTGGCCGGCAAGATGCTGGTCGGCACCTTCCACAAATCCGGCACCATGCTGATGTTCAAGATCTTCACGCAGATCGCGGTGCGGCGCGGCTATCGCCTGTCGGCGCCGCGCCGGCGCCCGCCGATCGACGAATGGGACATCTTCATCGACGCGCATTCGCGCTTCGATACCGGCCCCCTGCCGCCCACGGCGCGCGGCATCGTCGTGATCCGCGACCCGCGCGACATCGTCATCAGCGGCGCCCATTACCATGCACGCCTGACGCCCGGCCCGCCCGAGGCCTGGGCGCATATCCCGCGCCCGGCCTTCGGCGGCCTGACCTACACGCAGAAGATCGCCTCCCTGCCCGACGACGAGGCGCGGCTGTCCTTCGAGATGGACAACATGGCCGCCACCACGCTGAAGCGCATGGCGCATTTCGCCGACCCGTCGCCGACCTTCCGCACCATCCGCTTCGAGGACCTGGTGACGGACAACGAGCTGCGGACCTTTCGCGGGATGTTCGAATGGCTGGGGCTGCGCCCGCAGGACATGGACGCCGCGCTGCGCATCGCCCATGCCAACAGCATCTTCTCGGGCCAGCTCAAGACCACGCATGTGCGCAGCGGCCGCCCGGAGCAGTGGCGCGAGCAGTTCACCCCCGCGCTGCACGCCCAGTTCCGCCGCAACTTCGGCGACCTGGCGGAACGGCTGGGCTACCCGGCGGCCTGAGAGACCGCGTGGGGCTGCGCCGTCCGGCGCAGCCCGGGCCACGGCAGCGGCAGTCCCGAACGGCCTGTCGGCGCGCCGGTCAGTGGACCAGCGCCGCCCCCATGCCGTGCTGCATGATGGCCGCGGTCGCGAGGTCGAGGCTCGGCGCCGCGCCGATCGGCGTGCCGTCCGCCGCATGGATGGCGATGGCGGCCTGGCCGTTCACCACCACCGGGCGGACATAGGCGATGCGCTGCGCGCCGTAGCGCGCCCAATCCAGCGGCGAGAGGCGCTTGAGGTCCGCCGCGGTCAGGGCCTGGTCCTGCGGCAGGTCGGTGTCGTCGGTCTGGTCGGTCATGTCGGTTGCTCCTGCCGCGCCGTCCCGAAGGGGCCCGTGCGGTGTTGTCCGGCCCGGACGGGCCCGGATGGGGGGAAGGCGGGTGGTCCTGGGGGCGTCTCAGCGCCGCTCCGGCGGGCCTTCCATCAGGGCGGTCGGCCCGTTGGTGCGCGCGCCGATGCGGATGGTCTTGACCCGCGCCTCCGGCTGCGGGCGCTTGAGGTCGAGGTGCAGCAGCCCGTTGTCGAGCCACGCCCCTTCCACCTCCATGCCCTCGGCCAGCACGAAGGCCCGCTGGAACTGGCGCGCCGCGATGCCGCGATGCAGGAAGATGCGGCCTTCGCTGTCGTCCTTCTGGCGGCCGCGGATCACCAGCTGGTTGTCCTCCTGCGTGATCTGCAGGTCGTCCATGGCGAAGCCGGCGACGGCCAGGGTGATGCGCAGGCGGTTGTCGCCGGTCTGCTCGATATTGTAGGGCGGGTAGCCATCGGCGTTCTTGCCGACCCGGTCGAGCATCTGCTCGAGGTGGTCGAAGCCGAGGAACAGGGGCGATCCGAAAAGCGACTGGCGCGACACCGAAGCGGGCCTCCTCAATCGAGAGCGAAGCGGTGGCGGGACCCGAAGCACCCCGCCGTCCCAGGATTTTGGCGGGCGGGGCCCCGGTTGCAAGGGGGCCTGCGCCGTTGCAACGGGGGGCGGCGGGGTCTACATCGCCCCGCCCGCCATGACCGACACCCCGACGCTGCCGATCCTGTTCGTTCCCGACGCGCGCCTGCGCGCCAAGGCGAAGCCCGTCGGCGCCGCCGATGCCGACCGTGTGCGCGCCCTGGCGCCGCAGATGCTGGCGGCGATGTACGCCGCGCCCGGCATCGGCCTGGCCGCGCCGCAGGTCGGCGAATTGCTGCGCCTGGTGGTGATCGACCTCCAGAAGAACGAGGCGCCCGACCCGATCGTGCTGGTGAACCCCGAGATCATCGCCGCCAGCAAGGATGTCGCGACGCGCGAGGAAGGCTGCCTGTCATTGCCCGGCCAATACGCCGACGTGACGCGCCCCGCGCAGGTGCGCGTGCGCTACCACGACCTGTCCGGCGCACGGCGCGAGATCGAGGGCGACGGCCTGCTGTCGGCCTGCCTGCAGCACGAGATCGACCACCTGGATGGCGTGCTGTTCGTGGACTACCTGTCCGCGCTGAAGCGCAACATGCTGCTGCGCCGGCTCGCCAAGGACCTCAAGGCGAAGCAGCGGGACGACTGAGCCGATGCGCCTGGCCTTCATGGGCAGCCCCGACTTCGCCGTGCCGGCGCTGCGCGCGCTGCACGCGGCCGGGCACGACATCGCCGCGGTCTATTGCCAGCCGCCACGCCCGGCCGGGCGCGGGCAGAAGGAAACCCCCTGCCCGGTGCATCGCGCGGCGCTGGAACTCGGCCTGGCGGTCCGCACGCCGGCGCGGCTCAAGCGCGACCTGGCGGAACACGACGCCTTCGCGGCCCTTGGCCTCGATGCCGCGGTGGTCGCCGCCTATGGGCTGATCCTGCCGCGCGCCATGCTGGATGCGCCACGGCAGGGGTGCATCAACATCCATGCCTCGCTGCTGCCGCGCTGGCGCGGCGCGGCGCCGATCCACGCCGCCATCCTGGCCGGGGACGACGCCACCGGCATCACCATCATGCGGATGGAGGAAGGCCTCGACACCGGCCCCATGCTGCTCGCGCAGGCGGTGCAAATCGCGCCCGACGCCACCGTCGGCGCGCTGCATGATGCGCTGGCGGACCTCGGCGCGCGGCTTGTGCTGCGCGCGCTGGCCGAACAGCCCCCCGCGGTGCCGCAGCCCGATGCCGGCGTGACCTATGCGCCCAAGCTTACCAAGGCGGATGGCCGGCTGGACTGGACGGCCGATGCCGCCGCGCTCGACCGCCGCGTGCGCGCGCTGAACCCCTGGCCCGGCACCTTCTTCGACCATGGCGGCGAACAGGTGCGCGTGCTGGCCGCGCAGGTCGAACCCGGCGAAGGCCCGCCCGGCACCGTGCTGGACGATGCCGCGCTGGTCGCCACCGGGTGCGGCGCGCTGCGCCTGCTGCGCCTGCAACGCCCTGGCCGCGCGGCGCAGGAGGCCGAACCCTTCCTGCGCGGCTTCCCGCTGCCGCGCGGGGCGGCGCTGGGCTGATGCCGGCCTTCGCGCTGCGGGTCGAATACGACGGCGCGCCCTTCATCGGCTGGCAGCGCCAAGCCACCGGCCTGTCGGTCCAGCAGGTGATCGAGGACGCCGCCGCCCATCTGAACGGCGGCGAACCCCCCACCGCCACCGCCGCCGGCCGCACCGATGCCGGCGTGCACGCCGAAGCGCAGGTGGTGCTGATCGACATCAGCGCCGAGCTGACGCCCGACCGCGTGCGCGACGCGCTGAACTTCCACGCGCGCCCGCATCCCGTGGTCGTGCTGGCGGCCGTGCCCGCCGCGCCGGGCTGGTCGCCGCGCTTCGACGCCATCGGGCGCGCCTATCGCTACCGCATCCTCAACCGGCGCTCGCGCCCGGCGCTCGACCTCGGCCGCGTCTGGCACGTGCCGCGGCGGCTCGATGCCGCGGCGATGCACGATGCAGCGCAGGCGCTGCTGGGGCGGCACGATTTCTCCGCCTATCGCGCCGCCTCCTGCCAGGCGAACTCACCGCTGCGCACGCTGGATCGCCTCGACGTCGCGCGCCTCGCCGACGACATCGTCATCATCGCCGAAGCCCGGTCCTTCCTGCACCACCAGGTCCGCAACCTGGTCGGCACGCTGGCCGAAGTCGGCATGGGCCGCCGCCCCACCACCTGGCCCCGCGCCGTGCTGGACAGCCGCGACCGCGCCCGCGCCGGCCAGACCGCACCACCGGAGGGGCTGACGCTGACCAGCGTGCGCTACGATCCGGCGATCGACTGGGGGTAAGGGCGCAGCGGGGGGCCAGCCCCCCGGACCCCCCGCTGGGAGGCGACCGCCTCCCAGACCCGGGGTCAAAGGGTTGGTTGGGAGGAGGGGCACGCGGTGCACGTCGCGTCGGTTCCACCGACGAGCCCCTCCTCCCAACCAACCCTTCAGTCACCGCGGGTCCGGGGGCACGTATGCCCCGGCGGGTGGGTCCGGGAGGGCAGAGCCCTCCCGATAGCGCCATCACCCCCCCGACAGCCGGATCACCAGCCCCGACAGGAACAGTGCCAGTCCCAGGTCCAGCAGCACGAAGCCGGCGGCGCGCAGGCCGTTCACCCCCAGTGCCGCGCGCGCGGTGAACCATTGCAGCCAAAGCGCGTAGCCCACGGCCGCGAGCCCCAGCGCGTCCGACACCAGGCCCGACAGGCCGAGCAGCATCGGCAGGGTAAAGGCTGCCAGCACCACGTACTGCACCAGGTTCACCCAGTTCCACGCCGCGATCAGCCGCGGCCACAGCGCGCGGCGGCCCATGGCCTCGGCCAGCGGCAGGGATGCCAGGGCGAAGCCTGCCCAGGAACAGACATAGGCGATCACGTCGGCGGCCAATGCCCGCGCGGCGTCCGGCCCGCCGGCCGCGCCGGTGCCGCTGAGCCCGCGCAGCAGCAGGAAGATCGGCAGGCACAGCAGCGCCGCGACGAAGGATGCCCGCGCCTCGGCCATGGTCGGCGCGAAGGCCAGGACCCCGGCGGCGCGGCCGCGCGCCAGCAGCAGCGCGGCGGCAATGCCGCGCACCACCGGCCCGGCCGGCGGGGGTTGGCCAGCGTTCAGCCGAGCACCTCGTGCAGGATGGCGCGATAGGTCGCCGCCAGCGCGCGCAGTTCCGCCACCGGCGCGTTCTCGTTCACCTGGTGCAGCGTGGCGCCGACCGCGCCGAATTCCGCGACCGGGCAATAGCGCGCGATGAAGCGCGCATCCGAGGTGCCGCCCCCGGTATCGAGCGCCGGCGTCACGCCGGTGCTGGCCGCGATGGCGCGCGACAGCGCATCGACGAAGGGGCCGGGGCGGGTCAGGAAGCTCTCGCCCGAACACTCCGCGACCATGTCGTAGCGGCACCCGGCGGCCTGCAATGCCGCATGCAGCCGCTGGGTCAACGCCGCGCTGTCGTGCAGGTCGTTGAAGCGGATGTTCAGCATGGCCCGCGCGCAGGCCGGTATGACGTTCGACGCGGTGTTGCCGACATCGAAGCCGGTCACCTGCAGCGTGGTGGGCGGGAAGAACTCGCTGCCATGGTCAAGCGGCGCGGCCAGCAGCGGGCCGAGTGCCGCGACCAGCCGATGGATCGGGTTGTCGGCCAGCGCCGGATAGGCGCTGTGCCCCTGCTTGCCCTGCACGGCGATGCGCGCCGTCAGGCTGCCGCGCCGGCCGATCTTGATGGTGTCCCCCAGCCTGGCCTTGCTGGTCGGTTCGCCGACCAGCGCCATGTCGGGGATGTGCCCCTCGGCCTGCATCCATTCCAGCACGCGCGCGGTGCCGTCGACCGACCGCGCTTCCTCGTCCCCGGTGATGAGCAGGGAGATCGACCCCGGGTGATCCGGCCGCCCGGCCAGGTAGTCCGCCAGCCCGGCGATGAAGGCGGCGATGCCCCCCTTCATGTCGCAGGCGCCGCGGCCGTACAGCACCCCGTCGCGCACCGCGCCGGAGAACGGGTCATCGGTCCAGGCCGCCACATCGCCCGGCGGCACCACGTCGGTATGGCCGGCGTAGCAGAGATGCGGGCCGGTGCTGCCACGCCGGGCGAACAGGTTGTCCACCCGGTAGTCGTCCGGCCCGAAGACCAGCCGCGTGCAGGCGAAGCCGAGCGGTTCCAGCGCGCGCTGCACCACCTCCAGCGCGCCGTCATCGGTGGGTGTCACCGACCGGCAGCGGATCAGCGCCTGCGCCAGCGGGATGGGGTCGGTCGCCACGCGCTGCGTCATGGCGCGGCGCGCCCCGCGCCCGGATGCGCGCCGCCTGGTCCGCGGCCTGCGTCACGCCGCGCGTGTGCCAGCGGCGCGTTGGCGCAAGCCTGCCAGCGACACGGTGGCGGCGCCTGCCGCCCGCCCGGCGCGTCAGCGCAGCGCATCAGTCGCGCAGCAATTCGTTGATCGCGGTCTTGGCGCGGGTCTGCGCATCCACCCGCTTCACGATCACCGCGCAATACAGCGACGGCCCCGGCGACCCGTCCGGCAGCGGCTTGCCCGGCAGCGACCCCGGCACGACCACGGCATAGGACGGCACGCGACCGATGAAGATCTCGCCGGTGGCGCGGTCGATCACCTTGGTCGAGGCGCCGATGAACACGCCCATCGACAGCACGGCGCCCTTCTCGACGATGACGCCCTCGGCCACTTCCGACCGGGCGCCGATGAAGCAGTCATCCTCGATCACCACCGGGTTGGCCTGCAGCGGCTCCAGCACGCCACCGATGCCCACCCCGCCCGAGATATGCACGTTCCTGCCGATCTGCGCGCAGGACCCGACGGTGGCCCAGGTGTCGATCATGGTGCCTTCATCGACCCGCGCGCCGACATTCACGAAGGACGGCATCAGCACGACATTGCGCGCGATATAGGCCGACCGGCGCACCACGGCGCCCGGCACGGCGCGGAAGCCGGCTTCCTTGAAGCGGTTCTCGCCCCAACCCTGGAACTTCAGCGGCACCTTGTCATAGGCGCCGGCGGCGGTGTCCATCGGCGCGGAATCGGCCAGCCGGAAGGACAGCAGCACGGCCTGCTTCAGCCACTGGTTGACCTTCCAGCCGCCGGCGCCATCGGGCTCGGCCACGCGGGCCTGGCCGTTGTCCAGCGCCTCCAGCGCCTCCTCGACCGCGGCGCGGTCGGACCCGCCGGTGGCGGAGGAGACGCGGTCGCGGGTCTGCCACAGGGCTTCGATGCGGGCCTGAAGGGCGGTCTTGTCCATGGCGTCGGTCTCCGGCAGTGCGGCGGGCAGGCGGCGCTCCTTGCGGCGGTGGCGCGGGCCTGTCAACGCGCGACCGGAGGGCCAGCCCCCCGGACCCCCCGCTGGGAGGCGACCGCCTCCCAGACCCGGGGTCAAAGGGCTGGTGGGGAGGAGGGGCGTGGCGTGCCCTGCCGTCGGCGGCACCGACGAGCCCCTCCTCCCCACCAGCCCTTCGTTTCCGTGGGTCCGGAGGCACGTACGCCCCGGCGCGCCCTGACCGCCCCGCGCTAACCGGAGATTCACCCGCCGCGCGCTTCCATCACCCCGATGAACACGGCGCTCCGCCCTGAGGACTGGTCGGTGATGGTCCCGCCTGCGGCCGCCGCCTCCGCGGCGCTGCACGGCGCGTTGCTGGAATCGCGTCAGCGCTGGCAGGACCTGGCTGGCCTTGCGGCCGACCTGGTGTTCGAGACCGACAATGCCGGCCGCTTCACCTTCCTGTGGCCGGACACCGTGCTGGGCCATCGTGCGGCGGACCTGCTCGGCCGGCGCGCCGACAGCCTGCTGCTCGGCGCCGTGCCCAACCCCTTCGCCCTGCGCCAGGCGCTGCGCGGCCACCGCGTCTGGATGGCGGATGCGCAGGGGCAGCCGCGCTGCCTGGCCCTCTCGCTGGCGCCGCTGGGCGATGAGCGTGGCGGCCATGCGGGGCTGCGCGGCGCGGCGCACGACGTGACGCAGCAGGAAGCCGCGGCGGCCAGCGCGGCGGCCGGGCTGCGCCGCGCCGCACTGCTCGATTCCCTGGCGGAATGCGTGCGCCACGCCGGCACCGCGCGGGAGGCGGTGGAATTCGGCCTGGCCGGGCTGCGCGATGCGCTGGGCTGCGCCGGCACCGCGATGCTGGTGCCGGCCGACCCGCTGCCCGAGGTCGCCGCCACCACCACCGGCCCGCCCCCCGCGCTGCTCGATCGCGCCGGGCCGGCGCTGCGCATCGGGCAGGATTGGCTCGGCCTGCTCGACACCGGCGAACCCGGCGCGGTGCTGCACCACCATGGCCGTCCGCCCGCCGCCAGCGCCCTGGCCGCCTGGCGCGACCCCGGCGCGCGCGACTGGGACCCCGAGGACCTGGCCGTGCTGCGATCGATGGCGGCCATGCTGGGCGCGGTGCTGGGCTTCGACCGCATGCAGCGCGAACTGGAACGCCAGGCCAGCACCGACCCGCTGACCGGGCTCGACAACCGCCGCGCCTTCCTCGATGCGCTGGAGGCGCGGCTGGATCCCGCGCGGCGCGATCCTCGCGGCGCAACGGGGGCGGAGGCGGCTGGCGAAGCGCCACGCGATCCCGCGGGGCCCGAAGCGGGTCCGGGCGGGGTCCGCGGCGCGCTGGCCTTCCTCGACCTCGACAACCTCAAGCCGCTGAACGACCGCCATGGGCACGAGGCCGGCGACGTCGCGCTGCGCGCCACCGCGCGGATGCTGCGCGCCACCGCGGCGGAGGGCGACATCGTGGGGCGTTTCGGCGGCGATGAATTCATCCTGTGGATCGCCGGCGCCGATGCGGCGGCCGCGATCACGCGCGCGCGGGCGCTGCTGGACGCCGCCGCGGCGCAGGACCACGACCACGCGCCGCGATTCAGCCTGGGCCTCGCCGCCTGGGATCCCGCATCGAACGAGAGCGTCGCGCGGCTGCTCGCGCGTGCCGATGCCGCGCTGTACGACGCGAAGCGCCATGGCCGCGGCGGCTGGCGGCTGGCGGAGCCGGCGCCATGATCGGGCTCGGCGCCGCCGCGCGCATCCTCGACGAAGGCCACACCCCCTCCCGCGCCGCGCTGGCCGCCAATCCGCAGGCGCCGCCGGAGGCGCTGTACTACCTGGCGGGGGATGACGACCCCGCGGTGCGTCGCGCCGTCGCCGGCAATCCCGCCACGCCGCACCACAGCTTCCCCGTGCTGGCCGGCGATGGCGAGCAGGAGGTGCGTGCGACGCTCGCCACCCGGCTGGCGGCGCTGGCGCCCGACCTGGCGCCGGCGCAGCAGGATCGGCTCGCGCACATGGCCTGGACGGCGCTGGCGCAACTGGCCGCCGACACCGCCGCCGAGATCCGCGCCACCATCGCCGAGGCGGTGCGCGACCTGCCCGCCGCGCCGCGCGAGATGGTGCTGGCCCTGGCGGCCGACCGCGACATCCGCGTGGCCGGCCCGGTGATCCGCCTGTCGCCCCTGCTGACCGAGGCCGACCTGCTGGCGCTGGTCGATGCGCCGCCGGTGCGCGAGACCCTGACCGCCGTCGCCCGCCGCCCCGGCATCAGCGAGGCCGTGGCCGATGCGCTGGTCGCCACCGGCGATGCCTCCGCCATCGGCATGCTGCTGCGCAACCGCACCGCCGCCATCCGCGAGAGCACGCTGGACGCGCTGGTGGTGCAGGCGGCCGAGCACACCGCCTGGCAGGAACCGCTGGTGCGCCGGCCCTATTTGCCACCGCGCGCGGCGGTGGCGCTGGCCGCCTTCATCGCCGAGGAACTGCTGGCCCCGCTGGCCGAGCGCGCCGACCTGCCGCCGGCGGTGGCCGTCCAGGTGCGCGCGGCGGTCGCGACGCGCCTGGCGGGGGCGCCGCGCGCCGGCGAAAGCGCCGAGGATGCCGCCACCCGCGCCACCATTCTGGACCGCGCCGGCGCGCTGAACGACGCAACCATCCTGCGCGCCGCCCATGGCGGGGAGGTCGCCTTCGTCGCCGCGGCGCTGGCGGCGCTCAGCCGCATGCCGCGCAGCGCGGTGGACCATGCGATCGCGACGCGCTGCGCGAAGTCGGTGGCGGGCATGTGCCGCCAGGCCGCGCTGGCGCCGGAAGCCGCCGAGGCCGTGGTGGCGCTGCTGGCGCCGGGGATGCCCGGCGCGACCAGCGTGGCGCCCTCCCTGGTGGGTGATGGCGAATTGCGCTGGCGCGTGGATGCGCTGGCCCGCGCCGCCGCGCGGCAAGGCTGACCGCGCGAGCAGACAGCGCCCCACTCCTTCGGATCGTGCGAAGGCACGATCCGGGAGCGCGAATGCGCGACCGCGCCCAGCCCATCAGCCCCGCCGGGCGCACCAGCCCCGGCGCGAAGGCAAGCCGGCCGGACGGCCGGCGCCCGCCGCCTGAGGGTCACGCAAAGACTCGGATCGTGCGACGGCACGATCCGGGAGCGCGAATGCGCGACCGCGCCCAGCCCATCAGCCCCGCCGGGCGCACCAGTCCCCGGCGCGCAGGCAAGCCGGCCGGACGGCCGGCGCCCGCCGCCTGAGAGTCACGCAAAGACTCGGATCGTGCGAAGGCACGATCCGGGAGCGCGAATGCGCGACCGCGCCCAGCCCATCAGCCCCGCCGGGCGCACCAGTCCCCGGCGCCCGCCGCCTGCGGGCAAACAAAACCTCACATCACCCGAAATCCGGCCGGCGTGCCTGCACCAGCGCCGCGTGCAGGGCCTGCTGCAGCGACGCCTTGTCCTCGGCGCCCAGGTCGTGGCCGATCTCGACCACGCGGCCGCGACTTTCCAGCAGCAGGCGGCCGGCCCCGCCGGGATCCGCGTGGTGGGTCACGCGCGCCCAGTAGGGGTCGAGCACGATCTCCTCCCGCCGCCCGCGCGCGTCGGTCCGCGCGATCGACAGCCGCCCGGGCACCAGCAGCAGCAGTTCCGACCGCCGCGCCGCGCCGCGCACATGCAGCGCCACCATGGCCAGCGCGAAGACCAGCTCGGCGCCCAGGAAGGGCAGCACGGGCCAGGCGCCGATCGCCAGGAACAGCCCGCCCAGCGCCGCCGAGACCACGCCCAGCAGCACCGCGAAGGCGCCGAAGCCGCGCCGCGTCAGCGACCGCGGCGGCGTGCAGACGGCCTGGAACAGGACCGGTTCGGCAGGGGCTGTCATCGCACCAGAGGATAGGCGAGGATCGCGCCCTTGCCAGCCATGACCGCCCGCCCCGCCAAGCCGAAGCGCCCCGACCACGGCTCCGCCGCCGCGCCGCGGCGCGCGCGCATGATGCCAGCCCCCCAGGCCGAGGCCTTCATCCGCGCCCTCGCGGTGGCGAACCCCGCGCCCGAGACCGAGCTCATCTACAGCGACCCCTTCACCCTGCTGGTCGCCGTGGTGCTGTCGGCGCAGACCACCGATGCCGCGGTGAACCGCTGCACGCCCGCGCTGTTCGCCGCCGCCCCCACGCCGGCGGCGATGGCCGCGCTGGGGGCCGAGGGCATCGGCCCCTTCATCCGCACCATCGGGCTGTGGCAGGGCAAGGCGCGCAACGTCGCCGCCCTGGCGCGCGACCTGCTGGACAAGCATGGCGGCCAGGTCCCCGCCGACCGCGTGGCGCTGGAAGCCCTGCCCGGCGTCGGCCGCAAGACCGCGAATGTGGTGCTCAACGTGGTGTTCGGGCAGGAGACGATGGCGGTCGACACCCACATCTTCCGCCTGGGCAATCGCTGCGGCCTGGCGCCGGGGCGCAACGTGCGCGAGGTCGAGGAACGCCTGGTCAGGCGCTGCCCACCGGAATTGCTGCGCGACGCGCATCACTGGCTGATCCTGCACGGCCGCTACGTGTGCAAGGCGCGCGCGCCGGAATGCTGGCGCTGCGTGGCGCGCGCCATGTGCAACTACCGCGACAAGGTGCTGGCGCCGCCGGCGTGAAGGGAGATCCTCCGATGAAGCACCCGTGGACCGCCGCGCCGATGCTGGCCCTGGCGCTCGCCACCGCCGGCTGCGGCGGCGGCGTCTGGGCGAATGTGCCGCAGGACCCCGGCCCGGTCGCCGCCGCCTGCCGCAGCGAGATCGAACGCGACCCGCAGGTGCGCCGGCTGGGGTCGGAGGCCGGCGGCAATCCCTCGAACAGCGAGACGGTCCGCCAGCAGCTGCTGGTCCTGCTGCCGCAGCTGTATCACGCGTGCATGATCCGCGCCGGCGCCATCCCGCCGGGCACGCCGCAGCCGCCGCCGCGCGTCACCTTCTGACCGCGGCGCGGCTCAGGCCGGCACGCGCGCCGCCTGCCCCGCCATGACGAAGCCCGGATAGCCCTGCGCCGCGACCTCGGCGCAGATCGCGCGATACCGCGCCATGCCGCCGGCATAGGGCATGAAGACCCGCGGCTTGCCCGGCACATTCGCGCCGAGGTACCAGGAATGCCCGGCCTGCGGCATCAGCGTGGCGTTCGCCGCGTCGTTGACATGCGCGACCCAGGCCTCGGCGGCGTCGTCCGTCGCCTCGATGGTGGCGCGGCCCTGGGCGCGCAGCTGCGCGATGCAGTCGGTGATCCATTCGACATGCTGTTCGATCGCCACCGGCATGTTGGTCAGCACGGATGGGCTGCCGGGGCCGGTGATGGTGAACAGGTTCGGGAAGCCCGGCACCTGCAGCCCCAGCTGCGTGCGCGGCCCGGCCGCCCAGGCATCGCTCAGCGCCAGCCCGTCGCGCCCGCTGATGCCCATGCGCAGCAGCGCCCCGGTCATGGCATCGAAGCCGGTGGCGAAGACGATGACATCGACCGCGTGCTCGGCCCCGCTGCGCAGCCTGATCCCGGTGGCGGTGATCCGTTCGATCGGGTCGGCGCGGATATCCGCCAGCGCCACGTTGGCGCGGTTGAAGGTCTCGAAATAGCCGGTGTCGATGGGCGGGCGCTTGGTGGCGAAGGGGTGGTCGATATCCGCCAGCTTCGCCGCCGTGGCGGGGTCCTGCACCACCTCGCGGATGCGCGCCTTGATGAAGTCGGCCGCGGTGTCGTTGGCGGCGCGGTCGGTCAGGATGTCGCGGAAGGTGGCGCGCAGCGCCAGGCCGCCCTTCTCCCAGGCGGCGGCGTAGGCGGCCTCGCGCTCCTCGGCGCTCACCTCGAGCGCCGAGCGCGGCCCGACCGTCCAGGGGTGCCCGTTCGGCGTCGCATGCATCGTCGCGCGGATCTCGGCCGCATGGGCCTTCGCCCAGTGCTTGAAGGCATCGTCCAGCGGCCGGTTGCGCGCCGGGATGGAGTAGTTCGCGGTGCGCTGGAACACCGTGAGATGCGCCGCGGCCTCCGCCAGCACCGGCGCGGCCTGGATGCCGGTGGAGCCGGTGCCGATCATCGCCACGCGCTTGCCGCTGACATCCACGCCGTCATGCGGCCATTCGCCGGTGTGGTGGACGGCGCCGGCGAAGTCCTCGCGCCCCGGGATGTCGGGCATGTTGGTCGATGACAGGCAGCCGACGGCGGTGACCAGGAAGGGCGCGGCATAGCGCCGGCCATCCTGCGTCGCCACGCGCCACAGCCCGGCGGCGGCGTCCCAGCGCGCACTGCCGACGCGCGCGCCGAAGGTGATGTCGCGCTTCAGGTCCAGCCGGTCCGCCACATGGTTCAGGTAGCGCAGGATCTCGGGCTGCTGGGGGTAGCGTTCGGACCAGTCCCAGGACTGCAGGAGGTCGTCGGAGAAATAGAAGGCATAGGCGTGGCTTTCGGAATCGCAGCGCGCGCCGGGGTAGCGGTTCCAGGTCCAGGTGCCGCCCACGCCATCGGCGGCCTCCAGCACATGGGCGCGCAGGCCGAGGCGGTCGCGCAGCGCATGCAGCTGGTACAGCCCGGCGAAGCCGGCGCCGACGATCAGCGCGTCGAAGGTGGTCTCGGGCATGACGGGGGCGGCGGGGGCCTCTGGCATGGCGGTGTCCTTCCGTTCGGCGGGAGTGTTCACCCGGCGGCGGGGCGCGGCAACCGCGGCCAGGCGGGGCCGCTGCGGGCTCGGAAACGCTGGCCCGACC
This sequence comes from Roseomonas sp. CECT 9278, assembly GCF_918698155.1. Taxonomy (GTDB): domain Bacteria; phylum Pseudomonadota; class Alphaproteobacteria; order Acetobacterales; family Acetobacteraceae; genus Neoroseomonas. The sequence continues at coordinate 179,304 of NZ_CAKKLX010000003.1, forward strand.
GAGCAATTTGTTGCACCCCCGGGTGCAAGTCTCTTACGATGTCGTGGCATTCGTCTTGACGCCCGGCCATGCTGTGGGCGCTGCGGCACGTTCCGGCGGAAAATTTCCGCTCTGGGAAAGGACGCTGAAATGGCACGCGTCGCGGATTATTCCATCATTGCCGACAGCGTGATGCAAAGCAGCAGCACAAATTTTTCCGTGCCCGACAATATTCATGCCGGATCGCGTTCGGTCCTGCGGTTCAAGATCAAGGCGCGGGGATATGACAAGCGCGATGTACCTTTCGGCTCCTTCGATGGCATGGAAACAAAACTGCGATTGAATGGGAATACGGTCTGGACCTGGAACTGGACAAACGACAGCAATCCGACCCGCGTGTTTCAGGAAGTGATTCCAGCAGGCGTTGTGAAGCCAGGCGAGAATACATTCAGCTTCATCGTCGATTTCGACGATCCAGATGGTGGCCTGTCGATCATCGAGATCTCCGATGCCGTGCTCTGGTGGCAGGCGGACATCTGACAGGGGCGCGTCGCCCCATGGTGACCGTTCTGCGTCAGCCGGATCGCGAGACGACAGACATCCAGCAAGTGCCGGAACACTCGTGCGGAAATCTTCCCGTCCAGGAAAGGCTTCAAGATGGCGCGCGTCGCGGACTATTCCATCATCGTCGATAGCTGGATCTCGGAAAACAGCACCGACTCACGCAAATTCACGGTTCCGGACAACATCCATCCGTCGTCGCGTTCGATCCTGACCTTCATGTTCGACGCGGACAGCGACGATGGTGTCACGGTCAATGTTCGCCTGAACGGCAGCCTGGCCTGGACCTGGACCGCCAGCAGCGGCGATTCCCGCCCGGTGCGGTTCTTTCAGGAGGTGGTCGCGGCGGGCGTCGTGAAGCCTGGCGAGAATGTCTTCAGCTACAACAGCAGCTCAAGCGATTCCCGCACCATCCGGTTTTCGGATGTTGTCCTGTTCTGGCAGGCGAGCATCTGATACGCCCGGCGGCCCGGCCGGAACACACCGCGCGGGGCGGTCTTGTGGAGGCGCATTGTTGACGGCGATACCCGGCGGTCCCGCCGCTTCTCCCGCCGGCGGCCCCCACACATCGTGGCGCGATCCGGCCGGGGTGGATGCGCTGACGGCCATGGCGTCTCCATGACCCCGATCGACCTGGCCCTGGCCGAAGCCGCCGCCGCCGCCGCCCGCGGCGAGGTTCCCGTGGGCGCCGTGGTCACCGACGAAGCCGGCACCGTGCTGGCCGCCGCCGGCAACGAGGTCGAGGCCCGCCACGACGCATCCGCCCATGCCGAGATCCTGGCGCTCCGCGCCGCCGCCGCCCGCCTGCGCAGCCCCCGCCTGGTCGGCTGCACCCTGACCGTCACGCTGGAACCCTGCCCGATGTGCGCCCAGGCGGCGTCCTTCTTCCGCGTGAAGCGCCTGGTCTTCGGCGCCTACGACCCGAAGGGCGGTGGCGTGGACCACGGCGCGCGCATCTTCGCCGCCCCTTCCTGCCACCACGCCCCCGAGGTGGTCGGCGGCCTGCGCGAGAGCGATTGTGCCGCCCTGCTGCGCCATTTCTTCACGGCCCGGCGTTGACCATGCCCGCACCCGCCGGGCATTCAGCCCCCCTGTCCCACGGAGGTCCCCCATGCGCGAGGTGAACGGCAGCGAATTGCTGGCCGGCAGCGACCACGAATTCGTCGTCAACCTCTATACCGTCATCCTCAACCGCTGGCCGGACGAGGACGGCTACCGCCATCACCTCCAGCGCGTGGAGAACCGCCCCGACATCCGCCGCCAGGTGATCCAGGATGTCGCGGCCAGCGCCGAGGGCCGCGCGCTCGGCGTGGTGCTGACCTTCGTGGACGACCCGCCGCCCGAGGCCGCGCCCCCTCCCGCCGACCCCGCCCCCGCGGCGGCCGCCGGCAGCACGGGCGAGGCCCTGGCGGCAGTGCTGGCCACGCTCGGCACTGTGCCGGATGTCGAACTGCGCGCGCTGCACCAGCAATTGGCCGACGCGCTCGGCGCGGTCACGCGCGAACGCGCCGCGCGGGTCGAGGCACGGCTGGCGCGGCTGGAACAGCGGCTCGGCTGATGCACGCGCCCGCCGCCCCTTGCCCGCCGGATGCCGCGCGGGTGGGGGCGGGGGCCGGTGTCCGAATCGCCACCGCCGGGCGGGCGTGGCGCCGCGGCGCGGTCCGCCGCGCGGCCCGGCTCCGCGCCGTCCCCGGGGTCGCGGCGGCGACGCATCCGCAGGCCGGACGACATCGCCACAGGTCCCGCCGCGGCCCTCCGGCCGGCGCAAGCGCGGCCCGGGAGCTGGAGAACGGGTCCCGCCCGCGCGCAATCACCTGGCCGGGTGAAGCTGCGCGTGAAGATGGCGGCCAGGAGACGTTGCGGCGAGCCGAGAGGGCTTTACCGCAGCGCGATGCGCCCATCCGGCGGCACGCCCGCCAGCCGCCCGGCGGCGATCGCATTCGCCACCACCTCGTCCAGCACCGGCCCGGTGTCGTAGGGGTCCAGCGCGCGGTCGCGGAACATGACGTACCCGTCGCCGCCCTTGCGCATGAAGTCGTTGGTGACCACCCGATACACCCGCCCGGGGTCGATCGGCGCGAAGCGCGACCCCTGCGCCACCTGCATCCCGCGTACGCGGCTGCCCGGCGGCGCCGTGGGGTCCCAGGCGAAGCGCAGCCCGGCGACCTGGGGGAAGCGCCCCGCGGTGCCGGCCCCCTGCGACAGGCCGTGCTCGATCGCGGCCAGCACGTCGGCGCCGCGCAGCCCCATCACCGCGACGGTGTTGCCGAAGGGCAGCACGGTCAGCACGTCGCCGATCGTCACCTGGCCGTCGGGCAGGCCGGCGCGCAGGCCGCCGCCATTGGTGATGGCGGCCTCAGCGCCCGGCACGGCGGCGAGCATCGCCTCGGCCACCAGGTTGCCCAGCGCGCATTCGCCGCGCCGGCAATCGGCGTTGGGCAGCGCCATGGGCAGCCGGCCGACCGGGCGGCGGCGGGTTTCCTCGAGCGGTGCGGCAAGCTCGGCGACCAGGGCCGCCACGCGCGCATCCTCGGCGATCCCGGCGCCGAGCGGGATGGTCGACCCGCCCTGCGCCGCGATCCGCCCATCCACCGCAAGATCGAGGTCGAGCCGCCCGAGGAAGCGCCCATAAGCCCCGGTCTGCAGGATGCGCACCGTGCGGTCGCGCCCATCCACCAGCGTGGGGGATGGCCCGTCGGCGTCGGGTTCCGCCGCCAGCAGCGTGTGCGAATGCCCGCCCAGGATGGCATCGATGCCCGCCACCTGCTCCGCGATGTGGCGGTCGGCCGCGAGGCCCAGATGCGACAGCAGCACGATGGTGGCGGGGCCGCTCGCGCGGATCTCGGCAATGGCGCGCGTGGCGGCCTCGGCCGGATCGGTGAAGCGGAGGTTGCGGCCGGGCGAGGAGAGCTGCGGCGTCTCCGGCGTGCTGACGCCCACGAAGGCGATCCGCGCGCCGTCGCGCACCGTCTCGAACCATGGGCGAATCCGCCCGGCCAGCAGCGGTTCGGCGCGTGCATCGATGTTCGCGCCGAGGATGGGGAAGGGGGCGGCGGTGGCGAAGCGGGCCAGCACCTCGGCCCCGTTGTCGAATTCGTGGTTGCCCAGCGTCATTGCCTCGCAGCCCCAGGCGCGCATCACCGCCAGCTCCGCGGCGCCGCGATGCTGCGTGTAGAACAGGGAGCCCATGAACTGGTCGCCGGCATCCACCGCGACCACGGCGCGCCCGGCCGCCGCGGCCTCGGCGCGCGCGGCCGCGACACCACCGGCCAGGCGCGCGGAACCGCCCAGGCAGGTCTCGTTTGCCCGGCAGGCCGCGCCGGTGGCGCGCACCACCGGTTCGTGCCGGCTGTGGAAATCATTGGTGTGGATGATGCGGATGCGCCGCGCCGCCTGCGCGGCGGCAGGGCGCAGGAAGGGCGTGGCGATCGTGGCGCCGAGCAGCAGGCGGCGGGTGAGCATCATGCGGGGCCTCATGCGGGTGGCTGCCGCAATCCTGCCGCGTCGCGCGTCGATTGTCCCTTGCCGCGTTGCGCCGTCGGGTTCAAACGCGGTGGCGCGCCCGGGCTCACGCCTGGCGTCGTCGAGGATTCACCGCAACCGAAGCGCGGGGCGCGCGATGCAGGTCTACCTGCCGATCGCCGAGATGAGTGTGGATGCCCTGCTGCTGCTGGGCATCGGCTTCGGCGTGGGCTGGCTGTCGGGGCTGTTCGGCGTGGGCGGGGGGTTCCTGCTGACACCATTGCTGATCCTGATCGGAATCCCCTCCCCGGTCGCGGTGGCGTCGGGTGCCAACCAGACGCTGGGGGCCTCGGTCTCGGGCCTGATCGCGCAGTGGCGGCGCGACAATGTCGACCTGCGGATGGGCCTGGTGCTGCTGGCCGGGGGCTTCGTCGGATCGGCGCTGGGGGTGCAGCTGTTCGCGGCACTTCGGCGCGCCGGGCAGGTCGATGTCGCGGTGTCGTTCTTCTACGTGGTGGTGTTGGGCACGGTGGGCATGCTGATGGTGCGCGAGAGCGTGCGCGCCATCATCCGCCGCCGGCGCACCGGCGTGTCCGCGGCGCGCACCGGCGAGCACACCTGGCTGCACGGCCTGCCGTTCAAGATGCGGTTCCGCAAGTCGCGCCTGTACATCTCGATCGTGCCGCCGCTGCTGGTGGGCTTCGGCATCGGCGTGCTGTCGGCCGTGATGGGCGTGGGCGGCGGGTTCATGCTGGTACCGGCGATGATCTACCTGCTGGGCATGCCCACCTCGGTCGTGATCGGCACGTCGCTGTTCCAGGTGGTGTTCGTGTCGGCCAACGTGACGCTGCTGCAGGCCTGGCAGGTCGGCAGCGTGGACATCGTGCTGACCCTGCTGCTGCTGGCCGGCGGCGTGGCCGGGGCGCAGTTCGGCGCATCGATGGGCACGAAGCTGCGCGGGGAGGAAACCCGCGCGCTGCTCGGCCTGCTGGTGCTGTCGGTCGCGCTGGGCCTGGCCTGGGACCTGATCCGCGCGCCGGAGAACCTGTTCGCCATCGGCCTGGCGCGATGAGGTGGGCGGCGCTGCTGATCGCGCTGGCCTTGGCGCTGCCCGCCCGCGCGCAGCAGCCCGCCACCACGCCGCTTCTCACCGCCGACCTGTCGACCAACCAGGTCGAGATCACCACCGGATTCACCGGCGCGTCGGTCATCGTGTTCGGCGCCACCGAGAACCTGATCGGCCCGCAGACCGGCGAGGATGTGGTGGTGCTGGCCTGGGGCCCGTCGCAGGCCACCGTGGTGCGGCGCAAGGTCAATGTGCTCGGCTTCTGGGTGAACGGGCCGGCGGCGACCTTCCCCGAGATCCCGGGCTTCTACGCCATCGCCGCCACCCGGCCGGTCTGGGAAGTGCTGCCCGAGGAGGTGCGCCGCAGCGCCAGGCTCGGCCTTGAGGCCCTGCCGCTGCGGGCGGTGGGAGCGCAGGCGCCGGCCTTCCGCGCGGCGCTGCTCGACCTCAAGCAGCAGGATGGGCGCTGGCAGGAATACGCCGCGCCGGTCTCGGTGGCGGGCGGCCGGCTGTTCAGCACGCGCGTGTCCTTCCCCGACACGGTGCAGACCGGGGACTACCGGGTGGAGGTGCTGCTGGTGCGCGACCGGCGCATCGTGGCCCGTCAGGAACTGTTCCTGCGCGTGGACCGGGTGGGTACGGCCGCCTGGATCGCCAATATCGCCCGCACCGCGCCGCTGCTCTATGGTCTGGGCTGCATCGTGCTGGCCGCCCTTGCCGGGTGGCTGGGTTCCGTCCTGTTCCGCCGCAACTGAGGGCTGCAGATGCCAGGCACCGAGGAAGCCGCCGCCGCCACCAGCGCCGCCAAGCGCGACCGCATCTTCCTGGTGGTGGTGGATGACAGCCCCGAACGCGCGGTGGCGCTGCGCTATGCCTGCCTGCGGGCGCGCAAGGGCGGCGGGCGCGTGGCGCTGCTGCGCGTGATCGAACCGGTCGGCCTGGTGGAATGGGCCGGCGTGGGCGTGATGATGCAGGAGGAACGGCGCGAGGAAGCCGAGAAGATGCTCTCGGGCCTGGCCGCCGAGGTGAACGAGATCACCGGCGGCTTCCCCATCCTGATCATCCGCGAGGGCGAATCGCGCGACGAATTGCTCAAGCTGCTTGAGGAAGACCCGCGCATTTCGATCCTGGTGCTGGCGATGGCGCCGGGGTCCGGCGGGCCCGGGCCGCTGATCGCGGCGCTGACCGGGCGCTATGCGAACCGGCTGAGCGTGCCGCTGACGCTGGTGCCCGGCGCGCTGGACGAGAAGGAGCTCGACCGCGTCACCTGACGGCGGCGCGCGTCACAACACCAGGTCGGTCGAGACGCTGACGCGCAGCACCAGGTCGTTGAAGTCCGCATCGCTGGCGGAAAAGCGCAGGTCCTCGAAGGCGACAAGCAGGCTTTGCGCGCCGTCCGCGCGCGAGAGGGCCTGGACCTCGCCGCCGGTGTTGAGCGCGTTGCCGGCATCGAAGGGGTTGGCGTCCAGCGTGTGGAAGATGTCGCCCAGGATGGCGGCGCCCGTGCCGTCGCGCACCAGCCTCGGCGACGTGCTGCCGAGCCGCGCCGTATCGCCGGTCTCGGCATCCACGAAGCGGAACGCGCCATCGAGGTCGCCGTTCAGGAAGGCGCCATTGGCCACGAGGAACAGGGCGATGCGCGCGCCCGCGGCCGGCGTGGCGAGACCCACGCCACCCGCCGCGGCATCATCGAGGTCGATGAAGCGCGCCGTGCCGAAGGTGCCGTCGGCGTGCATTTCGAACCAGCCGAGCGCGTTGTCCTGGGCGGTGCGGCCGCCGACCACCGAGACCTCGTAGCGCGCCGCGCCGTCGCCGGTCATGAAGGCGGCGGCAACGCCATTGACCGCCTGTGGCGCGACGGCGTCCGCTTCGACCAGCGTCACCGCCGAGGAGGCCGGCGTGGTGACGTTCTCGTAGGCGTAGAGGTAGTCGTTGTAGGAGCCGTAGAAATCCGGCTTGCCGTCGCCGTTGAAATCCGCGCCGGTCGCGTTCGCGATGTCGGTGCCGAGCGTCAGCCCGGTCTGTTCGTAGGCATAGTCCCCGCTGGTGCCAAGCCAGTCGTAGCCGAAATAGATCGCCGAGCTTTCGCCATCCGACACCATGATGTCGGGCGAGCCATCGAGATCGTAGTCGAGCAGCGTGCCGAGATTGCCGCGCGGCGTCTGAGCGATGACGTTGTCGTTCACCAGCGACTTGTTGAAGTCGAAGCCGGCGATGTGGATCTGGTCGTCGAAGGTGATGACGAGCTGCGCGAAGTAGTTGGGATAGGGCTTCAGCGCGACCACGTCCTGGGGGTTCTGCCAGCTGTTGCTGTAGGTGTTGCTGCTGTCGGTGTTGAGGATCGGCGCATCGGAGGACGAGCCGGCATCGCCCCACACCACGAAGGCGGTCGGGTTGGGCGTGACGATGTCGTCGCCGTCGTCGGGATGGTAGGCGAAGGCCACGTCGACCAGCCCGTCGCCGTTGAAGTCGCCGGTGGTGACGCGCGCGAGGATGCCGGAGGTCAGCCCGGCGCTGCCATTCCCGCCGCCGGCCAGCACGCCGTTGTACTGGAAGGGCTGGAAGTTGAAGTTGCCCAGGCCGTTGCCCAGGCCGATCGCGTAGCAGCCATAGGTGTCGATGTCGTTGCCGCTGCTGGGGGCGCTGACATCGTAGCCATTCACCCCGGCCACGATGATGTCCATGATCCCGTCGCCGTTGAAGTCGGCGAAGTCGGCATCGTGCACCTGGAGGAAGTCGGACGGGCCCTCCAGGATCATGTTGCCGGCGGGGATGTAGGAATAGAGTTCGTTAATGAAGGGCGCCGCGCCGGCCGCGGCATTGGGCGTGCCCTGGAACGACGTGACATAGAGCGAATTGGGGTCGCCCGGCACCGCCGTGGTCAGCGGGAAGCCGACGATGTCGCCGAAGCCGTCGCCGTTGAGGTCGGTGGTGTAGATGTAGTCCAGCCCGGCATCGGCGCCGAACACCACCGACCCGTTGAAGGTATTGGACGGCGCGTCGTATTCGCGCCAGTGCAGCCCGTCCTGCTGCGCGAAGACCAGGTCCGCCCGCGTCAGCGAGGCGTAGTTTCCCGCCGTCGAGCTCCCGATGCTGTCCGATTCCTTCATCGGGTTGTAGATCTCGGCGCGGAACGGCGACGAGGTTTCGATGTCGCTGCCCAGGACGAAGCCGTCGGACAGGGTGTTCAGGCCACTCGGCGGCATATCGATCCCGGCAGGTTCAGTGCGATGCCTGGACGCTACGGGGTATCCATGCCGATGCAATAAATCGGAAGTTGCAACCGTCCAATCCGTTGGGCGGAACGGTTCACGACTGCTCGATCGTGCCCGGCCCCGCGGCCTGGCCGGCGGCGCTCAGAACCGCCGCAGCAGCCGGTCGATGTAGTCGAGCTCGGCGGGCGCCCGTTCCCGCTCCGCGCCGCGGCGGCGCAGTTCTTCCTGGATGCGGCGCGTCTTCAGCAACTCGGCCTCGTCCGGCACGCGGGTGTCGGACGCATTGTCCTGCCCGCCCGTCGCCTCGCGGTTGCGCCGGCCGAGCGGGTCGCGGCCCTGGCCCTGTTCCTGCGCCTGGTCCTGGCCCTCGCCGCCCTGCTGGCCGGAGGCCATGCCCTCGCCTTCGCCCTCGCCGTCTTCCTCGCCCTCGCCGGGCTGGCCCTGGCCGAACTGGCGCTGCATCTGCTGGGCCATCTGGCGGCCGCCCTCGGTCAGGGCGCGGATGGCGCGCTGCTGGGCGTCGCGCGGGTCGCCGCCGGCGCGCAGGTTCTCATCGGCGTCGCGCATGGCGCGGTCGGCCTCGCCGAGCTGCTGCGGCACGTCGCCGGTCAGGTCGCCGAATTGCTGCATCAGCTCGCCCAGGGCGCGGCGCAGCGCGCGCTGCACGCGGCCATCCTGCTGGGCCTGCGCCTGGCGCTCCGGATTGGGCTGCGCCTGTTGCGGGGGCTGCTGCTGCTGCTGCGGGAAGCTGCCGGGCGGGCGGCGGCGCTGTTCGGTGCGTTCGCGGTCGGTCTGCTCGGCGCGCTGGTGGCTGCGGTCGAGCATCTGGGTCTGCCGCTGCACCATGTCCTGCACGGCGCCCATCTGCTGGTTGCCGCGCTGGCGCTGCTGTTGGCGCTGGCGGTCCTCGGCGCGCATGTTGCGGCCTTCCTCCAGCGCGCGGAGCATTTCCTCCAGCTCCGCCAGTTCGCGCTGCGCGTCCTCGGTGCGGTCCTGGCGGGCGGCGTCCTGCATGCGCTGGGTGCGGCGGTTCAATTCGCGCTGGTCCATCAGGCGCTGCTGCGGGTCATAGGGCAGCGCCTCGGCGTTTTCGCGCTGCAGGCGTTCGGCCAGGGCTTCCAGGTGGCGGCGGATCGCCTCGCGCAGTTCCTGGATGCGGCGGTCCATCTCGGTGCGCTGTTCGTCGGTGCGCTGGTCGTTGGGCGTGCGGCGCTGTTCCTCCAGCGCCTCGCGCAGGGCCTGCCGCGCCTCGGCCAGGGCGCGGGCGGTGCGGTCGGTGCGGCCTTCCTCCAGCGCGACGGCGACGTCCCACAGGATCTCCTGCGCTTCCGTCACCGCGGTGGGGCGGCGGTCGCGCAGCAGGCGGTGGCGCGCGCTGCGCAGCGCCATGAAGGTGCCGGTGTCGTGCTCGAAGGCCTCGGGCGCGGCGGCGATACGGTCCAGTTCGCGCCGCGCGGGTTCGCGCCCGGTGGGGTCGACCGACAGGGCCTTGCGCAGGGCGATCAGCTGCTGCGAGACGGGATGCGTGAACGACCGTTCCGGCAGTTCGAGGAAGGCGCCCTCGCTGCGGCCGTCCTGGCCGGCATGGTCGGTGGCGACAAGGCGCGCCTCGACCTCCAGCCCGGCCCAGGGATGGGCGGAGAGGTCCGGCTGCGACGCGCCGCGCGCGCTGCGCGGGCTGCCGCCGGGCAGCGGGAGGTCGAGCGTGACGGGCTCGGCCTCCGGCCGCAGCTTCAGGCGCAGTTCCACGCGCAGCGTCGCCAGGCCCCAGTCATCCTCCGCCCGCCAGGGCAGGCGGATGGCCAGGCCGCGCTGGGCGCGCGCCGGTGGCTGGTCCCAGGCGACGCTGGGTGGCGCATCGGCACGCACGGACAGCGACCATTGCGCGAGGTCGCTGCCATCGCGCCGCACCGCCAGGCGGCCGCCGGATTCGATGGTGGCCTCCGCCGCGAAGGACCCGCGGTCGAGCGTGCGGAAGGGTGTCGCGGCCGCATCCAGCATCAGGTCCGGCACGCCGCCGGCGCCGCCCGAAACCGCCACCTGCAGCCGGCTGCCGGCCGGCACCGCCGCGCTGCCGCCGGCGGGGTCGAGGAAGATCGGCGCCGCGCCGGTATAGGCCGGCGGCGTGACCCAGGCTTCGAGGCGCACGCCCGGGGTGGTGGGCAAGGCGGTGCCGGCGAAGGCGGGCAGCAGGGCGCGGCGCAGCCGTTCGGGGGCCTCGGTGCCCGCCACGACCAGGGCGGCGACCAGCGCGACCGCCAGCCCGCCGCGCAGCGCGCGACGGTCGATGGCGGCCAGGCCCGGCTTCGGCGCCGCGACGCGCAGCGCGGCCAGCCGTTCGGTGGCGCGGCGCCGATGCGCCTGCCACAGCGCCAGCGCGACGGGGTCGTTGCCGGTGGGCCGGTCGCCCAGCGTGGCGATGGGGCGGTGCGCCAGGCCGGAATCGCGTTCGATGCGGCGTTGGCCGGCGGCGGCGCCGGGCAGGGCGAGCTGCCGGGCCGCGCCCCGCGCGGTCCAGGCCAGCGCGGCGGCGAAGCCGGCCAGCAGTGCCAGGTGCAGCAGCGCCGGCAGCGCCAGCGGCAGGCCGGACAGCGCGACCACGACGAACAGCCCGACCACGCCGAGCGGCGGCCAGAGCGCCGGCCAGGCGGCTTCCCACCACAGTGCCAGGCGCGCCAGCCAGGTGCGGCGCGCAACGCGGGCGGCGAGCCGGTCGCGGTCGGTCATGGCGTGGCTCCGGCGGGGTGGCGCATCCGATCCAGACCTGCGGTGCCCGGCGCCTGCGGCACCTGCGCCCTGCGGTCATCGGATGCGCGGGCCATCATGTCGTCAGCCATTCCGGCACGCGCTGGCCGTGCAGCAGCGCGTCATGGGTCTGGCGTTCGCGCACCACGGCGTAGCGGGTGCCGTCCACCAGCACCTCCGGCGCCAAGGGCCGGGCGTTGTAGGTCGAGGACATCACCGCGCCATAGGCGCCGGCATCCAGGAAGGCGACCGCATCGCCCGGCGCCAGCACCGGCAGCAGGCGGCCACGGGCGAAGGTGTCGCCGCTCTCGCAGACCGGGCCGACCACCTCGGCGGGCGTCAGCGGCGCCACGGCGCGGGCGGCGCCGATCGGCACGATGCCGTGCCATGCCTCGTACATCGCAGGGCGGATCAGGTCGTTCATCGCGGCATCCACCACGACGAAGCGATGCGCGGCACCTTGTTTCTGGAGCACCACCGAGGCCAGCAGCACGCCCGCCGGCCCGGCGATCCAGCGGCCCGGCTCCAGCATGACCGGCAGGCCGAGGTCACCCAGCGTCGCCTTGATGGCACCGGCCAGCGCCTCGGGGCTGGGGGCCGGTTCGTCGCGATAGGGAATGCCCAGGCCGCCGCCGCAATCCACGCGCCGCACCGGCAGGGCGCGGGCGCGCAATTCGCGGATGGTCTCCGCCAGGCGCGCATAGGCCGCGCGATAGGCCGACATGCCGGCGGTGATCTGGCTGCCGATATGCGTGGCGATGCCGATGGGGTCGATGCCCGGCAGCGCAGCCATGCGGGCGTAGATGTCGATCGCGTCGGAGATCGCGACGCCGAACTTGTTCTCGCTTTTCCCGGTGGTGATCTTGGCGTGGGTCTTGGCGTCCACGTCGGGGTTCACGCGAAGTGCGACGCGCGCGGTGCGGCCCAGGCCCGATGCGATGGCGGAGATCATGGCGATCTCCTCCTCGCTTTCGGCATTGATCTGGAAGATGTCCTGGTCGATCGCGTGGCGCAGTTCGTCGGCGGTCTTGCCGACGCCGGAGAAGACGATCGCGCTGGCCGGGATGCCGGCGGCGCGGGCGATGCGCAGCTCGCCCTCGCTGACCACGTCGGCGCCGAGGCCCTCGGCGGCGAGGACGCGCAGGACGGACAGGTTGTCGTTGCACTTCATGGCGAAGTGGATGGTCGCGGCCAGCCCGGCGCCGGACAGCGCGGCCTTCAGCGACCGGGCGCGCCGGCGCAGCGCGCCCGCGGAATAGACCCAGGCGGGCGTGCCGACCTCGGCCGCGATGCGCGCCAGCGGCACCTCCTCCATGACCAGCCCGTCCATGGCGTGCAGGGTCAGGTGCGGGCGCAGCGCCAGCAATTCGGCGAAGCTGGGGTCGGTGCTGTCGGGCAGGGGAAGCGGCGCGGCCATCCGGTGATTGTCGGGATGGGGCGCGGCATGCGCAAGGCGTGTTACAGGCCGGGGCCTGCCGGCACGCCGATTTTTGGGCGCCCGGGACCGACCCGGCGGGGCGGTCCCGGGCGGCCGGGGGCGGTTGGGCGCGCGCTATCCGAACATCGCGGCGATCGCCGCCGGGTCGACATCCTCGATGCGCGCCGGCTGCCAGTTCGGCGCGCCGTCCTTGTCCACCAGCACCGACCGCACGCCCTCGGCGAAGTCCGGATGGTCGTTCACCACCACGCGGGTCAGCGCCAGTTCGGTGGCCAGGCAGCCGGCCAGGTCCTGCGCCGCGCCGCGGTGCAGCAGCTCCAGCGAGACGCACAGCGAGGTCGGCGACATGCGCCGCAGGATGGCGGCCTGGGCGGAGGCCCATTCGCTGCCCTCGGCATCCAGCGCGGCCAGGATGCCGGCGACGCTGTCGCGCCCGAAGCAGCGGTCGATGGCGGGGCGGTGGGCGGCGAAGGAGGCCTCGGGCGGTGCCACCGCGAAGCGGGCGACGGCATCCGCGCCGTCAGCCACCAGCGCGGCGCGCAGCGCGGGCAGGCTCGCGCGCGGGACGAAATGCGTGGCGAGGCCCGCATGCACCGAATCAGCCCCGGTCAGCCGCGCCCCGGTCAGCGCCAGCCAGGTGCCCACCGCGCCCGGCAGGCGCGGCAGCACGAAGGACGTGCCGACATCGGGGAACAGCGCGATGGCGGTCTCGGGCATCGCGACCAGCGCGTGCTCGGTGACGATGCGCGGGCCGTTGTGCACGGCCACGCCGATGCCGCCGCCCATGCACACCCCGTCGATCAGGCTGACCCAGGGCTTGGGGAAGGTCGCGATGCCGGTGTTGACGGCGTATTCCTCGCTGAAGAAGGCCTCGACCGCCGCGCGGTCGCCGGCGATGGCCGCGGCGCGCACCGCGCGCACGTCGCCGCCGGCGCAGAAGGCGCGCCCGCCCGCGCCCTCCAGCACCACCAGGCGCAGCGCGGCGTCGGCGCGCCAATCCGCGATGGCGGCGGCGAAGGCGCGGATCATCGGCAGATCGAGCGCGTTCAGCGCCTTCGGCCGGTTCATCAGCAGCGTGCCGGCAATGCCCTCGCGCCGGGCGATCAGGCTGGGTTCGGCGGTCTCGGACATGGGCGGTTCCTCGGTGAACGGCGTCAGGCGCGCCGTCATGCGCAGCGTGCCGGACGGGGTAGCCGCCGGCGCGCCACGTTGACAAGCGGGCCTGGCGGCCCGGAGGTATGCCCCATGAGCGAAACCCTGGTGCGCTTCGAAGGCGTGCGGAAGACCTACGGCGCCGGCGGGCCGGCGGCGGTGCAGTCGCTCGACCTCGATATCGCGCGCGGGGAATTGCTGACGCTGCTGGGCCCGTCGGGGTCGGGCAAGACCACCACGCTGATGCTGCTGGCCGGGTTCGAGCTGCCCAGCGCGGGGCGCATCATGCTCGATGGGCGCGACATCGCGCGGCTGCCGCCGCACCGGCGCGGCATCGGCGTGGTGTTCCAATCCTATGCGCTGTTCCCGCACATGAGCGTGGCGGAGAACGTGGCCTTCCCGCTGGCGGTGCGCGGGGTGTCGAAGCACGACCAGGCCAGGCGCGTGGCGAAGGCGCTGGACACCGTGCGCCTGCAGGGCCTGGGGGATCGCCGGCCGGCGCAGCTCTCGGGCGGGCAGCAGCAGCGCGTCGCGCTGGCGCGTGCGCTGGTGTTCGAACCGCCGATCGTGCTGCTGGACGAACCGCTGGGCGCGCTGGACAAGGCGCTGCGCGAGGAGATGCAGCTCGAGATCCGCCACATCCACCAGCGCCTGGGTGTCACCATGCTGTACGTCACGCACGACCAGGCCGAGGCACTGACCCTGTCCGACCGCATCGCGGTGTTCGAGGGCGGGCGGGTGCGCCAGCTGGCCGACCCGCGCCGCCTGTACGACCGCCCGGCGGATGCCTTCGTGGCCGGCTTCGTGGGCGAGAACAACCTGCTGCCCGGCGTGGTCGAATCGCGCGAGGAGCTGGATCTGCGCGTGCGGCTCGATTGCGGCCCGGTGGTGGATGCGCAGGCGGTCGATTGCGGCGGCGCGGGGGAACGCTGCCTGGTCGCGATCCGCCCGGAGCGCGTGGCGGTGGCGGGCGTGACCGCGGCCGAGCTCGGCGAGGGCGCGCTGCCGGCGGTGCTGACCGAGGCGATCTTCCAGGGCGACCATGTGCGGCTGCGCCTGGCGCTGGGCGATGGCGGGGCGATCCTGGCGAAGCGCCCGGCGGGGATGAGTGCGCTGCCCGAACCGGGCGGGCCGGCGGCGGTCGCCTGGCCGGAGGGCGCGGCCTTCGCGTTTCGCCCGCCGGCCTGAGCGGCCGTGCGAGGCCGCACCGCGGGGCGCATTGCCGGTTCCGACGCCGGCGCGTGCCCCCCGCCCGGCCATGGCGCGCGGGCGGCGGGCGGCGGGCGTCGCCATCGTGGATGGCGGCGCAGGGTGCGGGCGGCTGCCGGATGTGAAAAAGCGCAACGCGCGCCCTGAAAAGGGGCTCCGGCCGATGCGGGCCGGCGCGATATGGCGCTAGGCTTGCGCCCGCGCGACAGGGAGACGCCGACGATGTTCCGCCGCACCATGCTCAAGGGCACGCTCGCCACCGCTGCGCTGCCCCTGGCTGCCCGGGCCCAGGGCCGCGACCTGACGGTCGTCTCCTGGGGCGGCGCCTACCAGGATGCGCAGCGCGAGGTGTTCTTCCGCCCCTTCCAGCAGGCCACCCGCATCCGCATGCTGGAGGAAACCTGGGATGGCGGCATTGGCGTGCTGCGCTCGCGCATCGCCTCGGGCGCCAATACCTGGGACGTGGTGCAGGTGGAATCCGAGGAACTGCTGATCGGCGCCGAGGAAGGCCTGTTCGAACCGATCGACTGGGCCGCGATCGGCGGGCGCGACGCCTATATCCCGGAAGCCTTCAACGAGCACGGCGTTGGCGCCATCCTGTATTCCTTCATCTTCGCCTATGACCGCGCGCGGCTCGCGCAGGGGCCGGAAAGCTGGGCGGACTTCTTCGACACCGCGAAATTCCCCGGCAAGCGCGGCATGCGCCGCGGGCCCAAGACCACGCTGGAGATGGCGCTGCTGGCCGATGGCGTGCCGCCGATGCGGGTCTATCCCATGCTGGCCACGCCGGCGGGGGTGGACCGCGCGTTCCGCAAGCTGGACAGCATCAAGGCCGAGCTCGCGTGGTGGGAGCGCGGCGCGCAGCCGGCGCAATGGCTGGCCGCCGGCGAGGTGGCGATGACCGTCGCCTACAATGGCCGCATCGCCGCGGCCAATGCGACGGATGGGCGCAACTTCGCGATCGTCTGGACCAACAACCTGTTCACGCTGGATTCCTGGGTGATCATGAAGGGCAGCCCGAACCGGGCGCGCGCGCTGGACTTCCTGAAATTCGTCGGCCAGCCGGAGATCCAGGCCGCGCTGCCGCCGCGCATCCCCTATGGCGTCACGGCCAAGGGCGCCAACGACCGGCTGGCGCCGGCGGTGCTGGCGCAATTGCCGACGGCGCCGGCCAATATCGAGAGCGCGCTGCAGATCAGCGACCGCTTCTGGATCGACAACCTCGACAGCCTGACGCAGCGGTTCAACACCTGGGTGGCGCGCTGAACCGGCCGCCGCGCGGCGCATGAGCCGCTCGCCGCGCCTGTCCGCCGCGCTGCTGACCGCGCCGCTGCTGGCCTTCCTGCTGCTGTCCTTCGTGGCGCCGATCGGCGCCTTCCTGTGGCGCGCGGTATCGGATGCCGAGGTGGCGGCGGTGCTGCCGCGCACCATCGTCGCGCTGGCCGGCTGGGATGGCGCGGCCGCGCCGCACGACGCCGCCTTCGCCGCCCTGGTCGCGGACCTGCGCGAGGCGCGGGCACGCGAAGCCACCGGCCCGGCCGGCGGCATCGCCCGCGCGGCGTCGCGCCTGAATGCGGACCGGCCCGGCTTGCGCGGCGTGCTGCCGATGACGGCGCGGCGCGTCGCGGCGCCCTTCGACGGGCCGGCGCGCGACGCGGTGATCGCCATCAGCGCGGCCTGGGCCGACCCCGAGACCTGGGGCGCGATCCGCCGCGCCGGCGGGCCGCTGTCGTCCTTCCATGTGCTGGCGGCGCTCGATCTTCGGCGGGATGCGTCAGGCAGCCTGCGGGCCTTGCCGGACGACCAGCGGGTGTTCGGCGCGGTACTGGTCCGCAGCCTGTGGATTGCGCTGCTGGTGACCGGGGTGTGCCTCGCGCTGGGCTGGCCGCTGGCCTGGCTGGCCGCCACCGCGCGCGGGTGGGCGGCGACGTTGCTTCTGGGGGCGGTGCTGCTGCCGTTCTGGATCTCGCTGGTGGTCCGCACGGCGGCGTGGATGGTGCTGTTGCAACGCGAAGGCGTGGTGAATGCGGCGCTGGGCGCCTTCGGCATCGGGCCGCTGCCGCTGATGATGAACCGCTTCGCCGTGGTGCTGGCGATGGTGCATATCCTGCTGCCGTTCATGGTGCTGCCGCTGGTGGCGGCGTTTCGCGGGCTGGACCCGCGCCTGCCGCGCGCGGCGGCGTCGCTGGGCGCTTCCCCGTGGCGGGTGTTCCGGCGTGTGACGCTGCCGCTGTGCCTGCCGGGGATCGCGGCGGGGTGCATCCTGGTCTTCATCCAGGCGCTGGGCTTCTACGTCACGCCGGCGCTGCTGGGTGGGCCGGGGGACCAGATGCTGGCCTGGTTCGTGGGATTCTACGCCACGCGCAGCGTGAACTGGGGGCTGGCGGCGGCGCTGTCGCTGCTGCTGCTGGTGGCGGTCGGGGTGTGCGTCGCGCTGTATGGGCGGCTGGCGGGGTTTCGCCGGCCGGGGGCGGCGTGATGGGGCGTGGCGTGCTGTGGGCGGCGGGGCTGCTGGTGGCGGCCTTCCTGCTGGCGCCGATCCTGGCGATCCTGCCCTTGTCCTTCTCGGCCGGGTCGTTCCTGTTCTATCCGCTGCCGGGGCTGTCGCTGCGCTGGTACCGGGATTTCTTCGGATCGGATTTCTGGCTGCCGGCCTTGTGGAATTCGCTGCTGATCGGCGGCGCGGCGGCGGGGCTGGCCACGCTGCTGGGCGTGCCGGCGGCCTTCGGGCTGTGGCGGCTGCGCGGGGCGGCGCGGGCGGTGGTGCTGGGGGTGGTGCTGGCGCCGATGGTGGTGCCGGTGATCGTGGTGGCGGTCGCACTTCTGCTCGCCTTCGGGCCGATCGGGCTGGTGGCGACCCATGCCGGGATGATCGTGGCGCATGCGGCGCTGGGCGTGCCCTTCGTGGTGGTGACGGTGCTGGCGTCACTGGAAGGCTTCGATGCGGTGCAGTTGCGCGCCGCGGCGGCCTGCGGCGCGGGGCCGGTGCGGGCCTTCTTCCGCGTGTGCCTGCCGCAGATTTTCCCCGGCGTGGCGGCGGGCGCGGTCTTCGCCTTCGCGACCTCGCTGGACGAGGTGGTGGTGGCCTTGTTCATCGCCGGCCCCGCGCAGCGCACCCTGCCGCGGCAGATGTTCGCCGGGCTGAACGACAGCATCAGCCTGACCACGGCGGCGGCGGCGGCGATGCTGGTGGCGTTCTCGGTGGTGTTGCTGCTGGTGGTGGGGTGGCTGCAGGGGCGCGCGCGGCGCTGACGGGCTGCGCCGCCGGCGCCGGGGCTCAGGGCGCGGCCAGGTTCCGCTGCAACCGCGCGATGGCGCCGGGCAGGCCACGGACCGTCAGCACGCGGCCGGTTTCGTCGTAGGTCTCGGACAGCACGCGCGCGCTGTCGTACACCTCGCCCAGCAGCCCCTGCTTCGCATAGGGCAGCACCAGCACGTCCTCGATCATCGCGGCCTCGAAGAAGGCGATGATGGTCTCGCGCAGCGCGGCCACATCGCCGGGCGCATGGGCGGAGAGCATGATCGCGTCGGGGTGCTTTTCCGCCAGCGCGGTGCGCCCGGCGGCGTCCACCCGGTCCATCTTGTTCAGCACCAGGCGCGCCGGCACCGCATCGGCGCCGATCTCGCGCAGCACGCTGCGGCTGACCTCCAGCTGCGCCTCGTAGGTCGGGTCCGACGCATCCACCACGAACAGCAGCAACGACGCTTCCAGCGCCTCCGCCAGGGTGGATCGGAAGGACGCCACCAGGTCGTGCGGCAATTGCTTGATGAAGCCGACCGTGTCCGAGACCAGCACGCGCGGGCGCGTCTCCGGCTGCAGGATGCGGACGGTGGTGTCGAGCGTGGCGAACAGCTTGTCCTCGACCAGCACCTCGCTGCCGGTCAGCGCCCGCATCAGCGATGACTTGCCCGCATTGGTATAGCCCACCAGCGCCACGCGCAGCTGGTCGCGCCGGCCGGTGCGGCGGTTGTCGCTGTCGCGCTGCACGGTTTCCAGCTGGTCCCGCAATTCCGAGATGCGGTCGCGGATCTTGCGGCGGTCGAGGTCGAGCGTGGTCTCGCCCGCGCCTGGCCCCTGCTGCCGCCCGCCGCCGCCGGAGGATTCGCGCAGCCGCGGCGCGACATATTTCAGCCGCGCCATTTCCACCTGCAGCTTCGCCTCGCGCGTATTGGCGTGGCGGTGGAAGATCTCGACGATGACGCCGGTGCGGTCGAGCACCTGCGCCCCGGTCGCGCGTTCGAGGTTGCGGATCTGGCTGGGCGAGAGCTCGTGGTCGACGATCACGTAGTCGGGCCGGGGCGCGGCGTCCGGGTCGGGCGGCGCGCCGGGGGTGGTGTCGGCGGCCGGGGCGAAGCGTTCGCGGGCCTTGGTGCGCGGGGGCGGCGCCATCGTCCCGACCACGCCGGTGCCGCCCGTGAGTGCCGCGAGCTCCGCCAGCTTGCCGCTGCCCAGCAGCGACCCCGCGCCGGTTCCCTCGCGCCGCTGCGACACGGAGCCGACCACCTCGTGGCCGAGGGTCTTCACCAGGCGGCCCAGCTCCTCGAGGCTGGCCGCGTGCGCGATGTCATCGACCTCCGGCGTCTGGATGCCGACGAGGATGGCGCGCGAAACGGGGGGCTTGGTCTCCATGCGCGTGCAGTAGCATGGAAGCATCGATGGCGCCGAAGCCCGGGGCGGCGCCTGACCCGGCGGACGGGCCGGCGCCCGGGCGGCGCGCGGGGTGGCAGCCTTCGCTGCGTTGGTTCTTGACTCTTTTCCTGTCGGCGCCTAAGCGCGCCTGTCCCTCGTTGGGGACCGGTTCCGGGCACCCCGTGGTGTGCCCCGTCATCCGGGCCCGTTGCGGCTGCCTTCCGAGGCGCGCCGGGCCAAGCCGTTCCCGCCGAAGCGCGGGCGCGCAAGCCGCATCCCCCGCCGCATCGCTGGCGGGTCGATACCGGAAAGCACAGCACTGCATGGCAAGCATCACCGCCGACCGCGTGGGTAGCGAGGATTTCGCCGCCCTTCTCGACGAAACGCTTGGCGCCGACACCGGGTTTGCCGGATCGGTCGTCACCGGCAAGGTCATCCGCGTGGATGACGACGTTGCCGTCGTCGATGTCGGCCTCAAGAGCGAGGGGCGCGTTCCCCTCAAGGAATTCGCCGCCCCCGGCCAGAAGGCCGAGGTGAAGCCCGGCGACCTGATCGAGCTGTTCGTCGAGCGCTATGAAGACCGCGACGGCTCCATCGTCCTGTCGCGCGAGAAGGCGCGGCGCGAGGAAGCCTGGACCAACCTGGAGAAGTCCTTCACCGCGCAGGTGCGCGTGAACGGCGTGATCTTCGGGCGCGTGAAGGGCGGCTTCACCGTGGACCTCGGCGGCGCGGTGGCGTTCCTGCCCGGGTCGCAGGTGGACATCCGCCCGGTGCGCGATGTCGGCCCGCTGATGGGCAGCCCGCAGCCCTTCCAGATCCTGAAGATGGACCGCGCGCGCGGGAACATCGTGGTGTCGCGCCGTGCGGTGCTGGAGGAGACGCGCGCCGAACAGCGCAGCGAGCTGATCCAGGGCCTCAAGGAAGGCATGATCCTGGACGGCGTGGTGAAGAACATCACCGACTACGGCGCCTTCGTGGACCTGGGTGGCGTCGACGGCCTGCTGCATGTCACCGACATCGCCTGGCGCCGCATCAACCACCCGAGCGAGGCGCTGACCATCGGCCAGCCGGTGAAGGTGCAGGTCATCCGCTTCAACTCCGAGACGCAGCGCATCAGCCTCGGCATGAAGCAGCTGATGTCCGACCCGTGGGATGGCGTGGCGCTGAAGTACCCGGTCAACGCCAAGTTCGCCGGCCGCGTCACCAACATCACCGACTACGGCGCCTTCGTGGAGCTGGAGCCGGGCGTCGAGGGCCTCGTGCACGTCAGCGAGATGTCCTGGACCAAGAAGAACGTCCATCCGGGCAAGATCGTCGCGACCTCCGAGCAGGTGGACGTGATGATCCTCGACGTCGATGAGCCGAAGCGCCGCATCTCGCTGGGCCTGAAGCAGGCGCAGGGCAACCCCTGGGAGCTGTTCCTGGAGGCCCACCCGCCTGGTTCGATCATCGAGGGCGAGATCCGCAACATCACCGAATTCGGCCTGTTCATCGGCGTGGGCCCGGATGTGGACGGCATGGTCCACATGTCCGACCTGTCCTGGGACGAGGCCGGCGAAGCCGCGATGCAGGCCTACACCAAGGGCACGGTCGTCAAGGCGAAGGTGCTGGATGTCGATGTCGAGAAGGAGCGTATCTCGCTCGGCATCAAGCAGCTCGAGGCCGACCCGGCCGCCGAGGTGCTCGACCGCGTCCGCAAGGGCGACATCGTCACCTGCGTGGTGACCAAGGTCGAGACCAACGGCATCGAGGTGAAGGTCGACGAAGTGCTGACCGGCTTCATCCGCCGCGCCGAACTGGCCCGCGACCGCGCCGACCAGCGGCCGGACAAGTTCGCGATCGGCGAGAAGGTGGATGCACGCGTGACCGCGGTGGACCGCGCCGCGCGCCGCCTGGCCCTGACCATCAAGGGCAAGGAGATCGAGGAAGAGAAGGAGGCGATGAAGGAATACGGTTCTGCCGATTCCGGCGCCTCCCTCGGCGACATCCTGGGCGCGGCGATCCGCCGCCGCCGCGAGATGGCCGGCGAGGAATAAGACCCGCCACGCCGCAAGGCGTGACGGAGCGAACCCCCGGGGCAGCGATGCTCCGGGGGTTTTTTCGTCCCGGCGGTCCAGGTGGCACTGCCACCTGGCGGGGTGGTCCGGAGGGCTCATACCCACTTATACCGAACCCGCCTTAGGCCATAAAATGCGTCGATCGGCGGCCACATCTTCGTTGGCGCATTCTCAAATCGGGAACACGCATCGGCTTATGCCGAAGTTCCATGCTCGCCCGGGCTTTTCTCTCACAGCCTATCCCTGCGGGTCCGAGCAACTCACTGAGGCGCAGGTTTGGACGGGGTTTTCGGGCGGACCTTGATGGTTCGAGGGTAGAACCCCAACGAATTTGGGCAGGAGAGAGAAGAGACTCTACGCACCTGGAGGGTACGAACATTTTTCCGCCAGGCCTAAACCGTTGAGTTAGGGTCTAATTGTTCGGCCCTCGCCGCCGAACCCCAGTAGTCAGATTGCCCCACCAGTCGGTTGGGCGCGGCATGCCCGCCGCCCGCCGCCACCTGGTCCTCCTTTCCGTGCCCGCTCATGGCACGCCCCTTGTCACGGCCACGACGTGCCAAACTCGCGAAACCCAACGTTTGGAGAACGCCCGATAGGCGATCCAGCGTCACGTAGGGCGCGCAGGTTCCCGTGTACGCTGCCTCGACCACGAGCCAATGATGCCGGAGCATTCCGTAAAGTCGTTTGGTGGAAGCCTCGTCAACGCCCTTCAGCGCTATGACGCAGGCCGAAATCGCCACCGTCTGTCCCGCTCCAAGAAGACACACCTTTCCCAGAGACGGCCGACCAACTCGCGGCATGAGAACGGCCGGGCCTGAGATCGTTGACCGCTCGGTGGTCACGGAGACCGTCCCACGAAGAACAAGACCACCCTTTAGCTCCGTCGTGTGCACGAGTCTGCGCGCGCCCCGCGCGCCCGAGCGGCCGATCTCGTGCATCTGCAAAGAGCCGCGCACGATAGTCACATGGTCCCGCTGGCGCACGGGGCGGCGGAACTCCGCCGTCGTTGCGCCGGGTAGTTCATTGGCCGGATCGGGATTTGCGCGTTGGGAAACGCGCACATAGGACACTTGCACCTCGCAACCCGCGAAGCTTCCCCGGTTAACTCTTCCCAACTCTTCCAAGGTGAACTGGGTGGATAGGGTTCGCCGCGCGGGCGCGTCCTTCTCGCTGGTCAAGCAGGATGATGGCAGCAAGGCGAGGAGCTGCCCATCTGACCGCAGGTACGGAAGCGCGCCCAGAACAAACGCCATGGCCTTGCTACAGCGGACCTCGCCCCCGTTGAAATGCATAACGTGACGCTCGCTGCCCCGGCACGAGAACGGCGGGTTCAGGACAATCAAGGGGATCTCGGCGACCCCGTGGGCAATCGCCGGCGAGGCTCTGCGCGACCTTGCGTTCAGAAAGTCGCACCGACCAACTTTGGCGAGCGGAAGGGCTTTGCGAAGTCTGTGAACCGCGCCACGGTCGACATCGGACGCGACCAGCGCGCAGTCCGGCCACCTTTCGCTCACAGCATTGAGGAGAGCGCCATCCCCGGCAGCGAAATCCGCCGCTGCGGACGGAGCACGGTCGTGGGCGAACGCTAGCAACGCACGCGCGACGTCCGCGGGGGTGTAGTGTCGGTCCATTCAGAACGCCGCTCGTGCTGACGCCGCCGGATTGGCGAGCAAGAACTCAGACAGCGAGTAGACAAAACATGTCTCCTTGCCCGCCGTTCGCTTGGGCTTCCGCTTCGGGTGGTCGTATACCAGCTCGATGTTTCGCGGAGCCACGCACGCCATGAGCACGGCACCCAACGCGTGCGGCTTCGTGCCGATCGGCGCGACCCTGAGGTGGTCGCCCGGTCGATCGGTCATAATGTCTTGCAAGACGAAAAAGGCGCTGAACGGGCAGTTCGCGCGCGCGTACTTCGCCCGCTGCCACGCCTTTGTTTCGCTCAGGATCCGCGCATTGCCCACGAAGCTGTGGAAGGGGTACTCGATGCGGAACCCCGGCACCCCCAGAACCGGGATGATCCGGTCGGGCGGTGGATCCATTTGCTCCGCGACAAAGGCGAACCGCGCCCCCTCAAAGCCCAGGAATGGCACGAACCACGTGCTCTCTCGACGAGCCTCAGCCAAAGAGGCGAAGAGCGGGATGGGGGAAATGCCACGTATCCGCTCACTGAGGTCGAAGATCTCGCCCCTCGTGCCGTGATCCGCGCTGTACTGGTAGCTGTGGGGCTCGACGTACACCGCGCGGACGCTGAAGGACGACGCGAGGGCAAGCCGGGTTAGAGGTGCCCAAACGTGGTGGCTGAGGCCCGTCAGGTCGATGTAGGTCACCCCCGAGCCGGTGCGCGCGAGGAGTTTCTCGACGTGGTCGCGTCGGCGCAACGAAAGCCGTTCGCCACCCTCGATGTCCGCCGCGATCTCGGTCCAGCCCAGTTCTTTCAGCTCGACAAAGTCCACCCCCGACGCGGCGGCCTTGAGACCCTCGACGTGCTCGCTCCGCTCTTCGAGCCGGCCGAAGAAGTAGGTCGCGCCGGGCGGTGGTCTGAAATCGCCCGGCTGCTCGAAGCGCTGCGTGAAGAGCGGTCTGCTAAGTAGCTTGCTCATAGTAACCGTCGAAGAGGCGTAGCTGCTCCGGAAGGTCGTCGACCTCGCGCCGGTTCTGTTCGTTCAGGATCTCGCGGATGGTCCGCGTCGGGTCCTTCACCAAGCCAACAAGTCGGTTGGGGTGGAGGCGCATCTTCCGCTTCCTCCGATGGCTGAAGGTGAAGAAGGCGGCGAACACCGGATGAAGAGCGTAGTCGTAATCCTCCAGCTCCGTTGGGCTGGACAGTTTGTTCGCGGTGCTTCGCACCAGCGCAAGATGCATCACGCCGAACGTCAGCAGATCGGAGACGTCCAGCGGCAGCTCGCTCGCATCCGAGAGGTGGAACTGGTTAACCTCGGGTGTGTGGGGTCCTGGACGCAGCGCAAGCACTTGAAACACGCGCCCTAGGCCGAGCACGAGCTTGGTGAGATTGGCCCCCTGGATGGACAGCCCCTGTATCTCCGCAACGCGGTTCTTCGCCACCGCTTGCGCCGCTTCAGTTTGCGTGTTCCACCCGACCGCTTCGCGAGTCGTGCCTCCTTGGCGCTCGTGCTGCAACAACGCTTGGTGCACCAGCTCCAAGAGATACCGTATGTTTGCGCCCGATAGGAGGACGAACGTGTCCCATCCCGCATAGTGCTTGCGAAGGCCCGCCTTCCCCTCGCGGATGGAGAAAAGGATCGCGTGGCGGTAGTTCGCGAAACGCGTTTGCCAAGCGCCTGGCATGTTCGCTCGCTCGGCGAGGACTTGCTCTGGCGTCACACCTTGGGCCTTCGCCCAGAACAAAACAAAATACGCCTCAAGGGGCGGCAACTCCAGCAGCGCCCGACCCTGCCCGGGCGAAAATCCGGGCTTCGAGACCTCCAGCGCGACCTTTTCGCGGACCCCCAGGTCGTCTGCCTCCTCGTCGTCGGAGGGGCCGAGAAGCAGCTCCTCCACCTTGAGGCTCGCGTCGCTCGACGTGTCGATCCGCGCGAGGCGTTGGTTGACGATGTCGGCGGCGAACTTGGTAAAGGTCGCTGTATCGAGCTTCTCGGCGATCGCGATGAGGTGGTAGTCGGCAGGGCTGGTTAGTTGCTCGTTCGGATTGAGGGTCATTCGCCTGCGCCATCCAAGCTCCCTCACGCCCACCTTGAAGGTGTGGTGTCCGCCGGAATGCTTGATGAGCGTATTCATTACCTCCTGCTGATAGTCCAGGAAGTTCTCGTACTCGTCGATGAGGAAGAAGAACCGCTTACCCGTGAACTGCGGCAGGCGCGCGACAGCGCTCATCAGCTCGTCGATAGGGGCGCCCTGCAACGAGAGCGGGATCCGGTCGCTCTCGCCCAGATCGTTCAGGAAGGCCTCAAACCGCACGCGCGCGGTGTTGATGCAAAGCAGCAGGCCCTGAACGGTGTCAGCACTCGCCAGGTGCAGGCTGGCGGAGACAGTTTGGCACGCGCGAGGTTCCAGCACGGGATCACCCGGGTGCTCGCGCGCGTACCAGTCCAGGAACCGAATCACCTGCCCGCACAGCAACAGGTTCACGTAATGGCCGAACACGCGCGTCCACGTCCTGGGCGGCAAATCAGGGCCGTCGAAGGCCGTCACGCGGTTCGTGTCCACGCGGTAGTAGAAGCCGTAGTACGGCCATGTGCTCGGGTCGGCGTCGCAACCGCGAGGGAGGGCTGCGCGCCCCTCGTACGAGAGGGACCGGAGTACCGTCGTCTTCCCCGTGCCGCGCCCGCCGATCAAGACGCAGGGCCGCGCCGTTTCCAGCTCGGGGAAGTAGTCCGGCCGCGTGAAGAGCTGGAAGATTAGCTCTTGCGACCACTCGGCCTTGTAGCTGCCGAAGAGCTCTCCGAGCTGCTCGATCCGGCTTCGGGTTTCGGTGGAGCTCATCGGCGGCGCACCAGCGGGTGCCAACCGTTGCCTTCCCAGTAAAACAATGGAAGCGTTGCGTCCGGCACCGAGTGGCTAAAGGCCAAAGTGAGGCCCAAACGGTTGAAACCGCGGTAGTCGTCGACCTGGCCCCCCAGGTCCGGGATCCCGGCCGCCCGGCTTGTGCGCTCGATGAATGCGGCGCCTTCCGCGCGCATGTCGTCGGGCCAGATGACGGACGCAGGGTGCAAGGCGCTGTACTCGGGCGGAAGCAGATGGCCCGGGCTGAGATGCACCGCCGGGCATTTCGTGCGGATGTTGCGCGCGCCGAAGGCCGTGCAGATCGCGGGGCAGTAGAAGAACTCGGTGCTCGGGCTGGCATGCGCGAGAGCTTTGAAGGAGGTCGTCGTCGCGCCGATGGAGTAGGACCGCTTCCAGGTATCGACGAACTGGTTGCCCGATCCGACGAAGTCGTCGACGAAGAGGACAGGTCGGCTCGGCGTCGCCGTCGCTTCGGCCAGCGCACCGTCGGGCGGGAACAGCTGCTCCTCCCTCAATCCGACGACGGTGCGCATCATGCGGACGAAGATTGCACCGCTGTCCGATGGGTTTGGCTGTTCCCCGGTCACGTGCGTGATGATCAGACTGTCGCAGAAACTCCTCCACAGGCGGGCTGCCGTCGGGAAGTCAGCTGCCGATTGTGCGCAACGGCTGCTGAGTGAATGGAAGCCGGCGCTGAAGACCTCCGCCGTCATAGCTCCCGATAGATAGGTAAAGCCGTTGAGGAGATGGTGCGCGTACACCGCATCCGCATCATTGCGGAAATTTCCGAGCCAGCGGCGTGGGTCCACGCGCGCTTCAGGCGGCCACAAATGAAAATCAACGAGCGAGTTTAGCTTCCCCAGCAGAAAGGGGCGGTCGAGGTGCGAGTAGCCTGCCACGCGAGAAGAGCCCCCCCGAAACGGCGACAAACATACCTGGATGCGGTGCCAATGGTAAGTTGCCTTGTTGGGCCGTCGCGTGTTCCATTCCAAGTAGCGTTCAGGTCGTGCGGAAGGCGCGCAGCGGTTTAATCGCCTCCAGCGCACGCCGATGCGCGCCCTACCCGCAATGCAGTTCCCGCTGCCCTACTCGCCGCTGAGACACCTGTCGAGAGGTTGTTCATGAAGTACGAAAAGGACATAGACGAGTATTAAGCCCAGCAGTAGCTCCTGTCACCTTTGTATATTCTTGTGTTGCTACAAGACGAAGTCGCCGGCGGTGAGCGTCTTGCTCCCGATCAGCACGATCTCGAAATCAGCAACCTGATTGCCATCGAGGTCGGCCTGAACCCAGGTGTTGCCGTCGACGCGGTTCTCGAAGCGCAGCTGCCCCCGGGTACCCGAAGCGAACGCCGCCGTCCCGATGAAGCTGAACGCCTGGTCGCCGCCGACCGTCGTGTTCGCATCGATGGCCGAGAGATTGATCAGGTCGCCATCGGCCTGCGTGAAGTCGAGCACGCGGTCCGCGTTGGCAGCGAGCCCTGGTTCGGAGGCCACCTCGTAGCGGAAAGTGTCCGCGCCGGCCCCACCGGTGAGGGTATCGGCACCGGCACCACCAACCAGCACATCAGCTCCATCGCCGCCGCGCAGGTCGTCGTTTCCGGCGACGCCGCGCAGGGTATCCGCACCGGCGCCCCCGTAGATGGTCTCAGCGCTTGAATGGCCAGTGCCGGCGAAGTTCCCGGATCCGACGTAGACCAACCGCTCGACATTGGCGCCGAGTGTAAGGCTCGACGCAGCCGCTCGAACCTCATCGGAGCCCTGCGCGGCAATTTCCACGACAACGTCGGTCGAGGAGTCGACGAAGTACAGATCATCACCGGTCCCGCCGACCAGCCGGTCATTGCCCAGGCCGCCATCAAGTGTGTCGTTGCCATCGCGGCCCTCGATGGTGTCGTTCCCACCGAGCCCGTCGAAGGCGTCTGCGACGTGGTCGCCGATCACCCGGTCGTTGCCGGCCGTGATGGTCGTCACGCTGGCGAGGACCGAAGCGTAGTCCCACAGCGTCGTGTCGTCGAAGCGGATCTGCTCGATCTGACTGCTGTAGTTGCCGTAGAAGTCGCGCGTGAAGTACGCCTGCACGGTCACCTGGCCGCCGCCGGCAACGGCCATGACCAGGTCGTCTAAGTTTGTCCCGGCACGCGAGACAGTGATCGCGCCAGGCACGATGCCGGCGGCGAAGGAGATGGTATCGACGCCGCCAGCAGTCTCGACAATGCGGTCCTGACCGTCGCCAAGATTGAAGGTATAGAGGTCGTCGCTATCGCCGCCATTGAGGGTATCGTTGCCAAGGCTGCCGACGATGGTGTCGTTGCCGCCGCCGACATGGAGGTCGTATCCGCCGAAGATGGAGTCGGCGCCATCGCCACCCTCCAGCAGGTCGTTGCCGGCACCGCCATCGAGCGTGTCCAGGCCGGTCCCACCGTTGGCAACATCGTTCCCGACGCCGGCCAGCAGGCGATCATTGCCGGCGCCGCCATCGAGCGTGTCGTTGCCGGCGCGGCCATCGATCGTGTCGTTGCCGTCCAAGCCGCTGATCGTATTGTGGTTCTGATCGCTGATCAGGATATCGGCGCCTGCGGTGCCGGTCGTGAGCCTAGTGAGGATGCTCGCATAGTCCCAGCTTGTGCCACTGGCGAAGTTGATGGCCTCGATACGGGAGGCGTAGGTGTCCCAGAGTCCAGCGGTGAAGTAGGCCTTGACGGTGACTTGGTCGCCTCCTGCGATGGAGATGACCAGGTCGTCCGCGTTACTGCCGGCTCGGGAGAGAGTGATGTCCCCGGGGGCGATGTCGGGCGCGAACGAGATGGTGTCGATACCGTTGGTCGTGCTGTTGTCCGGCTCGCTGATGATGTCCTGGCCGTCGCCGCGAGAGAAGAAATAAACGTCGTCACCCTTGCCAGCATTGAGGGTATCGCTACCGGCGCCGCCTTCAAGCGTGTCGTTGCCGGCGGTGTTGTAGTAGCTGGTACCCCCAAAAAGGCTGTCATTCCCCGCGCCGCCCCGGAGGTGATCATCCCCCTCCTCGCCGTCTAGCTTGTCAGCGCTATCGCCACCGTCGAGCGTGTCTGCGCCGTCGCGGCCATACAGCCAGTCGTTTCCGGCAGCGCCGCCGAACGCATTGGCGGCTTCGTCGCCATAGAGGGTGTCGTTGCCGGCAGCGCCAGTGGTGAGGATGCCGAAAAGCTCATCGTAGTCCCACACGGTACCGTCGGCGAACCGGACGTCCTCGATACGATTGGAGTAGTTGCTGGAGTAGTCCAGCCAGAAGTAGTTTACGATGGTAACCTGTCCGCCGCCCGCGACGTTGATCACCAGGTCGTTCGCGGCGGCTCCGGCGCGTGAAAGGATGACATCGCGGGGAAGGATGTCCGCCGCGAAGGCGACGGCATCATCGCCGGACGTATCGAGGATGCGGTCCTGTCCATCACCAAGGGAGAAGAAGTATACGTCGGCACCGTTGCCCGCATTGAGCGTATCGTTGCCGATGCCGCCCTCGAGCGTGTCGTTGCCGGCGGTGCTGGTGTAGCTAGCGCCCCCAAAAAGGCTGTCATTGCCCGCGCCGCCCTGTAGCAGGTCGTCGCCCTCGCCGCCTTCGAGCGTGTCCAGTCCGTCGCCGCCCCCAAGGGTGTCGGCGCCATCGCGACCATACAACCAGTCGTTGCCTGCGGCACCGCCGAAAGCATTCGACGCTTCGTCGCCATGCAGCGTGTCGTTGCCCACCGTGCCAGAGGTGACGATGCCGAAAACGGCGTCGTAGTCCCAACTGGTCCCGTCGGCGAAGCGGATTTGCTCAATGCGATTGGAGTAGTTGCTGGAGTAGTCCAGCCAGAAGTAGTTTACGATGGTGACCTGTCCGCCGCCCGCGACGGAGATCACCAGGTCGTTCGCGGCGGCTCCGGCGCGTGAAAGGGTGACATCGCCGGGAAGGATGTCCGCGGCGAGCGTCAGGGCGTCGTTGCCGGCCGCATCGACGACGCGGTCTTGGCCATCCCCTCGAGCGAAGAGGTAGACGTCGTCGCCCTGGCCGCCGTTGAGGGTGTCGTTCCCGGCGCCGCCGATGACCATGTCCGCGGCCGTCGTGCCGTTCCGCGTCTCGGCGCTGCTGGTTCCGCGAACTTCGAACTTTCCCACATCCGCCGAGGCCAAGGCAAAGCCGAGGCCGGCCGCCGTTGCGGCAAGAAACCAGGTCTCGTAGTCCGCGGTGGGCGTTTCCTGGGTCGGTGCGGCGTCGTTGAAGATCGGGGAGACATGCTTCCACCAGGCCAGCTTTGCGTCGAAGCCGCCGGACACGGCCGCCGCGGCAGTGCCGGCGAGCTCCAGCGCTGCTTCGAGGTCGGCGATGACGACGCTATCGCTCAGGTAGTCGTAGGCGCCGATACCGACCACGTCGCTGAGTTGCGCCTGCACGAACAGATGCGCCGCCACGGCGCGCTGGACAGCCGCGAAGGCGGCCTCGAGATCGGCGGTGGCGTTGACGCCCGGGTTGGTGCCCCAGCCGTTCTGCAGGAACGGCTGGTCGAGGAAGCGCTCGAGAAAGGTTAGCTGGCGGGCATCGATGTAGGGGCCGCGGGCGGTGGGCGAGATGCCGTCGACCTCAGCCCAGCGGTACATGATGTCGCGGATCTGGGCGTCGGTGACGTCGGCGATGGGGGTTTCGACGAAGTCCTGCACCAGGTCGAGCAGGGTGGCGTCGCGGCTCATCTGGGCGGTGAGGCCGGAGATGATGCCGTAGCCGCGGAGTGTGGGGAGGACGAGCGCCTCAGGAACGATCTCGACCGGGCGGGCGTCGAAGGAGAAGGCCTGGTTCACGCTGAACCAGACATCGGCGATGGTGCCGGTGCCGCCGGCGGTCCAGGTGAAGGTGGAGGTGTCGGTGACGGAGTTGCCGGCGATGGTCTGCGGCGTGGTCAGGTGGACCGAGGCGAGGCTAATGGAGGCGATGCCGGCCGCGGTGAGGGATTGCAGCTCGCCGGCCTCTGAGACGCCGTTGCCGTTGAGGTCGCGCCAGACCTTGAGGTCGGCGAAGGCGGCGTCGGAGGCGTCGATGACGTTGTCGGCGTTGCTGTCGAGCAGGCGGAGCGAGGCGAAGCCGTCGGAGGGGGAGCCGCCGAAGAGTTCGTTGCGGGTTTCGATGTAGCCGTTGTCGTCGAGGTCGATCGCGAGGAGGGCGTCGTCGGCGCCGACCCAGCCGACACGCTCGACGAAGCCGTCATTGTCGAGGTCGAAGAAGGCGGTGGAGTCCGCGACGGAGATCAGGTCTAGGCCGTCGCCGTCGAGGTCGAGCGTGAGCGGGGATATTTTCTCTTCGCCATCTTTGACATGATCTTTCGCCTTCTGCGCAGCGGCGCCTTCCTTATATCCGGGAACTCCGAATTCTTGACCGTTCGTCGGATCAACGAGCTTCCCACCCGGTAAACTTTGCCTTAGTAAATCCATTAGAATTCCAAATGGATGCATCCAACTTGGACTGTAATGCGGGCCATTTTGTTCTGGATGAGAGTGTCCTGCGATATGCATTAGTTCATGATTTATGCCAGAGACCATTTGAGGAAAATCAGTATTCGGTCTCATAAATAGAGTTCCAGTAGGCTCATGAGCGTAGTGCGCGTCATTAATTATTGGTTGTTCAGGCATTACAATTCTATTATATTCATCGACATCTGTTGTGATTGTAATTTCTCTATTATTTATTGGAAGAATATGGTTTTCAACAATTGAGTGTTGTCTTAAGGACATTGAATAATCAAGTGCTTGAACTATTCTGTCACGATCAATAGGTGTAACGACGCCAGCAAATCGAAACGTTGTTGTTCCGTTCGCTCCATTGTAGCTGTAGCTACCATCAGAATTTTGTGTTAAGGAGGTTAGCTGCACCGGCATGATTGCTTCCTTTATCTCGGATTATGTTCTATTTTTTACCTTAGCGTTAATCGAATAAACTCACTTGCATAATCTAAGTAATTTATGATGTCATCGATCGATGAAATCTGAAAATTTATCATTACATGTAAACCGTTATCTAATGATCGTACTGCGCGGCAATTTATACGATCGCGACCCTGAAAATTTTGCCGCGGGCTGCGTTGTTGCAGATATTCGACTGAACAAAAACCATCGAACAGCACATTTGAGTCATTTCGATATGAAAATAATGATGTTATCATCCTATTAATCTCATGATATTGCGCGAACAAAATTGGCCCGGCGCCAATATTTTCTGTAAAAATAGAAGGTGAGCTTAATGTTGGTATGAAATATGGTGGGCGATGCGCACTAAAGTGAACATGTATAGCATCCGAGCACCAATCCGGCGCACGCAGCCAACATTCTCTAGTGCGCCCGCTCTCTGCACCTAAGGCATCTCCTAAAATGATGAGAGCTACAACATCTTGGCGGGAAACTCCCTCCAAGGAGTTAGCCCTGGCATTTGGTCCAAGGACCGATAGAGGAATTCGCAATCTATTTCCATTAATAATATAAGTTATTCCCTGATTTTCATTTATATTACTAGCGCTTTGCAGGATATATGAATTATTGCTGGGCCCCAAATTGGGGACAGCACCTATTGCACAGGAATTTAAACCAACGCACACAAATATTAAGACGATATTCTTAATTGATGCCCAAGAGATGAACAATTTAGCTACATTAATTTTCAATATCGTTCTGTTTTCACATCTAAATACTATGTTTTTATTTCCGATTCTTGCATAGTGGTCAGCCTGTCTTGGTCTGTTTTCGTCTGCCGAATAAACAACGCGCCGCGCCATCTTAAATCCACCTTTAGCGACCTAACCAATACTTCATTTGCTCTCGCGCTTGCGTCAAAAAATCGTTATTTCAAGTCTTTGGGTGGGAGGGTCTGGCCGGGAGGGCTCCGACGCGGTGGCTCGGACTTCAATGCCGCGTAGGTGCGCCGTCTGGCGCGGCAGATCGGAGACGCCGCCCATGCTCGCTGTCTGCTGGCGTGCCATGCTCGCCGTCTGCTGGCGTGGCAGCGATCCACGACGGCGGCACGCGCTCGAAGGCTGCGTGGCTCGGCCGTGCGACCCTGTAGATTGTCAGGAACTAGGTCGTACGCTTCAGCGCTGAGGGCCCCTAGGGTCTGATCGACCGCGAGGCGCCCGGGCCCGACGCCTGCGCTGGCTGCCGGCCTTGGGCGACCCGCTGGAGCGGGTTCGCACGGTGGTGGGGTTCGAGGCGTTCCGGGCGGGACTGGAGGCGATGCTGCCGCGCCCGGACCGCAGCCGCGGCGGCCGCCCGCCCTACGGCGCGATGCTGATGTCCGGGTGCTGGTGGGCCAGGCGCTCTACACGCCGTCCAACTGCGCGATCGGCTCTCGTTCAGCCGACCGAGCACAGTCACCCGCGGGGCATCGCCAGTCGCACCCAGTTGCGCGACGCCTGGGCCGACGCCATCCGCCAGGCGGCATACACCGGAAGGGGCCGGGTTCAGTGGGATGGATGGCTGAGCGGAGGCGCGTCGAGTTTTTTTCGGATTTCCGAGCAATCAACGCGTGCGGCCGTTCAAGTCGTCGGCGATCTTCGCCGCGCTCTGTGCCCTTCCGTGGGCACACCGCCGGGCGGCGTGGTCGGTCCCAGACGGCAGCGCGCTGGACGAACGGGAACTGTGGGACAGGTGGCATACACCCAAAGGGCACCGCTGACGCTCGATGCCCAAGGCCACCCGGGGGTGCAGGCAGCCCTCGTGAAGAAGCGAGCGTGCCGCGTGTCCGTCTCTTGGTGGCATGCGGGCCTGATGCGACGGGCCGGCTCCGCCGGAACAGATCGCGAAGGCAGGCGGGACCATCCGGCGCCAGGCGCGGGACTGGTCCCGCTTTGCCTTCCGCTCCGAACCTCACCACCAGAACAAGCCTGAGCACTTACTTCTCCTTCTGGTTGAGCGGGCGAAATGTCGTTGCGATTTCGCGGCGGATTTCCGTCGGTCTGGCGCATCGGCCTCGGCGCCATCATCTCTGGGCCTATGCAGGACCATCGCCCGTGACCGTGACCCCCGCGTTCGACCTCCTCGCTGCGAGGTACTTGAAGGACCAGGACGCGGCACCGAAGCTGCGGGATCTGGCGCGCGCCGTCGCCCAATTCCGCGAGAACAACCCAACGCCCGGACAACGCAGTGCCCGAAAGGCCGACCTCGTCGCAGTTGCCAGCGCGGCTCACCGGCTCAGGACGGCTCTCCGGAAGATCGATCTGTCGACCCGCGTGGAAGCGTTAAGCGTTGGCATGTCCCAGCAGAGCGCCCCGCCCCCCATGACGATGAAGGGTGACGCACGGCGCATGGAACCGACTTTGGCAGCCGAGGGGTCGTGCCCCGACACGGGCGTCCCTGACGCATCGGAGCTGGTCGGGAATGTCGCGTCGGTAGGAGAGGGCGCCGGCTCCGATATCGTCGAAGCGGAACCAGCGGGGGAAAGCGGGGACGTCGTGAAGGACATCACGGCACACAGCCGCGCAACCATGCTCGCTGATCTTGCTCGGCTGGACGGTTTGCTCGCGACCGTTGAACGTGGCTTCGCGGCCGTGAGCCAAGGTGACGAGCTTGCCGGACGCAACGGCGCGCCCGTCCGTCATGACGCACTGCAGATGGGACTGGAGGGCCTGAAGATCCTCTGGACCCAGTACCGCAGAGACGAGGCGACGCAGAGCCTTGGCGAAGACGGGTTCGCTGCCCTCGCTCTGGCCATGTTCGGCGCCAAGGCAGTTGGATTTGACGACGGGACAGTCATGGGCGCGGTTGTCGATTTCCTGCCACGCAACAAATCCGAACGCTCGGCGGATTGGGATACAAAAATATTCGACGCCTTCTGCGAAAGAGCGCTAAAATTATAATGTAAAATTGTCCAAGATATACTATCTTCATTGAAATACTTAGTAGTGAATACAATATAATGACTGCGGCACCTTTGCGTCCGCACGGCCGCCAGCGCGCTGGATGGCCATCACGATCACATCCCAATCAGGAACATCTCTCATGAACCAGGAAAACCCTCCAGGCGCGTCCGCGTGCCTGGATTGGACCGTGCTGTCCAACGACCTCGAGGCGGTGTTCGCCGCAGCCCGGCGCATCTCGTCCCTCATGCGCCTGCAGGCGACCGAGCATGGCCGCCTGCGAGGCGTCGCGAGTCGCGAACAGCTGCGCGATGCCTGGGCCGACAGCATCCACCTCATGACTGCTGCCGAGGCCGACCTGGCCGGGGCGACGCAGCGCCTCTCCTCCCAGGCGAGCGCCATTCTCGGCGCCGTCATGGATGCGGAGGACAGCGCGACCTGACCAACCAAAGAGCCCCGCCGGAGCGATCCGGCGGGGCTTTTCGCGTTGCTGGGCCCGCTGATCCGAGCGCGTCGAAAGTCGCCGGGTTTCTCCAGCATCTTGTTGCTGCGATCGGCAAAAAACGTGGCTACTGCCCTCGATCGCCATGGGCGGTCGCCGCAACACATCCCGCACCGACGTCGTCACGACGGGCCTGCCGGTTGCTTCCAGCATCCGGCAGGATGGGATCGTCCATGCCGCGTCGGGCGACGCTGATCATGCCTGGCTGACGCTGGCAGCGGCCCTGGGCCGTGCTGCGGCGCGCGCGGATCGCGCGGCGGCGGCGCAGCAGCCTGAGCGGGCTCCTGCCTCGGAGCTGTCGCCCCGCGCCAAGCGGGCGTCCCGGTCGTGATCGAGAGCTCAGGCGACGCGCACGAGTCGGCCCTGATCCCGGCGGCCCGCGTGGCGATGATTTTCGGCATCAACCTCCGGACTCTGCACAACTGGGCGGAAGCAGGGGTCCTCGTTCCGGCCGTCCGCATCCGCGGTCGGCGCTACTACGCGCGGGCCGACGTCGAGCACCTGCTCGCGCAGGGCCGCGCGTGAGGCCTCAGCATTCGCAAGCGTTTGTGCTGCCGCCTTCGACAGGGCCGCCCTCACATTTCCTGCATGATCCTGCGACCCCCTCGAAGAACTGCCGGCTGCTGCCCGGTCCTGAAGTTGGAGCCCTTTCAATGAACATGATGATGCCCCGCAAGCCCCAGCTCGGCGCGCTCGCGCCGTTCGATGCGCTGCGCACGCTGACCGCGCTGGAGGTCGCCGGATGCAAGGCGGTCCGCGCGTGTCGGCGCAAGAACCTCCCCGGTGTCGACGCCATCCACGGCCTCCTCGACGACTGGCTCGATCTGAGCCCCGGCCGCCGTCGCGACCTGCGCACCGCGATCAGCCTGCTCGCGCGCGCGAGCGGGAAGGAGCTCGCCGCGATCGAGTTCACGCGTGCCAACGTCATTGCAATCCTCGACGCCACCACGCCGGTTGCCTGCGGCGTCAGCCCGGCGAGCTTCGGGGCCTATCGCAGCTGGATCGGCTACGTGCTGAAGCGTCTCGGGCTCATGGCCGAGCGCCACCGCGCGGCTTCGGACCTCATGACGGCCTGGGCGCCGCTGGTGGCGGTTCTGGACGGCGTGAAGGAATGGATCCGCCTGCGCGCCTTCGTCCGGTACTGCTCCGACCATGGCATCGCCCCTGGCGAAGTGACGGACACGGTCCTCGCCGCCTATCAGGCGCATCTGCTCGCCGCCGACATCCGCGGCACGGCCCGCGCGACTATCCGCCGCGTGGTCCACGCCTGGAACGCCGCGGTCGAGGCCGTCCCCGGCTGGCCGACGTCGCGGCTGACGGCCCCGGCGGCGGAGACGCGGCAGTACAGCTTCAAGTTCGACGAGTACCCGCCGGCGCTGCAGGCGGATGTCGCCACGTTCAACGAACGCCTCACGGTGCCGATCGGCGACGACCTCTACGGACCGGACGACGAGGACGAGGACGACGGGCCGCGCCTCGCGCTCCGCCCCGCGACCGTCACGACCCGCATGAAGGCGGTGCGGTTGTTGCTCGCCGCAGCGGTCCACACCGGCACGCCCATCGCGAGCATCACCTCGCTCGCCGTGCTGGTGGAGATCAAGACCGCGAAGGCCATCCTCAACTGGCACTGGATCCGCGCGGGGCGCCGCACGACGGACCATACCGGCGTGCTGAGCGACACGCTGAAGGTCATCGCCAAGCATCATGTCCGGCTCCCGCCGGAACGCATGGCGAAGCTGATCCCGGTGCTGGCGAAGGCGAAGCCCCCGAAGCGCAAGGGCATGACGGAGAAGAACACCCGCCTGTTGCGGGAGTTGGAGGACCCGACGCGCCGCGCCCAGATCCTGCATTTGCCGCGGCACATGATGAAATTGGCGGCGCGGCTGCGCGAGGGCTGGATCGATGCTGACAGCGTAGAGCACGCGCCGCGCCCCGGCGAGGCGGCGCGGATCGCCTCGCTCGCCGCGGCGATCGAGCTCGAACTGCAGTGCCCGCTGCGGCTCGAGACGCTCGATCACCTGCGCATCGGCGTGCAGCTGCAGCGCAACGGCGGGCAGCGGAACCGCATCTCCCACGTGGTGCTCACCGAGGACGACATGAAGAACCATCAGCCGCTCGAATGGACGCTGGAGGACACCTCGGCGGCGCTGCTCGACGACTACGTGCGGCTGTACCGGCCGCTGCTGCCCCATGCGGTCACGGACTGGCTGTTCTCGTCCAAGACCCGCGACGATGGGCCGCGGGGCAAGAAGGGCCTCGGGACGGCCATCACGCGCGAAATCCACAGCCTGGTCGGCGTTCGCATGACGCCGCACCAGTTCCGCGCGTTTGCCGGGGCCCTGATCCTCGAGCGCAACCCGCACGCGATCGAGGACCTGCGGCTCATCCTCGGCCACAGCACGACGGAAACGGCGATGCGCTACTATGCGCGATGGGCTCCGAAAGAGGCCGTCGCGCGGTTCAACGCGCAGGTCACCGTGGAGCGTCGCAAGACGCGCCTGGTGGCCGATGCCGCCTTCGCGCGCAGCCCGGGCCCGCTCGGCCACCGCGGGCCCGCGCGCCGGGGCCCCGGGCGCCGGAGGCAGACGTGATCCGCCCGCGTATGCTTTCCGTTGCCATCGCCGACTGGCCCCCGCTCGATCGGCAGGCGTTGCAGCGGGCCGTTGCGCCGGTCGACAGCCTGTTCGACGAGGAGGGGGGCGGGGGCGCCCACCTTTCTGATGCTGCCGTTGGCAAGCTTCAGGAGGAGTATGGGGTCTGGCTCTCCTACTTGGGACGTAGTGGCCAGCTGGAGCCTGACCTCTCGCCGGCGAAGCGCGTGACGAAGAGCCGTCTCAACGGGTGGATCTCCGATCAACGCTCGCGGGGAAACCGCGACGCAACAGTCCTCGGTCGTTTGCGCGCTCTCCATGCGATCCTGCGCCTGATGGTTCCGGATGCGGACGTCGACTTCATCCTCCGGCCGCGGGGGGTGCCCCTGCGCAAGGTCCTGCGCCCGGTGTCGCGCCCGACGACGGTGATCGACCCGCGCATCCTGCTCACTCACGTCCTGGCGCTGTTCGCGGAAGGGAAGTCCGGCAAGAGCTACGCCCAAGGCCGGACCGCGATCCGAGATGCTGCGCTGCTGGGCCTGCTGGCCGCGCACGCGCCGCGCATCGCCTCGATCGGCGTCATGGAACTG
Organism: Roseomonas sp. CECT 9278; assembly: GCF_918698155.1. Taxonomy (GTDB): domain Bacteria; phylum Pseudomonadota; class Alphaproteobacteria; order Acetobacterales; family Acetobacteraceae; genus Neoroseomonas. The sequence continues at coordinate 217,831 of NZ_CAKKLX010000003.1, forward strand.
GGTACGCACATTCGCCGCGTGGGCGATGGCTATCAGCTCGACTTCGGCGAACGGGATACCAAGACCGGGCAACCGTTGAGCTACGACATCAACCCGGAGCTGGTGCCGATCCTCGATCACTACATCATGGTTACGCGGCCGGGTTTTGGTGCCGGTCGCAGCACGGCGAAGCTGTGGCTCGGCACGCGCGGCCAGCCGCTGAACAAGCGCGATCTCACCAAGATTGTGCTGCGCCGGACCAAGGCCTGGCTCGGGGTCGCGCGGGGACCGCATTGGTTTCGCAAATGCATCCGGTCCTTTGCGTCGAACGTGGCCCCCGAACTGGCCCTCGACGCCGCGGTCATGCTCGGGCACAGCCCGCAGACGTCAATCAACAACTACGCCAAGGCCACCGCTGCCGAAGCCATTCGACGGCACGGCGCCGGGATCGAACGGGAGCGGGACCGGACCTGGTCGCTCGCCGCCTCGGCCTATGGCTGGCGCGACCCCGCGCCTGCAAAGCCGCCTCGCCGTCGGCGGTCCGGTGATGGCACCATGACCGCCAAGGAGGACAATGCATGACCATGCGTGTCGTGCTCTATGCGCGCTACAGTTCCGACCTCCAGAGCGCCGCCTCGATCGAGGACCAGCTCCGCCTCTGCACGGCCCGCGCCGAGCGCGAGGGGTGGACCATCGTCAGCACCTTCGCGGACGCGGCGATCTCCGGTGCCACGCTGCTGCGCCCCGGCTACCAGGCCATGCTCGCCGCGATCCGGTCCGGCAAGGTCGACCTGATCCTGGCCGAGAGCCTCGACCGGTTCTCCCGCGACCTCGAGCACGTCGCCGCGCTGTACAAGCAGGTGACATTCTGCCGGGTCAGGATCGTCACCCTGGCCGAGGGCGAGATCTCGGAACTTCATGTCGGCGTGAAGGGCGCCATGGGCGCGCTGTACCTCAAGGATCTCGCCGCAAAGACCCGTCGCGGTCAGGAAGGGCGGGTTCGGAAGGGCTTCGCGTTCGGTCCGCCGCCCTATGGCTATCGCAAGGTGCGCCAGTTCGATGACAAGGGCGACCCCGTCCTCGGGCGGCGCGAGGTCGATCCCGTCGAGGCGGCGATCGTCTGCCGGATCTTTGGCGACTATGTCGCCGGTCGCAGCCCCCGCGAGATCGCGGCGGCGCTGAATGCGGAGGCCGTCGCCGGCCCCGCGGGTACGCCCTGGTATGACACCACCATCCGCGGCCGCCCGAAGCGCGACGATGGGCTGCTGCGCAACCCGATCTATGTCGGCCGGATGCGCTGGAACCGTAGCCAGCACCTGCTGAACCCGGAGACCGGCCGCCATGTTCGCCGCCGGCGACCCCGCGAGGAGGTGGTCGAGGTCGATGTGCCGCACCTGCGCATCATCGACGACGGGTTGTGGGATCGCGCCCAGGCCCGGCTGACGAAGGAGGCTGCTCCGACGCGCGACGGGGAGGTTCCGGCATTCTGGGAACGGCGGCGGGCCAAGCACCTGCTGACCGGCAAGGTGGTATGCGCGACCTGCGGCGGCCAGTATGCCGCGCTGGGCCGTGACTACCTCGGCTGCCAGCGCGCCCGGCGCGGCAAGGGATGCGCGAACACACGGACGGTGCGGCGCGCCAAGCTCGAGGCCTTGGTCATGGGGGCGCTCGGCAGCCGGCTGATGCGCCCCGACCGCGTCGCCGCCTTCGGCAAGGCCTACGTCGCGGAATGGAGCCGGGCGCATGCGGAGACGACCGCAAGCGCTGACACCCAGAAGCGAGCGCTTCAGGTCGTGCAGCGCCAGCGAGACAATCTGCTTCAGGCAATCGCAGACGGCCTACGGAGCCCCGGCATCCAGGAGAAGCTGGATGATGTCGAGGCGCGGCGGACGCAGCTGCTGGCGGCTCTCGAGGACCAGCCGGCTCCTGCGCCCGTGCTCCTGCCCAACATCGCCGAAGTCTACGCACGGCGGGTGGCGGTGCTGGGGGCGGCGATCCAAGGGCGCAACGAGCCGGAGGTGCTGGACGCCGCCCGTGCACTCGTCGACAAGGTGATCGTGGGGCCCGGGGACGGGCCAGGCAGTCCGCCAGAGATCGAACTGGTCGGGCACCTCATGGAGATGCTCAAGGCTGGGGGTGTTGAACTGTGCGAAAAGAACGCGGTCGTCAGCACCGTCCTCGAAGCCTTGAGCTCAGGTTCGGTAAAGGGGGATCCAGGGGGCGGCGCCCCTCCGTCTCCCCTTGCCCGCAGCCCCGCGCATCGCCATTGAACCCTGCATGTCCCTCGATGCCGACCTCCTCGCCGACCGCCGCCGCCTGCGCCGGCGCCTCACGCTCTGGCGCGCGCTCGCGATCTTCGCGCTGTTCGGCGCGCTGGCGCTGGTGGCGGGGCTGCGCGAGTCCTCCGGCGTGCTGGCGGGCGGCGCCCATGTGCTGCGCCTGCCGATCAGCGGTGTCATCAGCGAGGACCGCCGCCTGCTCCAGGCGCTGGAGCGTGCCGCCACGGACAACAGCGTGCGCGCCGTGCTGGTGGCGATCGACAGCCCCGGCGGCACCGTCGCGGGCGGTGAGGCCCTGCACGGCGCCCTGGCGCGCATCGCCGAACGCAAGCCGGTGGTGGCCGTGATGGGCGCGACCGCGGCCTCGGCCGGCTACATGGTGGCGCTGCCGGCGCATCGGGTGATTGCCCGCGAATCGACGCTGACCGGGTCGATCGGCGTGCTGCTGCAATCCTTCAACGTGGCGGAACTACTGGCCCGCGTCGGGGTGCAGGCGCAGGTCATCGCCTCCGGCCCGCTCAAGGACCAGCCGAGCCTGTTCCGCCCGCTGACCGAGGAAGGCCGCGCCGCGCTCGACCGCGTCATCACCGACCTGCACGCGCAATTCGTCGCCATGGTCGCCACCGGCCGGCGGATGGACCCCGCCCGCGCCCGGGCGCTGGCCGATGGCCGCGTCTTCACCGGCCGCCAGGCGGTCGAGGCCGGCCTGGTGGACGCGATCGGCGGCGAACGCGAGGCCCGCGCCTGGCTGGCCGCCGAGCGCCACGTGCCCGAGACGCTGCCGGTGCGCGAGGTCGATGTCCGTGGCACGGCCGAGCGGCTGCTGTCGACCGCGACCGAAGGCTTCATGAAAATCCTTTTGTCGGAATGGCTTGGCGTTGACGCCCCCCGCGCCCTTTGGCAGCCTTCGCGCTGAACTTCACGACAAGCGATCTCGATGCGCGCTGCGGCCCCCGCCGTCACGCCGAGGGAAGGCCAGGAATGACGAAGTCCGAGCTGATCGCGCACCTTGCCGGCGCCAACCCGCATCTGCGCCAGCCGGATGTGGAGCTGATCGTCACCACCATCTTCGACGAGATCACCGAGGCGCTGGCCCGCGGCGACCGTGTGGAGCTGCGCGGCTTCGGCGCGTTCTCGACCAAGGCGCGCGACCCGCGCACCGGCCGCAATCCCCGCACGGGGGAGGCGGTGGAGGTCTCGGCCAAGTCGGTGCCGTATTTCAAGCCGGGCAAGGAATTGCGCGAACGCATCAACAAGCCCGCCACCGCGCCGGCGCGCGCCGCGGCGCGCGTGCCGGCCTGAATGCGCTGGGTGGTCTTCCTGCCGCTGGCGGTGCTGGTCGTGCTGTTCGCGCTGTCCAACCGCGACACGGTGGAGATGCGGCTGTGGCCGCTCGATGTCGCCTGGGCGGCGCCGCTGGCGGTGGCGGTGCTGATCCCGGCCGCGCTGGCCTTCCTGGTGGGGGCCGGGATCGTGTGGCTGTCGGACCTGCCGGCGCGCCGGCGCGGCTGGTCGGCGCAACGCCGCGCGGCGGCGCTGCAGCGCGAGATCGACCGGCTGCACGCGCTGGAGAAGGCCGCCGCATCCGATCGGCTGGCAGGATCGGCCTGACATGATCGGCAGACCGGACAGCGGCGCGGCGCGCATCATCCCGGCGCTGGACACCGGCGACCTGGCGCGGGCCGAGGCGCTGGCGGCGTCGCTGGCCGGGCGCTGCGGCGTGCTGAAGGTGGGGCTGGAACTGTTCTGCGCGGCGGGGGCGCCGGCGGTCGCGGCGATCGCGCGCCACGCGCCGGTGTTCCTGGACGTGAAGCTGCACGACATCCCGAACACCGTGGCGGGCGCCTTGCGCTCCCTGCTGCCGCTGCAGCCGGCCATGGTCACGCTGCATGCCGGCGGCGGGCCGGCGATGATCGCCGCCGCGCGGCGCGAGGCCGAGACCGCCGGCGCCGCCCGCCCGCTGCTGCTGGCCGTGACCGTGCTGACCAGCATGGATGCCGCCGCGCTGGCCGCGACGGGGGTGGCGGATGCGCCCGCGCAGCAGGTGCTGCGCCTGGCCCGCATGGCGATCGCCGCCGGCGCCGATGGCCTGGTGTGCAGCCCGCACGAGGCCGCGCTGCTGCGTGCCGAACTCGGCCCCGGCCCCGCGCTGGTGGTGCCCGGCGTGCGCCCCACGGGCAGCGCCGCCGGGGACCAGGCGCGCGTCGCCACCCCGGCTGAGGCGGTGGCCGCCGGCGCCGACTGGATCGTGGTGGGCCGGCCGATCACCGGTGCGGCCGACCCGGCCGCCGCGGCCGCCGCCATCGCCGCCGAACTGGCCGGCTGAGTCCATGGCGGTGCAGGTAAAGATCTGCGGCATCCGCGATGCCGAAGCGCTGGACGCGGTCGTCGCGGCCGGGGCGGATTTCGTCGGCTACAATTTCTACCCGCCCTCGCCGCGCTTCATCGCGCCGGTGGATGCGGGCGCGCTGGCGGCGCGCCATGCCGGCGGCCCGCAGCGCGTCGGCCTGTTCGTCGATGCTGCGGACGATGCCATCGCCGCGGTGCTGGCGGCGGTGCCGCTGGAGATCCTGCAGTTGCAAGGCAGCGAGACGCCCGAACGCGCCGCCGCCATCCGCGCGCGCTTCGGCCTGCCGGTGATGAAGGCGCTCGGCATCGCCGCCGAGGCGGATTTCGCCGCGGTCGCGGCCTTCGCCCCGGTGGTCGACCGCTTCCTGTTCGACGCCAAGCCGCCGCCCGGCGCGACCCTGCCGGGCGGCAATGCCCAGCCCTTCGAATGGCGGCTGCTGGCCGGGCGGGCCATTCCGAAGCCCTGGCTGCTCGCCGGCGGGCTGACCGCGGGCAATGTGGCGGAGGCGATCCGCACCGCCGGCGCCCCGGGCGTGGATGTGGCCTCGGGCGTGGAGCGCACGCGCGGCGTGAAGGATCCCGCGCTGATCCGCGCCTTCGTCGCCGCCGCGCGGGGCTGACGCGGCGGCGACCGGCGCGCCGGGCGGGACGCTTGCCCGCGTGCCTGGCGCGAGACCCGCCCGCGCGCCTGGCGCGACCCGGCCCACACGCGCTGCGCGACCCGTGCCCGCGCGCGGTGCGGGACCCGTGCCCACACGCGGTGCGCGCCTCCAGCCCGCGCGCTGTGCGCGCCTCCAGCCCGCGCGCTGTGCGCGACCCCCTTCCGCGTTCCGTGCGACGCCGATCATTGCGCCCGGCGCGCGCGCGTCGGAACATGCCGCACCCGACGGAGGAAACCCGATGCGCCGCCTGCTGCCGCTGCTGCTCGTGCTGATCGCCGCCGCCTGTTCGTCCGGCCCGCGCCCCGACCCGCTGGTCTATACCGGCGCCGGCGGGCAACCGATGGGCGCCGACCTCTGGCTCCCGGAGGGCACCGGGCGCGTGCCGCTGGTCATCCTGTCGCATGACATCCGCGGCAAGCGCGACCCGCATCTGACCGACTACGTGAACGCGCTGAAGGGGATGGGCGCGGCGGTGGTGGTGCTGGACCACTACACCTCGCGCAGCATCGACCCGACGCGCCCGCCGGCGGACCGCGCCTTCTTCACCACCATCGACTTCGCGCTGGATGCCTATGGCGCCATGGACGCCGCCGTGCAGCACCCGCGCATCGACCGCCGGCGCATCGGCCTGGTCGGCTTCGGGGAGGGCGGCGGCGGGGGCGCGCTGCTGGCCGCGCATACGCTGGTGGGGCAGGGCCGCCCGGCGGATGCGGCGCGCTTCCTGGCCTTCGCGGCGGTGGCGCCGGATTGCTCCTATCGCCTGGGCAACCGCGACACGGGGCGGCGGCCGATCCTGGTGCTGGTGGGCAGCCGCGACAACGTGACCGGCAAGCCGGCCTGCGATGACCTGGGGTCGTTCCTGCGCGCCTCGGGCGGCAACATCACCATCAACACCTACAACAACGCCCGGCATGGCTTCGATGACCCGGCCGGGCCGGTGCGCGCCAACCCGCAGGGCGAGAACATCACCCGCTGCGTCTGGCAGCAGGGGCCGGACGGGCTGTGGCGCGAACGCGCCTCGGGCATCAGCGGCGCCTCGCTGTTCCGCATCGGGGCCAACCCGTCGACGCTGGATGCCTATGCGCGGTCGCGCGCGGCCTGTCGGACGCTGGGCACCGAATTGCAGGGCGACGCCGCCTTCCGCGGGCGCGCGGTGGGCGAGGTCTCGGGCTTCATGAAGACCAATGTGATCGACGTGCGGGTGCGTTGAGCGCCTGGCGTCGCGGCCGGCGGCACGCCGCCGGCCGACGGGGCCGGGGATGAAGGCGGCGTAGCAGCGCCGGCGGCGCGCGGTGTCCGCGCCGTCGATGCCGCCGGGGGCGCGGTCCTTTGGAACGGCGGCCAGCCGACCGGGGTTGCGCCGCGCCCCTGGCCGCTGCCGCGACCTTCCGCTACACGAGCCCTTTCCCCGGGACGGCCGAGACAACGCCCTTGAACAAGCCCCTGCCCAATTCCTTCCGCCAGGGCCCCGATGCCCGCGGCCGCTTCGGCCAGTTCGGCGGCCGCTTCGTGGCGGAAACGCTGATGCCGCTGATCCTCGAGGTCGAGCGCGCCTACAACGACGCCAAGAACGACCCGGCCTTCATGGCGGAATGGCGCCGGCTGCTGACGCACTACGTCGGCCGGCCCTCGCCGCTGTGGTATGCGGAACGCCTCACGAAGCACCTTGGCGGCGCCAAGGTCTACTTCAAGCGCGACGAGCTGAACCACACCGGCGCGCACAAGATCAACGCCGTGCTGGGCCAGATCCTGCTGGCCAAGCGCATGGGCAAGACCCGCATCATCGCCGAGACCGGCGCCGGCCAGCATGGCGTCGCCACCGCGACGGCCTGCGCGCTGATGGACCTGCCCTGCACGGTCTTCATGGGCGCCACCGATGTCGAGCGCCAGCAGCCCAACGTCTTCCGCATGAAGCTGCTGGGTGCGGAGGTGATCCCGGTGACCTCCGGCGCCGCCACGCTGAAGGATGCGATGAACGAGGGCCTGCGCGACTGGGTCGCGAATGTCCACGACACCTACTACTGCATCGGCACGGTGGCCGGCCCGCATCCCTACCCGGTGATGGTGCGCGACTTCCAGTCGGTGATCGGCGAGGAAACCCGCGAGCAGATGATGGCCGCCGAAGGCCGCCTGCCGGATATCCTGGTTGCGGCGATCGGCGGCGGGTCGAACGCCATGGGGCTGTTCTATCCGTTCCTCGATGATGCATCGGTGGCGATGCGCGGGGTCGAGGCCGCCGGCCATGGCGTCGACACCGACCAGCATGCGGCGTCGCTCACCAAGGGCCGGCCGGGCGTGCTGCACGGCAACCGCACCTACCTGCTGCAGGATGAATTCGGGCAGATCCTGGAGGCGCATTCCATCAGCGCCGGCCTGGATTATCCCGGCATCGGGCCGGAGCATTCCTGGCTGCACGAACTCGGCCGCGTGCAGTACGTCAGCGCGACGGACACCGAGGCGCTAGACGCCTTCCAGCTGTGCTCGCGGCTGGAGGGCATCATCCCCGCGCTGGAGCCCGCCCATGCGCTGGCGCATGTGATCCAGCTGGCACCGACTCTGCCGCCCGAGACGCTGATCGTGATGAACATGTGCGGCCGCGGCGACAAGGACATCTTCACCGTGGCGAAGCATCTGGGCGTCGAGATGTGATCGCCGCGCCGAACCCTGCGACCGGCGAAGTGCCTGGGCGTGCCGACCTGCCGCCGCCCCGGAACCCGGCGGCCCGCGCGCTTGCGTGGGCCGGGAGCGCACGGCGCGACCGCGCCCAAACCATCATCGCTGCCGGGCGCGCGCTTGCATGGCGCGAAGGCAAGGCCGGCCGTTCGTCCGACCTGCCGCCGCCCCGGAACCCGGCGGCCCGCGCGCTTGCGTGGGCCGGGAGCGCACGGCGCGACCGCGCCCAAACCATCATCGCCGCCGGGCGCGCGCTTGCATGGCGCGAAGGCAAGGCCGGCCGTTCGTCCGACCTGCCGCCGCCCCGGAACCCGGCGGCCCGCGCGCTTGCGTGGGCCGGGAGCGCACGGGCCGACCGCGCCCAAACCATCATCGCTGCCGGGCGCGCGCTTGCATGGCGCGAAGGCAAGGCCGGCGCATGCCGGCCGCCCGCCGTCTGAGGGTCAAACAAATGTCTCGCATCGCCGCGCGCTTCGCCGCGCTGAAGGAACAGGGGCGCGGCGCGCTCATTCCCTTCCTCGAAGCCTATGACCCCGACCCCGCCACCTCGATGGCGCTGCTGCGCGGCTTTCCCGGCGCGGGGGCCGACCTGATCGAGATCGGCGTGCCCTTCACCGACCCGATGGCCGATGGCCCGACCGTGCAGCGCGCCGGCCAGCGCGGCCTGAAGGCCGGCGCCACGCTGGCCGGCACGCTCGCCATGGTGCGCGACTTCCGGCGCGAGGACGACGCCACGCCCGTCATCCTGATGGGCTACTACAACCCCGTGCTGTCCTATGGCGTGGAACGGTTCTGCACCGACGCCGCGGCCTCGGGCGTGGATGGGCTGATCGTGGTGGACGTGCCGCCCGAGGAAGCCGACGAGATCGAACCCGCGGCCAAGGCGAATGGCCTGGACCTGATCCGCCTGATCGCGCCGACCACGGGTGACGACCGGCTGCCGCGCGTGCTCGCGGCGACCACGGGCTTCATCTACTACGTCGCGATCACCGGCATCACCGGCACGCGCAGCGCCACCAGCGAGGCGCTGGCCGCCGCCATCCCGCGCATCCGGGCGCATACCACGCTGCCGATCGCGATCGGCTTCGGCGTGCGCACGCCGGAGCAGGCGGCCGAGGCGTCGCGCATCGCCGATGGCGCGGTGGTGGCCTCCGCCCTGATCGAGACGCTGGCCGCGAACCTGGACGAACAGGGCCGTGCCAAGCCGGAGGCGGTGCGCAAGGTGCTCGACCAGGTGCGCGCGCTGGCCGAGGCGGTGCGCGCGGTGCGTAAAGCGGCGTAGTTCTTGGCCCTCAGGCGGCGGGCGCCGGCCATCCGGCCGGCTTGCCTGCGCGCCAGGGGCTGGCGCACCGGCGGCCGCGGGCGGGTTGGGCGCGGTCGCGCCGTGCGCGCCCGGATCGCGCGTCACGCGATCCGCATCAGCTCCGTTTCGCCGGCGCCTGGCCGGACCGGGGCTCGGGCATCCGCCGCCGGATCACGCCTGCTGGCGCTGCGCGTAGTCCTGCTTGATCCGCACGAAGGCGTCCCAGAAGGGCGCCGGTTCCACGCCCGACACGCGCGCCACCAGCAGGTCCAGGTGCGCATGCCAGCCGGCACTCACGCTCAGCCGCATCGCCGGATCGACCACGCGATGATGCGTCACGGTCAGCAGCACGCGGCCGCCCGCCGGCGCCAGGTCGAAGGTCACGCCGCCGGTGCTGCCCCAGGTGATGGCCAGCCGATGCGGCGGATCGCATGCGGTAACGCGCACCTCCAGGCGGTGTTCGATATCGGCGGCGGGCGGGCGTTCGCCGGGCGGGTCGGTCAGTTCGTCATTGCGCCACACCAGCTCGGTGGTGGCACCGACCTGCATCGCCATCTCGCCGGCGGCCAGCCATTGGCGGCGCAGGTCGCTGCGCGTCAGGTAGTCCAACACGCGCTCGATCGGGCCAGGCAGGTGGCGCTGGATCATCAGCGTGGTGGGTTCGACCAGCACGCCATGGCTGTCGATCTCGGCAACGTCGTTCATCGGTCGTCTCCTGCGGGGGTGGGGGGTTTGGCGGCGTCCTCCGCACGGAGGAGCCGTTCGAGCACGTCCAGCCGGTCGGTCCAGAACTTCTCGTAGAAGGCCAGCCAGCCATGCGCGCCGGCGAGCGGCCCGGGGTCGAGCCGGCACAGATGCGTCCGCCCGCGCACCTCGCGGCGGATCAGCCCGGCCGTCTCCAGCGCCTTGATGTGCTTGGACGCGGCGGCGAGCGACATGGCGAAGGGTTCGGCGAGCTGCCCGACGCTGCGCTCGCCGCCCGCCAGGTCGCGCAGCATCTGCCGGCGGGTGGCATCGCCGAGGGCGTGGAAGACGGCGTCGAGCCGGGCGGCGTTTAATTCAACCATGTCGTTGAATATGCCGCCTGGGTCGAATTAGTCAACCATATTGTTGAATGAAGGGGCGGCGCCGCGGCAGCGCCGGTCGTGCAGGGTCAGTGCATGTCCCCGGGCCAGACCGCCCGTCGGCGCCGCCGAGCCGGGCGCGCAGGCGCGCCCCGCAACAGGTCCCGGATGGCTCCAGCCGACCGCGACCTGCCCCAGCGGCATCGATGCGCGCCAAGGCGTGCGGAAAGGTCCCTGGCGGCACCCACGGCCGCGGCGCGCGGTGCGAATGGCCGCCGCGACGCAGCGATGCGCCGCCGCCGGGCGCTGCTACTCCGGCAGCGCGTAGCGCACGTAGACCGTCCCGCGCGCCTCGTTCCAATCGGCCGAGCGGTCGTAGCGCAGGGTCGCGCCCATCACCAGGTCGCTGCTCAGCCGGTATTCCACGTCGCCGCGCAGGCTGCCGATCACGCCGGCCTCGCTCTTGCTGGGGTAGAAGGCGAAGATCTGTGGGTTGGAGCCGACGCGCGACGCCAATTGCCCCTGCAGGCTGGGGTTCGTCGGGAAGACCGGGGTCGAATCCTCCGACCACACCGCGTAGCCGAGCGACGCGCCCAGCCGCCAGCGCCAATCCCCCGACCGCGCCCGCCATTCCACCGGGATGTTCACCGCCGTGTAGTCCTGCGGGCTGAAATACCCGCCATGGCCCAGCGTGAAGTGGCGCAGGTTCTGGTCATAGGCGAAGTAGACCAGGTCGAGCCCGACCGTGACCGTCTCGTCTGGCCGGCGCACCATCGCGAAGGACCCGCCGGCGCCGAGTTCGACACGGGAATTGTCGGCCACGCCCTGGCCGTCGAACACGGCATAGCCGCCGCCGGCGTAGAAATTCGCCGGGCCGGTCGAATATTCCAGCTGCGCGCGACCGCCGGTGCGCACCACGCCGCCCCAGGTCTCGCCGGTGATGGAATCGCGTTGGCCCGACCAGGACAGCAGGCTGTCGGTCACCGCGCGGCGTTCGCCGGTCGCGCGGATGCGGAAGCCGCCGCCGAGCTCGGGCGCCACTTCCAGCCCGCCGACCACGGTGGGGAAGCGGAAGCCGATCGGCGAGCTGCCGACATCGCCGCGGAACCAGCCGCGCTGATAGGCCAGGCCGAGCCCCACGCCGGATGCGCCATCGTCGCGCGGCGCCCGCATGCCGCCGGGGAAGGCGATCGGGTTGGCGCCGAAGGATTGCAGCGACACCAGGTCGAGCGGCAGCGACCCCGCATTGATCGACACCGGCGTGACGCTGGCGGTCAGGCGCCCGCCGATGCCGCGCGGCGAGAACGACCCTTCGACCGGCAGCGCCAGTTCCTCGAGCCGGTCGAGCCCCTGCGTGCCCGACCGCCCGCGCACGCTGGGCAGCACGGCGAAGGTGGTCGCCGCGCCCTCGCGTGCCAGTTCCACTTCGCGGCCGATCTCGGCCAGCAGCGGGTCGCGCGGCGCCGGCGCGCCGGGCACGCCGGACCCGCTGCCGCGGAAGGGGTTGGGCCCGGCCGTGGCGAAGCCCATCGGCACCACGGAGCCGACCTGCGCCTCGCGCTGCTGCTGCGCCTGGCGGGCGGCGACCAGCGCGCCGCGATTGTCGCCGCGCGCGCGCGCCAGCCGCGCCTGCATCAGGGACACGCGCGCCTCGTTCGGCGCCAGCACGCGGGCTTCGTCCAGCAGGTCCTCGGCGCGGCGGAAGTCGCGCCCGGCGATTGCGGCATCGACCGCCGCCGCACGCGCATCGAGGTTGCGCGGGTCCCGCGCCAGCACGGATTCCGCGATGGCCTGCGCCTGGCCGGCCTGCCGCGCGCCGGCATGCAGCCGCGCCAGCGCCAGGTTCGCCGCCGGGTCGTTCGGGTTGCGCGCCAATACCGGGCGCAGCCGATCATAGCCCGCCGCCTGGTCGCCGGCCTCATTGGCACGGTCCGACGCGCGCACCGCCGCGCCGGCCATCAGCGCATCGGCCTGGCGGCGAGCCTCGGCCGTCAGGGATGGGTCGCCCTCCAGCCCGCGGGCCAGGGCGGCGGCGGATTGTTCGTTGCCCGCTTCCAGCAGCGCGCCGGCGATGGCGAGCCGCGCCGCGGGGGTCGGGGCCCGGTTGACCGCCAGCGCCACCCGCGCCGCTTCCTCGGCGCCGCGCGGGTCGTTGATGCGGCCGAAGGCGCGCACCACGGCGGCCGCGGTCGCGCCGGTCGGGTCCTGGCGGGCGGCCAGGGCCAGCAGCCGCTGCCGGCCTTCGAAGCCGCCGGCGGCGGCACCGGCCGCGGCCTGTTCCACTTCCGCCGCCACCCGCGTGCGCGCGGCCAGGCGAGCCATGTCGGGCGAACGCCGCCCCGGCGGGATGCGCCCCAGCAGCGCGGCGGCATCGGTGATGCGCCCCTGCTCCTCGGCGAACAACGCGGCGGCGAAGATGGCGTCGGGGCTGGCACGGCCATCGGAGAGCGGCGCCTCGATGATGGCGCGCGCCTCGATGCCCTGGCCCTGGCGCGCCAGGGCCCGCGCCAGGTCCAGGCGCACCCAGGGATCGTTCGGCGCCTCGGCCAGGGCGCCCTGCAACAGCGCGGCGGAGGCGGTGGGGTCGGCGGCGCGGGCGGCCTCGGCGCGCAGGCGCCCGGCATTGCCGCCGGTGCCGCCGCCACCGCCGCCGGCGGGCTGGGCCACGCGGAGGCGGCGGGCGATCTCGTCGGCCTCGGCGGTGCGGTTCTGCCGGCGCAACGCCTGCTCCAGCCCCTGTTCGGCCGGCTGGAAGCCCGGGCGGCGGGCCAGCGCGGCGCGGAAGCGTTCCTCGGCGCCGGCAGTGTCGTTGCGGCGCAGCGCGATCTCGCCGAGCAAGGTCTCGGCATCCGTGCGGTCGGCGGCATCGCGCGTCACGGCGCGGCGCAGCACGGTGTCGGCCGCCTCGACCTCGTTGCGGCGCAGCAGGGCGCGGCCCTCGGCGAGTTCCAGGCTGTAGCTCGCGCCATCCAGCGCCTGGCGCCAGTTCTGCGCGCGCGACGGGTCGGCGGCGATGGCGCGGTTCAGCAGGTCGCGCGCCTCGGCGGCGCGGCCTTCGCGCAGCCGCACCACGCCCAGGCCCCCCAGCGCATCGGCATCATTCGGATTGGCGGCGATGGCGGCTTCGAAGGACCGCGCGGCGACGGCCAGGCGGTTCGCCTGCAATTGGTCGAACCCTTCCTGGCGCGGGCCGGCGGCGGCCTCGGCGGCGCGGCGCGTCGGGTCGCGCACCTCGGCCAGGCGGGCGCGGATCGCGGCATCGTCCGGGCGCACCGCGAGGAAGGCTTCGAGGGGCGCTTCGGCCGAGGCCCCGGTGCCCAGCCACAGCAGCGCCTGCCGCCAGGCCTGCACCGCCTGCGGCCCGGTCGCGGGGTCGCGCGCCAATTGCGCCAGCTGCGCGATGCCCTCGTTGCGGGTGGCTTCGCGCCAGGTCAGCACCTGCGCGGCCGCCACGCGCGCGCGCGCATCCTGCGGCCGGCGCGCCGCGAGCGCGGCCAATTCGCGCCGCCCCTGTTCCCACCCGCCGGAAGTGCCGGCCAGGGTCAGCCAGTATTCGGTCGCATAGGCATCGGGCGGCGCCGCGCCGCCGAAGGCGTCGCGGTAGCGGGTGAGGGCCTCGGGCACGCGGCCTTCGCGCGACAGGCGGCGGGCGTCCTCGATGGCGGAGCGTTCCACCTGGCTGCCGCGCAGTGCCTCCTGCGCGGCGGCGACGGCCGGCGCGCCGGGCGCCACCACGCGCAGCCGCGCGAGCAGCGCCTCGGCCGCCGGGCGGTTGCCGAGCGCGGCCTGCGCCTCCGCCGCGCCGGCCAGCGCATCGGGGCTGGACGGGTCGGCCAGCAGGGCGCGTTCGAAGGACCGCAGCGCGAGGTCCGGGCGCTGCTGCGCCTGCCAGTGCCGGCCCTGCTGCACCAGCGCGGCCAGCGCGCCATTGCCCTGGGCCAGCGCCGGCAGCGGCGCCGCCAGCGCGGCGCCGATCAGCGCGGCGCCGATGCGTGTGATGCCCTGTCGGCTCATCGCGCGCTTCCCCCCATCACGCGTGTCCCCGCATGCGTCGCGCCGCGCGCCGGCGCAGCGCCGCGCGCAGCGGCAGCGCGATAAGCAGCGCCCCGCCGACCATCAGCGCCAGCACCATCCAGGGCCGCCCGCCCAGGTAGTGGTTCGGCCACAGCCAGATCGGCAGCGAACCCACCTGGTAGGACGGCGCGATGCGGAAGGCCTCCAGCGTATCGCCCGACAGCAGCACCAGGTCGCCCTGCACGCGCGGGATGCGGGCGGGGTCGCGCAGCGCCTCGGCGATCGCCTCGACGCCGGCGGGGGTCGGCGCGGCCAGCGCCACCACCGAACGCCCCGCGGCCAGCGGCGATTGCGCGCCGGCGACGAAGCCCAGCCCCTCGGCCGGCGCGGACAGGAAGCTCGCGGCGCGGGCGCGGTCGGCGCTCGGCGGGCCGTCGGCGATCAGGCGCGCGAAGCCGTCCAGGCGGTCGGGCAGCGAGATCGACAGCCGGCCGCCATCCTCGATGCGCAGCGGCATGTCGCGCAGCAGCTGCGGCAGCGCCGACTGGCCGGAGAGCGTGCCGATCACGATCAGGTCGCGATTGGCCACCTGCGCCAGCTGCGCCGGGCGCACCACCGCGAGCCCGGTGGCCGGCACGCCGACGATCGACGACAGGCCGCCGACCAGGCCGAGGAAGGCGCTGACCTCGACCGGGCTGGGCTGGTCGGGCATCACCACCGCGGTCTCGGACAGGTCGGCCAGGCGGGTGAAGGGGAAGCCCGCGCTCGCCATGAAGGCCAGGTTGGGCAGCACGGCGAAGCGATGCGCGCGGCTGATGTCGATGGTGCTGACCGGGTCGATCGAGGCCTGCACCTCGGCCGGGATCGCCACGCAGTCGCCGCGGTGCATCGGGCGCATGTCGAAGCGCAGCTGCAGGTCGTTGCGGCCGGACACCAGCCAGGGCGGGATCGGCACCGTCGCCTCGCGCGGGCCGGGCTCGGCGCCGGCCTGGCGCAGCACCCAGGACAGCGGCCAGCTTTCCTGTTCGCGCAGCGGCAGCGCCCGCAGGAAGACGCCGCTGACCGACACATCCAGCCGAGAGGTGCCGACATCGAGGATCGGCCCCGGCGGCGCGCGCAGGCTGAGCGCCAGCGGGAAGCCGTGGCGCCGCCAGGTGACCAGGTCGGGCGCGGTGCGCAGCGGCACCACGATCGGCCCGGGCGCGAAGCCCTGCACCTGCAGCTCGCCGCGATCCACCAGTTCGCCGAGCGCCACCGGGCGGTCGGGCGGCAGCCAGCGCGGTGCCTCGTACGGGCGGCGGCGCGGCGCGCGCGGCGTGCTGACCTGCGCGACCTGGCCGGACAGCAGCTGCGGCGCCAAGGCAAGCCCCATCGCGGCGGTCGCCGCCTCCGACGCGTCGCGGCCGGCGATCAGCAGCAGCGTGCCGGTGGCATCGTTGGGGTTTTCGACCAGGGCGATGGTCGGGCCCGACAGCGCCGGCAGCGTGACGCCGGGCGGGACCGATTGCGGTGTCGCCAGCACCACGGCGTCGCCGGTCATCGGCGCGCCCGCGGCGACCGGGAAGCGCGCGCCGCGGTATTCCGCCTGCACCGCGAACCACGAAGCGGCGATGGCGGCGGCGCGCAGCAATTCGGTCGAGGCGCCCGGCGGCACCGCGAAGGGCAGCACCAGCGTGTCGCGCAATTCGCGCGGGTCGAAGAAGGGTTCGGGCAGCCGTGCGAGGTCGCGCGGCAGCGCCAGGCGTTCCAGCGTGAGATGCAGCGCCGAGCCGTCCGACACCGTCATCCACAGCAGGTCCGACAGCGGGTCCTGGCAGGCCGCCGGGTAGCGCCCGGCGAAGGCGAAGTTCAGCCGGTTGATCTCGGTGAAGAAATCCGCGCTGAGCGGCATCTCGATCGGGCCGAAGGCCGGGCGCGCCGGGTCCGGCCGCACCGCGCCGACCAGCTGGTCGTTCAGCGTGACCGTGAGCTGGCTGGCCTCGGGCACCAGCGCGGGGGAGGCCGCGCCCGAGATCACCAGCCGTGCGTCGGTCACCACCTCATCCGCGCGGATGCCGAACTGCACGCCCTGCAGGGGCGAGACGCCGCGCAGCTGCATCGGCCCGGTCTGGCCGAGCTGGCGCAGCGATCGTACGACGCGGCGCGTGGTGGGCGCCGCGGCCGGCGGCAGGGCGGGCTGCGGGTCGGGCAACACGACCGGCGCGGGCAGCGGGTCGTTCGCCACGACGGGCGGCGCCGGGTCGGCCGGTGTGCTCGGCGGCTGTTGCGCCGCCGCGGCGGGCGGCGGGCGCGGCGCGGCCGGGCGTTGCG